>JBJOIT010000047.1:0-21864 GCA_046046915.1 Pseudomonadota bacterium
AAGTACGGGTCAGGATGCTGCTGAGGTGGCCTCGACGGCGATCGGGCGGGCCCCTAGCCGTTGGGAAAGCGCTGCCCCCAGGCTGATCAGAGTCTGGGCTTGATCGCCTTGTGGCTGCATATCAAGCCTGACGCTCGGGCCGATCACGGCGATGGCCAGTGCCAGCCGTCCAAAGCCATCAAAGACCGGCACCGCCATGGCGCTGATGCCAGGCAAGAGTTCGTCTTGCACCCGGCTCAAACCGAGGCGGCGGATGTCGGCCAGTTCTGCGGCAAACACGGGGTCGTCCATCGCCTCGGGCAAGCCTTCGGCCGCCAGGGCTGGGGCAATCTGGGTTCGGTCCATGAACGCGGCAAATACCTTGCCGGTGCCTGTGCGGCGCAGCGAGGCCGGCATGCCGTGGCGCATCACCACATTGACGGCGTACGGCCCCTCTTCCACCCGCACGATCACAGGCCCCGCAGCGCCCCACACCGCAATGGAGGCGGTGCAACCCACGCGCTGCGCCAGCGCCGGCAACTCGGCAATCGCCAGGCGCACCGGGTCCACCTGCTGCAGGCTGATCAGACCGAGCTGCACCGCCAGCTGACCCAGGCCGTAGTGGCCGCTGACCGGGTCTTGCTCGACCAGGCCGAGCTTGCCAAAGCTCACCAGATAGGGGTGGGCCTTGGCCGGGCTCATGTCCGCCTCGCGTGCGAGGTCTTTCAGGGCCATGCGCCGGCCGGTGCGTGCCAGTGCCTTGAGCAGCTGGCCGCCCACCTCCACACTTTGAATGCCGCGAGAGGCACGGCCTGCATCTTCTTCGGCAGGGCGGTCAGTGTCGGTATTGCTTTGCTTTGTCATCGCGGCATTGTGGCGCCTGTAGGGCCTAGCCAAGCCCGAATTAGGGTTTTTACCTATGCAAATGCATTTGACATAGCTGAAACTTCACCTACCATTCAATTGATCGATGTCAAACGCATTTGACATTAACGAATTACCAGCAAACGACACAAGGAACCGCCATGAGCACCAAAACCTTTGCATCGGCAGCCGACCTGGAAGTGAAGAAGGTCAGCTTTGACAAGCTGTCTGAGCACGCCTACGCCTACACCGCAGAAGGCGACCCCAACACCGGCATCATCATTGGCGACGACGCAGTGATGGTGATCGACACCCAGGCCACCCCGGTGATGGCGGCCGATGTGATCCGCCGTATCCGCGAGGTGACCGACAAGCCCATCAAGTACGTGCTGCTCAGCCACTACCACGCGGTGCGCGTGCTGGGTGCCAGCGCCTACCAGCCTGAGCACATCATTGCCAGCCAGGACACGCTGGACCTGATCAACGAGCGTGGCGAGTTCGACAAGGCCAGCGAGATTGGCCGCTTTCCCCGCCTGTTCCAGAATGTGGAGTCCGTACCCCCGGGCCTGACCTGGCCCACACTCACCTTTACCGGCAAGATGACGATCTGGCTGGGCAAGCTCGAAGTTCAGATCCTGCAACTGGGCCGCGGCCACACCAAGGGTGACACCGTGGCTTGGCTGCCCCAGGAAAAAATTCTCTTCAGTGGCGACCTGGTGGAGTTTGACGCCACCCCCTACGCCGGCGACGCCTACTTCAAGGACTGGCCTCAGACCCTGGACAACATCGCCGCGCTGAAGCCCGAAAAACTGGTACCCGGCCGGGGTGCCGCCCTGCAGACCCCCGAGCAAGTGCAAGCCGGCCTGGCAGGCACCCGCGCCTTCATCAGCGACCTTTACAGCAACGTGCAAGCAGGCTCCGAAAAAGGCGAAGACTTGCGCAAGGTATACGAGCGCACCTTTGCCGCGATGCAGCCCAAGTATGGCAACTGGGTCATCTTCAACCACTGCATGCCTTTTGACGTGACCCGTGCTTACGACGAGGCCACGCAATTCCCCGACCCGCGCATCTGGACCGCCGAGCGCGATGTGGACATGTGGAAGGCCCTGGAAGGCTAAGCCCTTCAGGACGCGCGCCATGAACACGACCTACGCTTTTGACGGCACCGGTGCCGAGGTGCAAGCCATCCGCTTCCACTACCAGCGCAGCGCAGATCAAGATGCCGCCACGCCTGCACAGCATCCGGTGGTGGTGGTAGGCGCGGGCCCGGTGGGCCTGAGCTTGGCCATCGACCTGGCCCAGCGCGGCCAGCAGGTCGTAGTGCTCGACAACGACCACCACCTGTCCGTGGGCTCGCGCGCCATCTGCTTTGCCAAACGCACGTTGGAGGTGTGGGACAGGCTCGGCGTGGGTCAGCGCATGGTGGACAAGGGCGTGTCGTGGAACGTGGGTAAGGTATTTTTCAAAGATCAGCAGGTCTATCAGTTTGATTTGCTGCCCGAAGACGGCCACGAGCGCCCCGCCTTCATCAACCTGCAGCAGTATTACGCCGAGGCCTACCTGGTCGAACGCGCCCTGCAACTGCCCAACATCGAACTGCGCTGGGACAACAAAGTCAGCGACATCGCCACACGCGACGATGGCACGCTGGTCACCATAGACACGCCCGAAGGCAGTTACCAGATCGACGCCGACTGGCTGGTGGCCTGCGATGGCTCTCGCTCCACCATGCGCCAGCTGATGGGGCTCGAAAGCAAAGGCCGCATCTTTCAGGACCGCTTCTTGATCGCCGATGTGAAGATGAAGGCCGACTTTCCGGCCGAGCGCTGGTTCTGGTTCGACCCGCCTTTTCACCGCAACCAGAGCGTGCTTCTGCACATGCAACCCGACAACGTCTGGCGCATCGACTTCCAGCTGGGCTGGGATGCGGACCCGGAAGTCGAAAAACGGCCAGAAAACATCCTTCCGCGGGTCAAGGCCCTGCTGGGCCACGATGCCGACTTCGAGCTCGAATGGGCCAGCGTCTACACCTTTGCCTGCCTACGCATGGATCAGTTCGTTCATGGGCGGGTGCTATTTGCAGGCGATTGCGCCCACGGCGTTTCGCCCTTTGGCGCACGCGGCGCCAACAGTGGCGTGCAGGACGCAGACAACCTGGCCTGGAAGCTCGACTGGGTGCTCAAGGGCCGTGCCGGCGCCGAGCTGCTGGCCAGCTACGGCCCCGAGCGCGAGTACGCCGCAGACGAGAACATCCTCAACTCCACGCGAGCCACCGACTTCATCACCCCCAAGAGCGACATCAGCCGCCTCTTCCGCGACGCCGCGCTTGACCTGGCGCGTGAGCACCCCTTTGCCCGGCGCATCGTCAACAGCGGACGTTTGTCGGTGCCTGCCACGCTGCACACGTCCCCGCTCAACACCGGCGACACCGACGTGTTTGTGGGCAAACAGGTGCCCGGCGCCGTGCTGACCGATGCGCCGGTACAGCGCGCCGACGGCACCCCCAGCTGGCTGCTGCGCGAGCTGGGTTCAGACTTCACCCTGCTGGTGTTTGGCGCCGCCCCCGCCTGGGCCGCACAGCTCGCGCATGTTCAAGCCATCACCGTGGGCACCGATCTCATCGACCATCAGAGCCTCCTGGCCCAACGCCTGGACGCCACACCTGGCACGGCCTACCTGATCCGCCCCGACCAGCATGTGTGCGCGCGCTGGCGCCAGCCCACCCAGGCCGCCGTGCAGGCCGCTCTGGCCATCGCTACCGCGACGGCGCAGTCTGCTCAAACGACGGCCGGCACCGCCGCCTGACCCTATAGGACCGACCATGCTGAACACCCAAGCCCATACGCTGCCCTACGACGACTTTTACGAGGCCCTGATCGTCGCTCACCAAGGCTTGAGCAATGACGACAGCCACGCACTGAACGCCCGCCTGGTCTTGTTGCTGGCCAATCACATAGGCGACCTCGCCGTGCTACGCAGCGCGCTGCAGCTGGCCCGAGGCACTCAGACGGCACCGCAAGGCACCGACCAACAAGCCATTAGCCCGGTGGCCCCGGTACACGCCCGGGCCTGAGACCCGGGCAAAAGAGCAGCATATCGTTGCGCGCGCAACCATTAGGGTAAGTACTTAGTTGCGCGCGCAACTATTTTGATTACCATAGCGGTACTTCATTTCGTCTGCCCAAACCGACCCCTGTAGCTCCGCACCATGGCCCGCTCTCCCAAAGCCCCGGCGTTTCAGCTGGACCGCTCGTTCACCTACCGGCTGCACTTTCTCAGCAAGCTGACCGATCAGGAAAGCCTGCGTAGCTACCCGGAGGCAACGGGCCTGTCCATGAGCGACGGGCGCTGCCTGACCACCGTGGGCACCTTCGAGCCCCTGTCGGTCAACGACCTGGCCCGCTTTTCCAACCTCACCAAAGGCCAAGCCAGCCGCGCCGCACAGGCACTGGTCGATCGGGGCCTGGTGCGCAAGGACGACCATCCTGGCGACGGGCGCGGCGTGGTGCTGTCCCTCACCCCATCGGGCAGCGCGCTCTGGCGCACCGCCATGGTGCTGGTGGAACAACGCAATCAGGCCATTCTGGGCTGTCTGACGGCAGACGAACAGGCGCAACTGAGCACCCTGCTTGACCGCCTCATCTCCCACAACCAACCCGCCTGAGACCCCGCCATGCACCAGCCCACCACCGACGCCCGGCCTTCGATTTATTACAAGTACCAGGTCTTCCAGCCCTGGCTGCCTTCGGCACACCCAAGGCAAGACCGCCAAAAAGTTGTGATCGTGGGCTCGGGCCCGGCCGGCATGGTGACCGCGCTTGAGCTTGCTCGCCACGGCGTGCCCAGCGTGGTGCTCAGCGCCGAGCTGCAGTTATCCCAAGGCAGTCGAGCCATCTGCTTCACCCGCCGTTCCATGGAAATCCTGCAGCAGGTCGGCGTGGCCGAACGCATGACCGAAGGCGGTCTGCCCTGGCGCTTTGGCAACTCGTTTTACCGGGGCCAACGCGTTTTCCGCATGGAAGCGCCGCACGATGCCGATGACCGCTTTTTCCCCATCATCAACGTGCAGCAGCAGTTCATGGAGGAATACCTGCACGACGCCTGCAAAGCGCACCCGCTGATTGATTTCCGCTGGGGTAACAAGGTGAACAAGGTCGATCAAAAAGACGGTCACGCCGTGCTTGAAGTCGATACGCCCGAAGGTCCTTATGCACTCGAGAGCGACTGGGTGGTGGCCGCCGATGGGGGCCGCTCAGGCATCCGCAGCGCCATGAACCTGCAGATGGAGGGCGCCTCTTACGAAGGCTTCTTCGTCATCGCCGACATCAAGATCGACTTGCCCCTGCCCACTGAGCGTCTGGCTTTTTTTGACCCCGACTGGAACCCCGGCAACACCATCCTGATGCACCGCGAACCTCACGGCATCTGGCGGGTGGACTACCAGCTGCCGCCGGGCGAAACGCCCGAAGACGCCCTGCGCCCCGAATCACTCAAAGCCCGCATCGACGCCCAGCTGGCCATGATTGGCCACGCCGGCACCCCATGGGAGATGGACTGGAGCTCGGTGTACTCGGCACGCACCCTGACCTTGCCCGACTTTGTGCACGGCAGCGTCATCTTCACGGGCGACGCGGCCCACCTGTTGCCCATCTTTGGGGTGCGCGGCGCCAACACCGCCTTTCAGGATGCGCAGTCGCTGGGCTGGCACCTGGCTTTTGTGGTCAAGGGCTTGGCGGGCAAAGCCCTGCTGGCCAACCACAGCGCCGAGCGTGTGGGCGCAGCGCGTGAAATCATCACCGAGGCCGGCAAAAGCACCCGCTTCATGGCGCCGCCCAGCACCGGCTTTCGGCTGTTGCGCGATGCAGTGCTGTCGCTGTCGCTCAGCCAGGCCTTTGTGCGCCCGCTGTACCACTGGCGCACCTCCAGGCCGCACGAGTACACCCACTCGGTGCTCAACAGCCCGGGCGACGACAACGCCTTGTTTACCGCTGGCCCGGCCCACGGTGCGCCACCTCAAAACATCCGCCTGTCTGCCGACGACTTTTTGCTGGACCACCTGGGCGGCGGCTTTGATCTGCTCTATTTCACCGAGGCAGCAGCCGTCCCCACCGCGCTACTTGACGTGGTGAACGGCGCCCGGGCGCGTGGCCTGCCTTTGCGGGTACTGGCCGTTGGCGCCAAGCAACCGGTGCAAGGTGCCGACCTGACACTGAGCGACGAAAACGGCCACTTCCGCCAGCGCTATGGCGTGCAGGCCAGTGGCGCGGCCTACCTTCTGCGCCCCGACCAGCATGTCTGCGCCCGCTGGTTGACGCTGGACGCCACCCGCCTGCAAGCGGCCCTGAATGCCGCACTGCCCCAATAAGGACACACCATGCAGCACCAAACATTGACCATCCCCGGCCTGGAACAGGTCTACGACGCACTGGCCACCGCTATCGACCAGGCCGGCCCGGACAAGACCGCGCTTTTTTTGGTGAAGCTGGCGCTGCTCAATGCCAACGCCCTGGCTGACCCTGCCACCTTTACCAGCCACATCGACGCAGCCTTGCGCGATCTGTGACCCAACCCTTGCCGACTGAAGGAGCCCCCATGTTGATTCAGAAAATTCACCACGTTGCCTACCGCTGCAAGGACGCCAAGCAAACCGTCGAGTGGTACGAAAAGCACCTTGGCATGAAGTTTGTGCTGGCCATCGCCGAGAACGAAGTGCCCTCCACCAAAGCGCCCGACCCGTACATGCATGTGTTTCTGGATGCTGGCAACGGCAACGTGCTGGCGTTTTTTGAGCTGCCCACCCAGCCGCCCATGGACCGCGACCAAGCCACCCCAGCCTGGGTGCAGCATCTGGCGCTCAAGGTGGACTCGCATGCCACCCTGGTCGCCGCCAAAGACCGCTTGGTGGCCGCCGGTATCGATGTGATCGGCCCCATCGATCACACCATCTTCAAGTCCATCTACTTCTTTGACCCCAATGGACACCGCCTGGAGCTGGCTTATGACTGCGGCACGCCAGAGATGGCGGCCAAGCTCGACAGCGTGAAATGGGACATGCTCAACGAATGGAGCCAGACCAAGCGCGCCCCCAAACATGCCGCCTGGATGCACGACGGCAGCATGGCCTCTTGATTAGCTCATCCATGAACACCCTCAATCACACGCATGACCCGGCCGCCCAGAGCTGGGTTGCCTCTGCCCAGCAGGCGGGCACAGACTTTCCCATTCAGAACCTGCCCTATGCGGTGTTCCGGCGCCACAACAGCAGTGAGCCGTTGCGCGTAGGCGTGGCCATTGGCGACCAGGTGCTGGACCTTGCCGCCCTGGCACAAACCGGCCTGCTCAGCGGCTTAGCGCAGACAGCCGCTGAGGCCGGCGCCCATCCGCAACTCAACGAATTGATGGCCTTGGGCGGCGCGGCCTGGCAGGCACTACGGCATGGCCTGTTCGACCTGCTGCTAAGCAACGCAACACCCGCCACACAGGCGGCTGTCCAACAGGTCTTGATCCCGCAAGCGCAGGTGACATTTGCACTGCCCGCCCGCATTGGCGACTACACCGACTTCTACACGTCCATCTACCACGCCACCAATGTGGGCAAGCTGTTCAGGCCCGACAACCCACTGCTGCCCAACTACCGCTGGGTGCCCATCGGGTATCACGGCCGGGCCTCCAGCATCGGTGTTTCAGGCCAGAGCTTTCCCCGGCCCAGCGGCCAGGTTCTGCCAGCCGGGGCTACCGAGCCGGTGTTTTCGGCCAGCAAGCGGCTGGACTGGGAGCTGGAGCTGGGCGCGTTCATCGGTCAGAGCAACGACCTGGGCCAGCCGGTAGCCCTGGACGAAGCAGAAAACCACGTTTTTGGCATGTGCCTGCTCAACGACTGGTCGGCCCGTGACATCCAGGCCTGGGAATACCAGCCTTTGGGGCCGTTTTTGTCAAAAAACTTTGCCACCACGATTTCACCCTGGGTGGTCACCCTGGAAGCGCTGGCGCCCTACCGCGCTGCGATGCGCCGTCCCGACGGCGAAGTGCAGCAAGACCTGCCCTACCTGCGCAGCGAGCGCAACCAGCAGGCCGGCGCGCTGGACATCCAGCTGCAGATCGGGCTGCGCACGGCCGCCATGCAGGCGCTAGGCGCCGATCCGCACTGGGTGTGCCACACCACTTACCAGCACGCCTACTGGACCCTGGCACAAATGGTGACCCATCACACCGTGAACGGCTGCAATTTGCAGGCGGGCGACCTGCTGGGCACGGGCACCTTGTCGGGCCCCACGCCAGCAGAAGCTGGTGCGCTGCTGGAGCTCACGCAGGGCGGCAAGCTGCCGGTACAGCTGCCCAACGGCGAACAACGCACTTTTTTGCAAGACGGCGACGAGGTGTTGATTCGCGGCTGGTGCGAACATGCCGGTGCCGCGCGTATCGGTTTTGGCGAGTGCCGCGGCAGCGTTTTGGCTGCCCGCCAGGAACATGCAGCATAATTCCTACAACAATTTGTATGCTGACGAATTCAGGGTAAACCCCTATCGTCTTTTTAGGTTGAACTTGTAAGATAGTTCATGTTCAAGTGTTAGTCAGACTTACTTTGGAGACATTTAATGAAAAGCGCCCTCAAACTCACCGTCCTGGCCGCTGGCCTGGCCTGCTCTGCCTTCGTTGCCCAGGCACAGACCGTCACCCTCAAGGTGCACCATTTCTTAGGCCCACAGTCCATTCAGCACACCACTATGCTGGGCGATTGGTGCAAAAACATTGCCAAGGACTCTAAAGATCGCCTGCAATGCCAAATCTTCCCGGCCATGCAGCTGGGCGGCACGCCTCCTCAGTTGTTTGATCAGGTCAAGGACGGCGTCGTCGACGTGGCATGGACCCTGTCCGCCTACACCGCCAAGCTGGCCAAGCTCGAGGCGTTTGAGCTGCCTTTCATGATGACCAACGCCGACGCCACCAGCCGCGCGACCTGGGACTTTTCCCAGAAGTTCATGCAGGAAGAGTTCAAGGAAGTGAAGCTGCTGGCTGTCCATGTGCACGGCCCAGGCAACATCTACACCAAGGCCAAGGCCGTGACGACCATGGGTGACCTGAAGGGCTTGAAGGTGCGCGCCCCCACACGTCAGACCAACAAGATGCTGGCCATGATGGGTGCCACGCCCGTCGCCATGCCAGTGCCCAGCGTGCCTGAGGCTTTGTCCAAGGGTGTGATCGACGGTGCAGTGATCCCCTACGAAGTGGCTCCCGGTCTGAAGGTGCATGAGCTCACCAACTACACCGCCGAAACCGACCGCAGCTACAACGCGCTGTACACCACCGTGTTTGTGGTGCCCATGAACAAGGCCAAGTACGACTCTCTGCCGGCCGACCTGAAAGCGGTCATCGACAAGAACTCTGGCCGTGAACTGTCTGCCTTCATGGGCGCTACCCAGGCTGGGTACGACACGACTGGCAAGAAAATCTTCTCGGAAACCAAGAATCAGACCATCAGCATCATCCCCAAGCCTGAGCTGGAAAAATGGAAGAAAGCCACTGATGCACTGGACGACGCCTGGGTAAAAGAAATGACCGACAAGGGCGCCAACGGCAAGGAGTTGCTGGACACCGCCTCTGCCATGATCAAGCAATACACGAAGTAAGTAAGGTCAAGGCCTCGCCGGTTGGACCGGCGGGGTCTTCGACACAAACCGGTGCACCAAGGTGTGCCGTTTTTTTTAGGAGTGAGCAGTGGCAGAAGTTCTTTTGACGGAATCCACCGAGCGCCACGAGGGCTACGCCTTGTTTCTGGACAAGGCATGCAAGGTTCTCGCAGTGATTTCGGGCGTGATTCTGACCTTGATGGCCTTGATGTCGATACGCAGCATCGTGGGTCGCACCTTTTTTGAATCGCCCTTGCTGGGTGACTACGAGCTGGTGCAGATGATGTGTGCCGTCGCAGTGGCCTTGGCTCTGCCGTATACCCACTGGGTCAAAGCCAACGTGATCGTCGACTTTTTTACGGCCCACACGTCCGAAAAGACCAACGCAGGTCTGGATACGCTAGCCAACCTCTTTCTGGCCATTTTTTCAGCGGTCATCGCCTGGCGACTGCTGGTCGGTTTGTTCGACCTGCGTTCAGCAGAAGATGCTTCCATGCTGCTGGGTATTCCTACCTGGTGGAGCTACTCAGCCATGGTGCCTTCGTTCGCCCTGTTGTCCCTCACGGCACTGTATGCCGCTGTCGCTAACCTGAGAAAGTTCCAAAAATGACTGGTATCGAATGGGGTGCCCTGATGTTCGGGGTGATGCTGGTGCTGCTGGCCTTGCGGGTGCACATCGGTGTGGCCATGCTGTTTGCCGGATCTGTCGGCTATGCCATGGTGGCGGGGGTCGACCCCCTGCTGAACTATTTCAAAACGGCTGCTTATGCCCGTTTTTCTGTGTACGACCTGTCGGTGGTGCCGCTGTTTCTGCTCATGGGTCAATTTGCCACCCACGGCGGACTTTCCAAAGCGCTGTTTCAGGCCGGTAACGCCTTTATCGGCCACTGGCGTGGCGGCATGGCCATGGCTGGTGTCACGGCTTGTGCGGGTTTCGGCGCCATTTGTGGTTCCTCACTGGCCACTGCGGCCACCATGGGTCAGGTTGCACTGCCCGAAATGCGCGCACACAACTACTCTGGGCGCTTTGCAACCGCGGCCATTGCGGCTGGCGGCACACTGGGCATCTTGATCCCGCCATCGGTTCCGCTGGTGATTTACGCCATCCTGACCGAGCAAAACATTGCCAAGTTGTTCATGGCTGCGTTCGTGCCGGGCATCATTGCCGCCATCGGCTACATGGTGGTGATTGCTATCGTGGCACGGGTCAGTCCGCAGGATGCGCCTGCGGGTCCGCGTCACAGCTGGGCCGAGCGCCTGCAAGCGCTGCTCAACACCTGGCCTGTGCTTTTGATCTTTGCCGTGGTGATCGGCGGCATTTATGGCGGCTTTTTCACCCCGACCGAGGCGGCCTCGATAGGTACCGTGGCCACGGCCTTGGTCGCTTGGAAAACCGGCGGCTTGCGTGGCAAGGGTTTTCTGGAATGCATGTACGGCACCGCAGCAGCTACCGGCATGATCTTTGTGATTTTGCTGGGCGCTGACGTGCTCAACGTGTTTTTGGTGCTGACGCAGCTGAACGTCGAACTGGCCAAGTGGGTCATCGGCTTGCAGCTCTCGCCCATCCTGATCGTGTTCGTGATCATCTTCATCTACTTGGTGCTGGGCTGCATCATGGACAGCCTCTCGATGATTTTGCTGACCATTCCGATCTTCTTCCCCATCATCATGGGTATCGACCTGTGGGGCCTAGACACAGAATCCAAGGCGATCTGGTTCGGCATCATTGTGCTGATGGTGGTGGAAATTGGGCTGATCACCCCGCCCGTGGGTATGAACGTGTTCATCATCAACAGCATGGCCAAAGACGTGCCCATGAAGGAAACCTTCAAGTACGTTATGCCCTTCCTGGCCTCTGACCTGCTGCGCATCACGGCCATTGTGTTTATGCCCAGCATGGTGCTGTTTATTTTGAAGCTGGTCTAAGCAACTCATCCTCACCAAAGCCGCCCCACTAGGGCGGCTTTTTTCATGGGACCAGGAAACATCAAAACCTATGACTTCGATCGTCATCATGGGCGTGGCCGGCTGCGGCAAGTCCAGTCTGGGCCAGGCAGTGGCTCATGCATGCGGTCTGACCTTTGTGGAAGGCGACGAGCATCACAGCACCAGCAGCCGCCACAAAATGCAGGCCGGCGTGGCCCTCACCGATGAGGACCGCGAGGGATGGCTTAAAACGCTGGGCAACTTGCTGCGCCAAGACCCGGATGGCCTGGTGGTCACCTGCTCTGCCCTCAAACGAAGTTACCGTGAGCGCCTGCGGCAAGCATCACCCGGCTTGCGCTTTGTTTTTTTGGAGATTGCGCAAGACGCCGCGCAGGCTCGGGTGTCGGGCCGTGGGCAGGCACATTTTTTCTCGGCCAGCCTGGTGGCAAGCCAGTTCGCTACGCTGGAGTCTCCCGTGGGTGAGGCAGGCGTTTTGTGCCTTGACGCCCAAGCCCCCTTGTCAGCACTTCAAAGTGCCGTCTGCAACTGGTTAAGGGCAACGCCCCCGGTCTGAGCGGTAGAAGGCGAGCCAGGCGCCGGATCAGCCCAGCTCGGCGACCAGCACCTCATGGGGTGCCAGGTGCAGGCGCTCGGCTGGCCCCGCGTCGGCGCGGTCCGCCGAACTCGAAAACAAAGTCCGCGCCACTTTGCCAGCCAAGCCCGTGTCTGCCAACTGCGCATGGCTGGAGAAGTTGAGCGCCACCAGGCAAGTCTGGCCACTGGCCGGGTCATGCCGGGTAAAGCACAAGACCTCTTCGTTCTGCTCATCCAGCGCCGTGTAATCGCCCACACTCAGAGCCGGGTTGGCGCGGCGCAGTGCCAGCACGCGGCGGCAGAAGTTGAGCAGGGAGGCCGGGTCAGCCGCCTGATCTTGCACGTTCACGCCGGTGGCGCAGTCGTTGTTCACGGGCAGCCAGGGCGCCACGCCTTCTGGGCAAAAGCCGCCGTTGGGGGCGTTGCGCCACTGCACGGGGGCACGGCAGCGGTCGCGGCTCTCGGTACGGATCTTGGCCAGCGCCTCGTCGGGCGACATGCCCCCCACCGTGGTCATGCGACGGTAGGCGGCCGTGGCGGCGGTGTCACGGAACTGATCCAAGCGCTCCAGCACCAGATCGGTCTGGCCGATCTCGTCACCGTTGTAAATAAAAGGGGTGCCGCGCATCGTGGCCAGCAGCGCCAGGTGCAAGCGGGCTAGCTCGGCATCGTGCACGCCATCGCCGTAACGCGACCACAGCCGGCGCCCGTCGTGGTGGCCCAGGGTGTTGCAGGGCCAGTTACCGCCCAGGGCGGCCAGGCGCTCGGTCTGGTTACTGCGGATGTGGGCCGGCGACAGGCGGGTGGTGCGCATCAAACCGAAGTTAAAGACCAGGTGCAGCTCATCGTCGCCCGCGCCGTGGTAGCGCACGTCCTCGTCTTCGCCGATCAGCACGCGGTCGCCGGGGTATTCATCGATCAGGCTGCGCAGCTCTTTCATCAGCTCGTGCACGCCGGGCTGCTGCATCTGGTGTTGCATGACCTCCTGAAAACGCTCGTGGCTGGTGAACGGCGCATTGCCTTCGCCAGGCTCCAGCGCCACTGTGGGCCGCAGGTCTGGGTCTTCAAAACAGGTGCCTATGGCGTCCAGCCTGAAGCCATCCACACCCATGTCCAGCCAAAAGCGCACGGCGTTCCACATGGCCTGCTTCAGCTCGGGGTTGCGCCAGTTGAGATCGGGCTGGTCTTTGAGGAAGGCGTGGTAGTAGTACTGCCCGGTGGCAGGGTCCAGCGTCCAGGCCGAGCCGCCAAAGATCGAAATCCAGTTGTTGGGCGGGCCGCCGTCGACGCCATCGCGCCACACATACCAGTCGCGCTTGGGGTTGGTGCGGCTGGCGCGAGACTCGGTAAACCAGGCGTGCTGGTCAGACGAATGGTTGAGCACCAGGTCCAGCAGCACGCGGATGTTGCGCGCATGGGCCTCTTGCAGGAAGGTCTTGAAGTCTTCCATGGTGCCGTACTCGGGGCCCACGCCCTGGAAGTCAGACACGTCGTAACCGCAGTCCACAAAGGGCGAGGGAAAGTGCGGCGACAGCCAGATGGCATCAATGCCCAGGTCGCGCAGATGGTCCAGCCCCTGCGTCATGCCCCGAAAGTCGCCCACCCCGTCGCCATTGCCATCGGCAAAGCTGCGTGGGTAGATTTGATAAAAAACGGCGGACTGCCACCACTTGGTGTTGTTCATAGTGCTGCTCAAAAGGAAAGCGCCGCCAAGATGGAGGCGGCGGCGATGCGGAAAATTATCCTATGGTGATAAAACGATCACCAAAACAGGTCGCTCAATCCACTTTGGACGGCACTTGATTCCATTTTGGACGCTCGAATAATCCATATTGGACGATCCTCGATGCGCAAGCCAGGCACAGTCATTTGGCGACGGTCACTGGGCGCCTCCCCCCGGCGATACACAGATGCGTACATCATGCCAAGGTTAAAAGTGATCTAAGCCATTGAATTTAAATTGTTTTTCTATGGTGCACCTCAATGCTTTGCCAACTTTAATGCGGGGTGCAACTGTTTCCGGCAGATGGTAGATAGCGGACTTTTTGCCGGAAACGAGGGTGCGCCGCCAATGCCGGCCAGTTCATGATTGACTTGGTGATTGCTCCTCGTGGAATGCATGACTCTGAAAGAATCACGTTTTCCGAGGCAGATCTTGTCGCAACCGAGGTGCCTGGCCTGCAGTGGCTGTTGAACTCCCCAAAATTGGATGTGGTCGCCATTGATGAGGATGAATGGCCGGTGCCTATGCGTGTGCCAGACCCCCGAGCTTTTGCTTTGCACAAGGCCTGGCTTTCCGGTTTACTTGAGCGTGAACCCCTTAAGAAACCTCGTGATCTGGAACAGGCACGGTCTGTAGCGAAACTCGTTGTCGACGAAATGCCACACCTTCCGTTTGAAAGCACCTTGACATCCCTGCATGGTGATGTTCGCAAGATGCTGCCGATGTTGATCCAATCCGCTGAGCCGTCGTGAACTTCTGCCTAGAGGTCCCTGCTATAGGCGCATTGCCCGCGCCACTGCTAGCGCAGGCCGAGCTGGGCGCTACACGCACGATGCTGGTCGCGCCTGTCACACGATGTGGCCATGGCCACAGTTCAGACCTTGCTCGCAAAGCGCCGTAACGCCCGCGCAAACGGTTCGGTTGGCTGAAAAGGCCGCCAATGCGACTCATGCGCTACCTGAACCGACCGGGCGGCGCAGCGGGCACACGCGAACTCGTGGTGCACCCGAACGACCTCGTGCTGTATGAGGTTGGTAAGGACATGATTGGCGCTCTGCGGATATTGCATTCGCGCCAGAAATATCCTTGAACTGAGGCCGGAGAAATCGGGATCTGACCCCGTTTAGGCCATGGCCTGCTCAGCGGCCTTGGCCAGAAAGCCCGAGCGGGTCAAATGGTGGCTGCTGGCGTAGTCGTCAATCTGTTGCACCAAGTTTGCCGGAAGGCTGATGTTCAAGCGCACGGGCCTAGTGTCAATTCTGCTCAGGTCAATGTCGGCCAGCATCCATACACCGCCTTGGTAGTCAGGATGGTTGGCCAGTTGCTCCAAGGCGGTTGGGGGCGGAACGGCATCCGGCTCGCCCTGGAAATGAGCCTCTACCGCTTCTTGGATAGCGGCAGGAAGGGCCGCCCAGTCATCAGCCGCTGAAAAGCAGCCCGCAAAGTCGGGAAACACAACGCCGTGGGCCTCTTTGTCATTGCCCACATGCACATATACGGGGTACAGCATGGTTGCTCCTTAAAAGGCCCTCACAGGCCAGCTTGTTTCATGATGCTGCGCACGGTAGGCAAAGGTGGGGCTCCTAGCGCGCTGCGATCCAGTGCAGGCAAGAGGGAGAGCTGTTACGCCACCCCCGCCAACACATCCCGCCCCTGAAACCGCTGGTGCAGCAGCGCGGATGCGGGGGGGACGGTGCCGTTGGCCAGTTGCAGGGCTTGGTCGAGGAATTGCTCGGAGTCACTGAGCAGGCGGCGGTAGATTTCTTGGCACAGGGCGCGGGCGGCGTGGCCGGGCCAGGCGGTGGGGAGCAACACCTCGGGCAGCTCGGGGTCACGCAGCAAGAGGCGGCGGTAGTCGTGGATGAGCAGGGTGCGGGCCAGAAAGGCCTCAACACCTTGCATATGCTCAATGGACGTGCTGCGCAGCTCATCCAGCATGGGCTGGTACTGCTGGACGAAGGCGGTGTAGTCGGCCGCCAGGCGGTCGAGGTTCCAGGCGCGGCGCACGATGTCGTCGTCGGTAGCGGAATCTCCCACACGCGGGTTGGCGGCCACCAAAGAGATGAGATTTGGCACCAAATCGCCCATGCCGTCGGTCAGCAAGGCATCAAATGCTGCGTTCAGGTCGGCGCCGGGGTGCACAAAGCAGCCGGTGGCCAGATCGCCAAAACCCTGCCAAAACAGGGCGCGGCGCAACTGCTCGCGCCGACGCGCCGGCAGCTCGCCCACCACCATGATGAGGCGCCAGCGGCGGTCCCACAGGGGTGACTCGGCGGCGTAGATCTGACGGGAGGCTTCCTCAAAGCGGCGCTGGCCGGTGGGGGTGAGCTGGTAGTCGGTGCGCCGGCCCTGCGCCTGGGCCTGCAACCAGCCCTCTTTGGCCAGCCGAAACACCGAGGTACGCACCAGGCGCTCGTTCAAGCCCAGGGGTTCGAGCAAGCCGATCAGGCTGCCCAGCCACAGGCTGCCACCGCGCGGCAGCACGGCATCGCCAAACACAGACGTGATGAGCGAGCCGGCCTGTACGCGGCTTTGCTGCCGGAAATCGTTCAGGCGCTGTTGCAGATGAGGAAACATGCGCGCGAGCTTAACGCTCGTCAAAGCTCACGGTGAGGTTTGGCGTGGTGGCGCGGGCCTGGCAGCTCAGCACAAAGCCTTGATCCATTTCGCTGGCTTCCAGGGTGAAGTTTTTGTCCATGATGACCTTGCCCATGAGCACCTTGGCGCGGCAGGTGCAGCACACACCGGCCTTGCAGGAGTAAGGCAAGTCCAGCCCGGCGTTGAGGGCGGCGTCCAGCACATGCTCGTCTGGGCTCAGGGCCAGCTCGTGTTGTTTGCCGTCCAGCACCACGGTCAGGGCGATGGTTTTGTGGCCGGTGGCTTTGGGGCCAGCGTCGGTATCGGCCTGCACCTTGGCCGCCTGGGCCGGGCCAGAGGCAAAACGTTCGGTGTAAACGCGGCTCTCGGGTACGCCCGCTTGTATCAGGGCCTGCTGGGTCGCGTCGATCATGGCCTCGGGGCCACAGATGAAGACTTCATCCATGCTTTTTGCCGGCAAGAGGGCATCAACAATGGCGCGCACCTTGTCGCCATCGATGCGACCCTGCAGCAAGTCCACCTCTTGCGACTGCCTGGACAGCACATGAATCATGGTGAAGCGGTCAGGGTAACGGTCTTTGAGGTCTTGCAAGGCCTCGTTGAACATCACGCTGGACATGCGACGGTTGCCGTACACCAGGCTGAACTTGGACTCGGGCTGCTCTTCCAGCGTGGTAGCCGCAATCGACAAAATGGGCGTGATGCCCGAGCCAGCGGCAAAACCCACGCGGTGGATGGCGCGGGCTTTTTTCACGGTGAAGCGGCCTTCGGGCGGCATCACGGCCAGGGTGTCACCCGCTTTCAGGGTAGTGGCGGCCCAGTTGGAGAACACGCCGCCTTCCACCGGACGAATGCCGATGTCCAGCTCGCCATGACGCTGGAGCTGGCTGCGCGGGCTGCTGATGGAGTAGTTGCGGCGCACGTCTTGACCATTGACTTGGGCGCGTAGCGTCAAAAACTGGCCGGGCTCGAAGGCAAAGGCATCGCGCGCGCCAGCGGGAATGTCAAAAGTGATGGCCACAGAACCAGCAGCCTCCGGGTTGATGCGCTTGACGGTGAGATCTTGAAAACGGGGTGCGGACATGAACGGTCTCCGGGCCGGCGGCCCTGGTTACAGGGTTAATACGGCTTGAAATAGTCAAAGGGCTCTTTGCAGTCCAGGCACTTGTAAAGCGCCTTGCAGGCAGTTGAGCCAAAGTGGGAGGTCTCGACCGTGTGTACCGAGCCACACTGCGGGCAGGCAACGGCCGCAGGCAGCGCGTGACGACGTGGTTGAAAGCGCAGAACGCTGCTGCCCGTGGGCAGGGCCGGCAAGGTGTGCGGCGGCGCAATGCCATAGGCGCGCAGCTTGTCGCGGGCGGCATCGCTCATCCAATCGGTGGTCCAGGCCGGCGCCAGCCGGGTCACCACCCTGGCAACCAAGCCCTGGGCTTTCAGGGTGGCGCGCACGTCGTCCTCGATCTGGCCCATGGCCGGGCAACCGTTGTAGGTCGGGGTGATCACCACCTCCAGGCCGTCTGGGCCGTCTCGCACCTCGCGCAATATGCCCAGCTCGCGCAGCGACACCACCGGAATCTCGGGGTCGGCCAGGGTTTCCAAGGCAGCCCAGGCTGCGGCAACGGTGGGGTTCATGGAACGGCGCTTACCAACGGCCTTCGGGGTGCGCACGCGCCAGGCTTTGCATCTCGGCCAGCAGGTAGCCCAGGTGCTCGGAGTGCAGACCGTTTTTGCCCTGGGTCACGTAGCCCTCGCTGGCGGGGCGCTGCAAGGCGGCCTCCTGCAAGGCATCATCGACCAGCGCTTCCCACTCGGCGTGCAGGGCGCTCATGTCCACGCCCACGCCGGCCTGCAGGGCCTGGGTTTGCATGTCGCTGGCGCTCCAGAACTCCTGGGTGTAGGGCATGAGATGGCTGAGCGCCGCCTGCACCCGGGCGCGTGATTCGTCTGTGCCGTCGCCCATGCGCACCAGCCAGTCGCGCGAATGGCGCAGGTGGTAGCGGGTTTCCTTGAGCGATTTGGCGGCAATGGCGGCCAGCTGTGCGTTGCCCGACGTTTGCAGGGCTTCCCAGACCAGCACCATGAGGGCGCTGTACAAAAAGTTGCGCACGATGGTGGTGGCGTAATCCAGGTCGCTTTTGGCGTAGCCCACCAGCGGGCCGTGCTGGGGCAGCTCCAGCAGGGTGTAGTTAAGAAACTCGCTGGCATCGCGAAAGTAAGCCAGGCGGTCTTCGGTGAGGTCGCCGCCCTGCAGCTCGGCCACCGTCTGGTAGAGCAGGCGCGCCTGGCCGATGTGGTCCAGGCTGATGTTGGACATGGCAATGTCTTCTTCCAGAATGGGGCCGTGGCCGCACCACTCGGCATTGCGCTGCCCCAGTACCAAGGCGTTGTCGGCCAGGTGCAGCAGGTAGTTGGCGATTGCGCTCATTTACATGTGCCCCACTTCGTCGGGAATCTCGTAGAAGGTCGGATGGCGGTAGATCTTGTCGGCAGCGGGGTCAAACAACTCACCCTTGTCGTCGGGGTTGCTGGCGGTGATGCTGGTGGAGGGCACCACCCAGATGCTCACACCCTCCTGGCGGCGGGTGTACACATCGCGCGCCATCTCCAGCGCGTGGCGGGCGTCGCTGGCGTGCAGACTGCCGCAGTGCTTGTGCTCCAGGCCCTGCTTGCTGCGCACGAACACCTCCCAGAGTGGCCATTCTTTCAGTGCGGATGTGGGCGTGCTCATGCGGCCTCCTTGTGTAGACGTTGTTGCTGTTTTTGGGCATGGGCCAGGGCGGCTTCGCGCACCCAGGCACCATCGTTCCAGGCCTTGACCCGGGTGGACAGGCGCTCCTTGTTGCAAGGGCCGTTGCCGTTGACGGTGGCCCAGAACTCATCCCAGTCGATCGCGCCGTAGTCGTGGTGCTGGCGCTCCTCGTTCCACTTCAGATCGGGGTCGGGCAAAGTCACGCCCAGCACCTGGGCTTGCGGCACGGTGGCGTCCACAAACTTCTGGCGCAGATCGTCGTTGCTGATGCGCTTGATGCCCCAGCGCATGCCCTGCACGCTGTTGGGGCTGTCGGCATCGGGCGGGCCAAACATGGCCAGGCACTTCCACCACCAACGGTTCACGGCGTCTTGCACCATGGCTTTTTGTTCGGCTGTGCCGGTCATCATGACCAGCAGGGCCTCGTAGCCCTGGCGCTGGTGAAAGCTTTCCTCCTTGCACACGCGCACCATGGCGCGGGCGTAAGGGCCATAAGAGCAGCGGCACAGCGGGATCTGGTTCATGATGGCAGCGCCGTCCACCAGCCAGCCAATCACGCCCACATCGGCCCAGGTGAGCG
This sequence comes from Pseudomonadota bacterium, assembly GCA_046046915.1. GTDB lineage: Bacteria > Pseudomonadota > Gammaproteobacteria > Burkholderiales > Burkholderiaceae_C > JBEEJZ01. The sequence continues at coordinate 19,641 of JBJOIT010000047.1, forward strand.
TGGGGTAGTTGAAGATGGAGCTGTACTTGGCCTTGCCGGTGTGCAGGGCGTCCAGCATCTGGTCTCTAGAGGTGCCCAGGGTCTCGGCCGCGCTGTAGAGGTACAGGCCATGGCCGCCTTCATCTTGCACCTTGGCAATCAGGATGGCCTTGCGCTTCAGGCTGGGCGCGCGGCTGATCCAGTTGCCCTCGGGCAGCATGCCCACGATCTCGGAATGCGCGTGCTGGCTGATTTGGCGCACCAGGGTCTTGCGATAGGCCTCGGGCATCCAGTCTTGCGGCTCGATGCGACCATCGGCGTCGATGCAGGCGTCAAAGCGCTGCATCTGACCGGCATCTTCCTTGGGCACCAGCACGGGTGCCGACTTGGGGGTACCCGCGTCGGGCACGTTGAAGGACTGCGTGTACATGGCGGTTCTCCTTACAGGGTTTTGGGACGTTGATCGATGACGCGCTTGGCCTTGCCCGTCTGGGTGCGCGCAATCGACTCAAAATTCAGCACCGAGACGCGGGTGGAAATGCCCACCACGGTCTTGATGTGGTGCTGCAAGGCCTTGGCTATGCCTTGCACGGCAGCCGGGTCCAGCCGACCCGAAAACTCGCGCTGCAACTCGCAGTGGATTTCCACCTCGTCGAGGTGGCCGTCGCGGCTCAGCAGAATCTGGTAATTGCCCGAGAGATGCGGGTCACGCAGGATCTGCTCTTCGATCTGGGTGGGAAACACGTTCACGCCCCGCACGATGAGCATGTCGTCCGAGCGGCCGGTGATGCGGCCCATGCGCCGAAAGCTGCGCGAGGTGGGCGCGAGCAGCCGGGTCAGGTCACGGGTGCGGTACCGAATGACCGGCATGGCCTCTTTGGTGAGGGAGGTGAACACCAGCTCGCCCTCTTCGCCATCGGCCACCGGCTCGCCGGTGTCGGGGTTGACGATTTCGGGGTAGAAATGGTCTTCCCAGATCACCGGGCCGTCTTTGCTTTCAACGCACTCGCTGGCCACGCCAGGGCCCATGACCTCGGACAGGCCATAAATGTCCACCGCCTCGATGCCCAGCTTTTTCTCGATCTCGGCGCGCATGCCCTCGCCCCAGGGTTCGGCACCAAAAATGCCCACCTTGAGCGAGATCTGGTCGGGGGTGATGCCCTGGCGGTCAAACTCCTCGGCAATCACCAGCGAGTAAGAGGGCGTGACCATGATGATGTCGGGCTTGAAGTCCATGATGAGCTGGACCTGCTTTTCTGTCTGGCCGCCCGACATGGGCACCACGGTGCAGCCGGCGCGCTCGGCGCCGTAATGAGCACCCAGGCCGCCGGTGAACAAACCGTAGCCGTAGGCGATGTGCACCATGTCGCCCGCACGGCCGCCGGCTGCGCGGATGGACCGCGCCACGAGGTTGGCCCAGTGATCGATGTCTTTCAGGGTGTAGCCCACCACGGTGGGCTTGCCAGTGGTGCCCGATGAGGCATGCACCCGCGCCACCTGCGCGCGCGGCACGGCAAACATGCCAAAGGGGTAGTTGTCGCGCAGGTCGGCTTTGGTGGTGAACGGAAACTTCGCGATGTCGGCCAGGGTTTTCAGGTCATCGGGGTGCACGCCGGCGGCTTCAAACTTCTTGCGGTAGTGCGGAACATGCTCGTAAGCCCGATTCAGGGTGTCTTTGAGGCGCGCCAGTTGCAGCGCGGCGATTTCGTCACGGCTGGCGGTTTCGATGGGGTCCAGATCACCGGGCTGGGGGTGTTTGACGGTCATGCAGGTCTCCTGGTCAGGTTCTTTTTTAGTGGTTTCGATAAGGCCGCTCGTCAGGCCTGCAGTCCGGCGATCACCTCGCCCTGGATGCGGTAGCTCTTGCCCCGAAACAGGGCCACGGTTTTGCCACCCACCACGCGGACAGTGACGTCATATACGCCCGTGCGGCCGGCGGCAGAGCGCTCGACGGCCTCGGCCTCCAGCACATCGCCGATGCGGCCAGGGGCCAGAAAGTCAATGTTGCAGCCCGAGGCCACGGTGTTGAGGTTGTAGCTGTTGCAGGCGTAGGCAAAGGCACTGTCGGCCAGGGTGAACATGAAGCCGCCATGGCACATGCCGTGCCCGTTGGCCATGTCGGTACGGATGGGCATGCGCACGGTGGCGCGGCCGGGCGCAATGCTGACCAAGGTCATGCCCAGGGCTTGGGTGGCATGGTCACGCGACCACATGGCCTGACCCACGGCGTCGGCCAGGGCTTGGG
>JBJOIT010000048.1:0-21831 GCA_046046915.1 Pseudomonadota bacterium
GAGAAGGATGAGCCACAACCGCAGGTCGTCGTGGCATTGGGGTTCTTGATCACGAACTGAGCACCCTGGAGATCTTCCTTGTAGTCGATCTCTGCACCCAGCAGGTATTGGTAGCTCATGGCATCGATCAGCAGGGACACACCGTTCTTGCTCATGGTGGTGTCGTCTTCGTTGGTGATCTCGTCGAAGGTGAAGCCATACTGGAAACCCGAGCAACCGCCGCCTTGCACAAACACACGCAGTTTCAGGTCAGGGTTGCCTTCTTCAGCAATCAAATCTGCCACCTTGGCAGCCGCGCTGTCGGTAAACACGATAGGGGCAGGCATCTCAGTCACAACGGTTTCAGCTACGGTCTGGGCAAGGGCGCTCATGGCTCACTCCAATAAATCAATGGCCTGAATAGTACAGTTATTCGCTCAGGAATTTCTTCACTGATTATTTGCCGCCAGTTTCAGTGTGGGTTTTTCTTCCCCAACCCCCTCCGGACGCAACAAGCCCGACACCAAGGCACCTTGGTGCATCTCCAGCGCAGCGTAGGCAAGATCCCCCTCGATGCGCGCCTTGGGCTGCAATTCCAGCAGCACGTTGGCATGTACGGGGCCGCACACTCGGCCATTCACGATGATGTGATCGGCCCTGACCATGCCCGTCACCGTTGCACTTTCCGAGATGACCAGCAGACTGGCTTGTCCCTCAAGTGCGAGTACGTCGCCGGTAATCTCGCCGTCCACGCGCAGGCCGTCGGTAAACCGGACCTGCCCCTGGATTTGGCTGCTCTCGGCAATCAGGCTCCTGATGGGTGGCTGCTTTTTCCTGTTGAACATGTGTGTCTCCTGCTTATGGCAACTTGACCGATTGGGTGGCCTTGATCTGCTCACCCTCCAAGACTTTCACGGTCAGTAATTTGATCACGGCTTGGGCTGGCACGGTCAGTACGCCTTGCAAACGCCCATACTGCGTAAAGGCGAGGGCCTTGGGTCCGTCTGGCAAGTCCATGTTCCAGGGCTTACCCTGCAGCTGCCCAGATACGCTCACTTCTAGGCGGCCATTGAAGTCTGACACCTTTTTGCCAGACTGCATCACCATCACTTGCCATTTCAACTGGGTCGGCTCCAAGCGCTCGGCCTGGAGGCCCCGGATGGCGACGCCCTGCGCACCGACCGCGGGAATCAACTGTTCGAAAAAACCCAGGTCATCACGCAAGGCCTGGTTATTCGCTTCGAGCTGGCGGTTTTGGGCCAGCAAACTCGTCTGCGCGGCCTTCTCGGCTGTCAGCAGGGTACTGGCAGTGTTGGCAATTGATTGGGCCTTGTCGCGTTCATCTTTGACCGCCTGCAATTCTTTCTGAAGCACTTGCATCTCGGTCTTGATGCGGGTGAGCTCTTCGGCTGCACCACCATCCAAACCGGCGATCTCCCGGCCAAACTCGAAGGCCCACAGTGCAATCGCGGCACAAAACCCAAAGACCAGTGCAGCCATCACCCAGCGCAAAGGCCAGGGCAAGGCGCTGCGCACCGCCATGCGCGGTGCACTGATGGTGAGGCGACGTCGAAGCAGGCGTAAGCGCATGAATCAATCCACTGCGAACAACAGAATATGGCACGAGCAAGCCAGAAACGACAAAACCGCCCGAAGGCGGTTTTGTTTTCTCGTACAACAACCAGAGAACTGGCTGGACCGGATCGCCGTACTGACCACACAAAATCCAAACCGACCGGGGCCAGCTGGGCGTGTGTAGTGCGGCATGACGACCCTGTCGCCGCGGGCGATTAACGCTTGGAGAACTGTTTGCGACGGCGAGCACCGTGCAAACCGACCTTCTTACGTTCGACTTCACGCGCGTCACGCGTCACGAAGCCGGCCTTGCTCAGTTCTGGCTTGAGCGTTGCGTCGTAGTCGATCAGGGCACGGGTGATACCGTGACGAACTGCACCAGCCTGGCCGGACTCGCCGCCGCCAGCCACGTTGACCATGACGTCAAACGTTTCAGCGTGGTTGGTCAGCAACAAAGGTTGCTTGCAGATCATGATCGAGGTTTGACGGCCAAAGAACTTAGAAATGTCCTTGCCATTCACAACGATCTGGCCTGAGCCTTTTTTCAGAAACACGCGGGCGACGCTGGATTTGCGACGGCCGGTGCCATTGTTCCAATCACCAATCATCTCAAGGCTCCTTAGATTTCCAACACTTTGGGTTGCTGGGCGGTGTGGGGGTGCTCAGCACCACCGTAGACCTTGAGCTTCTTGATCATGGCGTAGCCCAGGGGACCCTTGGGCAGCATGCCCTTGACGGCTTTTTCCAAAGCGCGGCCAGGGTGCTTGGCTTGCATGTCGCGGAAGTTGGTGGCAGTGATACCGCCGGGGTAACCCGAGTGACGGTAGTACACCTTGTCAGTCGACTTGGCGCCAGTGACGCGCAGTTGAGCTGCGTTGATGATGACGATGAAGTCACCGGTATCGACGTGAGGCGTGTAAATGGCCTTGTGTTTGCCGCGCAAACGGAGAGCAACTTCGCTGGCTACTCGTCCGAGGACCTTATCGGTCGCGTCAATCACAAACCACTCGTGCGTCACGTCAGCGGGTTTTGCGCTGAACGTTTTGGTCATGAGTTTTCTCTTTGAGAGGGTTTGCCCAACCTAAGGGGTTGGAATCCTTGCGGCTCTTTTCCACGGTCGGTTTTCCTCTGAAGGGAATCTCTTAGGTGGGTTTTGCTATTGGGTTTGACGCCCAGCATCTTCGCCGCGGAGCCACAAAAGCGCTGCGAAGCCCGCGATTATACGAAAGAGCGAACACTTCGGGTTACCATTTGAAGATGTTCAGTTACCGCCACGCCTTTCACGCCGGCAATCACGCAGATGTGCTCAAGCACACCGTCCTGATCGCCACGCTTCAATACCTGATTGAAAAGGACACGGTGCTGACAGTGCTGGACACCCATGCCGGTGCCGGACTGTACCGGCTGGACGGCGATTACGCCGAAACCAGTGGCGAAGCGGCCCAAGGCATCAAACGCCTGCAGGCACCCGAAGCGCAGCCTACTGTCACGGCACCGGCGCTGCAAGGCTACCTTGAAATGGTGGCCAGCTTCAATGCCAAGGGCAGCCACAAGGTCTACCCGGGCTCCCCCTTCATCATTCAGCGCCTGCTGCGCGAGCGCGACAAACTCAAGTTGTTCGAGCTGCACCCCACCGATGCCAAGACACTGGCTGCCAACATCGCCCAACTCGATGCTGGCCGCCAGGTGGCCGTGCTGCGTGAAGATGGCTTTGAGGGCATCAAAAAGTTTCTGCCCCCGCCAGCCCGGCGCGCCATGCTGTTGTGCGACCCGAGCTATGAGCTCAAAAGCGACTATGGCCGGGTGGCCGAGATGATGGCAGACGCCCTCAAGCGATTTGCCACCGGTACTTATATGGTGTGGTACCCCCTGATTCCCCGGCCCGAGGCGCACGACCTACCGCGCAAGCTGAGAACTTTGGCTAACAAGGCGGGCAAAAGCTGGCTGAACGCCTCTCTGACCGTCAAATCGAGCAAGCTCATCTCTGACGCATCAGGTGAAACGCAGCGCCCTGGCCTGCCCGCCAGCGGCATGTTCGTGATCAACCCTCCTCACACCCTCAAAGCCTCGCTGCAGGCGGCACTGCCCGAGATGGTGCGCCTACTGGGTCAGGACCACAATGCCGCGTTTGCACTGGAGTCTGGCGGGTAAATACAAATAGGCTCCACCGGCAAGAATCACTTGCCACCTTCACAGATCCGTCACAAAGAACGGGGCAAGGTGATTCATAGTTAAGCATTGAAGTGTTAGAGATTCGTTTTGGGAGATTTTTGAGATGACCATCCTTGTGACCGGCGGTGCCGGCTTCATCGGCAGCAACTTCGTGCTGGACTGGCTCAGTGCCTGTGATGAGCCAGTGGTCAACCTCGACAAACTCACCTACGCCGGCAACCGCCACAACCTGGCCAGCCTGGATGGCGATGCACGCCACACTTTTGTGCAAGGTGACATCGGTGATACCGCGCTGCTCAGCCAACTTCTGACACAACACCAACCCCGCGCGGTGCTCAACTTCGCGGCTGAAAGCCATGTGGACCGCTCCATCCTGGGCCCGGGCGAATTCATCCAGACCAACATCGTGGGCACTTTTGGCTTGCTGGAAGCTGTGCGTGCTTACTGGGGGACGCTGCCTGCCCCAGCGAAGGCGGACTTCAGATTCCTGCACGTTTCCACCGACGAGGTGTACGGCTCGCTGGGCAAAGACGAGGCCGCCTTTACCGAGCAGCACCGCTACGAGCCCAACAGCCCTTACTCGGCCAGCAAGGCCGCCAGCGACCACCTGGTACGTGCCTATCACCACACTTACGGCCTGCCGGTGCTCACCACCAACTGCAGCAACAACTACGGCCCTTATCACTTTCCAGAAAAGCTCATTCCCCTGATGATCGTCAACGCCCAAGCCGACAAGGCCTTGCCGGTGTATGGCGACGGCATGCAGATCCGCGACTGGCTGTACGTCAAAGACCACTGCAGCGCCATCCGGCGCGTACTGGACGCTGGCACGCTGGGTGAGACCTACAACATCGGCGGCTGGAACGAAAAGCCCAACATCGAAATTGTGCACACCGTTTGCGCCTTGCTGGACGAACTCAAACCCCGGGCGGATGGTCATCCGTACAAGAACCAGATCAGCTACGTGACGGACCGGCCCGGCCACGACCGCCGCTACGCCATTGATGCCCGCAAGATTGAGCAGCAACTGGGCTGGAAGCCCGCAGAAACCTTTGAGACCGGCATCCGCAAAACCGTGCAGTGGTATCTGGACCACCCCGACTGGGTGGCGCAGGTGCAAAGCGGTGGCTACCGGGAGTGGGTCAGCCGGCAATACGGCAACGGCCAGCCTAACGGAGACAGCGCCTCACCCGCTCAAATCTGAGGTCCTCCGCCATGAAAATCCTCCTCCTGGGCAAAGATGGACAAGTGGGCTGGGAGCTGCAACGTTCCCTGTGCCCACTGGGCGAACTGGTCGCACTAGGCAGACACAGCGCCAGCAATCCAGGTCAGCTCTGCGGCGATCTCGCTGATCTGGCAGGCCTGGCCCAGACCGTGCGCACCGTGGCGCCCGATGTCATCGTCAATGCAGCAGCCCACACCGCCGTCGACAAGGCAGAGTCCGAGCCCGAACTGGCCCAGACCCTGAACGCACTGGCACCTGGCGTGCTGGCCACCGAGGCCCAAAAACTTGGCGCCTGGCTGGTGCACTACTCCACTGATTACGTGTTTGATGGCAGCGGTAACGCCCCCTGGTCTGAAGATGACATCACGGCACCTTTGAGCGTGTACGGTCAGAGCAAACTTGAAGGTGAGCGCCTAATCCAGGCCAGCTGCCAGCGCCACATCATTCTCAGGACCAGCTGGGTGTATGGCGCGCGCGGGGGCAACTTTGCAAAAACCATGCTGCGCCTGGCTCAGGAGCGTGACAGCCTGAACGTCATCAACGACCAGATCGGCGCCCCCACTAGCGCTGAGCTGTTGGCCGACGTGGCGGCCCATGCGATACGTGCGGCCCGCACCCAGGCTGGCCTGGCAGGCCTTTACCACTGCGTGGCCGGTGGGGAGACAAGCTGGCATGGCTACGCCCGCCATGTGCTAGCCCAAGCCCAGGCGCTGGGCTGGCGCCTCAAGGTCGGGGCTGATATGGTGGGTGCCATTCCTACGTCCAGCTACCCCACGCCGGCACGCCGACCCCTGAACTCGCGCCTCAACACGGTAAAGCTAAGGAATGCATTTGGGCTGGCACTGCCCCACTGGCAAGTTCAGGTCGATCGCATGCTGCAAGAAATCACCAAAAGCACAGGGAACAAAACATCATGAGCGCAGGCAAGAGCCTCGCCCGCAAGGGCATCATATTGGCCGGCGGATCGGGCACCCGCCTGTACCCGGCCACCCAGGCGGTCAGCAAGCAATTGCTGCCCATCTACGACAAGCCCATGATTTACTACCCTCTCAGCGCCCTGTTGCTGGCCGGCATACGTGAGGTGCTGATCATCTCCACCCCGCAAGACACGCCTCGTTTCGAGCAGCTGTTGGGTGACGGCAGCCAATGGGGCCTGCAACTGAGCTATGCGGTACAGCCCTCGCCAGACGGTTTAGCTCAGGCCTTTTTGATTGGTGAAACTTTTCTGAACGGCGCCCCAAGTGCCCTGGTGCTCGGAGACAACATCTTTTACGGCCACGACTTTGCGGCCCTTTTGCACAAGGCCAATGAGCGCACCACCGGCGCCACCGTGTTTGCCTACGCCGTGCAAGACCCCGAGCGCTATGGCGTGGTGGAGTTTGATGCCACCGGCCGGGCCATCAGCCTGGAAGAAAAACCCAAAGCACCCAAGTCACGCTACGCCGTGACCGGACTGTACTTTTACGATGACCAGGTGGTAGAGCTGGCCAAGCAGGTGCGTCCCTCTGCCCGAGGCGAGCTCGAAATCACCGACCTGAATCGCATGTACCTGCAGCAAGGCCAGCTCGATGTGCAAACCATGGGTCGCGGCTATGCCTGGCTGGACACCGGAACCCATGAGTCCATGCTAGAGGCAAGCCAGTTCATTTACACCATCGAAAACCGCCAGGGCCTGAAGGTCGCCTCGCCTGAAGAAATCGCCTGGCGCCACGGCTGGATCGACGATGCCCAGCTCGAAAAACTGGCCGCTCCGCTGGCCAAGTCCGGCTATGGCAAGTATTTGCAGGGTTTGCTCACCCACAAGGTGTACTGATGAACGTCACGTCTACGGCGATTGCCGATGTGCTGCTGATCGAGCCTAAGGTCTTTGGCGACGACCGCGGTTTTTTCTTTGAGAGCTTCAACCAGCGCGCCTTTCAGCAGGCCACCGGCCTGAACCTGAGCTTTGTGCAAGACAACCACTCCAAGTCGGCCCAAGGTGTGCTGCGCGGCCTGCACTACCAGGTGCAGCAGCCACAGGGCAAACTGGTTCGGGTGGTGGCAGGCGAGGTGTTTGACGTGGCGGTCGACATTCGCCCTGATTCCCCCACCTATGGGCAATGGGTCGGCGAAATCCTGTCTGCCGACAACAAACGGCAGCTGTGGGTGCCGCCGGGCCTGGCGCACGGTTTTGTGGTGTTGTCAGAGAGCGCCGAGTTTCTGTACAAGACCACCGACTACTACGCCCCCGAACATGAGCGATGCATCGCCTGGAACGACCCCACGCTGGCCATCGTCTGGCCGGCCATGAACGAGGGCCCCAAGCTGTCGGCCAAGGATGCCGCCGGAGGCCGTTTTGTAGAGATGACACAGGAGTTGCGCCATGGCTAAGGGCATGATTCTGGCGGCTGGCCAGGGCACGCGGGTACGCCCGCTCACCAAAGACCTGCCCAAACCCATGGTGCCCATCCTGGGCAAACCGGTGATGGAATACCTGATCGAGCACCTGGCGCGCCACGGCATCACCGAGATCATGGTGAACGTGGCTTATCACCACCACAAGATCGAGCAGTACTTTGGTGACGGCCACCGCTGGGGTGTGCAAATCGGCTACGCCTACGAAGGGGTGCGGGACCACGGCGACGTGATTCCCAAGCCCATGGGGTCGGCCGGTGGCATGCGACGCATTCAGGACTTCAGCGGCTTCTTTGACGACACCACGCTGGTGCTCTGCGGCGACGCCATCATTGATCTGGACATCACGGCGGCCCTCGGAGAGCACCGCCAAAAAGGCGCGATGGCCAGTGTGGTGACCCTGGATGTGCCGCTCAACGAAGTGCAGAACTACGGCATTGTGGTGGCGGCCGAGGACGGTCAGATCCAGTCCTTTCAGGAAAAGCCTCAACCCGCGGAGGCCAAGTCCACCCTGGCCAGCACCGGCATTTACATCTTCGAACCTGAGGTGCTCAAAAAAGTACCCGCGGGCCAGAACTACGACATCGGCTCACAACTCTTCCCCCAGCTGGTGGCGGAGCAGCTGCCCTTCTTTGCCCAAAACCGCCCGTTCAACTGGATCGACATCGGTCGCGTCAGCGACTACTGGTCGGTGTTGCAGCGTGTGCTGAAGGGTGAAGTGGCCGAGATGAACATGCCTGGGCGAGAAATCAAACCTGGCATCTGGGTGGGCCTTAACACTTCCGTGGCCTGGGACCAAGTGAATATTCAAGGCCCGGTGTACCTGGGCTCCAGCGTCAAGATCGAGCCCGGGGCCAGCATCATCGGCCCCTGCTGGATCGGCCATGGCAGCATCGTCCGCTCCGGCGCCAAGGTCACGCGCAGCATCCTGTTTGAGTACACCCGCATTGCTGCCGACATGCACTTCAGCGAAATGATCGTGTCGCCCAACTACTGCGTCGACCGCTCCGGCGAAACGCTTTACCGGGGTGACGACACCATCCAGCTGCGCTGGGGTGACGCCCGGGCCTGAAGCCGATACAGCCCCCGCACGCTCTCACTGCGCCATGTCCAGCTCACCACGCCCCTGGGTTTTTGCACTGCTGATGCTGACACCTGCCATCTGGTCGGTGAACTACCTGGTGGCGCGCGGTGCGGCCGGCGTCATTGAGCCACATACCCTGGCATCTGGCCGGTGGCTGCTGGCGGCGCTGCTGCTCAGTCTGGGCCATTGGGGTAGCCTGTGGCAAGCCAGGAGCCACTTGGCAGAACAATGGCTGCGCTACGCGGTGCTCGGTGCACTAGGCATGTGGATTTGCGGTGCCTGGGTCTACATTGCCGGGCGCACCACCTCTGCACTCAACATCGCCCTGATCTACAGCGTGGCGCCAGTGCTGATCGTGGTGGCCTCTGCTCACTGGCTCCGGGAGCGGCTGGCAACACATCAGCTTATAGGCATCATGATGGCGCTCATCGGCGTGCTGCACGTCGTACTGAAAGGCCAGTGGTCTGCGCTGACGCAAGTTCAGTGGGTCCCTGGCGACCTCTGGATACTCGCCTGCACTGTCTCGTGGACGGCCTATTCTCTGTTGCTCAAAAAATGGTCCAGTCCGCTGCCACCGAGCGCTCGGCTGTCAGTGGTGGGACTGGCCGGTGTGCTGATCATGCTGCCCATGACCGCGCTGGAAATCTGGCAGAACCCGCAGCCGGCGCTGACTTGGCCGGGCGTGGGGCTGGTGCTGGCTGCAGCCTTGTTTCCAGGTTACGGCGCCTACCTGGCCTATGCCGTCCTGCAACGGGAACTGGGGGCCGCACGGGCCGGAGTAGTGCTGTATGTGGCGCCACTCTATGCGGCAGGCATGGCCTGGCTGCTGCTAGGAGAACCTCTGCACCTGTACCACGCTGCCGGCATGGCACTGGTGCTGCCCGGCATTTACCTGGTGAACCGCGCCGCGCGGCAAGCTCAGACGGCGTAGCCCAGGCGCTTGCAGATTTCCAGGGTGGCAGCGCTCTGGTTCATGCTGTAGAAATGCAGACCGGGCACGCCGCCGGCACGCAGTTGTTCGCACAGGTCGGTCACCACATCCAGACCAAAGGCCTTGATGGAGGCGAGGTCATCACCATACGACTGCAAACGCAAACGTATCCAGCGGGGAATCTCGGCGCCGCAAGCGTCGCTGAAACGCATCAGCTGCGTGCTGCTGGTGATGGGCATGATGCCCGGCACCACGGGCACACTCAGACCCAGGGCATCGGTCTCTTCCACAAAGCGGAAATAGGCATCCGAGTTGTAAAAGTACTGGGTGATGGCCGAATCGGCGCCCGCCTTGACCTTGGCAGCAAAAGCCAGCACGTCAGACGCAGGCGACTTGGCCTGGGGGTGGACCTCCGGGTAGGCAGCCACCTCCAGATGAAAGTCATGGCCTGTCTCGGCACGGATGAAGGCCACCAGGTCACTGGCGTACTGAAACTCGCCGCCGGCACCATAGCCACTGGGCAAATCGCCCCGCAGGGCCACCAGGCGCTTGACGCCCATCGCCTTGAGTGTGGCCAATTGCTCGCGCACTGTGTCTTTGGTGGCGCCTATGCAAGAGAAATGTGAGGCCGCGCTCACGCCTTCGGCCAGGATGTCCTTCACGGCCGCGAACGTGCCGGCCTGGGTGGAGCCACCGGCCCCAAACGTCACCGAGCAAAACTCAGGCTTGAGGGCATACAGCTCCTGGCGCACGCCGCGCAGCTTCTCAACGCCTTCGGGTGTCTTGGGTGGAAAAAACTCAATGCTCAGGGGCAAAACGGTTTGGCTCATGGCCGCAACTCCATTCAATCTTCGATCAGGATTTTTCGGCACCACCGGCCACAGGCACGGCATGCATAAAAAACTCACGGTTTCCATCGCCGCCGGTGATGGGGCTGTCCAGCCACTCACAGACCTGCATGTCCAGTTCGGCCAGGCAGTCACGTATGCGGTTTTCCACAAAGTCGTACAGGCTGGCGTCTTTCACGATGCCACCTTTGCCCACTTGCCCGGGCTGCAGCTCGAACTGGGGCTTCACCAACATCAGCAGATGGCCATCCGCCTTGAGCAAAGGCACCAGTGCGGGCAGCACCAGCGTTTGCGAAATAAACGACAGGTCGCCTACGATCACATCAAACTGCCCGTTGAATTCCGGGTCTTCCACGGCGGCCAGAATGTCGTCCACCGACAGCTCGCGGGCATTGATCTGCTCCAGTGCCACCACTTGAGGATGCGCCCGCATGGCCGGATGCAGCTGCCCCTGGCCCACGTCTACCCCCACAACTAGGCTGGCGCCATGCTGCAAGAGACAGTCTGTGAAACCCCCGGTGGATTGGCCCACATCGAGGCAGGTTTTGCCGGTCACCTTGACGCCTATGCTTTTCAGGGCGCCTTCGAGCTTCAGACCGCCGCGCGACACATAACGCGCCTCGGCCACATCCAGCAGCTCAATGTGGGCATCCAGGGGTATCTCGTCGCTGTTTTTGGCCACAGTTTTCCAGGCCACCTCAACGGCCGTATCGGGCCGCCAGCGCACGCCCGCCGCAATCAGGCGTTGTGCCTGCGCGCGGGACGTGGCCAGTTGGCGCTGCAGCAAGAGTTGATCAGCGCGCATCAGTAGCGGTAGGTGTTGGCCTTGTAAGGGCCGTTCTTGCTCACACCAATGTAAGCGGCCTGCTCATCGCTCAGCTCGGTCAGCATGGCGCCGACCTTCTTGAGGTGCAGCCGTGCCACCTTTTCGTCCAGGTGCTTAGGCAGCACATAGACCTTGCCGGATTCGTACTGGTCTTGCTTGGTGAACAGTTCGATCTGGGCGATGGTCTGGTTGGCAAAGCTGGAGCTCATCACAAAGCTGGGGTGACCAGTGGCACAACCCAGGTTCACCAGCCGGCCCTTGGCCAGCAAGGTGATCTTCTTGCCATCAGGGAAGATGACGTGGTCCACCTGGGGCTTGATTTCGTCCCACTGCAGTTTTTCGAGCGAGGCCACGTCGATCTCGTTGTCGAAGTGCCCGATGTTGCAGACGATGGCCTCGTCCTTCATGGCGGCCATGTGCTCGTAGCGGATCACGTTCTTGTTGCCGGTGGCCGACACGAAAATGTCGCACTTGTCGGCGGCGTATTCCATGGTCACGACCTTGAAACCTTCCATGGCGGCCTGCAGGGCGTTGATCGGGTCGATCTCGGTCACCCAGACTTGGGCGCTCAAGGCGCGCAGGGCCTGGGCCGAGCCCTTGCCCACATCACCGTAGCCCGCCACCACCGCCACTTTGCCCGCGATCATCACGTCGGTGGCGCGCTTGATGGAGTCCACCAGCGATTCGCGGCAGCCGTACAGGTTGTCGAACTTGCTCTTGGTCACCGAGTCGTTCACGTTGATCGCGCGGAACATCAGGCTGCCCTTGGCCGACATTTCATTCAGGCGCAGCACACCGGTGGTGGTTTCTTCGGTCACGCCGATGATGTTTTTGAGGCGGCGGCTGTACCAGGTGCCGTCTTGGGCCAGCTTGGCCTTGATGGCATTGAACAGGCAAGTCTCTTCTTCGCTGCCGGGGTTGGCAAGCAGGCTGGCGTCGGTCTCGGCACGCGTGCCCAGATGCATGAGCAGCGTGGCATCGCCGCCGTCGTCCAGAATCATGTTGGGGCCTTCTTCGGGCGTGCCCTTGGCACCGCCAAATTCGAAGATGCGATGGGTGTAGTCCCAATAGTCGGCCAGGGTCTCGCCCTTGATGGCAAACACCGGCGTGCCCTTGGCCGCAATGGCGGCAGCGGCGTGGTCTTGCGTCGAAAAAATATTGCAAGAAGCCCAGCGCACATCAGCGCCTAAGGCTTGCAGGGTTTCGATCAGCACACCGGTCTGGATCGTCATGTGTAGCGAGCCGGTGATGCGCGCACCCTTCAAGGGCTGGGCCGCGGCAAATTCTTCGCGGATGGCCATCAGGCCGGGCATTTCGGTCTGGGCAATGTTGAGCTCCTTACGGCCCCAGGCGGCCAGACCGAGGTCGGCAATGACGTAATCAGGGGCAGAAGAAACGGGCTTGAGAACAGCGTTCATGAAAAGTGGCTCCGGCTAAAGTTGAACCACTGAACGACAGGGAGCATCCGCAGGGAACTCACCGCACGTCGATTTCAGTGGGTGAGCGCGGTTGGAAACGGGGTGTTCCGAGCCTCATTGCATGGGCTGATGCCATGCAACTGCAGCGCTCCTCGGAGCCAAAATTATAGCCAGCCCGATTGGCTCCAGGCCTGGTACGGGCATTTGCGCCACCGCCGGAGCAGCAAGCCCTCAGCCCACGCTTAGCCCCCGCTCAACTTACTGCGAAACACAAAGTACACCGTATCCAGGAGGCGAAGGTCACAACACATTGCTGGCCGTTTGCAACAGAAAAGTGAGGGGGATGGAACGCATCTTCGCCTTTTATAAAAGATCAAATACAGCCCAATATCGCCTGGGCTACAGCCCTGATATTCCATTCATGCAGGCGACCCGCAGGGTACGTAAAATTGCGGGATACGTTCGCTTCTACGCCACGCGCCCTTCGAGGCCTACAGCCCTCGCGTCCTTGGCCTCATTCTGGAAACACCCCTTGTCCTTCGCCGCCGAAACCCGCCGCCGCCGCACCTTTGCCATCATCTCCCACCCGGATGCCGGTAAGACAACGCTGACCGAAAAGCTCTTGCTGTTCTCGGGTGCGATTCAGATTGCGGGCTCGGTCAAGGCCCGCAAGGCCAGCCGGCATGCCACCAGCGACTGGATGGAGATTGAAAAGCAGCGGGGCATTTCGGTGGCCAGCTCGGTGATGCAGATGCTGTATCGCGACCATGTCATCAATCTGCTCGATACCCCCGGCCACAAGGACTTCAGTGAAGACACCTACCGTGTGTTGACTGCCGTGGACTCGGCGCTGATGGTGATTGATGCGGCCAACGGTGTGGAGGCGCAGACCCGCCGCCTGATCGAGGTATGCCGCCAGCGCGACACACCCATCATCACCTTTGTGAACAAGATGGACCGTGAGGTGCGCGAGCCCTTGGACATACTAGACGAGATCGAGCGGGAACTGGGCATGCCCTGCGTGCCCATGACCTGGCCGGTGGGCCAGGGCAAGCTGTTTGGCGGCATCGTGAACCTGCGCACCCAGGCCATGACCGTGTTCGAAAGTGGCAGCGAACGCCGCCCGCAAGACTTTGACACCGTGCCGCTGAGCGACGCTGCATCGCTGGAACAACGTTTTGGCCATGAGTGGACCACTGCCATGGAGAGCATGGAGCTAGCTACCGGCGCATCGCCTGCCTGGGACCATGAGGCCTTTTTAGCAGGCAAGCAAACACCGGTGTTTTTTGGCTCCGGCGTCAACAACTTTGGTGTGATGGAAGTGCTGGACGCCCTGGTCGACCTGGCGCCCAGCCCCCAGAGCCGCACCAGCACCACGGTGGTCAACCGCCACCCCCTGGTGCAAGAAGTCAAGCCCGAAGACGACGCCTTCAGTGGCGTGGTCTTCAAGGTGCAGGCCAATATGGACGCCAACCACCGCGACCGCATTGCCTTTGTGCGTATGGCATCGGGCAAATACACGCCGGGCATGAAGCTCAAGGTGATGCGCACGGCCAAAGAGCTACGCCCCACCAGCGTGGTGACCTTCATGAGCCAACGCCGTGAAGCGGTCGAAGAAGCCTACGCGGGCGACATTGTGGGCTTTACCACCCACGGCGGCGTGCAGCTGGGCGACACCATCACCGACGGCTCGGTCAACCTGCAGTTCACCGGTCTGCCCTTTTTTGCGCCCGAGTTGTTTATGACCGTGGTGCTGAAAAACCCCTTGCGCACCAAGCAGCTGCAACAGGGCCTGGCCCAGCTGGGCGAAGAAGGGGCGATTCAGGTCTTCAAGCCCGAAATGGGCGGCAACATGCTGCTGGGCGCTGTGGGACAGCTGCAGTTTGAAGTGGTGCAGCACCGCCTGAAGGGCGAGTACGACGCCGACATTCGCCTGGAAGGCTGCCAGTACACCGGTGCCCGTTGGATCACTGCCGACACCCCGGCCGAGCTGGCGGCGTTTGTGAATGCCTACCCCATGCGCATGGCGCGGGATGCGGCAGATACGCTGGCCTATTTGTGCACCAGCCCCTATGACGTCCGCCTGGCGCAGGAACGCTTTCCCAAGATCCACTTTCACCCGCTGCGCGAGCATGCGGGCCTGGCACTGGGCAGCGCGGGTTAAGCGCTAGCCTTGTGCCTGACCAGCTTGATTTGAAGCTCGCAGCCGACGGCACTTGCGTAGCGTTTAAGTGTGTCAAGCGAAGGCGCATGCTTGCCGGCCGCCTCTAGCCGGGAAATTGCGCTTTTGGTTGTGCCCATCCGTTGGGCCACGAGATCCTGAGTCAGGCCGGCGCGGGACCGCGCCTTGAGCATTTGGCTGGCAAGCTGATATTCAAGGGCCAAGGCGTCGTAGGCCTCTGTGAAACCCTCTCGAGCATGGCCCTGGGCGAGCATGTCGTCGTGATTGTGAGAAACAGGTTTGTACTTTAGTTCAGGCATCTTGCAACTCCTTGAGGCGCTTGCGCGCCAGTTTCAGTTCACGGTCTGGCGTTTGCTGCGTTTTTTTGATGAAAGCGTGCAGAACAACGATTCGCTTGCCAACCATAAAACAGTAGAACGATCGCCCAATTCCGGCCCTTCCGCGCGGCCGCAGCTCAAACAAACCATCCCCAAAGGCACGTGAATGAGGAAGGCGCAGGCTGGGCCCGAATTCGGCCAGTAGCTCCGTCAGACGCAGATAATCGGCAAGGACATCAACTGGCCATGCCTCCACCTCAGCGCGAACGCGCTCATGAAAGTATTCGATCTGGTAGGCCACGCCAAATGGTAGCAAATTCGCTAACTATTACAGGCTTTTTAATCACTTTTTCAGGCCCGCTGCTCAAAGCCTTCCAGAACGTTCACGGAGTTGACGCCCACCTCATCGACGGCGTAACCGCCTTCAAAAACGAACACGGTGGGCAAGCCGGCAGCGGCCAGATCGTCGCCGATGCGCAGGTAGTCTTCACTGCGAAGCTTGAAGCCCGAGATCGGGTCGCCCTCAAAGGTATCCAGCCCCAAAGACACCACCAGCGCCTGCGCACTGTAGCGCGCGATGCCTTGCAGAGCCTCGGCCAAGGCGCTGCGCCAAGTGGCAAAGTCGGTACCGCGAGGCAGCGGCAGGTTGTGATTAAAGCCTAGCCCGGCGCCAGCCCCGGGCTCGTCGGCATGCCCCAAAAAGAACGGGTATTCGGTACGCGGGTCCCCATGGATGCTGGTGAAAAGTACATCGGGCCGCTCATAAAAGATGGCCTGCGTGCCGTTGCCGTGGTGGTAGTCGATATCCAGCACCGCCACTCGTTCCACGCCGCCATCGCGCAAATGCTGCGCTGCCAGTGCGGCGTTGTTCAAGAAGCAATAGCCACCAAAAAAGTCGGCCCCGGCATGGTGGCCTGGCGGCCGCGACAGGGCAAAGGCCGACCTGGTACCGTTCAGCACCGCGTTGGCTGCCTCAAATGAACAGTCAGCGCCGGCCCGCGCCGCTAGCCAGGTGCCGCCTGTGAGCGGACTGCCCGCATCAAATGAAAACAAGCCCAGTCGCGCAGCAAAGTTGGTGGGCAAAACGTCTGTGCGAAACGTGCGTCCGGGCCAGACCGAGGGCAGTGCATCGCGCTGAGCGTTGGCCGGGTCCAGCGCCACCCATTCGTCCCAGGCACCCTCCAAAAAGTCGAGGTAGCGCCGGCTATGGATGGTGGTCAAGGCCGGCGCCTCGATGTGATCGGGCGCATGCACCTCCCCCAGCCCCCGACGCCGCAGCTCTGCCAACACAAAGTCTTGCCGCGCCGGCACCTCAAAGCATGGCACCAGCTGCCCGCGAAACATCTCAAACTGGCCCTGGTGGAGGGCGTGGTACGGGTTGTAATACGTTTTCATCTGTCTACTTCCATTGACCAACTGCGTAACACCACACCCCTAAGGCGCAACCAGCGTCAGCCGGGGAAAGTAGTTGCGATAACGGGTACTGTCCCGCGTGAGCAACTGCAAATTGCCCACCAGCGCATGTGCACCGATGTAAAAGTCCGGCATAGGTGAGGTTTTTGCACCCTGCACCTGTCGATAGGCCTTGAACGCCTGCCCTGACAAAAAAGCCGCGTCCCACGGCAGGACCTCCCGCACGAGCGGCAAGCCCTCTAACGCAAGCTCCAGATCTGCCACGCACTCAAACCTGGGACTGATCTCGGCCAGGATGATGGGGTTGATGACCAAAGGCCCCACCTGGGCACAAGCCTCCAGCTGGCTGATCGACCACTCCGCCCACTTGGGATCGTCAGCCAACACATCGATCAACACGCAGCTATCGACCAAAGTGGCCCTCGGAGCCATCTGCACCCAGTAGCGCGCGTTGGGCTCACGCGCCTCAGGCTGGTTGGTGTCCACCGCCTGGAAAGGCGTGAGGGCGCTTGCACTGATGGGCGTGCTCATCCCCGCAAAAAAGCGATGAAATCGTCCGTGCCCATGCCTTTGAACGCAGTCGCGTTGGCGCTACCACGCACACGCTCAAAAGCCTGACGCACGGTGACCTGGGGTGCTGGCGCAGCGAGATGAAGGACGACCTCACCGTTGTCCCTCACCTCAAACTCAACCTCACAGTTGGGGTGGAACCCCGCTCGCTCGCGCACCGCTTGCGGAATGGTGACCTGACCTTTGCTGGTGATTTTCATAATTCTTACCCTCCAAAGTAAGAATCTTACTGACAAACGCCACTGGCAGCATAACTGCCACTGCTTCAGCCTGGACCGCCCCGCGAAAAGCTAACGCGCCAGCACAGACTTGATCGCCACCCCCGTGTGCGTGCCCAGGGTGACCACGCCTTCGGGCGGAGCGGCAGCCACGATGCGCCCGCCGGCGCTGCCGCCATCCGGCCCCAGGTCGATGACCCAGTCAGCCTCGGCAATCACGTCCAAATCGTGCTCGATGACCACCACGCTGTGGCCCCCGTTCACCAGCCGGTGCAGCACGTGGATGAGCTTTTCGACGTCGGCCATGTGCAAGCCCACAGTGGGTTCGTCCAGCACATACAGGGTGTGCGGCGCTTTTTGGCCACGCCGGGTGATGTCATCGCGCACCTTGCTCAGCTCGGTCACCAGCTTGATGCGTTGCGCCTCACCGCCGCTCAGGGTAGGCGACGGCTGGCCCAGCGTGAGGTAGCCCAGGCCCACGTCCTTGAGCAACTGTAGCGGGTGGCTGATGTTGGGCATGCTGGCAAAAAAATCAACCGCTTCGTCCACTTCCATGTTCAGCACATCGCCGATGCTCTTGCCGCGCCAGGTGACCGCCAGCGTTTCGGGGTTGAAACGGGCGCCATGGCAGGTTTCGCACTTCACCTTCACATCTGGCAAAAAGCTCATGGCAATGGTGCGTATGCCCTGCCCTTCGCAACTTGGGCAACGCCCCGGACCGGTGTTGAAACTGAAGCGGTTGGCCGCGTAGCCCCGCGCCCGCGCCTCCAGGGTATCGGCAAAGAGCTTACGGATGGTGTCCCAAAAACCGATGTAGGTGGCGGGGCAGCTGCGCGGCGTCTTGCCGATGGGGGTTTGATCCACTTCTAGCACCCGATCCACCGACTCGAAGCCCGACACCGATGCACAGCCGACCCAATGGATGCGCTCACCTGCATCCAGCGCATCCCGCCCGGCTTTGGTGCTGCGCTTGTTAACAGCGGTTTGCACATTGGCCAGCAAGACCTCGCGCGCCAGCGTCGATTTACCCGAACCCGAAACACCGGTGATGGCCACCAGGCGCTGCAGGGGCACATCCACGGCGACATCCTGCAAGTTGTGGAGATTGGCGCCGGTGAGGCTGAGCCAGTTGAGTGCAGGCGCGCTTTGCGCACCTGAACAAATGGGGTCAGAGCCCGAGTTTCTCTGCGCGAAATCGGGATCTGACCCCAATTGCTCTTGGCCCCTTCCCTCTGCGCGGGGCGATGGGGTGGGAGACGATTTCTGTGTATCCCCGCAGTATGAGGAGCCCGCCCCATCGCCCCGGGCAGAGATGTCTACCCGCCGTCGGGGTTGGAGCGGATGTTTCATCGCATGCAGCAGGTAGCGACCGGTCTGGGAATCTTCGGCCGCCTCCAAGTCGGCCACAGCGCCCTGGGCCACCAGGCGGCCGCCGCGCTTGCCCGCGCTGGGGCCGATGTCGATCAGGTGGTCGGCATGGCGTATGGTGTCTTCGTCGTGCTCCACCACCACGAGCGTGTTGCCCTTGTCGCTCAAGCTTTGCAGCGCGTTCAGCAGGATTTTGTTATCTCGCGCATGCAGGCCGATGGTGGGCTCGTCAAGCACATAGCAAACCCCTTGCAAGTTGCTGCCCAGCTGGGCCGCCAGGCGTATGCGCTGGGCCTCGCCACCGCTTAGCGTGGGCGCCCCTCGGTCCAGCGTGAGATAGCCCAGGCCCACTTCTTCCAAAAACAACAGCCTGCTCTTGATCTCAGGAATCAGGTCGCGGGCAATGTCGTTTTCACGCAGGCTCAAACGATCCGGCGCAGCCAAGGTCTCGACCCAACGGCGTATGTCGGTAACCGACAGGCGGGCAATGTCGGTAATGCCCACGCCAGCAAACTTCACGGCACGGGCCACGGTGTTCAGCCGGGTGCCAGCGCAGCGCGGGCAGACCACATCCACCAGGTCTTCGACTTCGGGCTCGGCAAAGGTCTGCTCGCGGCCCTTGTTGTCGTCATCACGCACCGAATCATCAAACACCTTGCGCTGATCCTTGGTCAGCGCCACACCGGTGCCCACACAGTCGGGGCACCAGCCATGCTTGCTGTTGTAGCTGAACAGGCGTGGGTCCAGCTCGGCGTAACTGGTGCTGCAGGTCGGGCAAGCGCGCTTGGTCGAGAACACGTCCAGCTTGCCGATGTGGGCAGTGGGCAAACCATCGTCCATGGCTTCCTGCAAAGCACCCAGGTCGCTGAGCACATGCACCACGCCTTTGCCGTGCACCAGCGCCGCCGACAAGGCTTCGCGCAGGGCGGTCTCGGCGCCGGGGTGGATGTCCAGGCTCATCACCGGCAACTCGATGGTGTGCTCCTTGAAGCGGTCCAGCCGGGCAAAGGGGGTGACCGGTACAAAGTTGCCATCGATGCGCAAGTGGGTGTAACCACGCGGCCGAGCCCAGTCGGCCAGCTCCGTGTAAACGCCCTTGCGATTCATCACCAAAGGCGCCAGCAGCCCGATGTGCTGCCCCCGAAAGGTTTTCATCAGCTGCGCGGCGATGCTTTCTGGCGTTTGCGGTGCCACGGCGGTGCCGTCATGCACGCAGTGCTGGGTGCCCAGCTTGACATACAGCAGACGCAAAAAGTGCCAGACCTCGGTGGTGGTACCCACGGTGGACTTGCGCCCGCCACGGCTGAGCCGCTGCTCGATGGCCACCGTAGGCGGTATGCCGTATACCGCATCCACCTCGGGCCGGCCCGCGGGCTGCACGATAGAGCGGGCATAGGCGTTCAGGCTCTCCAGGTAGCGGCGCTGCCCTTCGTTGAACAAGATATCGAACGCCAGGGTGGACTTGCCGGAGCCGCTGACCCCGGTGATGCTGACGTTCAAAGACTTGAGGTTGTTCTCGCGCGCATTGATGATCTGGATGGCGGTGTCGACTGCCGGCGTCCAGGCCGGTCTGGCTTCCTGCGCTGTGGCCACGCCTGCTCCCAGGGCGCCGTCGTACTCGCGCAGCGCCTGACCGGTGTATGAGCTGGGGTGGCGGCGCACCTCGTCGGGCGTGCCCACCACCACGATCTCGCCGCCGCCCTCGCCACCTTCGGGGCCCAGGTCAATCAACCAGTCACTGGCACGAATCACGTCCAGGTTGTGCTCAATTACCAGCAGGCTGTGCCCGGCGTCCAGCAGCTTGCGTAAGGCGCGCATCAATTTGGCAATGTCGTCAAAGTGCAGGCCCGTGGTGGGCTCATCAAACATGAAGAGCACGCCGCGCCGGGCTACCGCCTGGCGGCTGGCCGTAGCGCTTTTGGCGGCGTCGGCCAAAAAACCAGCCAGCTTCAACCGCTGGGCCTCACCGCCACTCAGGGTGGGCACAGGCTGCCCCAAGCGCACATACTCCAAGCCCACATCCACAATGGGTTGCAAGGCGCGTATCACGTCACGATCGGCCGCAAAAATGGCGGCCGCCTCGCTCACGGTGAGATTGAGCACGTCTGCAACGTTCAGGCTCAGCACCCGCGCGTTCAGGCTGGCGGGGTGGGCATCGGGAAGTTGGGCACCCGCCAAAGCCGCCCCCAAGAGCTTGCGCTCAATGGTGACCTCCAAGATTTCGGGCCGGTAGCGCTTGCCATCGCAGTCCGGGCAACGCAAATACACATCGCTCAAAAACTGCATCTCGACGTGCTCAAAGCCCGAGCCACCGCAAGTGGGGCAGCGCCCGTCCCCGCTGTTAAAGCTGAACTTGCTGCCGGTGTAGCCGCGCTCACGGGCCAGCGGGGCGTTGGCAAAAATCTCCCGGATGGCATCCCAGGCGCCCACATAGCTCACCGGGTTGGAGCGTGCCGTCTTGCCGATGGGGGACTGGTCTACAAACACCACGTCGCTGAGTTGCTCGGCGCCCAGCAGACGGTCAAAGGCACCTGGCGCCTCGGTCGCCTTGCCAAAGTGGCGCAGCAACGCCGGGGCCAGCACGTCTTGAACCAAGGTCGACTTGCCCGACCCGCTGACCCCAGTCACGGTGACCAGGCGCTGCAGAGGTATGTCAACCGACACGTTCTTGAGGTTGTGGTCGCGCGCGCCTTCCAGAATCAGGCGCGGGGTGTTCTCGGCCACGAGGCGGCGCAATCCCATGCCCACCTGCTTGCGCGCGCCCAGGTAGGCGCCGGTCAGGGTGTCGGCACTGCGCAGGTCGTGCGTGCTGCCGTCAAACACGATGTTGCCACCGCGCTCACCCGGGCCGGGCCCCATGTCGATCATGCGATCGGCCGCCAGCATCACCGCGGGGTCATGCTCCACCACCACCAGGGTGTTGCCCGCATCGCGCAAGCGCCGCATGGCTTCGATGATGCGATGCATGTCGCGCGGATGCAGGCCGATGCTGGGCTCGTCCAGCACAAACAGCGTGTTGACGAGCGAGGTGCCCAGAGCAGTGGTGAGGTTAATGCGCTGCACCTCGCCACCACTCAAGGTACGGCTTTGCCGATCCAGGGTGAGGTAGCCTATGCCCACGTCGCACAGGTACTTGAGCCGGGTGCTGATTTCTTCTAGCAGCAGTTTCAGTGCTTTTTGTTCTGCCCCCATGGCTTCGGCTGGGGACGGGCTGGGTGACGATTTCTGTGTACCCCCGCAGTATGAGGAGCCCGGCCCGTCCCCCGCAGCTTCGTGCCGGGGGGGGCCCGGGGGAGTCGGCAGCGGGCCCC
>JBJOIT010000049.1:0-19982 GCA_046046915.1 Pseudomonadota bacterium
AGACGTGGTGAACCAGCGGCGCATGATTGACGAAAGTCCGGCAGGCGATGTTTTCAAACAAGGCTTGCGCGACAAGCTCGACGCCTTGCTGGCTCTGGCTGAGGCCACCGATTGCAGGCGTGTGCGGCTGCTGAGCTACTTTGGAGAGGCGAGCCAGCCCTGCCATAACTGCGACAACTGCCTGCATCCTCCGGCGGTGTGGGACGGCACAGACGCAGCACGCAAGCTGCTGAGCACCATTTACCGGGTGCAGCAGCTCAGCGGCATGAGTTTTGGCGCGGGTCACATCATGGACATCCTGCGCGGCAAGGCCTCTGACAAGGTGACCCAATACGGCCACGCCAGCCTCAGCACCTTTGGCCTGGGCACGGACCTGAGCGAAAGCCAGTTGCGCGGGGTGCTGCGCCAGCTGATAGCCACCGGTGCCGTCGCCATCGACAGCCAGGCCTTCAATACCTTGCAGCTTACCGAGGGCTCCCGGGCCGTGCTGCGCGGTGAGGTTCAGGTTCAGTTGCGGGCCTCGCTGTCGGGGCCGACGGGTGGCCGCAAGACCAAATCTACCGCCGCAAGGGCCTCAGACCACAAGGTCGCCAATCTGGACAATGCAGCGCAAGAACGATACACGGCCCTCAAGGCTTGGCGCGCCGAGGTGGCCCGTGAACACAACCTGCCCGCCTATGTGATCTTTCACGATGCAACATTGGCGACCATTGCAGAGCGCGCGCCGCAGACGCTGGGCGACCTACAAGGCATCAGCGGTATTGGCCTGAAAAAGCTAGAAGCCTACGGCGAAGAAGTGTTGCGCGCCGTTGGGCGACCTATGGCCTGAACGATTGGGGTGGCCTGAATGCTGGGATGCAGGACAACACGCAAGATCAAGCGACCAGAGGTATGGACGCCGAGCTAAATGCAGCGGCTGTGACGCACCTATATTGAATCTCGAGACCTTGGCTTAAACCAATGACCGCTAAATTGACCCCATCAGCCCCCCATTTTTCGGAGTTATCGCCACGCGATGTGCTGAGCCGCATGTATAGGGCCGCGGTACACCAGGCGATGCCGTCCCACACGCTGGCAGCCTTTTTACCTTCCCCGCCCAAGGGGCGCACACTGGTGCTGGGCGCAGGCAAAGCCGGGGGGGCCATGGCGCATGCCCTGGATGCCCTTTGGCCATTAAACGCGCCTATGAGCGGGCTGGTCGTCACGCGATATGGCCACACGCCAGCCCGGGCAGAGGACGCGCCACCGACTCGTATTGAAGTGGTTGAAGCGGCGCATCCCGTACCCGATGCCGCTGGCCAGGCGGCTACCCAGCGCATCTTGGCGCTTACCCAAGGACTGACCGAAGACGACCTGGTGATTTGCCTCATTTCTGGCGGTGGTTCCTCGCTGTTGACGCTGCCTGCGCAGTGGACGGGTGGCGGAATCACCCTTGAACAAAAACAGCGTATCAACCAGCTGCTGCTCGAGAGCGGGGCCAGCATTCAGGAGATGAATTGCGTGCGCAAGCACCTATCAGCGATCAAAGGCGGTCGTCTGGCGGCTGCCTGTCATCCTGCAAAAGTCGTCACGTTGTTGATCAGCGATGTGCCTGGCGATGACCCAAGCGTCATTGCCAGCGGCCCCACCGTTGCCGATCCAACGACCTGCAGCGACGCGCTTTCTATCCTCAAGAGGATTTCAAAAGATTCACCAGGGCTAAACACAGAGCATGTGTTCACCATGCTGCAAAACGCCCAGTTAGAAACCCCCAAACCCACAGACGCCGTGTTTGCACGAAACACGGTCCATCTGATTGCCACTCCCCAGCAGTCATTAGAGTCTGCCGCCGCTGCTGCGCGTGCCATGGGCCTTAACGCCTACATCCTGAGTGACGAAATCGAAGGTGAATCGCGCGAGGTCGGGAAGGTCCACGCTGCACTGGCCCGCACCGCCGCTCGGCAACCGGCGTCGGACCATCAACCGTTTGCCAAGCCCTGCGTGATCTTGAGCGGTGGAGAAACCACCGTCACCGTGCGCCCCCGCCGCGAAGGTGCACCCAAAGGCCGAGGCGGGAGAGCGGGAGAGTTTTGTATGGGGCTGGCTCAGGCACTCCAGGCGCAAAGCGGTGTGTGGGCTTTGGCTGCAGACACCGATGGTATTGATGGGGTTGAAGCCAACGCAGGTGCACTGGTGGCACCTGACACCCTTGAACGTGCCTCTGCTGCCAGATTGTCTTTGGCTGATTGCCTGGAGCGCAACGACGCCGTCGGTTTCTTCGAGCCACTAGGAGATTTGTTCACCACAGGACCGACGCACACGAACGTTAACGACTTTCGGGCGATCCTGGTTGTTTAGCGCTGGCCGGAAAGTTCACCTCACACCAGCAGCCATGGAAGACTGTGCCGCCAGGAATCCGCAAAACTGCCGTATCAGCATCTTTATGTTTGCAAGTGCTGCGGCTAAAATCTGTGTTTTCTACTGTTTTTGCCGCTCAAGGAGAGCCTCATGTCAGCCCACCAGTCCGCCGATACCGCTCACGACGTTGATCCCGTTGAGGAAGTTTTGCCCTTGATCCCGATCGTTTTGCCGTTGGTAGGTGGCGTGCTCATGTTCCTGTTGGCTTTCATCGCCGTATCGATGGCCTGAACCCAAACGACATCTCTGAGGCCGGATGCACAGCATCCCGCCCAGTCCAAAGCCCGCTTAGGCGGGTTTTTTTACGTCTGTGATCCTGACACTTGATCATCACCAGGCCAAGCCAAACATAAAGTCATGCATGTTTTGCATATCTTTTGCCCGTAATTGCTTGGTAACTTTTGGACCCATTCATAAAATCTGAAGCCCGTCAGGCCAGTCACCACACCTTGTGGCCTGCCTGAATGGTTGAAACGTCTTCTCAAAGCTGCCCCTAGCGCATGGCGCCACATCGGCAACACCACCAGTTTTGAAAAGACGATTTTTAAACTTAGGAGCTTTTTATGAATGCACCCGTGATGCAGGGCCTGACATTGAACACGCCCAGCTACGTGAAGAACCCCAGGCTGATTGCCTGGGTGTCCGACATGGTCGCCCTGACGCAACCTGCTGCCGTCTACTGGTGCGATGGCTCTGAAGAAGAGTACAGCCGCCTGTGCCAGCAACTGGTGGATGCCGGCACCTTCAAGAAATTGAACCCCGCCAAGCGACCCAATTCCTTTTTGGCCTGCTCGGACCCCAGCGATGTGGCGCGGGTCGAAGACCGCACTTACATTTGCTCCGAGCGCAAGGAAGACGCCGGCCCCACCAACAACTGGATGGCGCCTGCCGAGATGCGCGCCAAGCTGCAGACCGGTACGGCCGACGGCCAAGCCGCCCTGTTTGCAGGTTGCATGCGTGGACGCACCATGTATGTGGTGCCCTTCAGCATGGGCCCATTGGGCAGCCCCATCGCCCACATTGGCATTGAACTCTCAGACAGCCCCTATGTGGCCGTGAATATGCGCACCATGACCCGAATGGGCCGTGCTGTGTTTGACGTGCTGGGCATGACCGGCGAATTTGTCCCCTGCGTGCACACCGTGGGCGCTCCCCTGGAAGCCGGCCAAAAAGATGTGAAGTGGCCCTGCAACAGCACCAAGTACATCGTCCATTACCCCGAGACCCGCGAAATTTGGTCTTACGGCTCCGGCTACGGCGGCAATGCACTGCTGGGCAAAAAGTGCTTTGCCTTGCGCATTGCCTCCACCATGGGCCGCGACCAGGGCTGGCTGGCCGAGCACATGCTGATACTGGGGGTGACCAATCCCCAAGGCAAGAAGTACCACGTTGCGGCGGCCTTCCCCAGCGCCTGTGGCAAGACCAACTTCTCCATGCTGGTGCCCCCAGCCGGGTTTGACGGCTGGTCGGTTACCACCATAGGTGACGACATCGCCTGGATCAAGCCACAAGCCGATGGCTCCCTGCGCGCCATCAACCCAGAGGCTGGCTACTTTGGCGTCGCCCCCGGCACCAACATGCTGACCAACCCCAACTGCATGCGCAGCCTCGACAAGAACGTGATCTTCACCAACGTCGCGCTGACGGACGATGGAGACGTGTGGTGGGAAGGCATGGAACACGACACCGGCAGCCTGCCCGATCACCTGATCGACTGGCAAGGCAAAGACTGGACACCAGCCATTGCCAAAGAAACCGGCGCCAAGGCGGCCCACCCCAATTCGCGCTTCACCGTGGCAGCCACCAACAACCCGGCCCTGGACTCTGCCTGGAACGACCCGGCTGGCGTGCAGATTGATGCCTTCATCTTTGGTGGCCGCCGCTCCACCACCGTGCCGCTGGTGACGGAAGCCCGCAACTGGGTGGAGGGCGTCTACATGGCCGCCACCATGGGTTCCGAGACCACCGCCGCAGCTGTGGGCCAGCAAGGCGTGGTGCGCCGCGACCCCTTTGCCATGTTGCCCTTCACAGGCTACAACATGAGCGACTACTTCCAGCATTGGCTCAATCTGGGTGCAAAGCTAGAAGCCTCTGGCGCCACCTTACCCAAGATCTACACCACCAACTGGTTCCGCAAGGGTGCCGATGGCAAATTTGTGTGGCCTGGCTACGGCGAAAACATGCGCGTTCTGAAGTGGATGATCGACCGCCTGGAAGGCCAGGCCACTGGCACCGAATCCATTTTTGGCGTCAGCCCCACCTATGACGAAATCAACTGGACCGGCCTGAACTTCAGCGCAGAGCAGTTCAACACCGTCACACGCATCGATCCGACAGCCTGGCAGCAAGAACTGCAATTGCACGACGCCCACTTTGAGCAACTGGCCTACCACTTGCCCGAGGCGCTGGTTGCAGTCAAGGCACAGCTCAAACAGCGCCTAGGCGTCTGAGCCATCTTTGCCCACGCCTCACGCCACCTGCGGCGTGCAGGCAGCAAAAAGGCCACTGTGACAGGTGGCCTTTTTTCTTGCCCGCGGGTTTTATCAGGCTGTTCGCCCAGGCTTCAGGTGTGCATCAGACTAGAAATGGCGTTCAGGCCCGCTCGTACCAGCTCTTGCTGTTATTCACGATGTACACCACCAACAGCATGACCGGCACTTCAATCAGAACGCCGACCACCGTCGCCAGTGCTGCGCCCGAGTTGAACCCAAACAGACTTATCGCAGCCGCCACCGCAAGCTCAAAGAAGTTGGAAGCGCCTATGAGCGCGGATGGGCAGGCGATGTTGTGCTTTTCACCTACCGCACGGTTAAGCCAATAGGCCAACGCCGAGTTGAAAAAAACCTGAATCAGTATGGGAACGGCCAACAGCCCAATCACCAAGGGCTGCTTCAGGATGGCCTCGCCTTGGAACGCAAAAAGCAGAACCAACGTGGCCAGAAGCGCAGTGATGGACCAAGGTCCAATCTTGGCCATCGTGGCATCAAATGTCGCTTTGCCTTTAGCCAGCAGTGTTTTGCGTAGCCACTGAGCCAAGAGTACAGGTATCACGATGTACAGGACAACCGAGGTCAGCAAAGTATCCCAGGGCACGGTGATGGCTGAGAGTCCCAGCAGGAATGCCACCAAGGGTGCAAAAGCAATCACCATGATGCTGTCATTCAGTGCAACTTGCGACAGCGTGAACAGTGGGTCTCCGCCGGTAAGTCTGCTCCACACAAACACCATGGCGGTACATGGAGCTGCCGCCAGCAGGATGAGCCCGGCTATGTAGCTGTCGAGTTGGTCAGCCGGCAACAGTGGCGCAAACCAATGACGGATGAACAGCCAGCCCAAAAATGCCATTGAGAACGGCTTGACCAGCCAGTTCACAAACAGGGTTACGCCTATGCCCTTGACGTGCTTGCGCACTTCTCCCAATGCGCTGAAATCCACCTTCACCAGCATAGGAATAACCATGACCCAGATGAGCAAACCCACGGGAAGATTCACCTTGGCAATTTCCATGCGGCCAATAGCCTGAAACAGTTCTGGCAAGCTTTGTCCCAGAGCAATGCCGGCGACGATGCACAAGAACACCCAGACGGTCAGATACCGTTCGAAAACACTCATGGGAGCAACTTCACCCTGCGTTGCAGGTATCTTTTGATTGCGGCTCATGTTGGACTCAGATCTGGGCGAGTTCGCGAGCTGTTCCTTGCAGAACACCTTTTTCCAACTTGCTGGCCGGCAGACTGATAAGAAGCTCCAAACGTCGCTTCATTGCAAGCAGGGTTAAGCGGAAAGCTTCTAATTTTTCTGCGTCTGAGCCATCCCCTTCTGAGGGGTCGGGGTATCCCCAATGTGCGGTGGCAGGGTGACCAGGCCAAATGGGGCATACCTCACCGGCCGCGTTATCGCAGACGGTAATGATGAGGTCCATCTTGGGGGCATCGGGGCTTGCGAACTCATCCCAACTCTTGCTGCGAAGTCCTTCAATAGCAATGCCTGCCTTTTGCAGAACCTGCAGTCCCAAAGGATTGGGCTGCTGGTTTTCTCGTGGGCTGCTGCCGGCGGAATAAGCTTTGAAATCAGTCTTGCCCATGTTATTGAGCAAGGCTTCGGCCAAGATGCTGCGAGCAGAGTTATGGGTGCAAAGAAACAGGACGTTTAGAGAAGACATTGTGGTCATGGATTAACAGTAAGAAAAGGAGGCAAATGACTTGGGGCCGCAGCAGGAAGGCTTGACGAAGGACGCGCCTTGTTAGCTTCGGCAAGGGGTGGCGTCAGAAGTCAGACAGGACTCGCCAGCGCAGCAGTTTTCGGTGAGGTAGCCCAACAGCTCATTCATGGAGTCGAACGATGCGCGGTAAATGAGGTTGCGCCCTTGGCGCTCCTGGGTCACAAGCCCAGCATGCACCAGTTCCTTCAAGTGGAAGGACAGAAGTGCCGGCGTCATCCCGAACTTTTCCAGGATGACCCCTGGGGTCAGCCCTTCTTTTCCCGCCACCACAAGGCCGCGAAAGACCCGCAGGCGGACTTCTTGAGCTAACGCAGCAAGTGAGCGAACAACATCAACTTCTTTCATAGCGAAAATAATACAATATTTTTGGAAGTGTTTTATGTCAAACATGTGACAGCCCTATTGGCTGTTGCGAGCACGGGCTTTTTCCGCGCCTCAAATTGGAGAATTTCGTATGGACATCGTTGTCTTGGGCTCGGGATGCAGCAAGTGCCACAGCACCGCCAGTCTGGTGGAGCGCGTGGCTAAGGACTTGGGCACCCCTGTGAACATTTCGTTGAACGAGAGCAAAGAAGAACGGGAACGCCTCGGAATTCATGCCACCCCAGCGGTGATGGTCGACGGCAAACTCGTTCACAGCGATGGTATTCCCTCCCACGAAAAAGTGGAGGTCTGGTTACGGCCCAAGCCATTGGACTTGCTGAAGCAACCCACAAGACACCTGTTCTTTACCGGCAAAGGTGGCGTGGGCAAGACATCGTTGTCCACAGCAGTGGCACTTCATCTGGCCGACTGCGGAAAGAAAGTGCTGCTGGTCAGCACCGACTCGGCCTCGAACCTGGATGAGATGCTGGGAGTGCCACTTAGCAACCACCCAGCCCCAGTGTCGGGTGCACCAGGGCTGTCTGTCCTCAACATCGACCCGGATGCTGCTGCCGAGGCCTATCGCCAACGTGTTGTTGACCAGATGGCACGAGACGCCACCAGCACAGAAATCTCTACCGTGCGCGAACAGTTGTCTGGCGCCTGCACAACCGAGATTGCATCCTTCGATGAGTTCTCGTCACTGTTGGCTGACAAAACCCAAGACTACGACCACATTATTTTTGACACAGCTCCGACCGGCCACACGCTGCGCTTGCTGAGCTTGCCGAAGGCCTGGAGCGGTTTCTTGGCAAATAACGACCAGGGCGCGTCATGCCTCGGCCCGCATTCCGGCTTGAAGATGCAGGAGATTCGCTTCAAGGCAGCACTGGATGCCTTGTCCAATCCGACGCTGACCTCAGTCGTTTTGGTGACCCGGCCAGACAAGGGTGCCATCGCCGAGGCATCCCGTACTTCCGATGAGTTGAAGGCGCTGGGGCTAAACAATCAAAGGCTGGTCGTCAATGGCGTGTTCTATGCTAGCAACAAGACCGACGAGATTGCCAATGCGCTTGAAGCGTTGGGAACACAAGCCTTGGGTGAAATGCCGGACAACCTGCGCAAACTCCCCCAAGACCAGGTTCCATTACGCGCGTTCGATACGGTCGGACTACCGGCACTGCGCGCGCTGCTGGTCACCAGCAAGCCACTAGACCGAGCAAACACAGCATTTGTGGCGCCAACAATCAAGCAGGGGATGGGTTTGGCTGCGCTGGCCGATGCGCTGGCATTGGCCGGGCATGGTCTCATCATGGTCATGGGCAAAGGGGGTGTTGGCAAAACCACCGTTGCGGCGGCCCTGGCATTGGGCCTGGTTCAACGCGGCAAGACGGTGCACCTCAGCACCACTGACCCGGCTGCCCATCTGGCGAGAACACTGGATGGCGCCGTTGATGGCCTTCGGGTCGACAGGATAGACCCCATTGTTGAGACCAAACGTTACGTCGACAAAATCATGGCCAGCAAGGGGGCCAATCTGAACGAGCAGGAGCGGGCCTTGATGCTGGAGGACCTCAAGTCGCCCTGCACGGAAGAAGTCGCGGTCTTCCACGCGTTTTCTCGTGTGGTGAGCGAGGCCCGAAGTGCCTTTGTGGTGCTGGATACAGCCCCCACAGGCCACTCGATGCTTCTGATGGACGCCACTGGCGCCTACCACCGCCAGATGGTGCGGGAGCTTGAAAGTCACGGCACGGCCCGCCTGG
Organism: Pseudomonadota bacterium; assembly: GCA_046046915.1. Taxonomy (GTDB): domain Bacteria; phylum Pseudomonadota; class Gammaproteobacteria; order Burkholderiales; family Burkholderiaceae_C; genus JBEEJZ01. The sequence continues at coordinate 8,746 of JBJOIT010000049.1, forward strand.
TCACACCGTTAATGCGTTTGCAAGACCCCGAATACACCCAAATCATTTTGGTCACACTCCCAGAAACAACGCCCGTTCTGCAGGCTGAAGCGCTGCAGCAAGACCTTCGCAGAGCTCATATTGAGCCCTTTGCCTGGGTCATCAACAAAAGCATATTGGCAGCCGGCACTCATGACCCACTGTTGCAGGCCAGATTGATCGGTGAAGCCAAACAGATGGGGAGGGTTGAAAATGACCTGGCCAAGAAGACCTACGTGTTGCCATGGCTTGCACAACCACCCATAGGCGTAGAGGCGCTAGGTAAGTTGGTAGCCAAATAAGAGGGTGCCTTGTAGGCGGATCCAGGCGAATGTCCTATCAGGACGACAGGCATGGGATAGATAGGTCCGCTTACACTGATGCCATGGGCGTTCCAAAGCCCTCAGAGTCCGTTGGATCGGCAACCCGCACAAGGGACAACTCAATGACCAATTCCATACGCACCTGCCTCTGGTTTCGTGACGGTCGGGGCCATGAGGCCGCACAGTTTTACTGCGCTCTGATTCCGGGAAGCAGGATCGAGGCGATCTTCGATATCTCTGGCGACGGCGCTTCTTGGCTGATCGACTTCACGCTCGGCGGTGCGCCCTATCAAATACTCGATGCGGGACCGATGTTCACCTTATCTGAGGCCGTGTCGATCTCGGTCGAGACAGAAGATCAAGCAGAGACGGACAGGCTGTGGGAAGCGCTCACCACAAATGGCGGAGAGGAAGGCCACTGCGGTTGGCTCAAAGACCGCTATGGTGTGTCGTGGCAGGTTTTCCCGCGTCGGCTGACAGAATTGACATTGAAGGCGGACAAGACTGTGGCCGCCAAGGCGATCGCGGCGATGATGAATCAGAAAAAGATCGACATTGCCGAAATCGAAGCGGCAGTACTTGCCGGGTAAGGACGGCGCTCGCTCGGACCGCTTCCCGTGGCAATGACGGATTAAGCCGCGAGAGTGCGGTCGTCAAAAAGTGTTCCCTCCACGGGGCTAAAGCGCATGGTTAGCCAGTTGGTGCGCAGCCCTGTGCAGGTGTGCGATGAACTGGCGGATTGCCGGTGAGACCAAGGAGCCGCTGCGAACGATCACCCCGACCGTCAGCGGCAGGCCTGGTTCTAACAGTGGCACCCGACTGATGTCTTTACCCAGCGGATGCGAGGCGATCTGCTCCGGCATGAGGCCCAGCAAATCGCCCGAGCCGAGCAACGCTATCAGCGCCAGTGTCGAGTTGACCATCGCACCGACGGGTGGTGGTGGTAGGCCATTGGCTTCGAACAGTCGGCTGGCGTAACCTGTTTGCGCCGAAGTGCCGGTGTAGACCCAGCGCGCGTCTGACAGTTCAGCCAGTCGCCGTGCTCGCGCATGGCGGCTGCCCCGCCGCGCCACCACCACCATGCGCGTTTCCATGAGCGATTCGGTGATGAACTCGCCGCTGGGCAGGCCTTCAGGAATGCCGCCCACCACCAGGTCCGCCTGGCCGTTACGTAGTTTTTGCAGTTGCTCAACAAACAGCTCTTCACTCACGCGCAGGCGTATATCTGGAAAGGCGTGACTGAAGGTGCGCAGGGTTTCGGGAATCAGCAGCATCATGGCCACCGGGACCGCAGCAATATTGAGCTCGCCGCGCATCTGTCCGCCCAGCTGCTGGATCTGGTCAACTGCGCTGGCAAGTTCACGCGACACCTTGAGCGCATGCTCGAACAACACCTGCCCCTGGGCTGTGGGCCGTACCCCTTGCGAGTGCCGCTCCAGCAGCGGTGCAGCCAATTCAATTTCGAGTTCGCGCAGCAGCTTAGTCAGGGCAGGCTGAGACACCCCGATCCGGCGGGCAGCGGCACGCAAGCTGCCTTCTTCGATGGCCGCCACCAAGGCTTGTAGAGCGTTAAATTTCATGGCGCTGAGGTGGTTTCGTGATAACCAAATGTTATCGCGGGTCTGATCCTGTCATCTTTGCAACAGAAGCGGGCGTTTTTACAGTCGTGCCCATTCGCCCACGGGCGGATGGAACTTCACCAAAAACCGGAGACCTGCCTTGCTCAAACATACCCTCACCGCCCTGGCCCTGGGCCTGACCCTTGCCGCACAGGCCCAGACTTTCCCGACCAAAGCTGTTCGCATCATCACGCCCTTTCCAGTGGGTAGCGGACCTGAAGGAGTGGCTCGCCTGGTGGCAGACAAACTCTCAAAAACCTGGGGCCAGCCCGTCACTGTAGAAAACCGACCTGGCGGCAACGGTTTCATTGCCATTGACACCTTCAAGCGCGGCGCAACCGACGGCACCGACCTGATCCAGCTCGACAACGTGCACCTGACGGCTTATCCGCATTTGTTCAAGAAGCTGCCCTATGACGCCAAGGCTGATTTCGACGTGCTGTTGCCCCTCTTCAAAACCTATTTCTTCTTCACCACGGCTGCGGACAGCAAATACAAGAACGTGGCCGACATCGTGGCAGATGCAAAAGCCAACCCGGGCAAGCTTAACTACGGCTCCTGGTCAGTGGGCAACCCGGTGCACCTGGGCTCGGCCTTGTTTGAAACAGTGACCGGCACCGAGATGCAGCACGTCATCTACAAGGAAACCAGCCAGCTTTACACCGGCGTGGCCACGGGTGAGCTGTCCTTTGCCATGGGTACCAGCGCCACCGCCGGACCGCTGTACCGTGCTGGCAAGCTCAAGTTTTTGGCGATTGCTGCGCCCAAGCGCCTGCCGGCCTACAAAGACGTGCCCACCGTGTCCGAGGCGGGCGGCCCCAAAGACTTTGAAGTCAGCGGTTGGACTGCTATTGCCGCTCCCAAAGGCTTGCCCAAGGCGGTGGCCGACAAGATCAATGCCGACATTGCCAAGGCCCTGGCCGAGCCTGATGTGCGTGAGAAGTTTGTCAGCTTCGGCTATGAGTCCTTCACGCCCAGCCCTGAGCAGTTCAACCAGTACATCCAGGCTGAGTCGGGCAGGCAAGCGGCTGTGATCGCCAAGGCCAAAGCTGCCCTCGACTGACCTCAAGCAAGGACAGAACATGGCTCGCATCGTCGGAGGTATCGGCGCCTCGCATTCGCCCACCATTGGTTACGCCAAGGACACCGGCAAGCAAAACGACCCGGCCTGGAAACCGATCTTTGATGGCTTCGGCGCCATCCGAGGCTGGGTGCAGGACAAGAACATCGATGTGATTTTCATGATCTACAACGACCACATCACCTCGTTCTTTTTGGACCACTACTCGGCCTTTGCCCTCGGCATCGACGACAGCTATGTGGCCGCCGATGAAGGTGGCGGTCCGCGTGACGTGGCCCCGGCGATCGGGCATTTGGGGCTGTCACAGCACATCGGTATGTCCTTGGTCGCCGACGAGTTCGACCTGTCGTTTTTCCAAGGCAAGCCGGTGGACCACGGCTTCCTGTCACCCCTGTCCATGCTGGGTGACGGAGGTGGGCCCTGGCCGGGTCAGGTCGTACCGCTTCAGGTCGGAGTACTGCAACTGCCGGTTCCGAGCGCTAAACGCATGTGGAAGTTAGGTAAGGCACTACGCCGCGCCATCGAAAGCTACCCCGAAGATCTGAACGTGGCCATCATGGCAACCGGCGGCCTGTCGCACCAGGTGCACGGCGAGCGTGCGGGATTTCTCAACGAAGCTTGGGACACCGAATTTCTGGACCTCCTGGAAAACCTCCCCGAGCAACTGGTGAACATGCGCATTGCCGACTACGCCACGAAGGGCGGCATGGAGGGCGCTGAAGTCATCATGTGGCTCATCATGCGCGGCGCGCTGTCCGAATATGTGAAGCTGGTGCACAAGCAGACTTATGCGCCTTCGGTGACCAACATCGCCACCCTGGTGTTCGAAGACCTAGGCGGCGAGCCTGACGCGGCGGCTGTGGCGGCACACCGCCAACACATGGGCCACGAGCTAGAAGGTGCAGGTAGCCTGCAAGGCACCTACCCCTTCACGCATGCGCGCAGCCATGCCAACTTGCGTATCAACCGCTTCCTGCATGCCCTGGTCAAGCCCGAGCACCGTGCACGCTTTGTGAATGACTTCGAAGCGCTAGCCAGCGAGCACGGGCTGAGTGAAGATGAAAAAGACTTGATTCGGGGGCGCCGATGGATCGAAATGATCCGCAGGGGTGTGATCTTTTTTGTGCTGGAAAAAATGGCCGCCGTACTTGGCGTATCCAACCCCGAGGTCTATGCTGCCTTCCGAGGGGAGACTATCGAGCAGTTCCTGGCCACCCGCAAGATTCCAATGCGCTACTCGGTCGCGGGCGGCGATAAGGTCAAGGCGATGGCTGCTCAGTAGGTGACGCCGAGCGCCGCGTCAGCGTCGTAGTCACAGCCTACGGCAGGGATCACTGCTCTGAAGGGACGATCCTGGCAGCACGCTGCTGGGCCGCCACGATGTCTGCCATGACGCGCGGGTCACTCATGGCAGCAGCCCACAGGCGCTGGTCAGCACGGGCCCGAGCGCGCTGGGCAGACCAGGCATCTGCCTTCGCCACCACCCGGCGGGCCAGGCCGCGGGCGGTGCTTGCAAACAGTGCGGCAGTGGCAAAGCCCACTACCCACAAGACGACCCACAGAGCCATCAGGTGATCATCGGCCCAAGTCTCCACCAGTTGATCGGCCAGCGTGACCATGGCAGCCACCACAGCACCCAACAGCAAAGCGGCCAGACCGCGGGTGCCATCAAAGCGACGACGCGCCTGACGTGCGACAGCGCGAGCGCTGGGCTTGTTTGCTACGCCTGCTGGTGACTCGATACGCAAGTTGCTGGGGATAAAGTTCATCATGGCTAACTCCTTCTTGACATGGAGCTGACAATTAAAGTCAGCGATGGGCGAATATTAGGGTTAACACCAATGTTGTTCAACTTTCTGTTTATGATGCGATTCATTCACAACAGTGATGACCAAGCATGAATCCCATCAACTTCCGCACGCTAGACCTGAATTTGCTTCGGGTGTTTGACGAAGTCATGGCCGAGCGCAGCCTGACCCGCGCGGCCCGCAATCTGTCGCTCACACAACCTGCTGTCAGCAACGCCCTGCGTCGACTGCGCGAGACCCTGGGTGACGAGCTGGTGCAGCGCAACGGTGCCGCCATGGAGCCAACTGCACGAGCCGCTGCCCTGTGGCCCAACGTGCGTGAGGCCTTGCGCCAAATTCAAGCCTCTTTGTCGCCGAGCGATTTCGAGCCAGCCAAGGCCGACAACAGCTTTGTGCTGGCCATGGCCGACGCCACGGCGGCCGACCTCATTCCGGAGCTGCTAAACACCACCGAGGTACAGGCCCCCGGCATCTCTCTGCGGGTGGTGCCCCTCAGCACCCGTGATCCGCGCAAGCTGCTGGACGAGCAAAGCATCGACCTGGCGGTGGGTTACTTTCCGGCGGTGGCCTCCGACCTGACCGCCCGGGCACAGGTCGGCAAGGCTGTGGCCTTTGCCTACCAACGCCTGTACAGCGGGCGCTATGTGTGCGTGATGCGCCGCGACCATCCCCTGGCCCAGGCGCCGCTCACGCTAGACGCCTACTGCGCCGCACGGCATTTGTTGGTGAGCTTTACCGGCAAACCCTTTGGCTTCATCGACGAAGCACTGACACGGCTCAAACGTGAGCGCAGGGTGGTGTTGACGGTCAACCAGTTTTTTACCGCAGGGCGGGTGGTTGCACAGTCGGACTTGCTCACGGTGTTGCCACACCACTTTTTTCACAGCACGGGTTTTGCCGATGAGCTGGTGCTGCGAGAGCTGCCTTTTGAGGTGCCCACGGTGTATGTCGATGCCCTGTGGCATGCCCGCGAGGACAACAACCGGGCCCACCAGTGGCTGCGCCAGAACGTGGCGCAGGCAGCTGCCAGGGCCTTTACGACCGCAGGCAGCGCGTGAACATCCAGCTGCTGTCTGACCTGCACCTGGAGGTGCACCCCCACTTTGTGCCACAGCCCGCCCCAGGTGCCGACGTGCTGGTACTGGCGGGCGACATCGGCTCGTACCAGCAAGGCTCCATGTTGAGCGATGGCGATTTTGGGCTGGCGCGCTTTTCACCCAAGGGCGGCTGGCCTACGCCGGTGCTGATGGTGCCCGGCAACCACGAATACGACGGCCAGGACTTTGACGCCGCGCACCAGCGACTGCAGGAAGTGTGCGAACGGCTGGGCATCGTTTGGCTGGAGCGCCAGGAAGTAGTGATGGAAGACGCCGCCGGCCAGGTGCGCTTTGTGGGCACCACCTTGTGGTCAGACTTCGATGCCCTGGGCCCTAGCGCATGCGACACGGCGGCCACCTTGGGGCAACAACTCAAGGCCCGCGACAAGGCTTTTCGGGCCGCCAATTACTACCTGCGCAAGACCTTGACCACCCGCGCCGGCGAACCCTGGCTTGCGCAGGACGTTCGGGAGCAGGCGCTGACTTGCCAGAGCTGGCTGCGTGACGCCTTGAGCACGCCGTTTGATGGCCGCACCGTTGCTGTCACTCACTTTGCACCCAGTCTGCAAAGCGCCGATCCCCGCTACGGTCGAACGCCGGGTACGGCAGGTTTTTGCAATGCATTGGACGATTTGCTGGCCCTAGCCCAACTGTGGATACACGGCCACCTGCATGCGCCCAGCGACTACCAGCACCAGGGTTGCCGTGTCGTGGCAAACCCCTTGGGCTATGCACGCAAAAATGAACAGGCCGCTTTTTTGCCGCAAGGCTTGTTCACGGTCTGAGCGGCATCAGCTCGGCGCCATCCTCGCGCACACGCAAAAAACTGGCGAAGCGGGGCAGGCCGCTGTCATGGCGCCCCAGGTAGCGAAAAGTCACCAAACTGCCAACGGGCGGTGGGTCTCGCCGCTGCGCATCCGAAAAGCCTGTGCCCAGCTTGAAGCGCAAGGGGTCTTGCCCCGCTAGAGCTGGGGGCACCTCCACCCACAACGCACCGAGGCGACCTCGGTGTTTGCCGGTGCCAGGCACATGGCCGATCACCCGGGCTTCCGCGTCATCATGAGTCTTGAGTTTGAGCAGATCGTCGTTGCGTGCTGCCTGGTAGTAAGAGGCGCCACGGTGCAGCATCAAGCCCTCACCACCGGCCTTGACCGTGGACATCAACATGGCTTGCAAAGTTGATGCACTGACCACCTTGCGCTGAACAACGGCCTGCACCCAAGGCTGGGCCATTTGGGTGACCTGATCCTTCAGGGCCGGCAGGCGCTCATCAAAGGTGCCGGGGTGTCGTGGCAAGTCAAAGACCATGTAGCGTATCTGCCGCCAAGCCTCATCGTCTGGTACTTGCTGACGCACGGTAGACACCGCTTTGGCAAACTGGCCACGCCCGGCCCAAAGCTCACCGTCCAGTGCCTCCGAGGGCCAGTCCGCCGTGAACCAAGCGGGGGCAGCAATGGGCTCGCCACCACGGGTCAGCAAGCGGTGCCCGTCCCAGTAGCCACGCACACCGTCGTACTTTTCACTCACCCAGTAATCTGACAGCGCGACGCCAGGGCGGTACACATTGGCCAACATCAGGGGCGTGGCTGGCCCGGCTACGGCAGGGGCACACAGGGGCAGCTGGCCAAGCACTACCAGCATGGCCCCCAACAAGAGGGTCGGCGGCCTGCGCCCGTTTCGAAACCCTGGAAACGCTGTCATCATTTGCCTCCCCTGAGTGGCCGTTTGATTCGGCTCATATCTGTTTTGCTTGCTTGATCTGACTCAAGTCCGGGGCCTTACCCCCCGTTACACTGAGGATCATACTGAGGACGAAACCATGAAAATCCTACTCGCCGTGGACGGCAGCGCGTACAGCAAGAAGATGGTGGCCTACCTGGTCACGCACAATGAAGTGTTCAGCCCCAAAAACACCTTTCATCTGTTCACCGCGCAACCTGCCATCCCTGCACGCGCCAGCTCCGCCTTGGGCAAAGAAGTGGTCGACAGCTATCAGGCGGAAGAGGCCGAGAAAGTGCTGGGCCCAGTGTCTGAATTTCTGGCACGCCACGACATCAATGCCACCAGCAGCTGGGCCGTGGGCCACGCCGCCGAATGCATCGGCAAACACGCCGAAACCGGTGAGTTTGACCTGATCGTGATGGGTTCACATGGCCACAGCGCACTGGGCAACCTGGTGATGGGCTCGGTGGCCACCCAGGTGCTGGCGCACTGCAAGGTGCCCGTGTTGCTGGTGCGCTGATACCCAGCGCTCTTTAGCGGGAGTTCAAGCCCTCGAAACAGGTGTAAAGCACCAGTTCGATGATTTCTTCGTCGTTGTGCTGGCCACCCATCCTGAGAAATTCCAGTACGGGGTCGCACGCCCGCGCATACAAGGTGTAAAGCACCGCAATGGGCGGTAAATGCTTGCTGATGCGGCCGGCGGATTGGGCCTCGACGATCCAGCCGCCCAAGGTGTCTGCCACCTCCATCAAGCCGTCCATGTAGGGCTGGCTGTCTAGCAAGGTTTTGCGCAAACTGGAGTTTTGGCTGGGCAGGGAAGGCATTTCGCCCGCCAGCTTGAGGGACATGATCCAGCGCACCACCAGCCTGAGCTTCTCCAAAGCCTCCAGTTCGGGGGCCATCTCAGCCAAAAAGTCCTGTGCCCGGCGCATGACCCGCACCATGGCCGCGGCGGCCAGGTCTTCCTTGCTGGGGAAATGCTTGTAAAGACTGGCCTTGGCGATGCCAACCTCCGCGGCAACCTCGTCCACCGTCATGGCCTCAAAGCCTTTGTCGGCCAACAAGCGGTTGACGGCCTGCACGATCGCGTCTTCACGCGCCTGCAGCATTTGCTCCTTGAAGGAGCGCTTGGGGGCTTTACTGGTGCTCATGCTTTTATTTTAGGCGCCTGCGTCAGTTGACGAAATTGTCGACTGATTTGCTACTCCCGGGTTCAGGATTCCGGCCTAGCCCACTCTCGGCTAGATCCTCGGATGGTCGCCTTGTTTGAGCGCCACGGCCGCCGCCTGCGTCAGCGACTGCGTGAGCGTGTCCAGCACCACAGAATCCAGATTCCAGCAGTGCCAGTACAGCTCCACGGGCAACACAAAGTCGGGCCGCAAATTGACCAGTGCCCCCGTGGCCAGCAGATCCTCCACCATCAAGGCCGGCACTGTCGTCACCCCCCAACCCGCCAGTGCCGCCTGGACTTGCCCTTCGCTGCTGGGCACAAAGCGCTGCCGCAAACTGAGACGTTTCAGGCCTAGACAACGACTGACAAACTCTTGTTGCAAGTCGTCCTTGCGGTTAAAGGCGATAAAAGGGACCTCCCGGAAATTGTGCGGCGTGATGCCCTGTGGGCAATGGGCTCGGGCGTAGTCCGCGCCGGCAACCAGCACATAACTCATGGCGCCTAGCGGCAGCACCTTGCAGCCACGCAAAGCCTGCTTGAGCGTGGTCACGCACCCCAGCACCTGACCTTCTCTCAGCCAGTCGTGGGTGAAATCCTGGTCATCGGTGATGATCTCAAGGGGTAAGCCCTGTTGCACCAGGGGCGTGAGGGCGGACATGGCCCAAGTCGCAATGCTGTCTGCGTTGATCGCAATCGACACCCGCTCCTCGTCACGTTGCCCGGCCACAGCGCTGGGCGCCAGTTCCTTGAGGTCCTGCTCCAGGTCCGCACGCAGCAGGCGCAGTTGCATGGTGTGGCGCAGCAACAGACGGCCTGCGGTGGTGGCCCGCAAAGGCCGGCTGCGCACCACCAGCACCGTGCCTACCTGGGTTTCAAGTGATCGCAAACGCTGTGACACCGCCGACTGGGTGATGGACAAGCGCACAGCGGCCCGCTCAAAACCGCCCTCTTCCACGATGGCGGCCAGGCACTCAAGTGCATCAGGGTCAAAACTGTTCATGGGCCGCATTATTAGGCGTGCTTATGTTTTCTCTGACAAGCTCATTGAACTGGCGCGTGTACGGGACCTTGCGCGACACTTCCGGCCATGAAAAAAGTCATCGTTTTGGGCGCCGGCATCATCGGCGTGAGCACCGCCTGGCACTTGCTGGAGCAGGGTTTCGAGGTCACTGTGGTTGACCGTCAAACTGGTGCCGGCATGGAGACCAGTTTTGCCAATGGCGCACAGATTTCGGTGAGTTATTGCGAACCTTGGGCCAACCGCGATGCACCCCTGAAGCTGCTGAAATGGCTGCTGCGCAAAGACGCTCCGCTGCTGTTTCGGCCCGAGGCTCCCTGGGGCGACGGCTGGCGCCAGTACAGCTGGGGCCTACAGTTTTTAGCCCAGTGCAACGACACGGCCTTTGAGCGCAATGTGCAGCAAATCGTGGCCCTGGGCCGATACAGCCATGCCGCCTTGAAAGATGTCATCCAGGCCACCGGTATCGCGTTTGAGCGGCTGGAGCGGGGCATCGCGCACTACTACACCGACCAGAAGTCCTTTGATGGCGCTGCAGAGGCGGCCACCCTGATGCGTCGCTATGGCGTGGACCGCCAGGTCGTCAGCCGCGACGAATTGCTGCGCATCGAACCCGCCTTCAAGTCCTTTGCCCACCGCATCGTCGGCGGCACTTACACCGCCTCCGATGAGTCCGGTGACGCACTTGTGTTTACCCAAGAGCTGGCCCTGCGTTGCCAGCAAAAAGGCGCCAGGTTTTTATACGGGCACGACATCGTCAGCCTGAACACGACGGGCAGCCAGGCAGACTCGGTCACGGTGCGGCCAAGTTCGCCGGACGGCCCCGAGGGACATCTGTCCGCAGCGCAGGTACTGAAAGCCGATGAGATCGTGGTGGCTTGCGGCTCTTACTCGGCGCCGCTCCTGCGCAGCGTGGGCGTGAGCCTGCCCATCTACCCGGGCAAAGGCTACAGCGCCACCCTGGACTTGCTGGAGCCTGAACGCGCACCCTTGGTTTCAACCATCGATGACGAGGTGAAATGCGCCATGTCCCGGCTTGGAAACCAGCTGCGCGTGGCAGGCACCATCGAGCTGGGCGGTTTCGACACCCGCTTGGACACACCCTTGGCGCAACTGCGCTGCCAAAAGCTGCTGAACCGCATCAACGAGGTGCTCCCAGGCGTCTGCGACACACGGCTGCCCTCAGAGGGCGGCAACCCCCGCTTCTGGACGGGCCTGCGCCCCGCCACCCCCACCAACATCCCCTTCATTGGCCCAACCCGGGTCAACAAACTGTGGGTCAACGCCGGTCATGGCACCCTGGGCTGGACGCACGGTGCCGGCTCAGGCAAGGCCTTGGCCGAGCTGATCAGCGGCCGCAAGCCCGCAATGAACTTCAAC
>JBJOIT010000050.1:0-19707 GCA_046046915.1 Pseudomonadota bacterium
GGTCGGGTCCCTACGCTTTGCAGGGGGCGGGCGGCGCACCTGCCCAGACCATGAGAACCTATCGCCCCGAGAACGTTGGCAATGACGCATCGGCCAGACCCTGGGAAGGTAATTCCGCGCCATTCCAGGCCCAGCCAGCGGCTGCCGAGCAGGGCTCCATGATTGGGTCTGCACTGCTGGGATCGCAAAGCTGGGGTGTACCGGCCGGCTTTGACACAGAGGGTTTCTTGAAGGCAGCGAAGGCCAATTTCATCACCCTGCAAGCGGCCTGGGACCGTTCAGACATCCCCGCCCTGAGGGCCATGATGACCGATGACATGCTCAAGGAAATTCAGGCCCAACTGGCAGAGCGTGAAACGCACACTGGCGGCTCCGGTAACCAGACCGAGGTTTTGGTGATCGAGGGACAGTTGCTGGGCATTGAAGACTTGGGCGAGGCCTACATGGCCAGCGTGGAGTTTTCCGGCATGATCCGTGAAGACGTGTCCGCTGGCCCCAGCCCCTTCCGCGAGGTCTGGAACATGACCAAGCCCAAGTCCGGCGGCCAGGGATGGCTGGTGGCGGGTGTGCAAGCGCTCCAGTAAGTTTTAATGCCCCCTGGCCAGCTCGGCCGGGCAATACGGGAATAATCGGGGACTATGGCAACACAGTCCCCTTTTTCTTTGGTCGAGGATTTCCTCCAAAAGTTCAACCCCGGCCTGACACCCCCCGCGTGGATGGTGCATGAGGTTCAGCATCGCTTGGTGCTTTTGCTGAATCATGTGCTGATGCGCGAAAAAGAGGCCACCGCGCGTTTGACACGGCAGAAGGGCCGCTCGGCATTGATACGCTGGCAGCAGTTTGAACTGTGTTTTGTCGTGACACCGGCCGGCTTGCTTGATCTGGCCCCGTTGGACATGGCGCCGAGCCTGACCTTGGCTGTGACTGACTCCTCTCCTGTGGTCCTCGCACAAGCGCTTTTGGCGGGCAATAAACCTGCGATTCGGGTTGAAGGCGATGTGCAGCTTGCAGCTGAGGTCAATTGGCTGGTTGACCATGTGCGCTGGGACATCGAAGAAGACCTGGCGCGCATCGTGGGTGATGTGCCTGCCCACACGCTGGGGCAGTTGGCGCGCGGTGCAGTCGGCGCGGTGCGGCAGTTCCTCGTTGCGCGTGGGGTTCGGCCTACCGGTGGAGCATCGGCATGACACGCCTGTACCGCGGCATCTTCATCGTCTGGGTGGTGCTGCGCTATGGCCTCGATGAACTGGTCCTGACCAGCTTCGGAAAGCGCTGGCTGCATGTGTTGGCGCGTATCGTCTCGGTAGGCCGCAGGCTCGACGCTCCGCGTGGCCAACGCCTGCGCGAAGCGCTGGAGCGTCTGGGTCCCATTTTTGTCAAGTTTGGCCAGGTGCTTTCTACACGGCGTGACCTCATGCCATTGGACATCGCCGATGAACTGGCGCGCCTGCAAGACCGGGTACCCCCCTTTGCCTCAGAAACAGCCGTTGCCATCATCGAGCGCGCGTTTGGGCGCCCGCTGGATCAGATTTTTGTGTCGTTTGATCAGGTGCCGGTGGCTAGTGCCTCGATTGCACAGGTGCACTTTGCCGTGATTCGAGATCGGGATGGTGGTGAACGCGATGTCGCAGTCAAGGTGCTGCGGCCAGGCATGCTCTCGGTGATCGAAAAAGATCTGTCGCTGATGCACACCATGGCGGGCTGGGTCGAAAAATTGTCGGCAGATGGCAAACGCCTCAAACCGCGCGATGTGGTGGCCGAGTTTGACAACTACCTGCACGACGAGCTGGACCTGGTGCGTGAGGCCTCAAGTGCTGCCCAGCTGCGTCGCAACATGGAAGGCCTCGATCTCGTGCTCATTCCGGAAATGTTCTGGGATTTCTGCAGCACCGAGGTCATGGTGATGGAACGCATGATTGGTGTACCCATCAGCCAGGTCGCGCGTTTACGCGACGCGGGTGTGGACATCCCCAAGCTGGCGCGCGACGGTGTGACACTGTTTTTTACCCAGGTGTTTCGTGACGGCTTCTTTCACGCGGACATGCACCCCGGCAACATCCAGGTCAGTATTGCGCCTGCAACCTTCGGTCGTTATATCTCTCTGGACTTCGGAATTGTTGGCACGCTGACGGCGTCCGACAAGGAGTATTTGGCGCAAAACTTCATTGCGTTTTTTCGGCGTGACTACAAGCGGGTGGCAGAGCTGCACATTGAGTCGGGTTGGGTACCGTCATCAACACGTGTGGACGAGCTTGAAGGGGCCATCCGTGCCGTTTGCGAGCCTTATTTTGATCGGCCACTGAAAGAAATTTCGCTTGGTATGGTGCTGATGCGCTTGTTTCAAACCTCGCGCCGGTTTCATGTCGAAATTCAGCCTCAGCTGGTCCTGTTGCAAAAGACCCTGCTCAATATTGAAGGCCTCGGGCGGGAGCTCGATCCCGACCTGGATTTGTGGAGCACCGCCAAGCCTTTCCTGGAGAAGTGGATGCTCGACCAGGTAGGCCCTAAAAAACTGCTTCGCCAATTGCGTGATGAAGCGCCGCGTTACGCCAAGCTGCTGCCAGAGCTGCCTGGCCTCATTCACAGTTACCTGAAGGCCCATGCCCGCGACGATCAGCGTCTGTTGCGAGCCATGCTCCAAGAGCAACGTCGGACCAACAGCCTCCTTCAGGGCTTGGTCTATGGAGGTATTGGCTTTGTGCTGGGTCTGATCGTGATGCAAGTCGTGGTGAGGGTTCGGCTGTTTTAGGGGCCTTGCCTATAATCGCGGGTTCCGCTTTCAGCACTATTTTTCTCTCCAAAATGCCAATCTACGCCTATAAATGCGAGTCTTGTGGGCACAGCAAGGACGCATTGCAAAAGTTGTCTGATGCGCCTTTGGTTACTTGCCCTGCTTGTGGTGCCGACACTTTCAAGAAACAGTTGACTGCCGCTGGCTTCCAGCTCAAGGGCACCGGCTGGTATGCCACAGACTTCAAGGGCGGCAGCACCTCCGCACCCGCGGTGTCGTCCACGGCTGGTGATGCCGCGCCTGCGGCCGCTGCTGCTAGCACTCCTGCACCCTCCGGCGACACGGGTGGTAGCGCTTGCGGTACGTCTTGCGCGTGCCACTGACCATGCCCATCAAAAAGTATCTGATCACTGGCCTGCTAGTCTGGTTGCCGCTGGCCATCACCGTTTGGGTGATGCTCTGGTTGGTCAGCCTGCTTGACGGCGTGCTCAGCGGTGTGCTCACCGGTTTCGAGGCGTTTTTGTCGCCGGGCGCTCAGCCTTCCATAGACCAATTGCGGTCCATCCATGGTTTGGGCGTGATTCTGGTGTTCTTCGCCCTGCTGGTGACGGGGGCCTTGGTATCTAACGTCGCTGGGCGTTGGTGGGTCCGTCAATGGGACCGAGTGTTTACGCACATCCCGGTGGTCAAGTCCATTTATACCGGGGTTAAAAAGGTCTCCAACACGCTGTTTTCTAGCGACGGCAATGCCTTTCGCACGGCCTTGTTGATTCAATACCCGCGTGCCGGCAGTTGGACCATTGCTTTTCAGACCGGGGTTCCCGGTGGCGAGGTGATGGACCGCTTGCAGGGCGACTTCGTCAGTGTTTATGTGCCCACCACGCCCAATCCCACGAGCGGATTTTTCCTTATGCTGCCTCGTGCCGAGGTGGTTGAACTGGATATGAGCGTGGACGAAGCCCTGACGTATGTCATCTCCATGGGTGCCGTAGCGCCCACTCCCGCGGCGCCCGGTGCGTCCGTTTCCCATCACTCCTGATCTTTGAACCGTGCCTGTCCCTCGGGGCAGACACCCAGAAAGCAATCTATGGCCATGCGTTCCCACTATTGCGGTCTTGTGACCGAAGCCCAGCTGGGCGAAACCGTTTCCTTGTGTGGTTGGGTCAACCGCCGTCGCGACCACGGTGGCGTGATCTTTGTTGATCTGCGCGACCGTGAAGGCTATGTTCAGGTGGTCTGTGACCCCGACCGCGCTGACACCTTCAAGGTGGCAGAAGACTTGCGCAACGAATTTTGCGTGCAGGTCAAAGGTTTGGTGCGTGCGCGTCCCGAAGGTACGACCAACGACGGCCTGAAAAGCGGCAAGATCGAAGTGCTTTGTCACGAGATGATCGTTCTGAACCCCTCGGTGACCCCGCCCTTCCAGATCGACGATGACAATCTCAGCGAAACCACCCGCCTGACCCATCGTGTGCTGGACCTGCGTCGTCCTTACATGCAAAACAACCTGATGCTGCGTTATCGCGTGGCCATGGAAGTGCGCAAGTTTCTGGACGCCAACGGCTTTATCGACATCGAAACCCCCATGTTGGGCAAGTCGACGCCCGAAGGTGCCCGTGACTACCTCGTGCCCAGTCGTGTGCACGACGGCATGTTCTTTGCGCTGCCGCAAAGTCCCCAGCTTTTCAAGCAGTTGCTGATGGTGGCTGGCTTTGATCGTTACTACCAGATCACCAAATGTTTCCGTGACGAAGATCTGCGCGCTGATCGTCAGCCCGAATTCACCCAGATCGATATCGAAACTTCCTTCCTTACCGAAGAAGAGATCCGCGACATGTTCCAGGGCATGATCGTCTCCGTCTTCAAGAACACCCTGGGCGTGGACCTCGGCGAGTTCCCGGTCATGACCTACCAGGAAGCTGCCCTGCGCTATGGCTCCGACAAGCCCGATCTGCGCGTGAAGCTCGAATTCACCGAAGTGACTGACGTGATGACCGATGTGGACTTCAAGGTCTTCTCGGGCGCTGCCAACATGAAGAACGGTCGCGTGGTGGCGCTGCGGGTGCCGGGTGGCGCGCGTGAAAACGGCGGTCTGACCCGCAGTGAAATCGACGCTTATACCGAGTTCGTCAAGATTTACGGCGCCAAGGGTTTGGCTTACATCAAGGTCAACGACCTGTCCAAGGGCCGCGATGGCCTGCAAAGCCCGATCGTGAAAAACATCCACGACAAGGCGATTGCCGAGGTTCTGGCGCGCACGGATGCACAAGATGGCGACCTGATTTTCTTTGGTGCCGACAAGACCAAGGTGGTCAACGATGCCATCGGCGCCTTGCGCATCAAGATTGGTCACAGCGACTTCGGCAAGGCCAATGGTCTGTTCGAAAAGGCCTGGCGTCCTTTGTGGGTGGTGGACTTCCCGATGTTCGAGTTCGACGAGGATGAGCAGCGCTATACCGCCACGCACCACCCCTTCACGGCACCCAAAGATGGTCACGAAGACTGGATGGTCACTGCCCCCGAAAAGTGCATTTCCAAGGGCTATGACATGGTGCTCAACGGCTGGGAAATGGGCGGCGGCTCGGTGCGTATCCACCGCGCAGACGTTCAGCAAAAGGTGTTCGACGCCCTCAAGATCACGCCCGAAGAAGCGCAAAACAAGTTTGGCTTCCTGCTTGACGCCCTGCAGTACGGTGCGCCTCCCCACGGTGGTCTGGCCTTTGGCCTGGATCGCATCGTCACGCTGATGACAGGTGCCGAATCCATTCGCGACGTGATTGCATTCCCCAAGACGCAGCGCGCACAGGATCTGCTGACCCAGGCCCCCAGCACCGTCGATGAAAAACAACTGCGTGAATTGCACATCCGCTTGCGCAATGTGGACCTGCAGAAGGCCGGCTGAAGCGGTGATTTTTCACATCTGATGCAGAATCAAAGGGCGTCCAGGTGACGCCCTTTTTTGCATCTATCGCGACGGGAACTCTTTACATGCAGGTGACGGCAGAACAGGTGAGCCTGGGTTTCAAGATTCCAGAGTCTGTCCTTGTGGTGATACACACCCCAGCGCTAGAGGTGTTGGTGATTCGGCGGGCCGATGCCGATGAATTCTGGCAATCGGTGACCGGCAGCAAGGATCATGCGGACGAGACCTGGAGAAGCACCGCCCAACGCGAGGTGCTGGAAGAAACCGGGCTCGATTGCCGACCGGGCACCGAACTTGACGCCCGGCTGGTGGATTGGCAGCTGGAGAATGTGTATGACATTTACCCCCGCTGGCGTCATCGCTATGCGCCCGGGGTGACGCGCAACACCGAGCGTCTGCTCAGTCTGCAGGTACCCCACCCGGTGACCGTACGACTCCATGCACGCGAGCACACGGCCCAGCAATGGTTGCCTTACCGCGAGGCGGCCGAGCGCTGCTTTTCGCCGTCGAACGCTGAGGCAATCTTGATGCTTCCGCGCTTCTGCCATGGCCCTTTGTCACAAATGGGACCGCAGGCATGACCCGACTGCGCATCGCCACCTACAACATCCACAAGGGTGTACAAGGCCTGGGGCCGGCACGTCGCCTCGAAATTCACAATCTGGGCCATGCGGTGGAACAGTTTGACGCAGACATCGTCTGCCTGCAGGAAGTGCGCAAGGTGCACAGGCGCGAGGAGCAGTATTTCAAGCACTGGCCGCAGCTGCCTCAGGCCGACTATCTGGCCCCCGAGGGGTATGCCGCCGTGTATCGCACCAATGCCGTGACGCGCCATGGTGAACATGGCAACGCCCTGCTGTCGCGTTGGCCTATTGTGGGTCACCAACATGAAGACATGTCGGATCATCGTTTTGAGCAGCGCGGCCTGCTGCATGTCGAGGTATTGGTCAATGAGCGGCCTTTGCATGTGGTGGTAGTTCATCTGGGCCTGATCCGCGCCAGTCGGGACCGCCAGTTGCGCCAGCTTCTGCAATTCATAGCCCGCGAGGTGCCGGCTCAGGCACCATTGGTGGTGGCGGGCGATTTCAATGATTGGGGCGACCAGGTGCGACGTGCCTTGTTTGCCAGTGGTCTGCGATGCCAGGCAGGGGCGCGACTGCCGACCTTTCCGGCTCGGTTGCCTTTGGCCCAGTTGGACGATATTTACGCGCGGGGCCTGGAGCCCAAGGCCCTGCATGTACCCCGGGGGCGCAACTGGTGGCGCATGTCCGACCACCTTCCCCTGATTGCCGAATTCGAGTGGGCCGGCTAGTTTCATGCCTCGTAGTGCCTTTGCCTTGCGGGATGGCCACCAGTTGGCATTGCTCGAAGGAGGGCGGGCCTTTTTTCCTGCGCTCGTGCAAGCGATCGATGCCAGCGAGTCCGAGGTCCATCTGGAAACCTATATTTTCAATATGGATGTTGCCGGTCAGGCCGTCGGGAGCGCCCTGGCGCGTGCTGCCGGGCGAGGGGTTCGGGTCCGACTGGTGATGGATGGCGCGGGCACCGCGGAACTGCCCGATGTTTGGGTGGGGCGGTTTAGAGAGGCCGGCGTTCAATGGCACATTTACGCACCCATGGGCCCTTTGGGCTGGTTTTTGCCGAGTCGCTGGCGCAGGCTGCATCGCAAGTTGTGTGTGATCGACGGTGTGACCGCGTTTTGTGGCGGCATCAATGTGCTGGACGATTTTGTCGATCCTAACCATGGTGTTCTAAATGCACCTCGAGTGGATTTTGCGGTACGTGTCACCGGCCCATTGGTGCGGGCCGCTCATGATGTGGTCAGCCAATTCTGGTGGCGCTTGCAGGCTACACAAGAGATGCGTGAGCGTCAGTTTCCAAGGGCCTGGGCGGCTTTACGTGCATCGCTAAAGCGTCAGCGTGTGGCACCCGCGACGTCGGCATTGCCTCATGCGTTGGTGCATACCGCGTCATTGCAAAAGACAGTGCGCGCCGGCTTGCTGCTGCGTGACAACCTGCGCCACCGCACCCACATCGAGCGGGCTTACCGCAAGGCCATCGGGGAGGCGCGCCAGGAAATTCTGATCGCCAACGCTTATTTTTTGCCGGGTGTGCGTCTGCGCAAGGCACTGGTCTTGGCGGCGCAGCGCGGCGTGCGTGTGCGGGTGATGCTGCAGGGGCGCTATGAATACTTCATGCAGTACCACGCCTGCAGGCCAGTGTATGGCGCGCTCCTGGCGGCGGGGGTGGAAATCGTGGAATACGCCGACAGTTTTCTGCATGCCAAGGTGGCTGTGATCGATGGTCACTGGGCCACAGTGGGCTCGTCGAATCTTGATCCGCTGAGCATGCTTCTGGCCCGCGAAGCCAATGTCATCGTTGACGATGCCGCATTTGCCACTGACTTGCGCCTGCGCCTGGAACGCGCCATGTCGACCGGGGGACGCTCGGTTGATGCTGTTCAATATGAGCGCCGCCCCTGGTCAGATCGTCTGCTGTCGTGGACGGCCTATGGTTTGATGCGCGTCATGCTCTGGCTCACGGGTAAGCGCTATTGAGCGACGTCGCGCATTAGCGGCAAGGTAACCCTAGCGGACGATGTCTCAATTATTCGCTGGTAGCATGCAGCCATGTCAAAAACAAGCCACAACAATATGAGCGTCACTGCCGAAGACGAAGGCACGCCGGTTTCCGTCAAGATACGTGAACGCCTGGCCGCCGCACGCAAGCGCTTTTACGCCAACGACAACATCGCCGACTTTATTCAGCCTGGCGAGCTTGAAAAATTGCTGGACGAAGTCGAGTCCAAAATGAAAGGCGTGCTCGACAGCATGGTGATAGACACCGAGCACGATCACAACACCAACGACACCGCACGGCGGGTAGCCAAGATGTACCTCAACGAGGTGTTTCGCGGTCGATACGTCAAGGGCCCGGCCATTACCGAGTTCCCGAATGTCGGCCATCTCAATGAACTGATGATCGTGGGTCCCATCACGGTTCGCAGCGCTTGCAGCCACCACTTTTGCCCCGTGATAGGACAAATCTGGATAGGCGTGATGCCCAATGAGCACACCAATGTGATCGGTTTGTCGAAATATGCCCGCCTCGCAGAGTGGGTCATGGGCCGTCCTCAGATCCAGGAAGAGGCCGTGGTCCAGCTGGCGGACCTGATCCAGCAAAAAACCCAGCCAGACGGCCTGGCCATCGTGATGGAGGCCAGCCACTTCTGCATGTCTTGGCGCGGTGTCAAGGACTCGGACAGCAAAATGATCAACTCGGTCATGCGTGGTGTCTTTCTCAAAGACAACAGCTTGCGGCGCGAGTTCCTGTCTTTGCTCCCGAAAAAATAAGCGCTCCTCCGCCTTCGCTTGTCATCCATTTTGAAACCAGGGGTTCACCATGCTTGTCCGTTTGCTTTACGCCAGCCGCGCCATCGACCGCAGTGATGAAGCCATTGAGGCCATCCTGGCGCAGTCCCGGCAATCCAATCCCAGTTGTGGCATCACCGGCATCCTTTGCTACGGCGGAGGGATCTTTTTGCAGGCCATTGAGGGTGGCCGCAATCAGGTCAGTGAGCTGTTCAGCCACATCCAGCGTGACCCGCGTCACAAGGATGTGGTGCTGCTGCATTACGAAGAAATCACGGAGCGCCGCTTCAGCGGCTGGACCATGGGTCAGGTCAACATGAGCCGCATCAACACCAGCATACTGCTCAAGTACGCCGAAAAGCCTGAGCTCGATCCGTACTCGGTCTCCGGTGTAGTCTCTTTGGCCTTGCTGGAAGAATTGATGGCCACAGCCTCCATTATTGGACGCGCCTGAGCGTTTTCATGGACGATGGGGCGTGGTCTGAATGGAAGTTCCACTGCTTCTAGGGTGTGACTTCTCCAGCAGTCCCAGCCGTCGCAAGCCTATCGTCGTCGCCTGGGGTCACATCAGTGGAGGACGGCTTCAGGTTACTCACCTGCAGCGCCTGGAAACGCTGACTGCTTTTAGCCAAATGCTGACTGAGGGGCGGTCACAGCCCTGGATAGGTGGCTTCGACTTGCCCTTTGGTCTGCCTCGTGAACTGGTTCAAACCCTGGGCTGGCCCCTGTCATGGGAGGCCTGTATCCAGCACTACGCAAGCTTGACCCGAGCCGAGATACGGGATGAGTTCGCGGCATTTTGCAATGCACGCCCAGCGGGAGCCAAGTTTGCGCACCGCGCCACGGATCGCCCTGCCCAGTCCAGCCCCTCCATGAAGTGGGTGAACCCCCCTGTGGCCTACATGCTGCATGCCGGAGTGCCACGACTTTTGCAGGCAGGTGCTTATTTTCCCGGCTTGCAGCCACCGCCGGCCTTAGTGCCCCAGCGAGTGGCGCTCGAGGCCTACCCCGGCATGCTGGCGCGTGAACTATTGGCCGGCCGCAGCTACAAGAGCGATGACCGGGCCAAACAAACCCCTGAGCGTCTCATTGCCCGTAAAGACCTCATTCACGCTTTGGAGCAGGGCAGAAGTCGCCTGGGCTTGCGATTGAAGCTGACCCATGCTCAGCGCGATGCACTTGCGGATGACCCCAGTGGGGATGCTCTGGATGCGGTGCTTTGTCTGATGCAGGCCAGTTGGGCTCACTTGCAGCATTTGGCAGGCGACGCCCTATATGGCATTCCGCCTGAAGTTGACCCTCTGGAGGGCTGGATCGTATCTGCGCCCTGGGATTCAGGCGGGGCGAACAGCGGGCGCAGTTTTTGAAATCACGGCGTCTTCAATTTTGGCGGCCAGTTGGGTGATGGCCAGGCCCGCTGGCGATCCAGGCATGGTTTGCAACAGCAGCTGACGGCGCATCACGGCCTGCCGCACGGAGGGGTCGGCCGGAATATCGATCATGTGCAGCAGGCGCACGGGCCGAGAAGGATCGGACGTGACAAATCGATCCAGCACCTGTTGCAACTGAACAGTGATGGCCCTGCCGTCGCCAAGGCGCGCAGTTTGATTGATCACCATCCGGATGTTCTGGCGGCTTTGCTGCTTGACCAGGACCTTGATCGTGGCATAGGCATCGGTCAGGGACGTCGGCTCAGGGGTTGCCACGACCAGTACCTCTGATGCCAGGGAAACTGCAAACAGCACCACGTCCGAAATGCCGGCGCCGGTGTCGAGCAACACGACATCGTAATGCGGCACCAGGCCCTTGATGATGCGCAGAAAGTCGTCGCGTACTTCGGGCGACAGGCGTGAGTACTCGACCATGCCTGATCCCGCCAGCAACACCGAGAAACCACCAGGTGCCCGGATGATGGCGTCTTCAAGCGTGGCCTTGCCTGTGAAAACGTCGTGCAAGGTGACCTTGGGGTAAAGGTTTAGTACCACATCCAGATTTGCCAAGCCCAGGTCGGCATCCAGCACGAGCACGCGGTGGCCACGTTTGGCCAGTGCCGCGGCCAAGTTGGCCGACACAAAAGTCTTGCCGACACCACCCTTACCGCTGGTGACGGCCAACACCTTTCCTAGCCCTTGCAAGGGGGCGGCTTCAACAGCGGGCGCTGCCGTTGGCGTGTCGGGAGTCTGCAAATCGCTCATCAGTTCACTCGGTGTGAGGCAATGCCCATGGCATCACCCGAAATATTTTCAATCCATGCAGGCTCGCCCACACTGAGGTGCCCAAACAGCAGATTTTTCTCTTCTGCGCTGACGGAAATTTCTTCCTGGTGGCTCATGCACACCCGATCCCGCCCTTCGGACTTGGCACGATATAACTCGCTATCGGACCGTTCGATCCAGAGGTCTGCCGTGTAACGCACCCATTCTGGAGCGTAAGAGCCGCCAATACTGATGGTGACGTTCAGGTTAACGACGTGACCCACCGTGATTCGCAGATCGGCCACGCTTTTTCGTATGCGCTCAGCCACTGCCTTGCCGTAGCTCACAGGGCAGTTGGGCATGATCACCGCAAATTCTTCCCCACCGTAGCGCGCCACGGTGTCTCTGGGACGTACGCAGGTTTTCAGGCAGGCGGCCACCGCCTGCAAGACCTTATCCCCTGCCCGGTGGCCGTGGGCATCGTTGATATGCTTGAAATGGTCGATGTCCAGCATCAGGAGCAATGCAGGCTCGCCAGACCGGGCCACGGTGTCAATCTCACGCTCCAGCGCCAGGCGCAAATAGCGGCGATTGGCCAGGCCCGTCAAGGCATCCTTGTGCGATAGATCGCACAAACCGTTGATGATGGCCTGCATATGGGCGACCGGCGCTAGATCGGGGGCGGGCAATGGTTCTGCAGAAAAAACTTCCAGCAAGGCAAGCGCGGCATCGAGTTGCAACTCATGCAGATGGACCGGGGAGGACGTGCGGTATTTGCTCACGATGACGCTTTGTATGTTGAGAAAGTCTAACAGTAAGCATCACGGTCTAAGGCAGAAAGCGGCTGGCGAAAACGCAATTGATCTGAGGCTTGAAAGCCTGTTTTGCCCTGATCTTGACAGTGCCGTCTTCACAGGCACCTATCATGACCCCATGATGTGGCAATGTTTGAAACGAGGTGTTGGGCATTGGGGCGGGGCGCTGTTATTCGGTTTGCTGCTCGCCCCGATCACCCCGATCGCCCAAGCGTCATCCAGTTGGGTCGGCCTGGTCGAGTATGTGGTGGATGGTGACACGCTCCATGTGCGCACCATCCACAGCGGTGAACTGATAAAAATCCGTGTGCTGGGCATCGATGCGCCAGAAATTTGCCAATCCTGGGGGCCGCAAGCCAGACTAGCTCTGCTTGACCGGGTGTCCGGCCAGCGGGTAACGATCAAGGGAGCCGCTAACGACGACTACCAGCGTCTGCTAGCAACAGTCTGGCTCGATGGCCAGGACGTCGGGGCCTGGATGGTTAAACAAGGGCATGCCTGGTCCTACCGCTGGCGTGATCAGTCGGGGACCTATGACGGTTTGGAAGGCGCCGCCCGTCGGCAGGGCCGGGGACTGTTTTCACAAGCCGACACAGAGAGTCCACACCAGTTCAGACGCCGCCACGGCAGCTGCTATCCGAATCAGCGGGGGTAAGCGTGCGCCTAGTCTCAGGCTGTTGGGCCACAAACAGGGCAGTTTGGATTGCGTGGGAGCCGGATATCTGACCATTGCATGCTGCGTCCGTCCAGCATCAGCAAACGACCCACCGCTGCCTCGCCCGCACCGGAGATCACTTTGAGTGCCTCAGCCGCCTGCATGCTGCCGATGATGCCGACCAAAGGCGCAAAAACGCCCATGGTGGCGCAGCGGGTTTCTTCCAGGGAAGTATCCGGTGGAAACACGCAGGCGTAACACGGGGAATGGGCCAACCTACTGTCGTACACCGCCAACTGTCCATCGAATCGGATGGCGGCACCCGAGACCAGCGGAACACGGTGATGCACACACGCGGCGTTGAGTGCCTGGCGGGTCGCAAAGTTATCGCTGCAATCCAGCACCACATCGGCTCGTGCCACCAGTGCCTGGAGTCGCTGTGCATCTGCGCGCTCTGGCAGCACGGAAATATTCAGGGTGGGATTGATGGCCAGCAGGGCCTCCCTGGCGGAATCCACCTTGTGCAGACCCACGCGTGCCTGGGTGTGTGCAACCTGCCGCTGTAAATTGGTCAGGTCGACCCGGTCGTGGTCCACCAAAGTGAGGTGCCCGACACCCGCGGTGCCCAGGTAAAGCGCTACGGGGGAACCCAAACCGCCCAGGCCGATCACCAGCACCCGCGCGTTCAGGATGCGTTGCTGCCCCTCGATGCCGATGTCGTCCAGCAGGATGTGGCGCGAATAGCGCAGCAACTGATCGTCATCCATGGAGCAGGCTCGTCTGGTTTAAGGCCAAGGGATTTAGAGCGCAACGCTACTATGCTCAGTTGTCTTTCGGCTCGTCCTTGCGTTCAACCATGGTTTTGCTCACCAACACAGGTTTGCCTTTGAGCTGGTTGAGAGCTTGCATCAACTGGAAGTCCTTGTCTGAACCAAACTCGGGCAGCTTGCGATCGGCAGCGGGCTTCTTGGACTCCTCTTCGAGTTTCTTGCGGGCGTCTTCGCGTGCTTTTTCACGCGCTGCGTCTTTTTGCTCCTCGCCCTGGCCACTGTTCAGGTGCTTTTCCAGGTCGGCTTCGCGGGTGCGCAGGGCAGCAAACACATTGCCTTCTTCGGTCTCATCCACCATCACATCAGGCACGATGCCCTTGGCTTGAATGGACTTGCCGCTGGGCGTGTAGTAGCGCGCCGTGGTGATCTTCAGGCCGGTGTCGGGCCCGAGCGGGCGCACGGTTTGGACAGAGCCCTTGCCGAAGGTTTGGCTCCCCATGATGGCCGCGCGTTTGTGGTCTTGCAGCGCGCCCGCCACGATTTCGCTGGCGGAGGCAGAGCCTTCGTTCACCAACACCACCAAGGGCACAGTTTTGAGGGCTGCCGGCAAGCGCTTGAGCGGATCGGCACCGCCACGGCGCTGATAAAACTCGGGTGATGCCTTGAAAATGGCCTTGCTCTCAGCCAGTTGGCCATTGGTGGAAACCACCGTCACGTTTTCGGGCAGGAAGGCGGCAGACACCGCCACGGCCGCATCCAGTAAACCGCCGGGATCGTTGCGGAGGTCAAGCACCATGCCTTTGAGTTTGGGCTCCTGTTTGTAGATCTCTTCGATCTTTTTCACAAAGTCCTCGACTGAACGCTCCTGAAACTGGCTCAGACGGACCCAGGCGTACCCTGGCTCTATGACCTTGGCCCGCACGGACTGGGTGCGGATTTCTTCGCGGATGATGGTCACCGGAAAACTGCGGTTCTCGTCCTTGCGGAAGATGGTCAGCACCACTTTGGTGTTGGGTTCACCCCGCATTTTTTTCACCGCATCGTTCAGGGCCAAGCCCTTGACGGCGGTGTCATCAATTTTGGTGATCAGGTCGTTGGTCTTGAGGCCGGCCCGGAACGCTGGTGAGCCTTCGATGGGCGAGACCACCTTGACCAAGCCTTCTTCCTGGGTGATCTCGATGCCCACCCCCACAAAACGTCCGGACGTGCCTTCACGGAATTCCTTGAAGGACTTCTTGTCAAAGTACTGGGAGTGGGGGTCCAGGCTGGACACCATGCCGGAAATGGCATCGGTGATCAGCTTTTTCTCGTCCACCGGCTCAACGTAGTCGCTTTTGACCATGCCGAACACGGCCGCCAGTTGCTGCAACTCCTCCAGTGGCAAGGGTGCCATGGTGCCACGCGCCACGGTCTGCAAAGACACGGTGGTGAGGGCACCTGCCATCACACCGATCGACACCCAACCCGCAATTTTCAGTTTTTGGCCCATAGCCCATCCATATTGAGATTCGGTCAATATACCCCTGCCCGATCAAACTTGCTTGACCGGGTCGTTGTGGTGATCAGGCCTTGCCCTGCGAGGCCACTGCCGCCGCGGCCTTGGCAGCTGCTTCAGCGTCACCGAGGTAGTAGTGGCGCAGAGGCTTCAGGTTGGCATCAAGCTCATAGACCAGCGGAATTCCATTGGGGATGTTCAGGCCCACGATGTCGGCATCGCTGATATCGTCCAGATACTTGACCAGCGCGCGTATGGAGTTGCCATGCGCGGCAAGCACCACGCGTTTGCCCGCCTTGATAGCCGGGGCCAGCGATTCATTCCAGAAGGGCATGACGCGTTCTACCGTGTCTTTGAGACATTCTGTCAAGGGCACTTGCTCGCCTTGCAGCTTGCTGTAGCGCACATCCCCACGCTCACAGCGGGGATCGGTGGCCTCCAGTGCGGGCGGCGGTGTGTCATAGCTGCGACGCCAAATCAGCACCTGCTCGTCGCCATACTCTTTGGCCATGTCTGCCTTGTTCAGGCCCTGCAAGGCGCCGTAGTGGCGCTCGTTTAGGCGCCAGTTGTGTACCACGGGCAGCCACTGGCGGTTCATTTCGTCTAGGGTGTGCCACAGGGTGTGAATGGCACGTTTGAGGACACTGGTGTAGGCGACATCAAACTCGTAACCCTCGGCCTTGAGCAATCGTCCGGCGTTCTTAGCCTGCTCGATGCCGGTGGGGGTCAGGTCCACATCCGTCCAGCCGGTGAAGCGGTTTTCGAGGTTCCAGGTGGATTCGCCGTGGCGGATCAGAACGAGTTTGTACATGGTGTATTTTGATGACAGGTGAAGGGTGGGTTGGAGGGGGGCTAGTCATAAGCCGCATCCCCGGTGCTTGTTTGTCCTGCATTCTAAAATCAGCGTTTCGCCATAGGCCCGAGTGCGGGTAACCAACAAGGAACAAAGTGAACTTTATTGTCGAAAACTGGCTGCTGATCTCGATTGCCCTGGCTTCGGGCGCACTGCTGTTGCTGCCCGTGATGCAGGGGGCTGCCTCCACCGGACTGGGTCCCAACGACGTTGTGCAACTCATCAACCGTGAAAAGGCGGTCGTCATTGATGTTTGTGAACCCAATGAGTTTGCCGCAGGTCACGTGGTGGGTGCCCGCAATATTCCATTGGGCCAGCTCGAAGAAAAGCTCCCACAAGCGGTCAAGAACAAGGCCCTGCCCGTGGTGCTGGTGTGCCAGTCGGGCATGCGTTCAGGTCGTGCGTTGAGCACGGCCAAAAAGCTGGGTTTCGAGAAGGCTTACTCGCTGGCGGGTGGCCTGGGCGCCTGGAAAACCCTCAATCTCCCCGTCGAAAAAGCTTGAAACTCAAGGAGCGCCTCATGCCTGCCGTGAAGATGTACACCACTGCCGTTTGCCCCTACTGCATCCGTGCCAAGCAGATTCTCAAGTCTCGTGGCGTCGAGCACATCGAAGAAATCCGGGTGGATACCCAGCCCGATGAGCGCGTCAAGATGATGGAGCTCACTGGCCGCCGCACCGTGCCACAAATTTTTGTAGGCGATACCCATGTCGGCGGTTGCGATGACCTGATGGCCTTGGACGCTCAAGGTGGATTGCTACCCTTGCTGGCGGCCTGATCCCCGCCAAAACGCTTGCGCTAAACTTCCTGCGCCCTTAGAGATCCAGGCCCGCCCAAGTTTTTGTGGCGGGCCTTGTTATATTTTGAAAGCCATCCATGTCCGAGCAACTTGACCCCGTGTTTCAGATTCAGCGCGTTTACCTCAAGGAGGCCTCGCTGGAGCAACCCAATTCACCCGCCATCCTGCTCGAACAAGAGCAGCCCACAGTGGACATCCAGCTCGGCGTCGAAGCCGCACCAGTCGCCGATGGCGTCTTCGAGGTCTGCGTGACCGCCACCGTGCAAACCAAGATCAAGGATCGCACCGTGTTTCTGGTGGAAGCCAAGCAAGCCGGAATTTTTGAAATTCGCAATCTGCCGCAAGAGCAGCTGGGGCAGATCATGGGCATCGCTTGCCCGCAAATCGTGTACCCCTACTTGCGTGGTAATGTGGCCGACTTGGTCCAACGGGCTGGCTTCCCACCCGTGCATCTCTCGGAAATCAATTTCCAGGCCATGTACGAGCAGCAGCAAGCCGCTGCTGCCGAGCAGGTTCAGTAAGGATCATCGGGTTCCTGGCGAGCCAAGGCATCACACGGAGGCCGCGTGAAGATTGCTGTTTTAGGAGCGGGCGCCTGGGGCACAGCCCTGGCCATCAGTGCTGCCAATCACCCGGCGGCCGGCCGTGTCGTTTCCTTGTGGGCACGAGATGCTGCCCAAGCTGCCAGCATGAAGGCACAGGGCGTCAATGCGCGCTATCTTCCGCAGGTGAGTATTCCGGCTGGGGTGTCGATCAGCGCCCTGCCTGGGACGGCCCATTCGGACGAGAGCTGGTCGTCCATCACAGAACATGCAGACCTTGTGGTGGTTGCCACGCCCATGGCGGGTTTGCGCAGCATGCTCCAGCAGCTCAGCGCCAGCCGTGCCCCCGTGGCATGGCTTTGCAAGGGCTTTGAGCGTGCGCCATCCTCAGGCCCTGGCGCGAGGCCGGCCCAAGGGTTGATGCCGCACGAAATTCAGGCACAAGTTGCTCCGGGTCTAGCCTGTGGTGCCTTGAGTGGCCCCAGCTTCGCGCTCGAAGTGGCTCGCGGTCAACCCACCGCGCTGGTGGCGGCCAGCCGACTTGCCAGTGTGCGCGAGGCCTTGGTCCAGGCGTTTCACGGTCCCAACCTGCGTGTGTACGCCAACGATGACATCGTGGGTGTCGAAGTGGGTGGCGCTGTCAAGAATGTGCTGGCGATCGCCACGGGTCTGTGCGACGGGCTCAACTTGGGCCTCAATGCACGTGCGGCCCTGATCTCTCGCGGATTGGCGGAAATGACACGTCTGGGCGTAGCGCTGGGTGCCAAGACAGAGACCTTCATGGGGCTGAGCGGTTTGGGCGACCTCGTGTTAACGGCGACGGGTGACCTTTCTCGCAACCGGCAAGTGGGCTTGTTGCTGGCGCAAGGCAAGTCGCTGGCCGAAGCCGTCGATTCACTGGGCCATGTGGCGGAGGGTGTGTACAGCGCACGCACTGTGGTGCAGCGTGCCCAAGCACTCGGCGTCGATATGCCTATTTCCGAGACGGTGGTGGCTTTGCTCGACGGCAAGCTCAGTGCCACGCAGGCGGTTGCCACCCTGATGGGGCGTGGTGCCCGGGTCGAGGTCTGATCGGTTTTTGTCTTTTTTGCAGGTTTCTTCTAGGGCCATGCCATGAACAGCACGCAATTTTTCACGCCATCTGCGCTGGCCGATTTGGCTCAGGCGGATGTTCGCCGGGCCCTGGCTGAAGACCTGGGTGATGGCGATCTCACTGCCGGTTTGATTGACCCCACCCGTCGTGCCCGGGCCCGTGTGCTGGCCCGAGAATCTGCGGTGATCTGTGGCGCGCCCTGGGCCGAGGCTGCCTTGCGAGCTCTGGACCCCGAGGTTCAGATTCGCTGGCTTGTGGCAGAGGGTCAACGCTGTGAGCCCGATCAGGTAGTCCTGGAAGTGGAAGGCCAGGCCCGAGCCTTGCTCAGCGCCGAGCGCACAGCCTTAAATTTTTTGCAATTGCTCAGCGCCGTGGCGACCAAGACCGCGCTGTATGTGGCGCAAGTGCAGGGCACCCGGGCCAGCATCGTGGACACCCGAAAAACCTTGCCCGGCTTGCGCCTGGCGCAAAAGTACGCCGTCAAGATGGGCGGTGGCGTCAACCACCGCATCGGCCTGTTTGATGCCGTGTTGATCAAGGAAAACCATATCGCTGCCGCGGGTGGGGTGACCCAGGCCTTGCGAGCGGCGCAGGCCGTGGCCAGCCGGGCCAGCTTTGTCGAGATCGAGGTGGAGACCCTGGATCAATTGCGCGAAGCTTTGGCCGCTGGTGCCACCATGGTGCTGTTGGACAACATGTCCTTGACCGATTTGCATGAAGCTGTGCGTATCAACGCTGGCCGTGCGGTGCTGGAGATATCCGGCGGTGTCACGCTGGATGGCCTGCGTGAACTGGCCCAGACGGGCGTGGACCGTATCTCGATTGGCACCCTGACCAAAGACGTCAAGGCCACCGATTTTTCAATGCGTTTGCAGGAACTGTGAGGTGACCATGAACGCCCTGATCGACGTTGAATTTGAACAACCCGCCTGTGGCACCAAGCACGCCTGGGCCCGCGTTCCGGTGGAACCCGGCCCGGCCGAGCGCGCCCGCCTGAAAGACGACATCCGGCGCCTTCTGAAGGAACGCAACGCTGTGATGGTGTCGCACTACTACGTGCACCCTGATTTGCAGGATCTTGCTGAAGAAACCGGCGGTTTGGTGAGCGACTCTCTCGAGATGGCCCGCTTTGGTCGCGATCACGAGGCGCAAACCCTGGTGGTCTCGGGCGTGCGTTTCATGGGCGAGACGGCCAAGATCTTGTCGCCCGAAAAGCGGGTACTGATGCCCGATATGGACGCCAACTGCTCGCTCGACCTGGGTTGCCCCATCGAGGCCTTCTCTGCCTTTTGCGATCAGCACCCTGACCGCACCGTGGTGGTCTATGCCAACACCAGCGCAGCCGTCAAAGCCCGCGCCGACTGGCTGGTGACCTCGAGCTGCGCGCTGGACGTGGTGCGCGCGCTCAAAGACCAGGGCCAAAAAATCCTGTGGGCGCCCGATCGCCACCTGGGTGGCTACATCC
>JBJOIT010000051.1:0-19550 GCA_046046915.1 Pseudomonadota bacterium
TCACTAGCCTGAGCTCCACCGTGCTGGGCCTGGCCCTGGCCGCGCCCGCCGCCTACGCCATGGCCTTTTACCCCGGTAAGCGCACCAAAGACGTGTTGATGTGGATGCTGTCGACCAAGATGATGCCGGCTGTGGGCGCGCTCATGCCCATCTACGTTCTGGCACAACAGTCCTCCTTGCTCGACACCCGCCTGGGCCTGACGATCATCTTCACGCTCTCCAACCTGCCCATCATGGTGTGGATGCTGTACTCGGGCTTCAAGGACATCCCGAAGGAGATTCTGGATGCCGCACGCATGGACGGCGCCACCTTGTGGCAAGAAGCCCGCCTGGTGCTGCTGCCCCTGTCCATGGGCGGCCTGGCCTCCACGGGGCTGCTGTGCCTGGTGCTGAGCTGGAACGAAGCCTTCTGGAGCCTGACGCTCACTGCTGCCAACGCCGGCACCCTGGCCGCCCTGATCGCCCAGTACTCCAGCCCCGAAGGCCTGTTCTGGGCCAAGCTGTCGGCTGCCTCGCTCATGGCCATCGCCCCCATCGTGGTGTTTGGCTGGTTCAGCCAAAAGCAGCTGGTGCAAGGGCTGACCTTTGGCGCTGTGAAATGAAATGGCGTGTTGCACACCCCCCGGCTTGCCCACTGCGTGTGGCCGCTTTCCCCCTTGCAGGGGGCGGCGCCAGCAGACCGGCGAAGCCGGTTCTGCGGCACCCCGCGAATGAATACCGAGATGCATGCCGACATGAATATCGATCGTCCAAGCGTCGGTTTGCAAAAGTTTGAATACGTTTGAATACATCAGGAGAAACTTCAGTGGCCTACCTAGAACTCAAAGGCATCGAGAAATACTTTGGTGATCACCGCGCCATCAAGGGCGTGGACCTGGACATCCAGCAAGGCGAGTTCATCGTCTTTGTGGGCCCTTCGGGCTGCGGCAAAAGCACCTTGCTGCGCCTGATTGCGGGGCTGGAGCACATCGATGGTGGTGATCTGCTGCTCGATGGGCGCAACATCACCCAGCTGCCATCGAGCAAACGCGATCTGGCCATGGTGTTTCAGAGCTACGCGCTGTACCCGCACATGAGCGTGTACGAGAACATGAGCTTTGCCCTGAAGCTGGCCGGCGTGGATCCGAAGGTGATAGACGAGAAGGTCAAGCGCGCGGCCAGCATCCTGAACCTCACCAGCTATCTGGATCGCACTCCCAAGGCCCTGTCGGGCGGGCAGCGCCAGCGCGTGGCCATCGGCCGGGCGATTGTGCGCGCACCCAAGGTGTTCTTGTTTGACGAGCCCTTGTCCAATCTGGATGCGGCCCTGCGTGGCCAGACGCGTGTGGAGATTGCCCAGCTGCACCGCGACTTGGGGGCGACCACCATTTATGTGACGCACGACCAGGTGGAGGCCATGACGCTGGCAGACCGTGTGGTGGTGCTGCGCGATGGCTTGATCGAGCAGGTGGGCACACCCCTGGAGCTGTACGACCGCCCAGCCAATCAGTTTGTGGCGCAATTCATCGGCACACCGCAAATGAACGTGGTGCGCGCCGATCAGCTGGGTCAGGCCGTGACCACCTATGCTTTGCCGGTGGCCGCAGGGGGCTCTGTCGGCTTGCGCCCGGAGAACGTGCACTTGCAAGACGCGGGCAGCGGTGTGGTGCAAGGCCAGGTGGCGCTGGTGGAGGCCCTGGGTGCAGAGACGCTGGTGTACGTGAGCACGGACACGGGCGCGCAGCTGATCGCTCGCCAGAATCAGCGCACTCAGCTGCATGCAGGCCAGAAGGTGGGCTTGTCCATCGACCCCGATGCAGCGCACTTGTTTGATGCCCACGGCAAGGTCACCCGCAGCGCCGCGCCTGTGGCGGTTTGACATTGACAAAAAAGCACACCATGAGCACTCCTCTTCTTGGCAAGATTGCCGCCGTCACGGGTGCGGCCTCAGGTATCGGCCGGGCCAGCACACAAGCCCTGTTGTCCGCCGGCGCGCAGGTCGTTTTAGTAGACCGTGACGCCGCCGCGCTGGAGCGCGCCTGTGCCGAACTCGGCCCGGCTGCCACGCCCTTGGTGATCGACCTGCTCAACGCCGAGCAATGCGCCACGCTGGTCCCCGAGATCCTGAAGCGCACCGGCCGGCTCGACATCTTTCACGCCAACGCCGGTCTTTATGTGGGCGGCGACCTGGTGGATGCCCAGCACGACGCCATCGACCGCATGCTGCAGCTCAACGTTGCCGTGGTCATGAAAAACGTGCGCGACGTGCTCAAGCAGATGATTGAACAAGGCGGTGGCGACGTGATCGTGACCAGCTCGCTGGCCGCGCACTACCCCACGCCGTGGGAGCCGGTCTACGCCTCGTCGAAGTGGGCGATTGACTGCTTTGTGCAAACCACGCGGCGCCAGGTCTTCAAGCACGGCATCCGGGTGGGCTCCATTTCGCCAGGGCCGGTCATCACCGGGCTGCTGGCCGATTGGCCACAAGACAAGCTGCAGGCGCTGCGCGAGGCGGGCGGCCTGCTGGAACCCGCCGAGGTGGCTGAGGTCGTGCTGTTCATGCTGACCCGCCCGCGGGGCATGACCATCCGCGACGTGGTGATGATGCCCACTCATTTTGATCTTTAAGCCGACCTGTCTGCACATGTCGAGAACAACAGCGAGCCAACCATGAACCTCATCTTGCATTTGGGCCTCGGATCCTTCCACCGCGCGCACCAGGCCGTTTACCTGCAAAACCTGCATGACCTGGGAGATACATCCTGGACTCTGGCCGGCGGCAACCTGCGAGCCGACATGGCCGAGACCATCTCTGCCTTGCAAGCCCAGGGCGGTGCCTACACCCTGGAGACCATCTCGCCCCAGGGCGAGCATCAGTACCAGCGCATCTCCTCCATCCGCCGTGTGATTGGCTACACGCCTGATCTGGCAGAGCTGATCGCGGTGGGCGCAGACCCGGCCACCAAGATCATCTCGTTTACCGTGACCGAGGCTGGCTACTACCTGGATGCCCACAACCAGCTGGACCTGGCCACCTTTGCCGATTTGCGCAGCGACCTGGATCTGGCCCGCAAGGGTCTGCCCGGCAGCACCCTTTATGGCGCCTTGACTGCCATCCTGCGTGCGCGCATGAAGCGCCAAGGGGGCCCAGTCACCCTGATGAACTGCGACAACCTGCGCCACAACGGCGAGCGTTCACGCAGTGGTTTGTTGCAGTTTGTGGAACTGGCCGGTGACACCGAGCTTCTGGCCTGGATACAGGCCAACACCACCAGCCCCAATGCCATGGTCGATCGCATCACCCCCCGGCCCACAGCGGCCGTGCGCGAGCGGGTGCTGGCCGCCACCGGGGTGGACGATGCTGCTGCCCTGATGGGGGAGAGCTTCATCCAGTGGGTGATTGAAGACACATTCATCGCCGGGCGGCCTGCCTGGGAACGTGTGGGCGCAGAGATGGTGGACTCGGTGCAGGCGTACGAGGAGGCCAAGATCCGCCTGCTCAATGCCACGCACAGCTGCATCGCCTGGGCCGGCACGCTGGTGGGCTACACCTACATTCATGAGGGCACGCTGGACCCGGTGATTCGCCAGATGGCGTTTGACTATGTCACGCAGGACGTGATGCCAGTGCTCAGCCCCAGCCCGATTGATCTGGCAAGGTACCGCGATGTGGTGCTGGAGCGTTTTTGCAACACGGCGATTGCCGACACCAACCAGCGCGTGGCGATGGACGGCTACTCCAAGATTCCGGGCTTTATTGCGCCCACGATCCGTGAGCGTCTGGCCAGAGGGGAGTCGATTGCCGCGGTGGCCATGCTGCCGGCGCTGTTTCTGGCTTACCTGCAGCGCTGGCATGCGGGGCAGATTCATTACACCTACCAGGATCAGGCCATGGACGTGGCCCAAGCCCACGCCATTTGCGAGAGTGCAGACCCACTGGCGGCGTTTGCAGCAGATGCAGTGCTCTGGGGGGAGCTGGCCGGGGATGAGCGGCTGGTGGCAGGGCTGCGCAGTGCCTTTGAGCGTGTGCAGCGTTTTGTGGCATCAGCAAAGGGCTGACACGAACGATGGTGGTAAGGTATTGACCTGATCCACAAGAGGCTCACCCGTGTCTGCCCTGCCCCGCCAAGTTCCTCGCCAGCTCAAGCCCGAGCTGGAAAGAGACTACGCACGTTCGCCCGACCTGGGCTACGAGTCTCCCACCGAGGTGGGGTTTATCCGCTGTCTGGCCCACGGCTTTCCTACACCGCTGGCGCGCTGGCACTACCACGACGAGTACGAGCTGCACCTGATCACTGCCACCTCGGGCAAGATGTTTGTGGGCGACTGGATCGGCCGGTTTCAGCCCGGCCAGGTGGTGCTCACCGGCCCACGCCTGCCCCACAACTGGGTGAGCATGGACATGGCCGAAGCCAGCGTGCCCCAGCGTGACTTGGTGATTCAGTTCTTGCACGAGCCGCTGGCGCGTGCCACCGACAACATTCCCGAACTGGCCGAAGTGCTGCCGCTCCTGGACCGGGCCCGCCACGGCATCGAGTTTTTTGACATGTCGGAGCAGGCCATTGCGCATTGGCACAAGGTCAAGTCCAACCGGGGTTTGAGACGCTTCACGGCGTTTTGCGACTTTTTATGTGACCTGGCGGCCTGCACCGAGTACCGCCTGCTGTCCAACGTGCAACTGCAAAGCGTGGACGACGACGCCTCCATGCGCCAGATCAACGATCTGGTCATCCGGCTGACGGACAACCTGGACAAGCCCATTTCAGCGGCCGACGTTGCCGCCGAGCTGGGCATGAGCGAGAGCCGGTTTTCACGTTTCTTCCGGCGCGCCACAGGCAACACGTTTACCGACTTTGTGAACCGGGTCCGCATCAATCGGGCCTGCCAGCTGCTGATGAATTCAGGCCGGCTGATCACCGACATCTGCTACGAGGTCGGCTTCAACAACGTGGCCAACTTCAACCGCCGCTTCCTGGAAATCAAGGGCATGACGCCCTCGGAGTACCGCAAGCAGGCCGAAAGCCGGTTCAGCGGCGCGGCCAACTGAGGCGCTTTTACAGGGCCAGCACCAGCTTCGAGCCCTTGGCTCGGGAGCAGCAGGCCATCATGCGTCCATCCATGGCGCGCTCGGCCTTGCTTAGGACCCTGTCCCGGTGGTCCACGACGCCGTCAAGCACTTTGACCTCACAGGTACCGCACAAACCCTCACCACAATCACTGGGCACATCGATGCCACGGGCCTGCAAGGCGTCGATCAAGGTTTGATCTGCAGCCACCGGCACTTCCAGATGGGAGTCCTGCAAGACCGCCACAAAAGCGTGCTCGTTGTCGTGGTTCAGCGCTGTGCCCTCGGCGCTGAAGTGTTCAACATGCAAAACGCCGTCGGCCCACTGCCCGCTCAGCACCTCCAAAGCGTCGATCAATCGAGCTGGGCCACATGCGTAGACCCTTGTGCGGTCATGGACCTCAGACAACATCGTTGCCAGATCCATGCGCCGCCCCTGGGCCTTGACATAGCAGCGCAGGCTTCTGCCATGGTCTTGTTCGGCCCGGCCCAGCAAGGCCATGTGCTGACGTGCCCGCCCGGCGTAATGGAATTCATACGATTTGCCCAGCGCCTTGAGCCGGTCTGCCATGGCCAATATGGGCGTGATGCCTATGCCACCCGCAATCAGGACGTAATGCTGGCCTTCTTCATCCAGCCTGAACAGGTTTTTGGGTCCGGCGATGTGAACTTGAGCGCCCACTTGCAGGTGGTCACAAAAATACCGCGAGCCGCCTCGGCCGTCGGCCTCGCGTTGAATGACGACCTGAAACGTCGTCTGGTCGCCGGCAGGGCCGCACAGAGAATACTTGCGACGATAGCCACCAGCCACCAGATCCACATGAGACCCCGCCGACCAGGCTGGCAGGGGACGCCCCAGGCCATCAGCGAACACAAAGCGATAGAGGCCGTCACCATCTGCATGCACCTCTCGCACCACCACCTGACGGGTAATGGCGTCTTTGACAGGGGGACCCACATAAAACGCGGGAGTGCTGTCGCCTTTGGCAGCGTGGGTACGCTCAGGATTGAGGGCCGGATCCCACTGAACCCACAATTCAGAGGGCCCACGAAATGAAGTGTTGGACAAAAACTCAAAGGACTGACCCGGCACCAATTGAAGGTGCGGCAGGCGCCGGGCAAATTCCTCCAGAAAAACCCGCATCTGCATGCGACCGATGTTTTTGCCCATGCATTGGTGTGCCCCATAACCAAAGGTCAGGTGCTCTACGGCGTTGTCGCGATACAGATCGACCTGTTCAGGATTCTCGAAATGCGCGGGGTCGACGTTGGCCGAAGCTTGCACCAGCAGCAACTTGCCACCTTTGGGGATGGCGACACCGCCCACTGTGGTGTCAGACGTGGCAACCCGACGCCACGCAATGATGGACCCCGCCACTCGCAGGCACTCTTCAACCGCATTTGGAATGATTCCGGGCTGATCGCAGATGGCCCGCCAGGCCGACGGCTCCGACAGGAGCGTCATGAAGGCATTGGCGGTAGCGTTGGAGGTGGTTTCGTGAGCCGCGGCCAAGATGGCCATCATCATGGAGCGCAGGTAAGACTCGGTGACGATGTCCGGGTGCTTGTGATGTTGGCGTATGGAGTCATACATCCAACCCTGGCTGTCTGGGCGGGCCATCATGTCATCCAGTATTTTTTGGGCCACCTGCCAGAAGCGCCCGACGTTTTGGGACACCTCCAACTGTTCTTTGGGCGTTGGACGCCCCCAGGTATTGAGCGTGTGGGCAACGGCAAACTGACGCAATTGCTCAGCGCCTTCGTCTGGCACCCCCAAAAACTGCAAGGCGATGGTCAAGGGGATTTCATAGAACATCTCCTTGACCAAATCGGCGCTCCCCCGGTCGATGAACCGGTCCATGTACTGCCGTGCCATGGTGCGCACCACGGGTTCAAACCTGATCAGGTTTTCAGGAAGAAACGCATCCAACAGCAGACGACGCCGCGCCATGTGATCGGGCTCATCTTCGTTCACCATGGTTCTGTTCATGGCAAAGCCAAAGCTTTTCAAAATCTCCATTGCCTCGGGGGGCGCAGGCGTGATTTTTTCGAGTGCAATGGCGGGCGAAAACAAAAGGTTGTCGCGAAACACCGCCTTCACGTCGTCATAGCGGGTGACCACCCAATACCCCAGCTCCGGGCTGAAGAAAACAGGTTCTTCTTCGCGTGCCCAGCGCAAATAGTCGGCCGGGTTCTGCAGATAGGCGGGCTCAAAGGGATTGAACGCCGCAGCACGAGAGGAGACCGGACAACCCGTGGGCGAGAGGTTTGAGTGGTCAACAGGACATGACATGTCAGCTGCGAGCGAATCAGCTGCGAATCAGGTGGTCAAAGGCACTCAGGGCGGCTTTGGCGCCTTCGCCGGCAGCGATGACGATTTGCTTGTAAGGCACCGTGGTGCAGTCGCCCGCCGCAAACACGCCCGGCATGTTGGTGTGGCCTTTGGCGTCCACCACGATCTCGCCAAATTTGCTGAGTTCAACGGTGCCCTTCAGAAACTCGGTGTTGGGCACCAGGCCGATTTGCACGAACACCCCTTCAAGCGGCACATGGTGCTCGGTGCCAGAGGCGCGGTCTTTGTACGAAATGCCATTGACCTTGCTGCCGTCGCCGGTGATCTCGGTGGTCTGGGCACTGGTATGCACCGTCACGTTGGGCAGGCTGTTCAGTTTGTTTACCAGCACCGCATCGGCCTTGAGCTGTTCGGCAAATTCGATCACCGTGACGTGCTCGACTATGCCGGCCAAATCAATCGCCGCTTCGATGCCGGAGTTGCCGCCGCCAATTACCGCCGTGCGCTTGCCCTTGAACAGCGGCCCGTCGCAGTGCGGGCAATAGGCCACGCCTTTGTTTTTGTACTCGGCTTCGCCGGGCACGTTCACATTGCGCCAGCGGGCACCGGTCGACACGATCACGGTTTTGGCCTTGAGCGTTGCGCCGTTGTCCATCTGCACCTGTAGCAGGCCCCCAGCCTCGGTCGCCGGAATGATTTGCATAGCACGCTGCAGGTTCATGATGTCCACGCCATAGTGGCGCACCTGGGCTTCAAGCGCGGCCGCAAACTTGGGGCCGTCGGTCTCCAGCACCGAGATGTAGTTTTCAATCGCCATGGTGTCGTTGGTCTGGCCACCAAAGCGCTCGGCAGCCACCCCCACGCGTATGCCCTTGCGGGCGGCGTACACGGCAGCGGCAGCGCCAGCGGGGCCACCGCCCACGATCAACATGTCAAACGCCTCTTTGGCGCTCAGTTTGGCGGCTTCGCGGTCGGCAGCGCCGGTATCGAGCTTGGCCACGATCTCTTCCACGCTCATGCGGCCCGAGCCAAACACCTTGCCGTTCAAAAACACCATGGGCACGGCCATGATTTCGCGCTCGGTCACCTCTTGCTGGAAGGCGCCGCCTTCAATCACCACGGTTTTGACCTTGGGATTGACGATGGCCATGAGCGACAGGGCCTGCACCACGTCCGGGCAGTTGTGGCAGGTCAGGGACATGTAGACCTCAAAGCTGAAGTCGCCGTCCAGAGCTTTGATCGAATCGATGACATCCTGCTCCACCTTGGGCGGGTGGCCACCCGTCCACAGCAGGGCCAGCACCAAGGAGGTGAACTCGTGGCCCAGCGGCAGGCCGGCAAAGCGCACGCCTTGGGTCTCACCATGGCGGGCCACCACAAAGGAAGGCTTGCGGCTGTCGGCGCCCGAGACGTCCAGCGTGACCTTGTCGGAGAGGCTGACGATAGTCTCGAGCAGACTCTTCATGTCGGCGGCGGTTTCGCTGTCGTCCAGCGAGGCGATCAGACGGATGGGCTGGCGCAGCAGGGCCAGGTATTGCTGGAGTTGTGCTTTGAGGGTGTCGTCGAGCATGGTTTTCTCCGGTTTTCAGGGTGCAGTGATCCCTGGGCTCACGCTTTTGGCAGAGCCGGTGTTCAAAAGGCGGGGGGAATCGTTGGGCAAAGCACACGGGGCGAGCCCCATGCGCTGCACTCAACGCCCTGCAAGGCAGGGCATGAGGGACAAGCTTTAGATCTTGCCGACCAGGTCGATGGAGGGAGCCAAAGTCTTGGCGCCTTCCTTCCACTTGGCGGGGCACACCTGGCCGGGGTTTGCGGCGGTGTACTGGGCAGCCTTTAGCTTGCGCAGGGTCTCGGACACGTCGCGGGCGATTTCGTTGGAGTGCACTTCCATGGTCTTGATCACGCCATCGGGGTTGATCACGAAGGTGCCACGCAGCGCCAGGCCGTCTTCCTCAATGTGCACGCCGAAGGCACGGGTCAGCTTGTGGGTGGGGTCGGCCACCAATGGGAACTTGGCCTTGCCCACGGCGGGAGAGGTCTCGTGCCATACCTTGTGGGAGAACTGGGTGTCGGTGGTCACGATGTAGACCTCGGCACCAGCAGCCTGGAAGGCAGCGTAGTTGTCAGCTGCGTCCTCGATTTCGGTAGGGCAGTTGAAGGTGAAGGCGGCCGGCATGAAGATCAGGACCGACCACTTGCCCTTGAGGCTTTGCTCGGTGACTTCGATAAATTTGCCGTTGTGAAAAGCGTTGGCCTTGAACGGCTGGACTTGGGTGTTGATGAGAGACATGCGGTTTTCCTTAAGAATGAAGCGTTCCAAAACGAACACCTGAATGGTAGTGGCACCGCAGTATTTAGGGAGTTGATTGATTCAATGATGTGAATTAACAATTCCTATTTGAACACCCTCACCCACCCCGCTGGACGCGCCTAAATCTGGCGCTTGAGGCGAATCTCTTCCACCTTGACGCCACCAATGGGCACGGTCTTGGCCGATGGCAGCTCGCGCTTGAAGCCAGCCAGGTCAAAAAACCGCAAGGTGCGCTCGGCGGCCAGGGGCAACCACAGGGTGACACGGGTGCAACCCTCTTCTTGCAGACCCTCGCGCGCGGCATCCCACAAGGCGAGGCCGACACCCTTTTGCAGATGTGAGGGGGCCACATAGATGGCCCAGATTTCGCCGGTGGTGGCGGGAGTGCCTTTGTCGCGGGAACGATCGAAAGCCACAAAACCCACAATTTTGTCATCGTCGGTCGCTACAAAGACCTGAGGCTCGAAATACTCGATGGCCTCGCGCCAGTAGGCCAGCCGCTTTTCCACGGTGAGCGTGCTGAGGTAATCCTCAGGCAGGATGCCCTCATAGGCCAGACGACCGGCGCTCACATGCAGGTCGGCAATGGCTTTGGCATCGCGCAGGGTTGCGGCGCGCACAGGAAAATCGTTCGATGAGGACATGTCTGCGGGTCAGAGTACAAAAAAAGGGGGCTGATTGTCGCCTTAAATATCGTCCTATACGGCACTGCCTCAGGCACCTCAAGAGCGCCGGCTAAACTGCCCGACCATGCCGCCCCAGCCTGTGTCCTCCTGCCCCGCATTCAAGGTGCAATTACGCCCGGGCGGGGAGATCTTTGAGGCCAGCGCAAGCCGCTCTGTCTTGCAAGAGGCCTTGCGGGCGGGCATCGAGCTGCCCAGCTCCTGCCGCAACGGCACCTGCAGGGCCTGCTTGTGCCGCTTGCTGAGTGGCGAAGTCAGCTACTTGATCGATTGGCCCGGCCTCAGTGCCGAAGAAAAGCGCGAGGGCTGGATCCTTCCCTGTGTCACGGTGGCGCGATCACCCCTGACCATTGAACAAACCCCGGTTGCAACAAGCACATGAGCATTTTTGACAACCACCTGGACACCCTTCGTCTGGCCTTTGGGGCCCTGGCACTGTCGCTGGCCAGCGCGTTGGTCCTTGCGCAATCGCCAATGGCCGTGAAGGCCCGGCCCTTTGAAGACAGCATGGCCCAGCGCACGCAGGCCTGCACGGCCTGCCACGGGGAGCAAGGCCAGGCCGGGCCCGATGGTTATTACCCACGGCTGGCCGGCAAGCCGGCGGGCTATTTGTACAAGCAGTTGCTCAACTTCAAGGAAGGGCGGCGGCACTATGGCCTGATGACACGCATGGTGGACC
Organism: Pseudomonadota bacterium; assembly: GCA_046046915.1. Classification (GTDB taxonomy): domain Bacteria; phylum Pseudomonadota; class Gammaproteobacteria; order Burkholderiales; family Burkholderiaceae_C; genus JBEEJZ01. The sequence goes on from JBJOIT010000051.1 coordinate 11,011, forward strand.
CGCTCGACAACGCTTACCTGATGGAGATTGCCCGCCACTTTGCTTCACTAGAGCTGCCCTACCCAGCCCCCACCGCTGCAGATGTGCCGCCCGAAGTGCTGCGACGAGGACAAGTGTTGGCTCTGCGCGGGGACCCCGCACGCGAGCTGCCCGCCTGCGTGCAATGCCACGGCATGGCGCTGACGGGTGTAACGCCCCATGTGCCGGGTTTGCTGGGTTTGCCCCGCGACTATCTGAACGCCCAGCTGGGCGGCTGGCGCACAGGTGAACGCAAGGCCCATGCGCCTGACTGCATGGCCACCCTTGCCCGGCGGCTGACACCTGCAGACGTGGCGGGCGTGGCGGCCTGGTTGTCCAGCCAGCCAGTGCCCGCCAATGCCAAGGCGGCCTCGGCAGCGCCCACGGCCCGGGTTCTGGCGCCGGTACAGGTCTTGCCTCTGCCCTGCGGCAGCGCCCCCGAACTGGCCGGTGGGAGCCAGCCATGAAGAGGATGACCCGCACACGGTCGGCCGTGCTGCAGACACTGCTGGTGGCAGTTGTAGCAGTGGGCCTGGGTGCCGCCTGGGTTGCTTGGCGCAACTCAACGGGTGGGTTTGATGACACCGCCGCGCAACTTACCACGGCACCGGCCACCCCAGAGCAAATAGCAAAAGGCGCCTACCTGGCCCGGGCAGGCAACTGCATGGCCTGCCATACGGCGCGCGGCGGCGAGCGCTATGCTGGCGGACGCGGCATCGAGACCCCTTTTGGCACCCTTTACAGCAGCAACCTCACGCCCGATGCCAACACCGGGCTGGGGCGCTGGACCCCCAACGACTTCTGGAAAGCCTTGCACCATGGCAGCTCCAAAGATGGTCGCTGGCTGTATCCCGCGTTTCCTTACACCAGCTACACAGGTGTGACCAGGGGCGATGCCGATGCCCTGTTTGCCTACCTAAGCAGCCTGCCGCCGGTGACACAAACCACCAAGGCACACGCTTTGCGCTGGCCCTTCAGCACACAGGCGGCGCTGGGCGTCTGGCGCGCGCTGTACTTTTCGCCCGGCACGTCAGTCAACAAGGCGGATGCCGGCCCGCAGCGGAACCGCGGCGCCTATTTGGTGCAGACACTGGGCCACTGCAGCAGCTGCCACGGAACCCGCAACGCCCTGGGGGCGGTGGACTCAGCACGGGCTTTTAGCGGTGGGCTGATGCCAGATCAAACCTGGTATGCGCCCTCCTTGCTGGACACCGGGCAGGCGTCCGTGGCCGACTGGCCCATTCAGGACATTGTTGCGCTGCTGAAAACAGGTGTGAGCCCGCAGGCCAGTGTGTCTGGCCCCATGGCAGAGGTCGTGCAGCACAGCACTCAGCATATGAATGATGCCGACCTGCAGGCGATGGCGGTGTACCTGAAAGACCTTCCGACCGATTCAAACTCACCCCGGATTACGTCGGCACTGGCCGTGTCAGTGCGCGTGGCCGAGCGTGGCGCCAAAATCTACGAGCAACATTGCGCCAACTGCCATAGCCAGCAGGGAGAGGGCGTAGTCAACGCCTACCCAAACCTGGCTGGGAACCGGGCGGTGACCCTGGCAGAGCCAACCAACCTGGTGCAGGTGGTGCTGTATGGCGGCTTCGCACCCGCCACCACCGGTAACCCCCGCCCTTACGGCATGCCACCCTTTGTGCTGCAACTGAACAACGCCGACATCGCCGCAGTGCTCACCCACATTCGCCGCTCATGGGGCAATAACGCCGCCCCTGTAACGGAGCTGGAGGTAAACCGCCTGCGCCAATAAGGCGCAGGAATTGAAAATCAGCCGTTCAGCCCTGCCCCATGGGCTGGGCCACCAGTTTCACACCCAGGGCCTTGCAGACACGTGCGATGGTGTCGAAGCGCGGCTGTGCGTCGGGACGCAGCGCCTTGTACAGCGCCTCGCGGCCTATGCCAGCGTCGTGGGCAATCTGGGTCATGCCACGCGCACGCGCAATGTCGCCCAGTGTGGCCGCCAGCAAGGCCGGATCGCCGTCTTCAATCACCAAGCTGAGGTATTCGGCGATGTCCTGCTCGGTTTGCAGCATCTCGGTGATGTCGAACTCAGGCAAATTGGAAATATCGATTTTGAGGGTCATCGTTGTGCTCCGATTCAAAGTAATTTGGACAAATCAACAGCTTTGGCAATGTCGGCACCTTGGCTCGACTTGTCACCGCCACCCAACATCACGATCAGCATTCCACCGCGCTCGACGTAATACATGCGCCAGCCGGGGCCAAAAAATTCACGCATTTCCCAAACACCATCACCGACCGATTTAACGTCACCCAAATTCCCGAGAGAGGCCTTACGCAAACGCAGTCCCAGGCGCTTGCGTGTGAGCGTATCCTTGACCTCGCTGAGCCAAACGTCGAATTCGGGCATTCGTTTGATCGTGTACATGTCTGCCATTGTATTCGTTCGAGTACAAACGACAACGCCATAAAAGTGCTTGGCCCGTTAGCTAGACTCACCCCATCACATCAACCGGAGAACACCATGGCAAAAGGTCAGCAGAAGTCGAACAAGGAAACCAAAAAACCCAAGAAAGACACCTCGCCACCCAAGCCCGTGTCAGCAGACGCCGTGCGCCCCACGGTGACCACCGTGGTGCCCGTACGCGGCAAATTGAAGAACAAATAAGGGTCAAGCGCCGGGGCCAGCATCCGCGGCACCCGCGCCCAGCCTGCCTGCCCCGCCCATGAACGACGACTTGCCCTTTTTTAGGCCGGGCGACATCACGCCCGATGGGCCTGGCTTGTTCGCAGCGGGTGCGAGTGAATTTGAAACAACCCCGTCCGAACAGCTGCCCATCGACGGCCCAGCCGTGGCACAAATGGTGCAGGAGTTGCGCCAGTACCAAGCTGAACTCGAAATACAAAACCAGGCGCTGCGCTACAGCCAGCAGGCGGCAGAGGGAGCGTCCGAGCGCTTTTTGACGCTGTTTTCCAACGTACCGCTGGCACTGATGGTGGTGGATGAAAACGGCTTGGTGCTGGAAAGCAACGCCATGGCCCTGCGCCTGTTTCGCCCGGATGAAACAGACCCACCGCTCAACTTCATCATGCCACTGGTGGGGCAGCAGTACCGAGCCCAGGTGACAGCTCTGTTTGGGCGAGCCTTGGCACAGGGCACCAGCGAAGCCAGCGAGCTGGTCTTTGCACGCGGCCTCAGCAGCAGTTTCATGGGTGATTTGCACATCGCCCGCATCGAAAATTCTCAGGATGAGCTGGCTCACTTTATTTGCGCCTTCATCGACCAGGGCCCCTTGCTGGCCGAGCGCCAGGCGCTGCAGCACCGCAACGAAGAGCTGCACCAGAGCCAGAACCGGCTGGCAGCCATCATCAATTCCGCCCTGGACGCCATCATTTGCGTGGATGGGCAACACCGTATTTCGGTGTTCAACCCGGCTGCCGCGGCGCTTTTTCAGTGCCCGAGCGACCAGGCCCTGGGGCGGCCGCTGGAGCAGTTTTTACCCGATGCGGCCCGCTCGCTGGCCTATGCGCAGGTCAGCACCCATGCCCAGCTGGGCGAAATGGTGGGCCTGACCACCGGGGGCAAGGTGCTGGCGGTGGAGGTGAGCGTGTCCTGCGACCAGCGCAGTGACGGCGACATCATCACCGTGTTTGCACGCGATCTGACTGGCCGCAAGAAGATCGAGGCCCAGCGCAACGCACTGGAAGCGCAGCTGCGCGAGTCACACAAGATGCAGGCCATCGGCACCATGGCGGGTGGAATTGCGCATGACTTCAACAACATCCTGAGCGCAATTTTGGGCAATGTGGAACTGGCCCGACAAGACGCAGGGGCAGCATCCCCCGCCCAGACCAGCCTGACCGAAATCGACAAGGCCGGACGCCGGGCGCGCGACCTGGTGCGCCAGATCCTGACCTTCAGCCGCAACGAGCAAGCCCGGCGCAGCGCCATCTCGCTGGAAGACGTGGTGCTTGAAACCACGCGCCTGCTGAAGGTGACCCTGCCGCCAGCCGTGGAGCTGAGCCTGCAGGCCGACGCCGATTTGCCTCCCGTGCTGGGCGACGCCACGCAGGTGGAGCAAACCGTACTCAATCTGTGCACCAATGCCATCCAGGCCATCGGCTCGGCGCGCGGCCAGGTGCACATCGAGCTGGGACGCCTGGGCCACGAGCAGTTGCCCGCCTCAGGCAGGGACCTGCCACCTGGGACCTATGTATCGCTGGCGGTGCGGGACACAGGGGCCGGCATAGCTGCCGAAACCTTGCAGCGCATTTTTGAGCCTTTTTTCACCACCAAGCCCGTGGGCCAGGGCACCGGGCTGGGCTTGTCGGTGGTGCACGGCATCATGCGCACGCACCAGGGTGCCATCGACGTGCAAAGCACACCGGGTGAGGGCAGCGTTTTTACCCTGTACTTTCCGGCAGCGCCCACTGCAGCCCTGGCCCCACCACCGGCGCTTGTTGCAGCACCGGTACCCAGCGCCGCCCCCGCAGGCTCTGCCGGCCATGTGATGTACGTGGATGACGATCAAGCCCTGGTTTTTCTGGTGGAGCGCGTGCTGCGCCGGCGTGGCTTCAAGGTCAGCACCTATACCGACCCGCACGAGGCGGAGCGGGCCCTGCGGGAGCGCGCCCACGAATTTGACTTGCTGGTGACCGACTACAACATGCCGGGCTACTGTGGCGTGGATTTGCTGCGTGCAGCACGCCTGATCCGCGCAGATTTGCCGGTGGCACTGGCCTCGGGCTACGTCACGCCGGAGATCGAGCAAAGTGCCTATGCTGAAGGTGCCCGCGCCCTGATCCACAAACCCAACGACGTGGACGAACTCTGCGCGACCGTTGAGCGGCTGGTGCAGGAAGGCTCGGGACGCTGACGTGGCTGCGCCTGAGGTGCTGCAGCCCGAAGCTGTGGAGGTAGTGTTTGGCGACGACTGCTTGCTGGTTTTGAACAAGCCCTCGGGCTTGTTGGCGGTACCCGGACGGGGCGAGGACAAGCAAGACTGCCTAAGCGCCCGGGTTCAGGCCATTTACCCCGACGCACTGGTGGTGCACCGACTCGACATGGCCACCTCAGGCCTGATGCTGATGGCGCGCGGCGCGCACTGGCAACGCGTGCTTAGCCGCGCTTTTGAGCAGCGCGAGGTGCACAAGCGCTACGAGGCGGCGGTGCATGGCGACCCCGGGCCAAGCTGGCAACACGGACCCAAGTCCGAAGACGGCTGGGGACTGATCGATCTGCCCATTGCAGTTGATTGGCCTCAACGCCCACGACGTGTGGTGGCACCAAGCGGCCAAGCCAGCCAAACACGCTGGCATCCCATGGCAGAAGCCGGCCGCGTGGCGCTGGAACCTGTCACCGGGCGAACGCATCAGCTACGCGTGCATCTGCAAGCCATCGGCCATGCCATCTTGGGGGATGCCCTGTACGCAAGCCCAGAGGTGCAAGCCATGAGTTCGAGGTTGATGTTGCATGCCTGTGAATTGCGCTTGCAGCATCCGGCGACGGGGGAGTGGATGTGTTTGAGGAGTGTTGTGCCCTTTTAGGGGAGTGGTTTGGCGAAGGGCGCAGGCCGGGGGCGCCCGGCGGTGGTGATGTCTTTGCTACTGCGTAGGGCGGAGGCCGGGTATTCGCCCCGGCGGGCGAGCTACTTTCTTTTGCTCGCCAAAAGAAAGTAGGGCGGTTTCAAGGACCAAGTGCAACGGTGGGATTAAGCTTGGCTTTTTGCATAAAGAGGCTGTCAAAAAAAACCTCTGCTGGGCTGCGCCATCCAAGAGTCTTACGTGGTCTCATATTGAGCTCCCAAGCCATGTGATCGAGCTCACGTTGGGAGAACGTGCTCAAATCGGTGCCCTTTGGTAGGTACTGGCGCAGCAAGCCGTTGGTGTTCTCGTTGATGCCTCGCTGCCAAGGGCTATGGGGATCGCAAAAGTAGATCTTCAGTCCGGTGTTCTCGGCGAGTTTCTTATGTAGTGCCATCTCTTTGCCCTGGTCGTAGGTCAAGGTCTGCCGGGCCTGGGCTGGCAAAGCAGAGAACGCCTGCGTGAACCCGTTGAGCGCATCCATAGCCGTGCTGCCGTCGAGTTTGACCAGCATGGCAAACAAAGACCTTCGGCACACCAGCGTGCCTACGGCCGAAGCGTTGGCCCTGCCTTTCATCAGATCACCCTCCCAATGTCCTGGTAGCAAACGCTCGTTGGCCTCGGGCGGGCGTACATGGATGCTCAGCATGTCCTGAATCAAGCCGCGCCGATCCAGCCCCCTGCTACGGGGCCTGCGCGCACCTCTGCCCTGGCGTAGCAGTACCACTAGCTCGCGGCGCAAATGGCCTTTGGGCATCGCGTAGATCGCGGTATAGATGGTCTCGTGGGAAGCTTGCAATTGGGGCTGCGCGAGGTGACGTTGCTTGAGTTTGGCAGCGATCTGCTCGGGCGAGAGCTTTAGCTGCAGAAGTGCCCTGACTTCGGCCCACAATGCCCCGCCACGATGGAGTTTGCGCACAGGCCAGGCGGCACGCCGTACGCGCCTGGCGCGCTTGCCAGCGCGTACAGCGTCGTAGCCGCCAGCGACCCTGGGGCGCCCTATGAGACATTGCTGGGCCGGGCTTTGATAGCCGTTGCGTCTGAGCTCTCGAGAAATGGTGCTGGGCGACCTACCCAGCGCAAGAGCAATGGCGCGGGTGCTGCATTCCTGCAACTTCATGGCCATCACGAAACCGCGTTCTTCCGCGCTCAATTGTTGGTATGTTCTTGTCATACAACTCCTCTAAGTTCAGAGTGTTGCACTTGGTCCTTGAAACCGCCCTACTTTCTTTTGGCGCCCTCCATGTCAGGATAGTTGTCGCCTCACATTGAGCAAGAAAATGGGGCGGCGATGAAAGACAGCAATGAAGCAAAAACGCTACACACAAGAGCAGCGGCAATGGGCGCTGGAGCAAATGAAGCCGCCGCACAACCGCACGGTGGTGGAATTGGCCAGGGAGTCTGGAGTGACCTCGGTGACGCTGCGTACGTGGCGCAACGCAGCGCGAGCCGCAGGGGCTCTGGTGCCCGGTGCAGGCCATGCCAACGAGCGCTGGTCCAGTGCGGACAAGTTTCGCATGGTGCTTGAGAGCGCACCGCTGAGCCAGGCAGAACTGTCACAGTACTGCCGCGCCAAGGCGATCCATGTAGAGCAGCTCCAGCAATGGCGCCAGAGCTGCGAGCAGGCCAACGGTGGCGATGCATTGAACGCCAGCCAAGCCGCTCGCATGGTGAGCACGACAACGCTGCAGCGAATACGCAGCCTGGAGAAAGAGTTGCAGCGCAAGAATGCGGCGCTGGCCGAGACAGCAGCGCTGCTGGTACTGAGAAAAAAAGCCGACGCGATCTGGGCCAAGGCAGAGGACGAATGATCAACGCCCTGGATCGCGGTGAAGCAATGAAGTTGATCAATGAAGCGATGACAGCAGGCGCTCGCCAGCAGCGCGCATGCCAAGAGCTGGGATTGACGGCACGCAGTGTGCAGCGCTGGCGTCTGAGCCCCCAGGACGGCCGCCAGGGTGCGGTGCGCAAGCCACCGGCCAACAAACTCAGCGCACAAGAGCGCCAAGCCGTATTGGCTGCGGCCAACCGCTCAGACTGCGCCAGTCTGACACCGCACCAGATCGTGCCCAAGCTGGCCGATGAGGGCGTATACCTGGCCTGTGAATCGACGTTCTACCGGGTGTTGAAAGCCGCCGGCCTTAGCCACAGGCGCGGGCGCAGTAAAGCGCCTGTGGCTAAGGCTCTAACCACGCACCGTGCAGATGGCCCCAACCAGGTCTGGTGCTGGGACATCACCTGGCTGCCCACCACGCTCAGAGGAAGGTACTTCTACTGGTACATGGTCAAAGACATCTACAGCCGCAAGCTCGTCGCCAACGAGGTCCACGATGTGCAGTCCTCGGAGCATGCGTGCCACCTGCTCAGCCGTGGATGCCTGCGCGAGCAGACTGCCGGGCGTGCACTGGTGCTGCATTCTGACAACGGCTCGGTGATGAAAGGCTCCAACCTGCTGATGACGATGCGTGACCTGGGCGTGCAACCCTCGTACAGCAGGCCGCGGGTGAGCAACGATAACGCTTACGCGGAGGCGCTGTTTCGCACGGCCAAATACTGCCCGCTATGGCCGCAGCTGCCGTTTGACACGCTGACCCAGGCCAGAGACTGGGTGCTGAAATTTGTTCATTGGTACAACGAAGAGCATCGCCACAGCGGGCTCAAATACGTCACGCCCGCCCAACGCCACACGGGACAGGACCATGTACTACTGGACGAGCGCGCCAAGCTCTACGCCAAGGCTCGCACAAGACATCCGCAACGCTGGGCAACAGGGCTACGAGATTGGCATCTTGAGGAGGCTGTTTACCTGAACCCAGAGCGATCTGGACGGGACTTGATGAAAACACTGGCCTAACCGCCTGAGGCGACAACTACCTTGACACACGCCGTGGCGAAGCAAAGAAAAGTGAGGCGCTGCCGGGCGCCCCCGGCCCCCGGCCTCCGCCCTGAGCAAGGGCAAAGTGCCC
>JBJOIT010000052.1:0-19202 GCA_046046915.1 Pseudomonadota bacterium
GGGCCTTGACCTGGGTTTCGAACACGCCGTGCGTGCTGGGGTAGGTGATCATCACTGCCGCCAGCTTGGCGCTGTGTTGCTCGCACTTGGCCTGCAGGTCGGCCATGTCCACATTGCCGGATGCGTCGCAGGCGGTGACCACCACCTGCATGCCGGCCATCTGCGCACTGGCGGGGTTGGTGCCGTGGGCGCTGCTGGGAATCAGGCAGATGTTACGGTGGCCCTGGCCCTGGGCCTCGTGATAGGCCTTGATGACCAGCAGGCCGGCGTACTCGCCCTGCGAGCCGGCGTTGGGTTGCAGGCTGATGCCGGCGTAGCCCGTGGCGGCGCACAACCAGGCCCGCAGCTGCTCGTCGAGCTCGCGGTAGCCGGCCAGCTGGGCTGGTGGCGCAAACGGGTGCACATCGGCAAATTCGGGCCAGGTGATGGGAATCATCTCGCTGGTGGCGTTCAGCTTCATGGTGCAGCTGCCCAGCGGGATCATGCTGCGGTCCAATGCCAGATCCTTGTCGCTCAGCGCCCGGATGTAGCGCAGCATGCCGGTCTCACTGTGGTGGCTGTTGAACACCGGGTGGGTCAGGTAGGCGCTGGTGCGGCGCAGCCCGGCCGGGATCAGCGGCTCCGCGATGGGCTCCAGAGCCTCGATGGAGGGCAGGGTCTGCCCCGTACTTGCAAACACCTTCCATAGCAGGGCGATGTCTTGGCGCGTGGTGGTCTCGTCCAGCGACATGCTCACGTACTGGCCCCAGCTCAGGCGCAAGTTGGCGCCAGCCGCGAGGGCCTTGGCTACGAGGGCCTGTGCCTGGGCTGCGTCGGTGGCCTCGACGGTCAGTGTGTCGAAGGCACTGACGCTGGTCAGCTTGCAGCCCAGTTGTTGCAGCCCTTGCGCCAGCACAGACGTGTAGGCCGCCACGCGCTGGGCGATGCGCTTCAAGCCCTGCGGGCCGTGGTACACCGCGTACATGCTGGCCACCACCGCGGGCAGCACCTGGGCGGTACAGATGTTGGAGGTGGCTTTTTCACGGCGGATGTGCTGCTCGCGTGTTTGCAGGGCCAGGCGATACGCCGGGTTGCCGTGCGCGTCTACGCTGACGCCCACCAGGCGCCCTGGCATGGAACGCTTGAACTCGTCGCGGCAGGCCAGGTAGGCGGCGTGCGGACCGCCGGCACCCATGGGCATGCCAAAACGCTGTGTGGTGCCAACCACGATGTCGGCTTCGAACTCGCCTGGGGGCACCAGCAGGGTCAGTGCCAGCAGGTCGGCCGCCACGATGAAAGCGGCCTGCTTGCTGTGCACGGTCTGCACCTCTGCGCGCAGGTCATCAATGCGGCCGCTGGTGGATGGGTATTGCGCCAGCACGGCGAAGTAGTCATCGCCGGCCAGCGCAGCTTTCCACTCCTCGGCCGAGTTGGCCAGTTGGACCGTCAGGCCCAGCGGTTTGGCGCGGGTCTGGATCACCTCAATGGTCTGCGGGTGAGTGTCACCCGCCACCACGAGGGTGTTGCCCTTGGCCTTGACCGAGCGCTTGGCCAGCGTCATGGCCTCGGCAGCCGCGGTGGCTTCGTCCAGCATAGAGGCATTGGCGATCGGCATGGCGGTCAGGTCGCACACCAGGGTCTGGAAGTTGACCAATGCTTCCATACGGCCCTGAGAAATCTCGGCCTGGTAGGGCGTGTAAGCGGTGTACCAAGCCGGGTTTTCCAGAATGTTGCGCAGGATCACACCCGGGGTGTGCGTACCGTAATAGCCCTGGCCGATGAAGCTCTTGAAGCGCTGGTTGCGCCCGGCAATCGCCTTCAGCTCGGCCAGCGCCTGGGCTTCGGTCACTGCATCCGGAATCGCCATGCTGCTGGTGCGCGCAATCGAACGCGGCACGATGCCGTCGATCAGGGCCCGGCGCGAGGCCTCTCCAATCACCGACAACATATGCGTTTCATCTGCATCGCTGATGCCGATGTGGCGGGCGATGAATTCGGACGGGTTTTCGAGTTCGATGAGGGGTGTTGCGGTGTGAGAGGACATGGCAGTCAATCAAAACGGTGATGCAGGGGCCGCGACAGGCTCGGCCCGGAGGAACTTAAGCGCTGGCGGCGAAGTCGCTGTAACTGGTTTCGTTCATCAGGCCATCGAGCTCGGCCACGTTGGCCAGCTTGACCTTGAAGAACCAGCCTGCGCCCAGCGGGTCGGTGTTGGCCAGGGCCGGGTCGGCGCGCAGAGCTTCGTTGACTTCCAGAATCTCGCCGGTCACAGGCATGTAGACGTCGGCCGCAGCCTTGACGGACTCCACCACGCCGGCCACGCTCTTGGCCGCCAGGGTGTCGCCCACGGCGGGCAGGTCCACAAACACCACATCACCTAGCGCATCTTGCGCGTGGTGGGTGATGCCGACGGTGGCGATGTCGCCTTCAATGCTGAGCCATTCGTGTTCTGGGGTGTAGAGGATGTTGGACATGGATGTACTCCTGAAGTGGGGTGTTTCGAAGGTGTTGCAGCTGACTCAGCCGCGGTAATAACGGGTGGGCACGAAGGGCAGGGCGCAGACTTCCATGGGGACAGCCTTGCCACGCACCAGCGCCTGTATCCGGGTGCCAATTGTGGCAAATGCAGGGCTCACATAGCCCATGGCCACTGGCTGGTTGATGGTGGGGCCTAGCAAGCCACTGGTGACTTCGCCTATGGCCTCGCCGCCTTCGGTTTGCAGCACCGTGTGCTCACGCACCGGCACCCGCTCCAGCGCCATCAGGCCCACCCGCTTGCGGGGTAGTGGGGCACCGTCCAGCTGCGCAAGCACTTTTTCCGCGCCCGGGAAACCGCCTGCACGCGCACCACCGCTGCGGCGCACTTTCTGTATGGCCCAATTCAGATTGGCTTCTACAGGCGATGTGCTGGTGTCGATGTCATTGCCATACAGGCACAGGCCGGCCTCCAGACGCAGAGAATTGCGCGCGCCCAGGCCGATGGGCTGAACTTCAGGTTGGGCCAGCAGTGCGCGTGCCAAGGCGTCGGCCTGATCGGCAGGCACCGAGATCTCGAAACCGTCTTCGCCGGTGTAGCCGCTGCGGGTGATGAAAAGATCAGCACCCTCCCAGGCAAACGCGGCGCCGGTCATGAACACCAATGTCTCCACACCGGGGATCAATCTTTGCAGGGCCGTGACAGCCTGTGGCCCCTGCAAGGCCAGCAGGCCCCGCTCGGGCATGGGGATGACCTGGCAGCGCTGCCCGATACGGGCTTGGATGTGGGCAATGTCGCCGGCCTTGCAAGCGCCATTGACCACCACAAAAATGTCATGCCCCCGGTTCACGAACATCAGGTCATCGAGAATGCCGCCCTGGTCATTGAGCAGCAGGCCGTAGCGTTGCTTGCCCACGCCCAGGTCGACCACGTCTACCGGCATCAGGCTCTCGAAGGCGGCGGCCGCATCGGGGCCCACCAGACGCAGCTGGCCCATGTGCGACACATCAAACAGCCCTGCCGCCGTGCGGGTGTGATGATGTTCAGCCATCAGGCCTGCGGGATATTGCACCGGCATGCTGTAGCCGGCAAAGGGCACCATGCGGGCGCCCAAAGACACATGCAGATCGTTCAGGGGCGTGAGTTGCAACGGGGGTGTTGTGGTGCTGGGGGCGCTGGCGGTCACGGGCGAAATCCATCAAGGGCATCAAATCACGGCGCCAGATCATTCATCTGAGTCCGTGGGCTGCCCTCGCTGTCCGCTTTACCTGAGAGATTCGCCGGGTCTGCGTACTGGCCGGGCCAGTGCAGACTGCGGTTTGCTCCTTCGGTGGGCCATGCGCCGGATGTCCGGGCCTGGCCTCTCTCCAGTGAGGAAACGTCGTTGTCGACGGTTGTCAGTCCTTTTGCCTGAGCGTTCAGGGCTGTTACCAGCCTCCTGCGCCTTCGGCGGTTTTCAAACGAGCTCGTCTTGAAAACTCTCTCCTGACGGGGCGCGATTCTAAATGGGTTTTCAAATCACCCTGAAACCATGCGTGCCGTCGCGGCCCAGTTGTTCGACCAGCCCGAATTCCCAGTCCAGGTAGGCTTGCATGGCGGAGCGTGCGTTTCCGGTACCTTCGTAGGGGCGCTTGTAACGGTCTATGCGCGGGCTGGCCAGACGAAGTTCGCCGGTTTCGCAGGGGTAAGCCGCCGCCACCCAGGCCGCCGTGCCGCCAGCCAAGCAAACCACCGTGACGTGCGCTGGCAGCATGGCGGCGATCTCGGCAAGGGCAAAACGTGACACGCGGCCATCGTCGCAGGCCAACACCACGCGCTGTATGCCGTGGTGCAGTGTGGGCAATGCCGCCAGGTCATGTGACAGCCTTGAACGCAGCAGCCACCAGGCCCCCGGCAAGTGGTTTTTGACAAAGCGGGCGCTGGTCCCCAGGTCCACCACGACGGTGGTTTTGGTGCCGTCTGCCAGCCAGGCCTGGACCTGCGCGGCAGCGACTTCAGTGGTGGGCACTAGGGTGGGCGGAAGCGGCCAGTGGGGCAGCTGGCGGTCCGTCAGTGCATGCGCTGGCAAACCCTGCAGGGGCTGGTCTTGCAGCACGTACACCTCCCAGCCCATTTGGGCCAGCCAGGAGGCGGTCATCGGGGCACGCACGCCATCGTCGTCATACACCACGATGCGCGCACCCCGCACCGGCACCACATGGTCGGTTTCCTGCACCAGCTGGCCGCCGGGGGCACTGAGTGCGCCGGGCAGATGGCCTGCCGCAAACTCTCCCGGGGTACGTACATCCAGCAGGTAGGTGCTCCGATCGGCCTGCGCGCGCAGCCCGGGGAGGGCGTGCGGCTGCACAAATTGCACGCCGGCCTTCATGGCTACCGCCTGGGCTGCTTGCGCGGCTTCGGCCCGGGCAGTGTCTGACACGGGCACAAATTTTCGATCGGCGCCCCGCTCCAGGGTCTGGTCGGCAAGTGTCCAGCCGATGGTGCCGTTGCGCAGCGCGCACACAGGGTTAGGTATGCCGGCGTTGACCAGCGACTGCGTGCCGATGATGCTACGGGTGCGGCCTGCACAATTCACCACAATGCGGGTGTTGGGATTGGGCGCCAGCGTGCGGGCCCTCAAGGTCAGTTCGGCCCCCGGCACGCTGATGCCGCCCGGAATGCACATGGTCTGGTACTCGTCAAAGCGGCGCGCATCCAGTATCACCATGTCGGCGCCGTCATTGATGAGCTTTCGCACGTCTTCGGCCGGCAGTGAGGGCGTGTGGCGCTGGCTTTCCACCAGTTCCCCAAATGACTTGCTGGGCACATTCACATCGATGAACAACTCGCCCCCATCGGCCGCCCAGCCGTCCAGGCCGCCTTCCAACAGTCGAACCTGGCGGTAACCCATACGGCGCAGCGTGCGCGCGGCCGCCAGGGCCAGACCTTCGCCCTGGTCGTACACCACCACGGGCGTGTCCAGGCGCGGAATTCGACGCCAGGCATCTGCCTCGATGCGGCCCAGTGGCAAATTGGCTGCAAACAGCGGGTGGCCCTGGGCATAGGGGTCTTCCTCGCGTACGTCCAGCAAAGCGATCTCTTCTTTGGCCAAGAGCGCCGAGCGCACCTGCGCCATGCGGCAGTGCTCGAACACGTCGGACTGCATTTGAGCTGCCGCCGCCAGACTGCCGGCGCTGTAGCCCGACACAAAGCCCTTGCGCGAGCCATCGGCAAAGTACACCGAACGTTCGACCTTGCCGATGTTGGCGCCGTACACATGGATGCTGATGGAGGTCTGGTCGGAGTGGGCGTTCCAGACCTTGTGTACATCGCCGATGCGCGGCGAGACAGCTTGCACATCGCCTGGGCTCAGCTCTGCCTCGTCGCTGCAAGGCGCCCAGTGCCCCTGTGCGTTCAAGGCGTAGTGCTGGCACATTTCGGCCCCGCGCAACATGCCGATCAGGCCCCATACCGTGTGGTCGTGGATGGGCGTGCTTTGTCCCGGCCCCCAGACAAAACTCACCACGCTGTAGCGGTCTTGCGGATCGGCGTAAATCAGGTGTTGCTGGTAATAAACCGGGTCAGACTGCGCCCAGTTGGGATGCAACCAGTCGTCTACGGCCACCAGGCTGGCAAGCAATTCGCCGCCGGCTTCAAGGGTGGCTGCTTCATCCAGCCCCTGGTTGATGAGCCGGTCTAGCTGGTCCAGAAAAATCTGCAAACGCTGGGGCTGGTGTGACAAACAGGCGTTCATGGCAGGCTGTGGCTCGCAAAGTTAAGCGGTTGCAGATTGTTTCACAGGCCTGTTTCGGATGCTGGCCCCAATCCCAGCTCCGCGCCCAGGGCGACCTGACCGCCTGGCGCTCATGAGCCTGCGGCTCCGAAATCGCGCCAGTCGGCCAGCCCGCCCTGGGCTCGAAGCTGAGGGGCGCAAAGGTATGCTCGCTTTGTTTTCAATAGGGGGGGAAATGAAATATGAACAGGGACACGACACACGAGTAGCTGTGCTCGTGGATTGCGACAACACAAGTCCAGAAATACTTGAATACGCACTGCGGGTAGTCGCCCAGTTTGGGCGTGTGGTTTTGCGCCGTGGTTATGGCAACCACAGCACCTTGGCCAACAAGTGGCAAGACGCTCTTGTCAAGCTCGCTTTCACGCCTTGCCTGCAGTATCAATACGCTTCGGGCAAAAACACGGCCGATATAGCGCTGGCATTGGATGCGATGGAGGCCATGTTCGATAAACGGGCAGACACCTACTGCCTTGTGACCAGTGACTCCGACTTTGCCTATCTGTGCCGAAAGCTTCGTGAGCGTGGCGCTACTGTGTGCATTGTGGGGGAGCCCAAAACACCAGATGCCCTGCGTAACGCAAGCGATCAATTTTTTGAGTGGTCTCCTCAGGAGTCCGAGGCAAAGTCCTTGGCCAAAGGCAATGCTGAAAAAGTTGACGAGGTCAAAGCCGCGCCAAAGGTTGTAGCCAAGCGTCGTCCTGAATTTGTGATTGAGGCGGTGGGGCTCCTAGTTGGGGAAACTTCCGAAGGAAAAGTGGGTCTTGGGCAACTAGGCTCGTACCTCAAACGAATGGACCCTGCCTTTTCACCCAAGATCTACGGACATTCAGGTTTGTTGAACATGATTCAAACCTACGACATGCTTGCTGCAGAGCAAGAGCCCGGAGGCCACTGGTCCGTGAAATTAGTGCCGACAAAAGAAGCTGACAACTGAATTGCCCCCGCGCCCAGGGCCGGTTGGCCGACTGGCGCGATTTCGGAGCCGTAGGCTCATGAGCGCCAGGCGGCCAGCCGGCCCTGGGCGTGCCCGAAGCGCACGCCCCCTCACATGCTGCCGTAGTTCGGCCCGCCACCGCCTTCAGGTGTGACCCACACGATGTTTTGCGTGGGGTCTTTTATGTCGCAAGTCTTGCAGTGCACACAGTTTTGCGCGTTGATCTGCAGGCGGTCCATGTTGTTTTCGGTCTTCACGTACTCGTACACGCCGGCCGGGCAGTAGCGCGCCTCGGGGCCGGCGTACTTGGCAAGGTTGACGTTGACCGACACGCTGGCGTCCTTGAGCGTGAGGTGCGCTGGCTGATGTTCTTCGTGGTTGGTGTTGCTGATGAACACGCTGCTCAGGCGGTCGAAGGTCAGCTTGCCATCGGGCTTGGGATAAACGATGGGCTGGCACTCGGCTGCGGGTTTGAGGTAGGTGTGGTCGGGCTTGTCGCGGTGCACCGTCCAGGGGATGTGGCCCTTGAGTACAAACTGCTCGATGCCGCTCATCACGGTGCCTACGGTCAAGCCTTTTTTGAACCAGGTCTTGAAGTTGCGGCTCTTGTTTAGCTCGGTGTGCAGCCAGCTGGCTTCAAAGGCAGCGGGGTAGGCGCTCAGCTCATCGTGCTGACGTCCCTGCTGGAGGGCTTCAAAGGCTGCTTCGGCGGCCAGCATGCCGGTCTTGATGGCGGCGTGGCTGCCCTTGATGCGGCTCACATTCAAGAAGCCGGCATCGCAGCCCACCAGTGCGCCGCCGGGAAACACGGTTTTTGGCAAAGACAAAAGACCGCCCGCGGTGATGGCACGGGCGCCGTATGCCAGGCGCTTGGCCGGCTTCAGGCCCTGGTCCTCGCCCTCCAGGTACCAGCGGATGTTGGGGTGGGTCTTCCAGCGCTGGAATTCCTCGAAGGGGCTCAGGTAGGGGTTGGCATAGTCCAGCCCGGTGATGAAGCCCAGGGCGATCTTGTTGTCTTCCAGGTGGTACAAGAACGAGCCGCCATAGGTGCCACTGTCCATGGGCCAGCCGGCGGTGTGCATCACAAAGCCGGGCTGGTGGCGCGCTGGGTCGATTTCCCAAAGTTCCTTGATACCGATGCCATAGGCCTGTGGGTCTTTGCCTGAGTCCAGCTTGTATTTGGCGATGAGCTGCTTGCCCAAGTGGCCGCGCGCGCCTTCGGCAAAGATGGTGTACTTGCCGTGCAGCTCCATGCCGATCTGGAAATTGTCGGTGGGCTCGCCATCCTTGCCCACGCCCATGTTGCCGGTGGCTACGCCCTTGACAGCACCATCCTCGCTGTAAAGCACCTCGGCGGCAGCAAAGCCCGGGAAGATTTCCACGCCCAGGTTCTCGGCCTGCTGTGCCAGCCAGCGTGTCACATTGCCCAGGCTGACGATGTAGTTGCCGTGGTTCTGAAAACATTGGGGCAACAAAAAGCCGGGGGTGCGAAAGCCCGACTTCTCGCCCAGAAACACCATGGCATCGTCGGTCACGGGCTGGTTGAGGGGCGCGCCCATGGCCTTCCAGTCTGGGAACAGCTCGGTGAGCGCGCGCGGATCCATGATGGCGCCCGACAAAATGTGGGCGCCGGGCTCGGAGCCTTTTTCCAGCACCAAGACCGACACATCAGCCCCCTGGGCCGCTGCCAGTTGCTTGATGCGGATGGCAGTGGCCAGGCCGCCAGGACCACCACCCACCACCACCACGTCGTATTCCATGGCTTCGCGTGGGCCAAATTGGGTCAGGATGTCTTCAGGGCTCATGGGGTGCTTCCTTTTTTACTGGGCGGCATTGTCGATCAAGTTGATGGGCTCCGGACCAGATCACGACCAGCTCACCGATGCGGTGAACATGTAGCCCGCGCCGTACACGGTCTTGATGATCTTGGGGTTTTGCGGATCGGCTTCGAGCTTGCGCCGAATGCGGGAGATGCGCACGTCTATGCTGCGATCCAGTGGCGACAGGTCGCGCTGGCCCAGCAGTTGCTCGCGGGTCAGGATCTGGTGCGGGCGCTCCACAAAGGCGCGCAGCACCTGGGCTTCGGCGGTTCCCAAAAAGTGGTCGCTGCCGTCAGGGGCGCGTAGCGTGTTTGACGCGCAGTCAAGGGTCCAGCCCATAAAACTGGCGTGCCGGCGCTGCAGCGGGGCACCATCCGCTGGTGCCACCGCGCGTCGACGCAGAATGCTGCGCACCCGGGCCACGAGTTCGCGGGCGTCAAAAGGTTTGGTGACGTAGTCGTCGCCCCCTAGTTCCAGGCCCATGACCCGGTCGATGGGATGATCCCGCCCGGTCAGAATCAGCATGCCGCAACTGCTCAGGCGCCCGATCTGGCGGATCAATTCGATGCCATCGATGTCTGGCAGACCCAGGTCCACGATGCACAAGTCGGGACGCTCAGTCTGCAGCTGGCGCAGCACGGCCTGGCCGTTGGCAAAACGCTGCACCGAAAACTGAAACGATTCGAGCGCGCGCACCACCACCTGGGCCACGCCGTCGTCATCTTCAATGACATAAATCAGCTGGTGCTTGGAGTCGTGTGGTTGCTCGAGGCTGGCGGCGGTGCTCATGCCCTGTCTCCCTGCAAAACCTGCTGCAGCTGCGCCCGCGAAAACGGCTTGGGCAGCAGCGCGATGCCATCGAGGGGTTGCTGGTCCGGCACATAACCACTCATCAGCACCACGCGCGGTATGCGTCCCAGAGCAAGAGCATGTCGGGCAACGTCTCTGCCGTCCTGGGGGCCAGGCATGACCACGTCGGACAGCAGCAACTGCACGCCTTCGATACTGTTGAGGATGTCAATCGCCTCGGTGGCGTTTTCGGCCTCCAGCACTGAAAAACCCAGGTCCAGCAAGTGCCGGCGCACCAGTTGGCGAACACCCGCGTCGTCTTCCACCAGCAGGGCCAGACCCGAGCGACCGGCCGAATCTGCGGTGGGCGCGGTCTGGGTGGCTTGGGCTGGCGGCACAGGCGCCTGGGTATTGCCCGAGAGCGGAAACAGCATGGCGACGCAGCTGCCCACGCCGGGCTCACTGCGGATATCGATGGCACCGGCCGACTGTTGCACAAACCCGTAAACCATGGACATGCCCAAACCCGTGCCCTGGCCGGCTGCCTTGGTGGTGAAGAAGGGCTCGAACACGCGGGTCAGCGTGGCCTGGTCCATGCCGCAGCCGTTGTCCTGAACCCGCAGTCGCGCATAGTGACCCGCGGGCACCTGCAGGGCGCGGGCAGCTAGGGCATCTAGCGCCACAGGCTCACTGGTGATCACCACCTCGCCGCGGCCATCGGTGGCATCTCGCGCATTGAGCACCAGGTTGATGAGTGCGTTTTGCAGCTGATTGGGGTCCAGCTGTACCAGCAGAGGCCCAGCGTTGGGCGTCACGCGAAGTGCCAGTGTGTCGGGGAGGGTGTGGCGCAACAGCTGGTGCGTGTTATGCACCACGGTATGCAGGTCGGTCTGCCGGCTTTCCAGCGGGTGCTTGCGCGCGAACGACAGCAGGCCCTTGATGAGGTCGGAGCCGCGCTGAGCCGCGTCAATGGCGGGCTGCACATAGTTGGCCGTGTAGGGCTGCAGGGCTGGTAGCTCGGCCAGAGCTGACAAATTGCCCAGCACCACGGTCAGGATGTTGTTGAAGTCGTGCGCCAGACCACCGGTGAGCTGACCCAGCGCTTCCATTTTTTGGGCACGGGCCAGTTGTTCCTGCGACCGGCGCTCCTCGGTGATGTCAAAGGTCAGCTCAAAACAACCCACCACCTCGCGTTCGGTACTGATTTCTGGAATCAGGCTTGTGCGCGCCACCCGTGTGCCCTGGTGCAGGGTGGTCACGTCATATTCAAAGGTGACCGCTTCGCCGCGTATGGCACGCATCACATGCGGGCGTATGCGGTTGTAGGTGTCCCGGCCTAGAAATTCGCGGGCCGTGATCAGCTCGGGCTGCGTCGGGTCCAGGCCAAACCAGTCGTGGTAGCCGCGGTTCACGTAGTGGTATCGACGGTCCTTGCCGAAGTACGCCACCAATGCCGGGATGGAGTCGGTGATCAGGCGCATCTGCGCCTCGCTGCGCGCCAGCGAGTGGGCGATGGCCTCGTTCTTGCCCAAGGCCTGACGCAGTTGCGAATTTGATTCACGCAGTTCGGCGGTGCGTTCGGTCACGCGGGTTTCTAGCAGCGTGTTTTGCTCGCGGATCAGGCGTTCGTCCCGGCGCTGGTCGGTCACGTCCGAGTACAGGGTGATGAAGCCGTGGCCCGGCACCGGCACGCCACGCACGCTCAGTACGGTGCCGTTGGGTCGAATCCGCTCGATTTCGTGCACCGTGAAGGCACGCGCCGCAGCCACACGCTGGCGGGTTTGCTGCTCCGGGTCGCCAGGGCCGTACTCGCCCCGCTGAGCGTTGTAGCGGATGAAGCCTTCAAAGGGTGCGCCCAGGTAGGCCAGGTCCTCCGGAAAGTCGAGCAGACGCAAAAACGTGCGGTTCCACGCCACCATCTGCAGGTCCTCATTGATGAGGGTGATGCCTTGGTCGATCAGGTCCAGGGCGGCCTGCAGGGCCTCGTAGCGTGTGGCGTTTTCTGGGAAGGGCACCAAGGGGATAAGGCTCACTTGGGTTGGAGGGGCGACAACCGGTTGGTCGGATTTGCGGATTCTAGGAGCCACCATTCGTGGTGGGCAGGGCTGCAAACATTCGTCACATTTGCACAAGACTCCTGCAAAAAAGGTTTTGGATGATTGCGCCATGCCAAGCAAGCCATTCGTTTGCCTTGGCGTGCACAGCTTGCATTCCATCTGGAGACCAACGTGAAACCCATGAATCCCTACAGCTCTGGCCTGGAGAAAAACGCCGCCAACTTTGTGGCCTTGTCGCCACTGAGCTACATCGAGCGAGCCTCCCTGGTGTACCCCGAGCGCTGCGCGCTGGTGTATGGCCAGCGTCGCCAAAGCTGGGCGCAAACCTACGAGCGTTGCCGTCGGCTGGCCAGTGCCCTGGTGGCGCGCGGTGTGGGCGTCGGGGACACGGTGGCCGTGATGTTGCCCAATGTGCCCGCCATGTTCGAGTCGCACTTTGGTGTGCCCATGACCGGGGCCGTGCTCAACACCCTGAACACCCGGCTCGATGCTGAAGCGATTTCCTTCATGCTGCAGCACGGCGAGGCCAAGGTCTTGCTGACCGACCGCGAGTTCGCCCCCATCATCGAAAAGGCGCTGGTCATGTGTGGCACGCGCCGTCCCCTGGTCATCGAGGTGGAAGACGACGAAGCCCCGGCGGGCAAGCATCTGGGTGACATTGCTTACGAAGCTTTCCTGGCCCAGGGTGATCCGGCGTTTGTCTGGCAGTTGCCGGCCGACGAGTGGGATGCGATTGCCCTGAACTACACCTCGGGCACCACCGGCAACCCCAAAGGCGTGGTCACTCATCACCGTGGCGCTTACCTCAACGCCGCCAGCAATGTGATTTCCTGGCAGCTGCCGCACCACGCCACCTATCTGTGGACACTGCCGATGTTTCACTGCAATGGCTGGTGTTTCCCCTGGACCATGGCCCTGATTGCCGGTACCAGCGTGTGTCTGCGCCGCGTAGACCCCGCCCTGATCTTCCCGCTGATCCGCGAACACCACATCACCCACCTCTGCGGTGCGCCCATCGTTTACAGCATGCTCATCAACGCCCCAGCGGCCTTGCGTGAGGGCATTGCCCACACGGTTCAAGGCTTGATTGCGGGCGCAGCGCCACCGGCTGCCGTGATTGAAGGCTGTGAAGCCGCCGGCATTGAACTGACCCACGTCTACGGTCTGACCGAGGTGTATGGCCCCGCGGCTGTGTGCGCCAAGCAGGAAAGCTGGGCAACCTTGTCAGCCGAGGAGCGTGCCAGCCTGAACGGTCGCCAGGGCGTGTCATGCCCCATGCAACAGGCTGTGACGGTGCTGGACCCCGAAACCATGCAGCCCGTGCCCGCTGACGGAGAAACCATGGGTGAGATCTTCTTCCGCGGCAACGTGGTGATGAAGGGCTATCTCAAGAACCCCACGGCGACCGAAGAAGCCTTTGCGGGCGGTTGGTTCCACACCGGTGATCTGGCGGTGATGCACCCCGATGGTTACGTCAAGATCAAGGACCGCAGCAAGGACATCATCATCTCCGGCGGCGAGAACATCTCGTCCATCGAGGTGGAGGACGCGTTGCACCGTCACCCCGCCGTGATGCTGGCGGCCGTGGTGGCCACGCCTGATGCCAAGTGGGGCGAAGTGCCCTGCGCCTTTGTTGAGCTCAAGCCTGGCGCCGAGGCAACCGAGGCCGAGGTCATTGAGTTTTGTCGCAATTTGCTGGCCCGCTTCAAGGTGCCCAAGCGTGTGGTGTTTTGCACTTTGCCCAAGACCTCCACCGGCAAGATCCAGAAGTTTGTCTTGCGCGCGCAGGTCAAGTCGACCAGCGCCATTGAATGACGTCACTACAGGAAACCACCATGTCCAGCGACATCATTCTCAAGACCCAAGGTCTCACCAAAGAATTTTTGGGCTTCGCCGCCGTCTCTGACGTGAATCTCGAAGTCAAGCGTGGCAGCATTCACGCACTGATCGGGCCCAACGGCGCGGGCAAGACCACGGTGTTCAACCTGCTGACCAAGTTTCACCAGCCCACGGGCGGCCAGATCTGGTTTAACGACACCGATATCACCCGCGACACCCAGGTGCAGGTGGCCCGGCGCGGCATGATCCGTTCGTTCCAGATTTCGGCCACCTTCAGCCACCTCACGGCCATGGAGAACGTGCGCGTGGCCCTGCAGCGCAAGCGCAGCGATTCCTTCAACTTCTGGTCGTCCGAAAAACGCCTGAACGTGCTGAACGATCGCGCCATGGAACTGCTGGAGGCCGTCGACCTGAGCAGCTTTGCCGACACCGTGACCGTGGAGATGCCCTACGGCCGCAAGCGCGCCCTGGAAATTGCCACCACCCTGGCGCTGGACCCGGAGCTGATGCTGTTGGACGAGCCCACGCAGGGTATGGGCCACGAAGACGTGGACCGCGTGGTGGCATTGATACGCAAGGTGTCTGCCAACCGCACCATCCTGATGGTGGAGCACAACCTCTCGGTGGTGGAAAGCCTGTGCGACCGTCTCACCGTGTTGCAGCGCGGCAGCGTGCTGGCCGAGGGTGACTACGCCACTGTGTCGCAAGACCCCCGCGTTTTGGAAGCCTATGTAGGAGTCGAGGCATGAGCAGCGCATTCAACCCCAGCGGCGAGATGCTGCGCGTCACCGATCTGCACGCCTTTTATGGCGAATCCCACATCCTGCATGGCATAGACCTGCATGTGAACCGGGGCGAGCTGGTCACCTTGCTGGGCCGCAACGGCTCGGGCCGTTCGACCACACTCAAAGCCATTTTGGGCCTGGTGGGGCGGCGAACCGGCTCCATCATGTTCAACGGCACCCAGATCAATGAGATGGCTCCGCATCGCATCGCCCGGTTGGGCCTGGGGTTCTGCCCGGAAGAACGTGGCATTTTTGCCGGCCTGTCCACCGAGGAAAACCTGATGCTGCCCCCTGTGGTGGCCAGCGGCGGCATGACCCTGGACGAGATCTACCGGGTGTTTCCCAACCTCTACGAGCGCCGCAACAGCCCGGGTACCCGCCTGTCGGGCGGCGAGCAGCAGATGCTGGCCCTGGCCCGCATTCTGCGCACCGGCGCCAAGGTCTTGCTGCTGGATGAGATCACCGAGGGCTTGGCCCCGGTCATTGTCAAGAAGCTGGGCGAAGTCATCCGTCTGCTCAAAAGCCGGGGCTACACCATCGTGCTGGTGGAGCAGAACTTCCGCTTTGCCGCACCGCTGGCGGACCGCCACTACGTGATTGAGCACGGCGAGGTGGTCATGACCATCGACAAGTCCGAACTCGCCTCCAAAACCGACGAGTTGCACCAGATGCTGGGCGTTTGATCGCCAGACATTTTTCCTTTTCATTTCTTCAATTTTTTACCTCAACCGGAGACAAGCATGAAACTCAAACAAATCGCTTTTGCCGCCAGCCTGGCCGCCTTGATGGCAGGTGCTGCGCAAGCCCAGGTGTCGGATGGCGTCGTCAAGGTCGGCGTGCTGACCGACCTCTCGGGCGTGTACTCGGACGTGGCCGGCCCCGGCACCGTGATCGCCACCAAGATGGCCATCGACGACTTCCTGGCTGCAGAGAAACCCAGCTTCAAGATCGAGATGGTCTCGGCCGACCACCAAAACAAGGGCGACATCGCCGCCAACAAGGCCCGCGAGTGGTTCGAGAAAGACAAGGTTGATGTGGCTTCCGAGCTGGTGACCACCTCGGTGGGTCTGGCCGTTCAGAAGATCGCCAAGGAAAAAAACCGCATTGCCCTGATTTCTGGAGCGGCTTCGACCGCCATCACCAACGAAAACTGCAATGACGTGACCGTGCAGTGGACCTATGACACCTATGCCGTGGCCAACGGCACGGCCAAGGCCGTGACCCAAGGTGGTGGCAAGAAGTGGTTCATGCTGACGGCCGACTACGCCTTTGGCCATGCCTTGGAAAAAGATGCCTCTGACGTGGTCAAAGCCAATGGTGGCGAGGTGCTGGGCACCGTGCGTCACCCCTTCCCGGGTTCGGACTTTTCGTCCTTCCTGCTCAAGGCCCAGTCTTCTGGCGCGCAGATCATCGGTCTGGCCAACGCTGGTGGCGACACCATCAACTCCATCAAGCAGGCGGCTGAGTTCGGTGTGACGCCCAAGCAGTCGCTGGCCGGCTTGTTGATGTTCATCACCGACGTGCACTCGCTGGGCCTGAAGACCACCCAGAACATGTACCTGACCGAAGGCTTCTACTGGGATCTGAACGAAGAGACCCGCGCTTGGTCCAAGCGTTTCTTTGCCCAGCACAAGCGCATGCCCACCATGATCCAGGCCGGCCAGTACTCGTCAGTCATGCACTACCTGAAGGCCGTCAAGGCCATCAACAGCGACGACACCACCAAGGTCATGGCCCAGATGAAGAAGACGCCAGTAAACGACTTCTTTGCCAAGAACGGCAAGATCCGCGACGACGGCCGTATGGTGCATGACATGTACCTGCTGCAAGTCAAGAAGCCTGCCGATTCCAAGACGCCCTGGGACTACTACAACGTGAAGGCCACGATTCCCGCAGCTGAGGCTTTCCAGCCCCTGTCGCTGTCGCGTTGCCCGCTGATCAAGAAATAAACCTTCGTCAGACCCGGCCGGGGTGGCGCGCTGCCCCGGCACCCATTCTCTAGGGACAAGGAATCACGCCATGGACATCTTCGGCATCCCCTCCAAAGCGCTGTTTGGTCAGCTGCTGCTGGGGCTCATCAACGGCTCGTTTTATGCGGTGCTCAGCTTGGGCTTGGCCATCATTTTTGGTCTGCTCAACATCATCAACTTCGCGCATGGCGCGCAGTACATGGTGGGCGCTTTCGTTGCCCTCTTGAGCCTGACTTACTTTGGCGTGAACTATTGGGTTTCCCTGATCCTGGCGCCGCTGGTGGTGGGTTTGCTGGCGGTGGTCATTGAGCGCACCATGCTGCGCCACCTCTACAAACTCGACCACCTCTACGGTTTGTTGCTGACCTTCGGGCTGGCGCTGATCGCCGAGGGCGTGTTCAAGAATTTCTTTGGTGTTTCGGGCGAAAGCTACGAGGTGCCCGAGCTGCTGCAGGGCGGTATCGACCTGGGCTTCATGTACCTGCCCATCTACCGCGGTTGGGTGGTGGTGGCAGCGCTGAGCGTGTGCCTGGTGGCCTGGTACGTGATTGAGCGCACTTCCCTGGGCGCCACGCTGCGCGCCGCCACCCAACGGCCAGACTTGGTGCAGGCGCTGGGCATCAATGTGCCGGTGCTGGTCACCAGCACCTACGCCGCCGGTGCTGCACTGGCGGCTTTTGCTGGCGTGCTGGCCGCGCCAGTGATTCAGGTCAACCCGGTCATGGGTTCCAACCTCATCATCGTGGTGTTTGCCGTGGTGGTGATCGGTGGCATGGGCTCCATCATGGGCTCGGTACTTACCGGGCTGGGTCTGGGCATCATCGAAGGCCTGACCAAAGTGTTTTATCCCGAAGCCTCGGCAGTGGTCATCTTTTTGATCATGGTGCTGGTGCTGCTCGTCAAACCCGCTGGCCTGTTTGGCAAGCAAGCCTGAGGAACCCATCATGCATCGCGATGATTCAAGCGCCGCCTCCAAGCAAACCCTGTGGATGTTCGCCGGTCTGCTGGTGGTCGGTTCGGTAGCGCCCTTTTTGATGTACCCCACCTTTTTGATGAAGGTGCTGTGCTTTGCGCTGTTTGCCTGCGCCTTCAATTTGCTGCTGGGCTTTGCTGGTCTGCTGTCTTTCGGGCATGCGGCTTTCTTTGGCGGCTCGGCCTACATCACCGGTTATTTGTGCCAGACCCAGGGCTGGTCGCCTGAAATGGGTCTCCTGTTCGGGACGATTTTTGGTGCCGTTTTGGGCGCCTTGTTTGGCCTGGTGGCCATCCGGCGCGCTGGCATTTACTTCGCCATGATCACCTTGGGCCTGGCCCAGATCGTGTTTTTCCTGGCGCTGCAGCTCAAGTTCACCGGGGGTGAGGACGGCATGCAGGGCATTCCGCGCGGCCATTTGCTGGGGCTGATCGACCTGTCGGACAACATGGCCATGTATTTCTTTGTGTTCGCCGTGTTCATGGCGGGTTTCTGGCTCATCCACCGCACCATCCACTCGCCTTTTGGCCAGATCCTGAAGGCTATCCGCGATAACGAGGCGCGCGCCACTTCTTTGGGCTACGACGTGGCCCGCTACAAGCTGCTGGCTTTTGTGATCTCGGCTTCGCTAGCTGGTCTGGCAGGGGCTACCAAGGCCCTGGTGTTTCAGCTCGCATCCCTGGGCGATGTGCACTGGCACACCTCCGGCGAAGTGGTGCTGATGACGCTCTTGGGCGGCCTGGGCACCATCCTGGGCCCGGTGGCTGGCGCGGTCACCATCGTTGGCCTGGAAAACCTCCTGGCCGACAAGGTGGGCTCGTGGGTTACGGTCATCATGGGTGGCATCTTTGTGGTCTGTGTGCTGGTGTTTCGTCGTGGTGTGGTGGGTGAAATCGGCGCGATGTTCAATCGCACCGGTGCTGGCACCAATGCCGGTTCGCACCACTGACCTCTCCTTTTTCATCCATCCCCATTTCAGAACGCCATGAACGAACAGTACGGACACGACATCGAAGACCTGAGCCCCGGCATGACGGCCAGCTTCGCCAAGACCATCACCGAGGCTGACATCGTGCTGTTTGCCGGTGTCTCGGGTGATAACAACGCGGTGCACACCAACGAAGAATTTGCCAAGGCCACGGCTTTTGGCGGGCGCATCGCCCACGGTTTTTTGACGGCCAGCGTCATCTCGGCGGCGGTGGCCAACCGCTTGCCTGGCCCCGGCACCGTGTACCTGGGCCAGCAAATGCGCTTTCGTGCCCCGGTGCGCCCAGGCGACACCGTTCGTGCCACGGTCACCGTCAAGTCGGTAGACCTGGCCAAGGCGCGGGCAGTGCTGGAGACGGTGTGCCGCGTAGGCGACACGGTGGTGATCGATGGCGAGGCCACGGTGATGACGACCTCCAAGGCGCGGCGCGAAGCTGCGTTGGCGGCCGCCTGAGGCGCCGGCGAGCCCACTCAACCATCAGATTCCAGGCAAAGATCAGCAGGTGAACGCATGAAAATTCTTGTTTCCGTCAAACGCGTCGTCGACTACAACGTCAAAGTTCGGGTCAAGTCCGACCAAAGCGGTGTAGACATCGCCAACGTCAAGATGAGCATGAACCCCTTTGACGAAATCGCCGTCGAAGAAGCCGTGCGCCTCAAAGAAAATGGCCAGGCCACAGAAATCATCGCCGTCTCCTGTGGCGTCACCCAATGCGCCGAGACCCTGCGCACCGCCATGGCCATCGGCGCCGACCGCGCCATCCACGTCAACACCGACGCTGACCTCCAGCCCCTGGCCGTGGCCAAGCTCCTCAAAG
>JBJOIT010000053.1:0-18405 GCA_046046915.1 Pseudomonadota bacterium
AAACCGGGCTCGGGCATCGTCGTCCATGGGGAACTCGCGCCCAGGCAGCAAGCGCACTTCGGGCACCGGGTACAGGCTGCGCTGGCTGTCGGGATCGAAGGTGCGGATGCTGTCGATTTCGTCGTCGAACAAATCCACCCGGTACGGAACCAAGCTGCCCATCGGGAAGAGGTCTATCAAGCCGCCGCGCACGGCATATTCGCCCGGGCTGACCACCTGGGTGACGTGGCTGTAGCCGGCCAGCGTGAGCTGGGCTTTGAGTTTGCCTTCGTTGAGCTTTTGCTTGACCTTGAACTCGAAGGTGTAGCCTGCCAGAAAGCTGGGCGGCGCCACACGGTAGAGCGCCGTAGTGGCCGGAATCAGCACCACATCGGCGCCAGTGTCCTTGTCACGCTGCGAAATTCGCCAGAGCGTAGCCAGGCGCTCGCTGATCAGGTCTTGGTGTGGCGAGAAGGTGTCGTAGGGCAGGGTTTCCCAGTCTGGAAACATGGCGCAGCGCAGCTCCGGCGCAAAAAAAGCCATCTCCTCCATCAAGCGGCGGGCATCCAGCGCATCTGCGGTCACGATGGCGGTGAGCTTTTGGCTGGACTTGTCGCGCTGCGCCAACTGGGCTAGCAGCAGTGCATCGGCCGATCCGACGGGTCGGGGCAGCGTGTAGCGCTTACCTGGGCTGAGTTTGGGGAGATCCATGAAAGAGCTTTTTTTGGTTAACCCAATGAAAACACCCCCCGACTGGTATGGCGGGAGGTGTCATTCGGCATCTGCGTCGATTTTAGAATGCCTCACTCTCCGCTTCTTTATGACCGACGGCCCTCAGCTTCACTTAAACCCCCAATCCGCAATTGCCCCGCGGTATTGGGGGCTCATTCCCTGTGCAGGCACTGGTACCCGAGCGGGTGCTGGGCAGCCCAAGCAGTACCGGGAGGTCGCAGGGCAGGCGCTGGTTCTTCACACCTTACGGGCCTTCTCCCAGGTGGATGCCATCGCGACCACGCTGGTGGCGCTGGCGCCGGACGACACGGTGTTTGAGACCCTGGCCTCTGGCGCGCCTGCTTGTCAGGTGGCATATTGCGGAGCCGACAGCCGCGCAGGCACGGTTGGCAATGGTTTGGCAGCCTTGTTGGCTCAGGGGGCCAACGAGATGGACTGGGTGCTGGTGCACGATGCGGCCCGTTGCCTGATCACCTCTGAGCTGATTCAAAAGCTGATCGACACCTGCCGCGACGATGCTGTAGGCGGCTTGCTCGCACAGCCCCTGCCCGACACCCTGAAGGCGGGCGATGACGAAGGCCGTGTGGCCGCCACGTTGCCGCGCGCCGATAAATGGCTGGCCCAAACGCCCCAGATGTTTCGCATCGGGGCTTTGCGGGACGCGCTGATGGTGGCTGGAAGCGCCGTGACCGATGAGTCCAGCGCGATGGAAGCCGTGGGTTTGCGGCCCCGCCTGGTGGCGGGGAGTGCGCAAAACTTCAAGGTGACCTTCCCGGAAGATTTTGATCTGGCGCAAGCCGTGTTGCTTGCCAGACACAAGAAAGGACAAGCATGAGCATACGAATCGGTGAGGGCTGGGATGTGCATGCCCTGGTGCCCGGGCGCAATCTCATCATTGGGGGTGTCGAGATTCCCTATCACCTGGGTTTGCTGGGCCACTCCGATGCCGACGTGTTGCTGCACGCCATTACCGATGCCTTGCTGGGTGCAGCCGCGCTGGGTGATATCGGCGGACATTTCCCGGATACCGACCTTCGTTTCAAGGGAGCAGATTCAGCCACGCTGTTGGCCGAAGTGGCGCGCCGGGTGCGAGATCGCGGCCATGCCATAGGCAATATTGACAGCACGGTGATTGCCCAGGCGCCGAAATTGGCCCCGCATATCGCCGCAATGAGGTCGCGTATTGCCCAGGCCGTGGGGATCCCGGTGGAAGACGTCAACGTCAAGGCCAAGACGGCGGAGAAACTGGGCCCCATCGGTCAAGGGCAGGGCATCGAGGCACGCGCAGTGGTGCTGCTGTTCAAGGCGCCCGCTGCAGCTTGATGTGGGCGGCCAGTCCGCCGCCTTCGGCATTGACCAGAGCGAACAGACCACCCATGCGGTGAATATTTTTTTCAACGATCGACAGGCCCAGACCTGAACCATTGGCCGCTGTACGCGCCACATCGCCCCGGAAGAACGGTTGGGTGAGCTGCGGTAGCTGCTCGTCTGGCACGCCGGTGCCGTGATCACGTACCAGGACCTTGATCCAGTCGTCGCGAGATTTGGCCGAGATGTCCACGCGGGCAATGCCGTCGGCGGAGCGTCCGTAGCGGCGGGCGTTCTCAAGCAGGTTGGAGATCACCCGGCCTAACTCAATCTCATCAGCTAACACCAGCAGTTGCTCGTCGATGTCGATCATGATCTCCAGGTTGGCGTGGTCCTTGACGGCATAACGGCAGTTTTCAACCACCGCACGCAAGGGCACGGCAGACATGCGCACATGCACGGCACGGGCGTAGTCCATGAACTTGTCCACAATGGCGTCGAGCTGCTCTATGTCACTGGCCATGTGGTGCCTGGCTTCTTCGTCCGCCACACTGAGCTCGGTTTCCAGTCGAAGGCGTGCAAGGGGGGTGCGTAGGTCGTGAGAGATGCCCGCCAGCATCACGGCGCGCTCCTGTTCAATTTCGGCCAGCTTGCGCGTCATTTGGTTGAAGCCCACGTTGACTTCCCGAATCTCCGTGGTGCCCACCGTCGGGTCGAGTTGCGCTGCGCCAAAGTCGCCGTCATGCACCCGCGCAGTGGCCAGGGCCAACTGCCGCAGTGGCGCATTGATGCGTCGCGCAATGACCGCTGCGCCCAGCAGCGACAGCAACATGGCGCCAGCCAGCCAGATCATCCAGGTACGGCCGCCAGCGCGATCAAAGCGGGCTCGATCGGTCTGCAGCCAGTAGCTGTCCCCTTCGATGGTGAAGCCTATCCAGGCACCCGGCTCGCCGTTCACGCTGTTGGCGACCACGGTGTCTTGGCCCAGCAGGGATTTCATTTCCTGCACTATGCGCTGGCTGAGTGCGTCGGTCCCAAAGGCGTCGAATTCGTCATCCGGTTCGCGCGGCACGATGCGTACGCTCTCCAGGTCTGTCATGGATTTGATGAGTGACACGCGTGCAATCGCGTCGGCGTGTACCAAGGCTGCTCGACTCAGGTTGACCAGCGTGGCGAGCTGCTGTGCTGTCTGAACGGCTTTGGGTTCCACTTCGGTCACGCGAAGCGCTTGCAGCCATATCACCAGGCTCACCAACAGCAGCAGACCGACCTGAACGAAGGTGCGCCAGAACAGGCTTAGACGCCAACTCGGGGAGCTGGGTGTCGAAGACGACGCCCGACCGTCGTTCCAGACCTCTGGCAACTCAGCCAAGGGTCTGTCAGTTTGTGCCATCCGGCACAAAGACGTAGCCCACACCCCACACGGTCTGGATATAACGAGGGTTGGTGGCATCTACCTCCACCAGCTTGCGCAAGCGGGACACTTGCACGTCGAGGCTGCGGTCAAAAGGCTCAAATTCCCGGCCGCGGGCCAGTTGAGCCAGTTTTTCACGAGAAAGCGGCTGGCGCGGGTGGCGCACCAGGGTCTTGAGCATGGCAAATTCACCCGAAGTGAGGGGTAGATCCGTGCCACCCTTGGTCAGGGTACGGGCGCCCAGATCAAATGTGAATTGACCGAACTTCACCACCTCGTTGTCGGTAGATGGCGCGCCGGGCACCTCGGCGGCGGGGCGGCGCCGAAGGACGGCATTGATACGCGCCAGCAACTCACGCGGATTGAAGGGTTTGCCCAGGTAGTCGTCAGCCCCCACTTCAAGTCCGACGATACGGTCCACATCTTCAACCTTGGCTGTCAGCATGATGATGGGCGTGCGGTCATTGGCAGCACGCAAACGTCGGCAGATGGTGAGGCCGTCCTCACCTGGCAGCATCAGATCCAGCACGATCAGGTCCACTGGCTCGCGCAGCAGGATGCGGCTCAGGGCCTTGCCGTCTTCTGCCAGATACACCTCAAAGCCCTCTTGTGTGAGGTAGCGTCGTAGAAGATCGCGGATACGAGCATCGTCATCGACCACCAGGATCTTGTCGGCACGTGGCAGGTTTTGCGTCATGGCAGCGTCCAAAAATGTAACAAGCGCGATTTTGCCGAGTTGTGATGCCCAAAATTAGGTATCCAGGCGCAGGTTTGACACACTGTTACAAAACAAGAGAGCGATGTGCCGGTTTGACAAGGAACAATTCCAAGCATGTTGAGTCACCGTATTTTCAATCCGCCCAAGGGCACCTGGCTTGGACTCACGGGTCGAGCCCGACCAAGCATGGCGCCACAGGCCTTCGTGCTGATTGCGGCAACCGTGATGACATCGGCCTGGGCAGATTTGAGCAGTCATCGTGATCAACGGCGCCAGGAGTTGCGGCAGGCCTTACAGGCCCAGCGGCAGGCAGAACCGGGCGTCCCCCAAGGCGAGTCAACGGTTCATAAAGCTGATCCGGCACGGCGCCTGACTCCTGAGGAGTTGCTGGCTCTGCGCCGTCAACTGCAAGAAATGCGCTCCCAGCGCCCAGGGGGTGCTGAACCTCCATCCAGAAACAAACCTTGAAGAGGGACTCCCATGTCAGATCACGTGCAGGCGGTTGTGATCGGGGCGGGAGTCGTGGGTTTGGCTGTGGCTCGAGCACTGGCACTGCAGGGGCGCGAGGTCTTGGTGCTGGAAGCAGGTGATGCCATCGGTACCGGCATCAGCGCTCGTAACAGCGAAGTCATTCATGCTGGCATTTACTACGCATCTGGATCGCTGAAAGCCCGCTTTTGTGTGCGAGGCCGTCAGCTGCTGTACGACTACTGCGACCAGCGGAGTGTGTCCCATCGGCGCTGCGGCAAATTGATCGTGGCCACCCGGCCCCAAGAAGTACCTCAATTACAGGCGCTGTTGGTACAGGCAAAGGCCAATGGCGTTGACGACCTGCGCCTGCTCAGTTCAGCTCAGGCGGCGGCACTGGAGCCAGCTCTGCGCTGTGTTGCAGCACTGCATTCCCCCAGCACCGGCACCGTGGACAGCCATGGCCTGATGCTCGCGCTGGAGGGCGATTTACAACACGCGGGGGGCACTGTGGTTCTGCGTACCGCTGTGGATAGGGCGGTTTACACGGCACCAGGATGGGCTTTGACCCTGCACGATGGCACGACACTGCACAGCCAGCTGTTGATCAATGCTGCAGGCCTGGGTGCTGTCGCCTTGGCTCGCCGTTTCGATGGTCTGGATGCTGCACGCTTGCCTGAGGCACGTTTTGCCAAGGGCAGTTATTTCAGCCTGGCGGGGCGTGCGCCCTTTAACCACCTGATCTACCCAGTGCCCGAGGCAGGTGGACTCGGTGTCCATCTCACCCTAGATCAGGCGGGGCAGGCCCGGTTTGGCCCAGACGTCGAATGGGTCGCCCAGGCGGATGACTACGCTGTGGACGTTCGGCGCTCACTAGGTTTTTATGCTGAGGTTCGCATATATTGGCCGGACTTGCCAGATGGGGCACTGGTGCCCGCCTACGCGGGGATCCGGCCCAAGCTTGCGGGGCCGAATGGTCAGATCACGGATTTTGTGATTCAGGGGCCACAAGACCATGGCTTGGCCGGCTTGGTGAACTTGCTGGGCATTGAGTCGCCGGGCCTCACCAGTGCGCTCGCCCTGGCTGAGCATGTGACGACTATGGTTTGATCCTTGGGTGTTCAGCGCCGCCAACCGTCGCTGAGCTTTACAGACGACATGCCTTCTGAAGGGCAAGCGCGGTTTCGGTCACCAGTTTGGGACCCTTGTAGATCAGGCCCGTATAAATTTGCACGACATCTGCACCAGCCTGAATTTTGCTGACGGCGTCTTGCTCCGACAGGATACCTCCCACACCGATGATGGGAAAGCACTTTCCCAAGCTTGCTCGTAACTGGCCGATGACGCGGTTACTCATGGCCAGCACAGGCGAGCCGCTCAGTCCGCCAGTCTCCTGGGCGTGTGGCAGGCCTTGCACAGCATCTCGGCTCAGGGTGGTGTTGGTGGCAATGACGCCCCAAGCATGGTTGGCCTGCCCACTGGCGTCCAAGCCGTAGCGTTTGAGGGTGGCGGCAATCACCTCAATCTGATCGTCTTCAAGATCTGGGGCGATTTTTAAAAAAATGGGCGAACGCTTTCCGTGCTTGGCCAGAAGTTGTTCCCGACGCTCGGCGATCGCACCCAGCAAGCCATCCAGCGCTTCATCACTTTGCAAGCTGCGCAGGTTTTTTGTATTGGGGCTAGAGATGTTGACAGTCACGTAGTCGGCATGTGGATACACGCCGTCCAGGCAGGTCAGGTAGTCCTCGGTCGCCCGCTCGATGGGCGTGGCGGCGTTCTTTCCGATGTTCAAGCCCAGCAACATCGGCGTGGCCGAGGCGTGTCGGTTGGCAGCAGGCGTGTTTTTCCGGCGTAAGCCCGACGCTTGCACGTTGCTCAAAAATGCCGCCAAACCGTCGTTGTTGAAGCCCAGGCGGTTGATCAAGGCATGGGCCTGCGGCAGGCGGAACATGCGAGGCTTGGGGTTGCCACTCTGGCCTAGGGGCGTGACGGTGCCCACCTCGACAAAGCCGAACCCCATGGCGCCCAGGGCGTCGATGCAACGCGCGTTTTTGTCCAGGCCAGCAGCCAATCCTACGCGGTTGGGGAAACGCAGGCCTGCAAGATCGACGGGATCTTCCACCCGTGTCTGGGCGTAAATGCATGCCAGCGGAGTCCCCTGAATTTTGGCGAGCGAATGCAGGGTGAGTTCATGGGCTTTTTCGGCGTCCATGCCAAACAAAAAGGGGCGGGCGAGTGCGTAAGGGAGGAGCGACATTGGATAATTTCGGTTTTCTTTGATTGTCTCAAATGAACCAAGACGAACTGAAAACTCTGGTGGGTCAAGCGGCATTGGCCTATGTGGTGCCTGGCGAAATCGTGGGTGTGGGCACTGGCTCCACAGTCAACAAATTCATCGAGGCCCTAGGCACCATGCAGGGTCAGATCAAGGGTGCTGTGTCTAGCTCTGAGGCCTCCACTGCGCGCCTCAAGGCTTTGGGTATCCAGGTGTTTGATGCCAATGAGGTCAGTGAGCTGTCGGTTTACATCGACGGGGCCGACGAAATTGACGGCGGCGGCCACATGATCAAGGGCGGCGGGGCTGCACTGACTCGCGAAAAAATCGTGGCGGCCCAATCACGTCGTTTTGTCTGCATTGCCGATGAATCCAAGCTGGTCGAGACGCTGGGACGCTTTCCCTTGCCGGTGGAAGTGGTCCCCATGGCCGCAGCCAGCATCGTGCGCCAATTTGCTGCCAAAGGTGGACAGGCCACCGTGCGTCAAAAGGATGGCGCGCCCTTGGTCACCGACAACGGTCAGCACATCGTGGATGTGACCGGGCTGAGCATCATCGATCCTCTGGCGTTTGAGTTGGAAGTGAGTCAGTGGCCCGGTGTTGTGACCGTGGGCGTTTTTGCCCGCCAACGGGCACAAGTCTGCTTGTTGGGAACCGCGACGGGAGTCAAGACCATGGACTTCACCACCGCCAAAGCGACCTAAGCTTAAAAAACAATACCAGCCGGGTTGGCGTTGTTCTGGGTTGGCGCGGTTGCCGGCTTGGCTGACTCGGCCTGAGCTGGCTTTATTGGATTGGTGTCTTCGGCAGGCGCGGGTTTTTGTAGGCTCACCATAGGCTGTGGTGGCGCATTTTTGTAGCCCGTGGGCAAAGCCGACTTTGACGGATAGCCAGCGATGTCGAGTGCCTGTACCCACTCGCTGTCTGAAAAACCACTGAGCTGCTTGCTGCCAACCGACAGAACAGGCAGAGAGTTTGCGCCGCTCAAGCGCTGCAGCGCTTGTGCATCATCGTTGTTCGTGACCGTGCGTTCAGCAAAAGGAACACCTTTTGCAGACAAAAGCTGACGCCCGCTGTCACAGGGCTTGCACTTGTCTGTGGTGTACAGCGTGACAGGATGTTTGCTGGTCGCTTGACGTAGTTCGTAGGGCAGGGCGGCAGTGTCCGCTACCCCACCCTTTAAGCTTGGCGTGGTGACCGCCACTTTGGCTGTCGCTGCGGGCGGCTGATCGGTGAAAGTTACCTTGCCGTCAGGCCCCACGATGCGATAGAGATTTTGCGCGTGCACCGCGCCGGCGATGCCTCCCAAGGCACCCAGCAGGCACAAAGCGGCAGCCCCGACGGCCCTGGCCGCAACGCTACTGCGGGCCTTCCAGGTTGAAGACTTCGAGGTGTCAAGTTGCATGCGTGTCATATCGGGCCTCCAGCAGGGTATTTTGCGCCGATATCAATGGACTGGATCGCTACTCATGCCCTGGTGGCGCAAGAGTGCCTCTAAGTTGGGCTCGCGACCCCGGAAAGCCTTGAAAGATGCCATGGCGGGTCGGCTGCCGCCAGCTTCCAAGATGGATTCAAGGTAGCGGCGGCCGGTCTCTGAGCTGGGCCTGCCCTGAGCGTCAGCGCTTTCTTCGAAGGCTGCATAGGCGTCGGCACTCAGTACCTCGGCCCACTTGTAGCTGTAGTAGCCCGCTGCGTAGCCCCCCGCAAAAATATGGCTGAAGGTGTGCGCGGTGCGGCTCCAGCTCGGTGGCTGTATGACCGCGACTTCTTCCCTGACCCGGTGCAGCAGTGCCATCAGGTCGTGTGCGGGGTCGTGCGAGGTGTGCAGGAGCATGTCGAACAGGGAGAACTCGATCTGGCGCAGCGTTTGCAGCCCGCTTTGAAAGTTCTTGGCGGCCAGCATCTTGTCGAACAATGCTCTTGGCAGGGCCTCACCGGTTTCGACGTGGGCGGTCATGTGCTTGAGCACATCCCATTCCCAGCAGAAGTTCTCCATGAACTGGCTGGGAAGCTCCACCGCGTCCCACTCCACACCACTGATGCCGGAGACATCACGCTCGTTGACCTGCGTCAGGAGGTGGTGAAGACCGTGTCCGAATTCATGAAACAGGGTGGTGACATCGTCGTGGGTCAACAAAGCGGGCTGGCGCACGCCATTGACTACGACGCCATCTGCAAAGTTGCACACCAGGTGGGCCACCGGGGTTTGCAGTTGGTGTGTATCCGGCCTAAGCCAGCGGGTGCGCACATCGTCCATCCAGGCGCCGCCGCGTTTGCCACTGCGGGCGGTTGGGTCGAGGTAAAACTGTCCCACAAGCGTCGGTGCCGCCATCTGACCGGCCTGAGCGGGCCTGACGCGTTCAATACGATAGAAGGACACGCCCGGCTTCCAAACCGGTGCGCTATCTTCACGAATCAAAACGTCAAACAGCGTTTCGACGATTTTGAACAGACCCGCCAGCACTTTGGGGGCGGTGAAGTACTGTTTGACCTCCTGCTCGCTGAAGGCGTAACGCGCTTCCTTGAGTTTTTCACCAATGTAGGGCCAATCCCAAGCCTGGGGTTCGGTCAGACCCAGCTGCTCCGCGGCAAAGGCGCGCATGTCGGCCAAATCATGCTCGGCAAAGGGCCGTGCCTTGACCGCCAGGTCACGCAAAAAGTCGATCACATGCGTGGGAGACTCGGCCATCTTGGGCACCAGTGAGAGTTCGCCGAAGTTTTGGTAGCCCAGCAACCTGGCTTCTTCTTGCCGCAGGGCCAGAATTTCCTGAATGAGCGCCGAGTTGTCAAACTTCTGTGCGTCCACAGCAGCCTGATCCGAGGCCCGTGTGACATAGGCCCGGTACAACATCTTTCGAAGTTCGCTGCTGCGGGCGAACTGCATCACAGGCAAATAACAAGGCATCTTGAGCGTGAGCTTGTAGCCTGCCTTCCCTTCTGCCTCTGCTGCTGCGCGTGCCGTTTGCAAGACATCCTCGGGAACGCCATCGAGCTCTGCTGCTGCCGCGTGATAGCTGAATGCGTCGGTTGCATCGAGGGCGTTTTCACTGAACTTCTGGCTGATTTCGGCCTGTCGCTCCTGGATCGCGGCAAAGCGCTCGCGTGCTTCTCCCTGTAACTCCGCCCCACCCAGCACAAAATTGCGCACGGCATTGCGGTGCGCCTGGCGCTGCTCGTCGTTGAGCGAGGCCGGGTCTATGGCTTTGTACTTGGCATAGAGCTGCTCGTTGGCGCCCAAACGTGTAAAGAATTCTGTAACGCGCGGCAGTGCCTCGTTGTAGGCGGCACGCAGCTCTGGGGTGTCGGCCACACTGTTGAGGTGGCTGACTGCCCCCCAGGCACGGCCTAGTTTCTCCGTCGAGACGTCCAGTACGCCAGAGATCGCCAGCCAGTCGGCAGGGAAGTTGGCAGCGGTCACCGTTTGCAAGGCAAGTTCTGCGTCTTGCAGCAAAACGTCGAGTGCAGGCGCAACGTGTGTAGCCTCAATCAGGTCAAACAGGGGCAGGTCGTCGAAGGAGAGCAGGGGATTGTTCATGGGGACTTAGTTGGCGGCGCGTTCAGCGGCTTCAAGGGTGTTGACCAGTAACATCGTGATCGTCATTGGGCCTACGCCGCCGGGCACGGGCGTGATGTGGCTGGCCACTTGACGCACGCCCTCAAAGTCCACGTCGCCGCAAAGCTTGCCTTCGGGCGTACGGTTCATACCCACGTCCAGCACGACCGCACCGGGCTTGACCATGTCGGCTGTGAGCACATTGCGCTTTCCCACTGCCGCAACAATGACATCGGCCTGCAGCGTCATGGCTTTCAGATCGGGCGTGGCACTGTGGCAAATCGTTACGGTGGCATTTTTTTGCAGCAGCATCAGGGCCATGGGCTTGCCCACGATGTTGCTGCGCCCTATCACCACCGCGTGCTTGCCCCGCAGATCGTAAGTGATGGATTCAAGCATCTTCATGCAGCCGTAAGGCGTGCAGGGCCAAAAACCTGGCGTGCCTGTCATCAGTGCGCCGGCGCTGGCCACGTGAAAACCGTCTACATCCTTGGCGGGGGAAATGGCCTCGATGACCTTCTGCGCGTCAATGTGCGCAGGCAGCGGCAACTGCACCAGGATGCCGTGGATGGAAGGGTCCTGGTTCAGGGCTTCCACGCGCGCCAGCAGTTCGTGTTCGCTCATGCTGGCGTCGTATTTCTCCAGAACCGAGTGCAGGCCGCTGTCCTGGCAGGCTTTGACCTTGTTGCGCACGTACACCTGGCTGGCCGGGTTCTCGCCGACCAGGATCACCGCCAGGCCAGGGGTGATGCCGCGTTGGGTGAGAGCGGCAGCGCGTTGGGCGACTTCTTCGCGAAGTTGCCGCGACAGGGCATTGCCGTCGATGAGTTGGGCAGAGGTGTTTGGTGTGGTCATGTGAGGGCGATCCTGAAGTTGAAACGCCCGCAAACAAATGTGCTGCGGGCGCTCCTAGGAAGTTGAACAGTGTGGTGGGTCAGACTTTGACTGGGGGCTGGGTGAGAGCGATTTTGAGCAGGTCAGCCACCGTGTTCGCACTGAGTTTTTCCATGATATTGGCCCGGTGTGCCTCGACCGTCTTGATGCTGATGCCCAAGTCGTCTGCAATTTGCTTGTTCAGACGGCCGGCAACGATGCGCTCCAGCACCTGCGACTCACGCATGGTGAGCTTGGCAAGCAGCGCATCGCGATTGACAGACTGCAAATGACCCGCAAAGGTCTCGTTGGCCCGTTCCAGCATGCGTTCGACCAGGCTCAGCAGCTGTTCTTCCTTGAAGGGCTTCTGGATGAAATCCATGGCGCCTTTTTTCATGGTGTCCACAGCCATCGGGACGTCTCCGTGGCCAGTGATGAACACAATGGGTAGCGGCGAATTTTGTTCGATCAGCCGGTTTTGAAGCTCAAGCCCGGTCATGCCGCCCATGCGGATGTCTACGATCAGACAGGCCACTTCTCGCAGGTCATAACGACCCAGAAAGGATTCGGCCGAATCAAACGATCGCACGCGGTAATCTTGGCCCTCTAGTAGCCATTGCAGCGAATCGCGAACAGCTTCGTCGTCATCGACAACAAACACCGTTCCTTTTTTGGGAATCAAGCTCATTCTTTAACCTGGGATAAGTCGTTGTGTTCCCTGTTGTCCTGCTATCGCAGGCTCATTGTCTTGCGGCAACCAGAAAGTGAAGCGGCACCCCTCAACGAGGCCGGCATTGTAGATGTTCTCTGCCGTCATGCGTCCCTGGTGGGATTCGATGATCGACCTGCAAAGGCTTAGACCGATGCCCATGCCGTTGACCTTGGTCGAGAAGAAAGCCTCGTAGAGTCTTTCCATCACCTCGGGCGTGATGCCTTTGCCAGTGTCCTGAACACAGAAAGCTACGACCGCCTGTCCGTCTTCGAGGCGTGGCGCCACGACCAACTCTACCTCCCGGAAATTTGAGGGCCGCTCCGCTGCGTCGACCGATTCCGCTCCGTTCTTGAGCAAGTTGACGAGGACTTGCTCAATCAGGATCGGGTCAACCATGAGGGGCGGCAGGTCTTCAGCCACATGATGAACCAGGCGCACATTGCGTCGGCGCATTTCGATGTCTGCAAGTTCAACGGCCTCGTTGACGATCTCTTGGATGTCGGATCGGGTGCGATTGGGCTCGCTACGTTTCACGAAAGACCTGATGCGCTGAATGATTTGCCCTGCACGGTGGGCCTGGCGCGCGGTTTTCTCCAGCGCCGACAGCAAATCGTCTTCCTTGATCTGGCGTGCCTTGATGCGCGACACCATGCCATTGCAGTAGTTGTTGATGGCGGTGAGCGGCTGGTTGAGTTCGTGTGCCACGCTAGAGGCCATCTCGCCCATGGTGATCAGTCGGCTGGCGTTTTGGGCGCGCTCAGCTTGTTCCGCCTCCCGTTCTTCGGCCAAGCGCCGCGCGGTGATGTCAGTGGCAATGACCATCTGGGCCAGACGTCCATCGACCCAGCTGAGGTAACGGGTGCGAACCTCCAGCCACTTGCCCAGTTGGGTGAGATAGATTTCTGCGCTCTCGGTCTCGACCTCCTGCAGTGCACCCATGGGCATACCTGCATAGCTGTCAACGGTGTCACCGATCTCGTCGCTGGGCTTGCGCTGGTAGAGCCCTGACTGGGCCATTAGTTGCAGGTGGCCTGCAGGCTCGGTGCCAAACCATTGCCGATAGAGTTTGTTGGCAAACAGGACTTCCTCGTTGCCCAATGGGGCCACGGAGATGGAT
Organism: Pseudomonadota bacterium; assembly: GCA_046046915.1. Classification (GTDB taxonomy): domain Bacteria; phylum Pseudomonadota; class Gammaproteobacteria; order Burkholderiales; family Burkholderiaceae_C; genus JBEEJZ01. The sequence goes on from JBJOIT010000053.1 coordinate 13,150, forward strand.
GCATCCAAGGCTTCGAGCACGGTGGTGAAACGCTCATAGGAGGCAGAGAGTTGTTCACGTATGCGATTGGGCTCGGTGATATCGGTCATGGAGGTCATCCAGCCCGTGTGTTTGCCTACCGCATCGATGAGCGGCGAAACGTAGAGGCGCGCCTCAAACATGGCGCCATCCTTGCGCTTGACTCGCACCTGTATCCCGCCTACCGTGGTTTTGCCGCTGATTTCGTCCTGAAGTGCAGCGGTCAGGGTTTCGCGGTCGGCATCGGGCCAGTAAGGGAAGGGCGCTGTTCGGCCGACCAGTTCACGCTCGCTCCAACCCGTCATCTTGCAAAAGGCTGCGTTGACATAAGTGATGCGGCCCTTCAGGTCCATGGCGCGCATGCCGGTCAACATCGAGTTTTCCATGGCCCGACGGAAGTTGGTCTCCGAGATCAGCTCCTGTTGGGCCTTCATGCGTCGGCGCATGTGTCGCCAGTTGCCGATCAACATCCAGGCGGTCATGGCGCTCAGGGCACTGACCAGCCAGAACAAACCACTACCGACGAAGCCCAAGGATGTGCGGTAGGGCTGGGCGCGAATGACCAGGCCATTGCCCACCGGGGACACCGGTACCTCATAGGCATTGGCGTTAGAGGCCCAAGGCAGCTGCCGATGCGCGGGCCCGCGGTTGGGTAGCACTGAGCCTGCGAGGCGGGTGCCATCGGCGTCGTGCATGGAGACGGCATAACGTGCGGCGACCTCATTAGGCACACCATATCGATAGAGGCCGTCTACCGAGTATTCGGCCAGAACGACGCCTGAAAAGCGTCCCTTGTCCGTCAATGGAATATGCAACTGCAAAAGTGCCGCTGTGTCCAATGAAGCGGGCTGTTGTGCGTAAACGGGCTGGCGCAAGTCCTCGGTGAGCGCCATCGTTGCCAGGGTGTCGGGTGACTTGATGGCGTCTCCGCTGCTGCGCGACTGGCTGGCGGGCTGATTGGCTGTTTCCACGCTAGTGCGCACTTTGCGCCGCTCGTTGACCCAGCTGATGCGTTCGAGCTCGGGGTAAAGGCTGACCATTTCCTCGGCTCTTTGGGTGAAGTCATTGACATCCAACTCCCGATTAGAAACGTCACGCGCCAGGCGCATGAGCATTTCCTGACGCTCCAACAAGCGCAAGCGCAGGCGTTGCTGTGTGTATTCGACGTCTCGTCGTACCGCCTCTTGCTCTCGGTCCATTTCTTCCAGCCGGAGGTAGCTCAGAGCAGAAACGATGGCCGCCAGAAACAGCAACACCGCCAGTACGGGAGCAAGCATGGCGAATCTGTCCTGCCGATGGCTGGGCAGATGCAACCACCAACGCTTGATTCTTTGCACCACCGTTGGGGTGTTGACGAGGTCAATGAAGGTCGGCGTGTTGCTCATTGCGGCAGTGTAGGACACAGCCTTGCTCGATTGTTTTCTGTCTGCGGCGGGATGAATTCTAGAGATTTTTCATAAAAATTTCACATTATGGTATTTGCGGGCATTATTTGAAATTTTAGGAAAATATGTGACAATCTGCGACGTTAAATATCCCCGAGCAACAACAGGAGGCAGACATGTCAGCAGTTCCCGCGAACCTTTTTGGTTCCGTTCCCAAAGATTTAGATTCCCAGGAAACCCGAGAGTGGATGGATGCCCTGAGCGCCGTCATTCAAAGCGAGGGCCCTGAGCGCGCTCACTTCTTGCTGGAGCAACTTCTCGAGCATGCGCGCCAGCAGAGCATCGACATGCCTTTCTCTGCCACGACGGGTTATGTCAACACCATCGAAAAAGATCAGGAAGAGCGTTGCCCCGGCAACATCGAGATCGAAGAGCGTCTGCGGGCCTACATGCGCTGGAACGCCATGGCCATGGTCGTCAAGGCCAACCGTCATAACCCAGCTGACGGCGGTGACCTGGGTGGCCACATCGGTTCATTTGCGTCCCTGGCTCACATGTTTGGCGCCGGTTTCAACCATTTCTGGCACGCCGAGAGCGAAAACCATGGCGGTGACTGCCTCTACATTCAGGGCCATGTTTCCCCCGGTGTGTACGCCCGCGCCTACCTGGAAGGCCGTTTGACCGAGGAGCAGCTGCTGAACTTCCGTCAGGAAGTGGACGGCAAGGGTCTATCAAGCTACCCGCACCCCAAACTCATGCCCGAGTTCTGGCAGTTCCCCACGGTGTCGATGGGCTTGGGCCCGCTGATGGCGATCTATCAGGCCCGTTTTCTCAAGTACCTGCATGCCCGTGGCATTGCCAACACCGAAAACCGCAAGGTCTGGGTGTTCTGCGGCGACGGTGAGATGGACGAGCCGGAATCGCTGGGCGCGATAGGTCTGGCCGCGCGCGAAGGCCTGGACAACCTGATCTTCGTGATCAATTGCAACCTGCAGCGCCTGGATGGCCCAGTGCGTGGCAACGGCAAGATCATTCAAGAGCTCGAAGGCGAGTTCCGCGGTGCTGGCTGGAACGTCATCAAGTTGCTATGGGGTAGTGAGTGGGATCCACTGCTGGCTCGCGACAAGGACGGCGCGCTCAAGAAAGTCATGATGGACACGCTGGACGGCGACTACCAGTCCTTCAAGGCCAACGACGGTGCCTTCGTGCGCAAGAACTTCTTCGGCAAGGATCCCCGCACGCTGGAGATGGTCTCGAAGATGAGCGATGACGACATCTGGAACCTCAAGCGTGGCGGTCACGATCCACAAAAGGTGTATGCCGCTTACCACAAGGCCGTCAACCACAAGGGCCAGCCGACCGTGCTGTTGATCAAGACCGTCAAGGGTTTTGGCATGGGCAAGGCTGGCGAGGGCAAAAACAATGTGCACCAGACAAAGAAGCTGACGGACGAAGACATCAAGTACATCCGCGACCGTTTCAACATCCCGATCCCGGACAGCGAGCTGAGCAAGATTCCTTTCTACAAGCCGGCTGACGACACCCCTGAGATGAAGTACCTGCACGAGCGCCGTCAAGCACTGGGCGGATATTTGCCCCACCGCCGCACCAAGGCGGAAGAGAGCTTCACCGTGCCGTCCCTGGACACCTTCAAGAGCGTGATCGAGCCCACCGCCGAAGGCCGTGAGATCTCCACCACTCAAGCCTACGTGCGTTTCCTGACTCAGTTGTTGCGTGACCAGGCCTTGGGCCCCCGTGTCGTGCCCATTTTGGTGGACGAAGCCCGTACCTTTGGTATGGAAGGCCTGTTCCGCCAGATCGGCATCTACAACCCCGCAGGCCAGCAGTACACCCCGGTCGACAAAGACCAGGTCATGTACTACAAGGAAGACAAAGCCGGTCAGATCCTGCAAGAAGGTATCAACGAGGCTGGCGGCATGAGCAGCTGGATTGCGGCGGCCACCAGCTACAGCACCAGCAACCGCATCATGGTGCCGTTCTACGTGTACTACTCGATGTTTGGCTTCCAGCGCATTGGCGACCTGGCATGGGCAGCTGGTGATATGCAGGCCCGCGGCTTCCTACTCGGCGGTACATCGGGCCGCACCACACTGAACGGCGAAGGTCTGCAGCACGAAGACGGTCATAGCCACATCATGGCCAACACCATCCCGAACTGCATTTCCTACGACCCCACCTTCGCGCATGAAGTCGGCGTCATCCTGCACCATGGCCTCAAGCGCATGGTTGAAAAGCAGGACAACGTTTTCTACTACCTCACATTGCTGAACGAGAACTACGCCATGCCCGGTCTGACCGCTGGCACGGAAGAACAGATTCTCAAGGGCATGTATCTGTGCAAGCCCGGTTCTGTGCTACCGAAGGGCACCTCCGATGCCGGCGAGCAGCGCGTGCAGTTGCTGGGTTCGGGCACCATCTTGCGAGAGTCGATCGCCGCTCAGGAGCTGCTAGAGAAAGATTGGGGTATCGCCGCTGACGTCTGGAGCTGCCCAAGCTTCAACGAGTTGACCCGCGATGGTCAGGATGCTGAGCGCTACAACCTGTTGCACCCCACCGCGACGCCGCGCGTGTCTTTTGTGGCGCAGCAACTGGGCAAGTCCACCGGTCCGGTGGTGGCCTCTACTGACTACATGAAGGCTTATGCCGAGCAGATTCGCCCCTTTGTGCCACAAGGCCGTACCTACAAAGTACTGGGTACCGACGGCTTTGGTCGCAGCGACTTCCGAAGCAAATTGCGTGAACACTTTGAGGTAAACCGTCACTACATCGTGGTGGCTGCACTCAAGGCGCTGAGCGAAGAAGGCAAGTTGCCCGTGGCCAAAGTCGCCGAGGCAATCTCCAAGTACGGCATCAATGCCGACAAGGTCAATCCTCTCTACGCTTGATCAACCGAACAGATTTGGAGACATATATGGCATTGGTAGAAGTACAGGTTCCCGATATTGGGGACTTTGATGAAGTGGCTGTGATCGAGTTGCTGGTGAAGCCTGGCGACACCGTGAAGGCAGAACAATCCTTGATCACCGTGGAGTCTGACAAGGCCTCGATGGAAATTCCGTCAAGCACGGCCGGTGTGGTGAAAGAGCTGCGCGTCAAGCTGGGTGACAAAGTCAAGCAAGGCAGTGTGGTGCTGGTGCTGGAAGCAGACGGTGCCGGATCAGCGCCTTCCGCTGCGCCCGCTGCAGCACCTGCTGCTGCCACCGTTGCAGTGCCAGCGCCAGTCGCTGCTGCACCTGCCCCCTCAGCTGTGGCCGCACCTGTAGCCGCAGCGGTGTCAGGCCCCATCGAGATTCGTGTTCCTGACATTGGGGACTTCAAAGACGTTGCCGTCATTGAGGTGCTGGTCAAGGTGGGCGATGCGATCAAGGTCGAGCAGTCCTTGATCACCGTCGAGTCCGACAAAGCTTCGATGGAAATTCCGTCCAGCCACGCCGGTGTTCTGAAAGAGCTGAAGGTCAAACTGGGTGACACCGTCAATATTGGCGACCTGATTGCCATGCTGGAGGGCGCCGGTGGTGTCACTTTGGCTGCCTCTACGGCGGCTCCCGTTGCTGCTGCAGCTGCTTCCGCCCCGGTGACTGCGCCCGCGGCCGCTGCGTTGGCTTCGGTCGTTGCCACGGCGTCTGTGCCCGCTCACAACCCCACGGTGGCACCTGTGGGCCTGCCCCATGCGTCGCCTTCGGTGCGCAAGTTCGCCCGTGAACTTGGTGTGCCTCTGGACGAACTCAAGGGTTCTGGCCTCAACGGCCGTATCACGGCGTCAGACATCCAGAACTTCACCAAGGCGGTGATGGCCGGTGGTGTTCAGACCAAGGCGCAAGCGGCCAAGGCG
>JBJOIT010000054.1:0-18386 GCA_046046915.1 Pseudomonadota bacterium
ACTGGTCCTTGCGTTCACGCAGGCGCGGGAAAATGGAGAACATCTTCTCGATGTCGGCCTCGATGCCGTCCTTGTCGTCTCGGATGTAGGCGCCCATCTGCAGGTTTTCGGTGATGGTCATGCGAGTGAACACACCGCGACCTTCCGGCACCATGGCCAGACCCTGCTTGACAAGGTCCCAGGGACCCTGTCCCTTGATGCTTTTGCCCAGGTACTCAATGTCGCCGGCGTTGATCGGCAGGGTGCCGGTGATGGCTTTCATGGTGGTGGTCTTGCCGGCGCCGTTGGAGCCGATGAGCGACACAAGCTCGCCCTCACGGACTTCAAAATCGACGCCCTTGACCGCCTGAATGCCACCGTAGGCGACCTTGAGACCGGATACTTTTAAAAGTGCTGTTGCCATGCTGGGAATCCTCTTGTTCTGCTGGGCTCAGTGGCCGCCGGTGCCCAGATAGGCCTCGATGACTTTTTCGTTTTTCTGGACCTCGGCGGGCGTGCCTTCCACGATCTGCTTGCCGTAATCCAGCACCGTCACGCGGTCACACAGGCCCATGACCAGCTTCACGTCGTGCTCGATCAGCAAGATGGTGCGGTTGTCCTTGCGGATACGGTCTATCAGCTCGCGCAGCATGACTTTTTCAGTGGCATTCATGCCGGCCGCCGGTTCGTCCAGCGCAATGAGCTGAGGGTCGGTGGCCAAAGCACGGGCAATCTCCAGACGGCGCTGATCCCCGTAGCTCAGGGTGCGCGCCTTGTAATCGGCAAACTTGCCGATCCCGACGTAGTCCAGCAACTCCCGGGCGCGCGCGGCGATGGCCGCTTCTTCTGCCTTGAAACTGGCGGTTCGGAACATGGCCCCCAGCAAACCTGATTGCGTGCGCACATGGCGCCCCACCATCACGTTTTCGAGCGCTGTCATTTCGGCAAACAGGCGGATATTCTGAAAGGTACGTGCAATGCCAGCCTTGGCCACCAGATGCACGGCGGTGGGTTGGTAGGGTTGGCCCGCCAGCTCAAAAGTACCACTGTCTGGGGTGTAAAGGCCCGTCAGCACGTTGAAGAAGGTGGTCTTGCCAGCGCCGTTGGGCCCAATAAGGCCATAAACCTGGCCGCGCTGAATATGGATGCCCACATCGCTGAGAGCTTGCAAGCCGCCAAAGCGCTTGGAAACGCCGGCGACCTTGAGTACGGTATCGGTGCTCATGTGCAGGTCTCCTTATTTAGAATTTTGTAGTGACTTGCCATGCTCGGGCGAAGGCCACAAGCCGCGCGGACGCAGCATCATGATGCTGATCATGGCCACCGCAATCAGGAACTGGCGCAGGATGGAGGCATCCAGACGGCCATCGGTCATGGCCTGCAAGGGGCCCGCCACGTAACGCAGAACCTCGGGCAGGGCCGACAGAAGCACCGCCCCCAAAATGACCCCGGGCAGGTGACCGATGCCGCCGAGCACCACCATGGCCACAATCATCACCGACTCCATTAAGCTGAAAGACTCTGGCGAGATAAAGCCCTGGAACGCGGCAAACATGGCACCCGACACACCGCCAAAAGTAGCGCCCATGCCAAAAGCGGCCAGCTTGAGGTTGCGGGTGTTGATGCCCATGGCCTTGGCAGCGATTTCGTCTTCACGTATGGCCATCCAGGCGCGCCCCACACGAGAAACCTCCAGGCGGTGGCAAATCACCACGCTCAGGATCACCAGCGCCAGAAACAGGTAGTAATACAGCGACACCGAGGCCAGTTCCAGGCCAAAGAGGTTCAGCTTCTTACCCAGGTCCAGGCCAAAAAACTGCAGCGAATCGATTTGATTCAGTCCCTTGGGTCCGTTGGTGATATTGACCGGGTGATCCAGGTTGTTCATGAACACCCGGATGATTTCACCGAAGCCCAGTGTCACGATGGCCAGATAGTCACCGCGCAAGCGCAGGGTGGGCGCACCCAGCAGGATGCCCAAGACACCGGCCAGCGCCGCAGCCACGGGGATGGTCAGCCACAGTGGCTGGTGCATGCCCTCTGGAAACATCGCGGCAATGGCCGGAAAGGTTTCCACCAGGTGCGGCGAGCCGAGCAGGCCAAACATGTAGGCGCCGATGGCAAAGAAGGCCACATAACCCAGGTCCAGCAGGCCGGCATAGCCCACCACGATGTTCAGGCCCAGCGAGAGCATGACGTACAAAAGCGCCATATCTGCAATACGCACCCAGGCGTTGCCGAAGCCTTGCAAGATCAGGGGCAGCACCAGCAAAGCCAGGCCGGCCAGCACAAAAGCGGTTGTTTTTTTCTGTTGACTCATGACCCGTCTCCTTAGGCTCGGTCGGCCACGCGCTCACCCAGCAGGCCCGAGGGGCGCAGGGTCAGCATGATGATCAGCACAACGAAGGCAAAAATGTCGGTGTAGTGACTGCCCAGCACACCGCCAGTGAGCACACCGATGTAACCGGCGCCGATGGACTCAATCAAGCCCAGCAGGATGCCTCCCACCACAGCGCCCGCCAGGTTGCCGATGCCACCGAAAACGGCCGCAGTAAAGGCCTTCAGGCCGGGCAAAAAGCCCATGGAGTGCTGCACTGTGCCGTAGTTGGATGCCCACATCACGCCCGCAATTGCCGCCAGCACGGCACCAATGATGAAGGTGGCAGAAATCACCACGTCGGGCTTGACACCCATCAGACCTGCCACGCGGGGGTTCTCAGCGGTGGCGCGCATGGCGCGGCCCAGCTTGGTTGCGTTGACCAGCCAGGACAGTGCCGCCAGGGACACTGCTGTCAGGCCCAGGATCAGTACCTGGGTGGGGGTAATCACCGCGCCACCAATTTCAAAGGGCGTGGAGGACAGCAGGGTGGGATAGGACTTGAAATTGGGCTTCCAGATCATCATGGCGATGGTCTGCAACAGGATCGACATGCCGATGGCGGTGATCAATGGCGCCAGCTTAGGGCTGTTGCGCAAACGGCGGTAAGCCAGCTTTTCGATCACGTAGTTCAGTGTTGCCGCCACCACGCAGGAAATCAGCAGGGCAATGATCAAAATCACGTAACCAGGGGTGCCGGGCATAGCGCCCTGCATCCAGCCAATGATGGACCAGCTGGTAAGCGCCCCCACCATCAGCACCTCGCCGTGCGCAAAATTGATCAGGTTGATGATGCCGTAGACCATGGTGTAACCCAGGGCGACCAAGGCGTACATGCTGCCCAGCACCAGCCCATTGATGACCTGTTGCAAAAAAATATCCATTGCTGCTATCTCCGATTTTTTGACCTACCCTGCATGAAGCAAAAAACCCGCCAAGGAGGCTCGGGCGGGTAGATGTGGCGCATTGTATCGACGCTCAAATGCCCGGATTCACATTGCAAGCAAGGGTTTTCCCTCGGGCTCAGCCCCGATTCAAGCTTCTCATGTGGCATCAGTTTGGCTGATGATTGAGCCTCCTCAACTCACGTAACTTCTCAGCAATTCGAATTTCCAGGCCGCGTTCCACAGGCTGGTAAAAGCCAGGTGCGGCCATGCCGTCAGGCAAATAGCGCTCACCCGCAGCAAATCCGCCCGCCTCGTCGTGGGCATAGCGGTAGCCTTTGCCGTAGTCCAGGTCTTTCATCAGCTGGGTTGGTGCATTGCGCAGGTGCATAGGCACGGGTCGACTGCCGTCTTGCTTGATGTAGGCCTGAGCCTGCTTGTAGGCCTTGTAAACGGCATTGCTCTTGGGGGCCACTGCCAGATACACCACACATTCGGCCAGGGCCAGTTCTCCCTCTGGACTGCCCAAACGCTCATAAACCTCGGCGGCATCAAGGGAAATCCTCAGCGCTCTTGGATCGGCCAGGCCGATGTCCTCGCTGGCCATGCGGATCAGGCGGCGCGCCATGTAGCGAGGGTCAGCACCACCATCGAGCATGCGAACAAACCAGTACAGGGAAGCGTCGGGATCCGAACCACGCACGGACTTGTGCAATGCGCTGATCGTGTCGTAAAACTGGTCGCCCCCCTTGTCGTAACGGCGCATGCGCTCGCCTAGCACCTTGAGCAGCCATGGGTCGGTGATGGTCTCCAAGTTGGCTTGCGTGGCGGCGGTAGCCAGGGTCTCCAAGGTGTTGAGCAGCCGACGGGCATCGCCATCGGCATAAGCCAGAAGGCGCGCCAGCGCGGCTTCATCCACCGCCGGGATGGCCTGTATGGACAGGGCCCGCGACACGATGCCCGCCAAATCCTGCGACCCCAGAGCTTGCAGCACATACACCGCCGCCCTGGACAACAGCGCCGAATTCACCTCAAAGGACGGGTTTTCGGTGGTCGCGCCAATAAAGGTGAACAGCCCGCTTTCCACATGCGGCAAAAAAGCGTCCTGCTGGCTTTTGTTGAAACGATGCACTTCATCCACAAACACGATGGTGCGCCGGCCCTGCCCTCGGGCAACCTGCGCCAGCTCGACGGATTCACGGATGTCCTTGACTCCCCCAAGCACCGCGCTGATGGTGATGAACTGTGCATCAAAGGCATGCGCCATCAGGCGCGCAATGGTGGTTTTGCCAGTGCCGGGCGGTCCCCAAAAAATGCAGCTGTGCGGCTGACCCGCATCGAAGGCCAGGCGCAAGGCCATGCCCGGACCCAAAATATGTTGCTGGCCGATAACGTCAGCCAGGGTTTGGGGCCGCAGGCGCTCGGCCAGGGGCGTGTGTGCAGTGCTCATGCAGCGAAGGGGCCAGTCACTGCCGTACGACGTCAGCCCCGGCAGGCGCCTGGAAACTGAAGTATTGCGCCTTGAATCCGGGTTGGGTGTTGAGCGGGCCAAAACTGAGCACTGAGCGCTGACCGAAGGTGTCGAGCAAATCCAGCACCGCCAGTTGCCCTTGCCTGAAGCCCAGGCGGATCTGCTGTAACTGGGCGTCCCGGCTTTTGGGCTGAGCCAGCAGCCATTGCATGCCGTCCGCGTCCGGACCGTTGCTCAAGGAAAAAACGCCCGTCAGGCCCTTCAGGTCCGGTGCAGCGGCTATCAGGGCTGCGGGTGTGTTGCCCAACACCTCTTGCTGCCGCCTGGCAGTGACTTGGTTCAGGTCCGCGTCGAACAACCAGAGGGTTTGACCGTCGGCTACGATGAGCTGCTCAAACGGTTTGGTGTACTGAAACCGAAACCGGTTCGGGCGAAAAAACTCAAAGGTACCACTCGACGTTTTGGTTCGCGGGTTCGCCTCGCCGTCCTTTTTGGGGGAGGTCACCACCTGGGTGAAAGACGCCCTGCCCTGCTGGGTGTCGCGCAAAAAGACTTCCAGGTCCTGCAGAGCATCGGCCCAGGCCGGTGTCGTTAAGGCGATGCAGCACGAGAGCAGGGCAAAGAGCCGTCTGAAAATGGTCATAGAAGAAGCGTACGCTGAAGTCGTCGTCAATCAGAGGCGCGGGCCGGCACCAGGATGTCGCGCTGGCCACTGCCACTCATGGCACTGACAAGCCCGGCCTTTTCCATATCTTCTACCAAGCGGGCAGCCCGGTTGTAGCCTATCTTCAAATGGCGCTGCACCAGGGAAATACTGGCCTTGCGGTTTTTCAGCACCACCTCCACCGCTTGGTCGTACATGGGGTCTTTTTCACCTCCGTCAGCGCCGGCTTCCCCACCCAGACCATCTTCTCCATCCACGGTACCGCCCTCCAGCACGCCCTCGATGTAGTCGGGTTGGCCCTGGCTCTTGAGGTAACTGACCACGCGGTGTACTTCGTCGTCGCTCACAAACGCACCATGCACCCGCACAGGCAAGCCTGTACCGCTGGGCATATAAAGCATGTCACCCATGCCCAGCAATGCCTCCGCCCCCATTTGGTCCAGGATGGTGCGGCTGTCGATCTTGCTGCTCACCTGAAAAGCGATGCGGGTCGGAATATTGGCCTTGATCAGACCGGTGATCACATCCACACTTGGCCGCTGCGTCGCCAAAATCAGGTGGATGCCAGCAGCGCGGGCCTTTTGAGCCAGTCGGGCAATCAGCTCTTCAATCTTTTTGCCCACCACCATCATCAGGTCGGCCAGCTCGTCGATCACCACCACAATGTGGGGTAAACGCTGCAGCGGCTCGGGGCTCTCTGGCGTCAGGCTGAATGGGTTGTAGATGAACTCCTCGCGCGCCTGGGCCTCGTCGATTTTGGTGTTGTAACCGGCCAGGTTGCGCACGCCCAGCTTACTCATGAGCTTGTAGCGACGTTCCATCTCGGCCACGCACCAGTTCAAGCCATGGGCGGCCTGTTTCATGTCGGTCACAACCGGGGCTAACAGGTGGGGAATGCCTTCGTAGACCGACATTTCCAGCATCTTGGGGTCGATCATCAGCAAACGCACATCTCGCGCCTCGGCCTTGTACAAGAGGCTCAAGATCATGGCGTTGATGCCCACCGACTTGCCCGAACCCGTGGTACCCGCCACCAGTACGTGTGGCATCTTGGCCAAGTCAGCCACCACGGGGTTGCCAATGATGTCCTTGCCCAGGCCCATGGTGAGCATGGACTTGGCATCGTGATAAACCTGCGAACCCAGAATCTCGCTTAATCGGATAGATTGTCGGCGCGCGTTAGGCAACTCGAGCGCCATGTAATTTTTGCCCGGGATCGTCTCGACCACCCGGATTGAGACCAGGCTCAGGCTGCGTGCCAGGTCCTTGGCCAAACCCACGATCTGCGAACCTTTGACACCGGTTGCAGGTTCAATCTCATAACGTGTGATCACCGGCCCGGGCTGCGCAAGCACCACGCGGACCTCAACGCCGAAGTCCTTGAGCTTCTTCTCGATCATCCGGCTGGTCATTTCCAATGTGTCCGCAGACACCGTGACCTGCTGGGCCAGTGCGCCATCCAGCAAATCCACCTGGGGCAGGCGGCTATCCGGCATTTCGGTAAACAAGGGCTTCTGACGTTCCTTGGCGACGCGTTCGCTTTTGGGCACTTCAACCAGCACGGGTTCGATCATGACGGGCGCAACGGGCTCGGTGCGGGTGTCAGGGCGCTCGTCAAAGACCACTTCTTCACGCTCGCGTGCAGCCTGTTGTCCCAGGGCAAGGTCTTCAGCCACCTCACGTTGCTCGCGGCGAGTTTCGATCAGGGCGTAAATTTTGCCCCCTAGGCGTTCTGCAAGCTCACCCCAGGAAAACCGGAACACCATGCCAGCGCCAATCACACCCAGCGCGATAGCGACCAGCCCCGACCCGGTGAAGCCCAACCATTGGGCGCTCAAAGGCCCCACCAGATAGCCCAGCACGCCCCCAGCGTGGCCAGGCAAGTGACGTTCCAAGCTGTAAAGCCGGGTCCACTCCAGAGAGCTACTGGCGGTGATCAGGAATATCAGACCCAGCCAGTACGACCACATGCCCGAGCCCGAGGTCCTGACAGCATCCGTGTCAGCGTGGGTCGGGCTCTGCTCATGAAGCCAGCGCACCAATGCGCTAATCCAGCCACGCAGGGCCACGGCCAGGCACCACCACACCGAAAAACCCAGGGAGAAGTAACTGGCATCTGCCAGCCAGGCGCCCAGTCGTCCTGCCCGGTTGTGCAGGGTGCCGGAAGCACCGGAGGTCGTCCAGCTGGCGTCCAGCGGTGAATAAGTGATCAGGGCCAAAAGCCAAAGGGCCAAGACAGCAGTGCTCATCAAGAGACCCAGCTCACCAGCGAACCTTCCAAAACCAGTTCTTTCGGGGGCTGGCTCGGCCTTGGTAGTGCCCGTGCGTGATCGTGTGTGTTGCAGCGTATGAAGGGAATAGGTCATGGCAGGGATCTAGCGTGCGGGTGCTTTATCGCCCGCCCATGCGCAGAAGGTTTGCATGGGTCGGGTTCATACAATGGCAGATCACGCTAAATGTCCGTTTCGTAGCGGGCTCAAGTGTAAGAGCCGATACTTCGGCGCTTGCGTCAAACTGTACACGGCACGTGCCGGATTTCCCCACCGAGGTTCATCAGATGTCTACAACAAAACACGCCAAAGTCATGATTTTGGGATCAGGCCCTGCCGGATACACCGCCGCGATCTATGCAGCCCGCGCCAATTTACAACCTGTTTTGATCACGGGTATCGCGCAAGGCGGACAGCTGATGACCACGACCGAGGTAGACAACTGGCCGGCTGACGTCCACGGCGTTCAAGGTCCGGAGCTCATGCAGCGTTTTCAAGAGCACGCAGAGCGCTTCAAGACTGAGATTATTTTCGACCACATCAGTTCGGTCGATTTTTCCAAGCGCCCGTTCACGCTCAAGGGGGACTCGGGTGTCTACACCTGCGACTCACTCATCATTGCCACTGGCGCATCGGCCAAGTACTTGGGCCTGCCGTCCGAAAGCAGCTTCATGGGTCGCGGTGTCTCCGGTTGCGCCACCTGCGACGGCTTCTTCTACCGCGATCAGGTCTGCTGCGTGGTAGGTGGCGGCAATACGGCCGTCGAGGAGGCCCTGTATCTCTCAAACATCGCTCAAAAGGTGTACCTGATTCACCGCCGCGACAAGTTCAAGGCAGAGCCTATCTTGGTTGACAAGCTGATGGAAAAAGTCGCCGCCGGCAAGATCGAGCTCAAAACCTTCAAGACCCTGGACGAAGTTCTGGGTGACGCCAGCGGGGTCACGGGTGTTCGCCTCAAGAGCACCAACGACGGCAGCACGGAAGATCTGGAGCTGAAGGGCTGCTTCATCGCGATTGGCCACGCACCCAACACCGAAATATTTCAAGGGCAGTTGCAACTTGAAGGCGGTTATATCGTGACCCAAAGCGGCCTGAAAGGATTTGCCACCATGACCAGCGTACCTGGTGTTTTTGCGGCTGGCGATGTTCAAGACCATGTTTACCGCCAGGCCATCACCAGTGCCGGCACCGGCTGCATGGCAGCCTTGGATGCGCAGCGCTTTCTTGAACAGGAAGGTGCCTAAGGAAGGTTCTCAGGCCTATGCCGCTCGGGTGCCTTCCGCGACTCGATATAATCATGGGCTTTGCTGAATTCAAACAGTCTGACTGCAAGGTACGGACGCTTCATGCAGACGGGTTACCGCCACCCGATTTTTGGCGAGGTGAGGTCTGGGTTCAGTGCTCGCACACATCGGTGCAGCGATTGAACGCGGGCTGTATTAGAAGTATCGGAGTGTCCTGATGGCACGCGTATGCGAAGTAACGGGCAAAGGCCCAATGGTGGGCAACAATGTTTCCCACGCCAACAACAAAACCAAGCGCCGGTTCCTGCCGAACCTGCAATACCGCCGTTTCTGGGTCGAAACAGAGAACCGTTGGGTGCGTTTGCGCGTGTCTAGCGCTGCCCTGCGCCTGATCGACAAAAACGGTATTGATTCTGTGCTCGCAGATCTGCGTGCACGTGGCCAGGCATAAGGAGCAGCACCATGGCAACCAAAGGCGGACGCGAAAAAATCAAGCTGGAATCCACGGCTGGCACCGGTCATTTCTACACCACCAGCAAGAACAAGAAAACCATGCCCGAGAAGATGTTGATCAAGAAATTTGATCCCGTTGCTCGAAAGCATGTGGACTACAAGGAAATGAAGCTGAAGTAATTCAGCATTCATCTATAAGACCCGCCCAAGTTGGCGGGTTTTTTTTGGCCTATCGTTAAATAAATGAAGCACCTGTAGTGCCAAATAAAAAAGGCCCGCTCGCGGCGGGCCTTTCAAGTTTGAGCTGTCGCTCGCGGTGCTGAACCCTCAGGCGCGTGCCGCGCGCAGACGTTTGGAGAACTCTTGCAAGGAAGCAATGCCACTGGCCTCGGCGCGATGGCACCAAGCCTGAAGTTCAGAGGTCAGGTTCTCGCGCGAAACCGACGTGCTCAGCCACAGGCTACGCAGCTCTTCACGCATGGTCACCATCTTGTCGATCACGGGCGAAGCTGCACGTGCCTGAGCCAATTGAGGTACCGCAGCGGCAGGCACCTTGTCAGCGTCGCGATGCATCCAGCGCAAGGCGGCCTTGACTGCAGCCGCATCAGCGCCACGTGCCTTGACAGCCTGGAACTCGTCGCGCACGGCCTGACGCAGACCCACCGCATAGCCTGCCATGATTTCGTAGCGATTGGCAATCAGAGCTTCCAGGGTTTTCTCATCTGCCACAGGACGGATGTCACCGAATGCGAGCTTCGGCGGCGTCTTTTTAACCTTGGCCAAACCAAGCATGCTCAGCAAGCTGATGTACATCCAGCCAATGTCGAATTCATAGGGCTTGACAGACAACTTCGCAGAGGTCGGGTACGTGTGGTGATTGTTATGCAACTCTTCGCCGGCAATGATGATGCCCCAGGGCGAGATGTTGGTGCTGGCGTCTGGTGCTTCAAAATTGCGATAGCCCCAGTAGTGAGCAGCACCGTTAATGATGCCGGCAGCCATGATGGGTGTCCAAGCCATTTGTAGAGCCCAGACAGCCAAGCCGGCAGCACCGAACAGGAACAGGTCAATGATCATCATGAGGCCGACACCCTGCCATGAATAGCGGGTGTACAGGTTGCGCTCAAGCCAGTCATCGGGCGTGCCGTGGCCATAGCGAGCCATGGTTTCCATATTCTTGGATTCGATGCGGTACAGCTCAGCACCTTGCGTCAGTACCTTTTTGATACCGTAGACGTGCGGGCTGTGGGGATCGTCTGGCTGCTCGCACTTGGCGTGGTGCTTGCGGTGGACTGCGGCCCACTCTTTGGTGACCTGGCCGGTGGTCAACCACAACCAGAAACGGAAAAAGTGAGAAGCAATCGGATGCAAGTCCAGCGAGCGGTGCGCTTGATGACGGTGCAAGAAGATAGTGACGCTGATCATCGTCACATGGGTCAGCGCCAGGGCAAACAAGACGATTTGCCACCATGTCAGATGCCAGGTGCCGTGGGCAAGCCATTCAATTGCAGCGTTCAGCACGGCCCAGTCAGGTAAAAACATAAGCGTTGGTTCTCTCAAGGAGTTTGATAAATGTCTCGCCACAGCAAGTTGGCGCGACAGCTTTGCATTTTAGGGCTTTCCGGCGAAATTCGGCAATAAAAATACAACTGACGCTAAAAAACGTCAATTTGACGCCAACGTTTATCTTTTAACCCAGGCTGCCGCAAAAAAACCGTCGGTACTGTGTCGATGCGGCCACAGACGCAAGTAGCGCGAGCCCGATTCACCGCCGCTGCAAAGGCCAGCAGCTCCATCCACCTTCAGCTGCCCGAGCACACCACCAACATCCAAAACCTCAAACTCGGCATTGGCATCGCTAAAGGCTTGGGCAATCGCTTCGTTCTCTTCAGGCAGCACACTGCAGGTGGCATAGACCAATCGGCCACCAGGCTTTAGCAGCCGGGAAGCGCTTTGCAGAATGGCAGCTTGCTTGACCGCCATCTCTTGCACCCCCTGCAGACTTTGGCGCCACTTCAAATCGGGGTTGCGTCGCAAGGTACCCAGTCCGGTGCAAGGGGCGTCCACCAGCACTCGGTCGATCTTGCCAGCCAGCCGCTTGATGCGATCATCTCGTTCGTGGGCAATCGCGGCAGGATGTACGTTCGACAAACCACTGCGAGCCAGTCTCGGCTTAAGTGCTTCAAGGCGGTGCGCAGACGTATCAAAAGCGTACAGCCGCCCCGTGCTGCGCATGGACGCCGCAATTGCCAAGGTCTTACCACCGGCACCGGCGCAAAAATCAACCGCCATCTCGCCACGCTTGGCATCGAGCAACATGGCCAGAAGCTGTGAGCCCTCATCCTGTACCTCAACAGCCCCCCGGGTGAATACATCCATCTTGTTCAATGCCGGCTTGCCCTGAATCCGCAGACCCCAAGGCGAGAAAGGGGTAGGTACCGAGGGAACGCCGGCCTTGGCGAGTTCTTTTTGAACATCCGCCCGCTTTTCCTTGAAATCGTTGACACGCAGGTCCAATCCCGCCCCAGCCTCGAGACTGGCGACCAAGGGCCAGAACTCAGCACCTAGCTGGGATTTGAGGGGCTCCACCAGCCACTCAGGCAGGTTGTGACGATGCCGCTCCATGAGATCCGCAACCTGAACCTGGTCGCACTGATCCAGCCAACGCTTTTCCTGGTCGGTCAGGGCACTTTTCAGAAAATCTCGTGGGCCATGAAAGCCCAGGATCGCCAGACGACGCTCTTTGGGCCCACTGCCACTAGGTGCCAGATGGTCAAACAACAGTTTTTTTCGTAGCACGGTGTAAACCGTCTCGGCCAGCGTTGCGCGCTCACGCGGCCCCAGGCTGCGATGTTCACGGAAGAAGCGAGAAACAATGCCATCGGCAGGATGGTCGAATTTGAGGGTGAGCCTGACCAGTTCGGAACAGGCATCGAGCAGGGCTTTAGGATGCATACTTGAATTGTCCCACGGGCACCCAGGATTCCACCTTAGCTGACTTTGCGAGGTCCATCATGACGATGAACGACAACGATCTGCCTCCCTTGGCGCTGACGCCCACGGGTCGCTACCGCCACTACAAAGGGGGTTTATACGAGGTGCTCGGCACCGTTCGGCACAGTGAGACCTTGGAATCTCTCACGCTGTACCAGGCGTTGTATGGCGAAAAAGGCCTTTGGGTTCGCCCCACAAGCATGTTCAACGACACGGTGACCATCGATGGCGTTTCACAGCCGAGGTTCGCTCGGGTGGAGTCCAGTGCCCCACCGCCGGAGTACCCAGGCTGAGCAGATCAACCGGTCAGCCAAGGACCGTTGAGGCCGCTGCCATCAGCTCGGCAATGGCACGAGGGTAAATCAGGTGTTCCTGGGTCAGCACGCGGGCTGCCAATGTGCTGGCGGTATCGAACGGGAGCACAGGCACCACAGCCTGCGCGAGGATAGGTCCGTGATCCAGTTCAGCGGTCACCCGGTGCACGGTGGCGCCTGCCACCTTGCAGCCGGCCTCGATGGCTCTCTGGTGGGTATTCAGGCCGGCGAATGCGGGCAGCAGGGACGGATGAATATTCACCAGTCGCCCTTCAAAGTGCTGCACAAACCCGGCCGTCAAAATACGCATGAAGCCGGCAAGAACCACTAAGGCGGGCCGCCCATCTGGGTCCAGGCCTTCGATACATGTCAGCAATGCGTTGTCGAAGGCCTCGCGGCTGGCATAGGTTTTGTGATCTACAACCGCCGTGCGCAGTCCCTGCTCTCGCGCCCACACGAGGCCGGCAGCGTCGGCTCGGTTACTGATGACGCCCACCACCCGCGCACCCCGCTTTTCCGACCAATTTTCACGCTGGGCAGCCCTGACAATGGCAACCATATTGGAGCCACCACCCGATATCAAAATAACGATGTTTTTCATGTACTCAAAATAAGGCTGCGTGTTCCACAAAGCACACGCAGCCACCCACTTCACAGCCTCTGATTGCCGATTATGTCTTTGCCTACCGACCCCATCCCCGCCCCCTTGACGCTGACCGCCATCGAGGCCCGCGTGCTGGCCACGCTGATGGAAAAAGCCCGCACGGTACCGGACAGCTACCCGCTGACACTGAACTCTCTGCTGCTGGGTTGTAACCAAAAAAGCAGCCGCGAGCCCTTGATGAACTTGATCGAAGCAGACATTGCGGGCGCATTAGACACCCTGCTGGCGCTGAAGCTGGCACGCGAAACCAGCGGTGGCAGAGTGGCACGCTACGAGCACAACTTTCAGCGCGGCGTGGGTGTACCAGAGCAATCAGCCGTCCTGTTAGGCCTGCTCATGCTGCGTGGCCCGCAGACCGCCGGAGAACTGCGCTTGAATGCTGAGCGCTGGTACCGGTTTGCCGATATCTCATCGGTCGAAGCGTTTCTGGAAGAGCTGCAGGAAAGAGCACCAGAAAAGGGCGGCCCATTGGTCATCAGGATGCCTCGGGCGCCTGGGGCCCGCGAACAACGCTGGGCTCATTTGCTGTGCGGGGAGGTGGATACGACAGCAGCCTCAGCTGACATGAGGCATGCCCAGGGAAGCACGACTGCTCAAGAGGAGCTACAGGGTCGGATCAGCGCACTCGAATCGCAGGTGGCTCAGCTTGAGGCCACCGTGCAACGCTTGTGTAGTGAACTCGGTTTGCCGGCCAATCCGTAAACAGTCTCAGGCCACCAGACGAGACGAACGTGGCACGTGGGCCACTAAAAACTCCATCTGGTCGGCCAGGATGCGGCGGTTGCGCAGAATGAAGTCTTCCCACAGGCTGGGCACGTAGGGCGTGTAGAGCAACGGCATGCCCGCCTGCTCGGGCGTACGGTGGCTCTTTCGGTGATTACAAGGACGGCATGCCGTCACCACATTCATCCAGGTGTTCAGGCCATTCTGGGCAAAAGGCGTGATGTGTTCCCGGGTCAGATCTGACTCATCAAACTGATCACCACAATAGGCGCAGATATGGCGATCACGCACAAACAGCTTGCTGTTGGTCAGCATGGGGCGCACGTTGAAGAGGTTGATTTTGGGAACCCCCTTGGTGCCGATGATGCTGTTGACCGCGATCACCGATTGCTCGCCCGTCAATGCGTTGTGCCCGCCTCGAAAGACAGCCACCTCGGCCCCCATTTCCCAGCGCACCTCATTGGCTGCATAGTGAATGACGGCTTGCTCGAGCGAGATCCAGGACTGCGGAAGCCCCTGGGCAGATAACTTCAAAACTTTCAAAACACGCCTCCTGTTACCGGTGAATGAACCTCGGGGCACGCCACCTGAAAGTGGTCGAGCGTCTCGCAGACAGATGGGTCACAGACGCTGGGAGACAATATACCTTTTCCGTATGTATGCACTGTGACGGTGCGTAGAGTTCACACACCCCACCCATTCAGGCGACTTGATTCATGAAGGTTTTCAGAGGCTTTCGTCATCCCGACATCGCACCGGCCTGCGCCCTGACCATCGGCAACTTCGATGGCGTGCATCGGGGACACCAGGCCATGCTGGCCCTGCTCAAGGCCGAGGCCCAGCAGCGCAATGTGCCCAGCTGCGCTTTGACCTTTGAACCGCATCCACGTGACTACTTTGCAGGTGCACAACAGCAGCCCGACCTGGCGCCCGCACGGGTCGGCACCTTGCGCGACAAGCTGACAGATCTGGAGCGCTGCGGCGTGGAGCAGGTCGTGGTACTTCCTTTTGATGCGCACCTCGCCGCACGCTCACCTGGCAACTTCATCGACGAGGTTCTGGTTGCCGGGCTCGGAGCCAAGTACGTACTGGTGGGGGATGACTTTCGCTTTGGCGCGAAGCGGGCGGGAGACTACGCCCAACTCGACGCAGCTGGCGTCACGCGCGGCTTTGATGTGGCCCGCATGAACAGCTATGAGGTCCACGGTCTGCGTGTGTCGAGCTCAGCTGTGCGCGCCGCCTTGCACGAGGGGCGCATGGACGATGCCGCACGCTTGATCGGCAGGCCTTACACCATCTCGGGCCATGTGGTGCACGGCCGCAAGCTGGGCCGCGAGCTGGGCTTTCGCACGCTCAACCTGCGCTTCACGCACTGGAAACCCGCTGCCAGCGGTATTTTTGTTGTTCAGGTCCACGGCTTGAGCACCATGCCGCTCCCGGGCGTGGCCAACATGGGCATCCGACCGTCGCTCGATCCCCATGATGTCAACGGCGGGCGGGTGCTGCTTGAAACCCACTGCCTGGACTGGCCCGACGGCATGGGACCAGAAGAGGCCTACGGTAAAATCATCAGGGTAGAACTGCTCCACAAACTGCACGACGAGCTGAAGTACGACGGCCTGGATTCCCTCACGCAGGGCATTGCAAAAGATTGCGATGACGCCCGTGCGTACTTTGCGTCCACAAGCCATCATGACCACTAGCTCCTCGGACGCCACGTCCAAAACTGACTACCGCAGCACCCTGAACCTGCCGGACACCCCCTTTCCCATGCGGGGCGACCTGCCCAAACTCGAGCCGGGCTGGGTCAAGCAGTGGGACGACAACGGGCTCTACAAACGCCTGCGCGCCGCCCGTGCCGGTGCGCCCAAATTTGTGCTGCATGATGGGCCGCCCTACGCCAACGGCCAGATTCACATCGGCCACGCTGTCAACAAGGTGCTCAAGGACATGATCGTCAAGGCCCGGCAATTGGCCGGCTTTGATGCGCAATACATTCCTGGCTGGGATTGCCACGGCCTGCCCATCGAGAACGCCATTGAAAAACTGCATGGCCGGCACTTACCGCGCGACGAAATGCAGGCTAAAAGCCGCGCCTTTGCCACCGCGCAGATCGAGCAGCAGCGCGCCGACTTCAAGCGACTGGGCGTGTTGGGCCAGTGGGACAAGCCCTACCGCACCATGGACTTCGAGACCGAGGCCAACGAAATCAGAGCCTTCAAGCGCGTCATGGAGCGTGGCTTTGTATATCGAGGCCTCAAGCCGGTCTACTGGTGTTTTGACTGTGGATCCTCTCTGGCTGAGTTCGAAATCGAGTACGCCGACAAAAAGAGCGACACACTGGATGTGGCCTTTCTGGCCGATGACAACTCGGCTATCGCTGCGGCCTTTGGGCTGGCGAGTTTGCCAGGCCAGGTGAAAAATGCCTTCGCGGTGATCTGGACCACCACGGCTTGGACCATCCCTGCCAACCAGGCTCTCAACGCGCACCCCGAGCTGAGCTACGCGCTGGTCGATACGCCGCGTGGTCACCTGGTACTGGCCGAGTCGCTGGTCGACAAATGCCTGGAACGCTATGGCATCACCGGTACCGTGGTGGCCACCGCCAGCGGCAAGGCCTTGGGTGGGCTGGCCTTCAAGCATCCCCTGTTTGATGCTCACGCCGGCTACCAGCGCCTGTCTCCCATTTACCTGGCCGACTACGTGAGTGCCGACGATGGCACGGGCCTGGTGCACTCCGCGCCCGCCTATGGTGTGGATGACTTCAATTCCTGCGTGGCCAACGGCCTGAAGTACGACGACATCCTGAACCCGGTGCAAGGCAACGGGCAGTACGAAGAAGCGCTGCCCCTGTTTGGCGGCCTGAACATCTGGAAAGCCTGCCCGCGCATCATTGAGGTGCTGGGCCAGAGCGACCGCCTGCTGGCCACCAAGACCATCACCCACAGCTACCCGCATTGCTGGCGCCACAAAACACCGGTGATCTACCGAGCTGCGGCCCAATGGTTTGTGCGCATGGACGAAGGTCCTGGCATATTTACCAAAGAAAAGGCACCCAAAACCTTGCGCCAACTGGCACTGGATGCCATCGAGCAAACCCGCTTTTATCCAGAAAACGGCCGCACGCGCCTGCGCGACATGATCGCCAACCGGCCCGACTGGTGCATCAGCCGGCAGCGCAGCTGGGGCGTGCCCCTGCCCTTCTTGCTACATGTAGATTCCGCTGAGCCCCACCCACGCACGCCCGAGATCATTGACCTGGCCGCTGAGGTGGTGGAGGCCGGTGGCATCGAAGCCTGGAGCAAGCTGACCGTGGCCGACATCCTGGGCCGCATTGCCGACAAGAGCGACCCGGCGCTGTACAGCAAGAGCACCGACATCCTGGAGGTTTGGTTTGACTCTGGCACCACGCACACCACCGTGCTCAAAGGCAGCCATGCGGGCAGCGGCCACGACAGCGGCCCGGAGGCCGACCTTTATCTGGAAGGCCACGACCAGCACCGCGGCTGGTTCCACAGCTCGCTGCTCACCGCCTGCGCCATGTACGACCGGGCACCCTACAAAGGTTTGCTGACCCACGGCTTCACTGTCGATGGCCAAGGCCGCAAGATGAGCAAGAGCGTGGGCAACGTGGTGGCCCCGCAAGAAATCAGCTCCAAGATGGGTGCCGAAATCATTCGTTTGTGGTGCGCCTCGACCGATTATTCGGGCGATTTGGGCATCGACGACAAGATTCTGGCGCGCGTGGTGGACGGCTATCGCCGCATACGCAACACACTCAAGTTTTTGCTGGCCAATGTGAGTGACTTCGACCCCGCCAGCGATGCTGTGCCAGTCGAACATATGCTGGAGATCGACCGGTACGCCTTGAGCCGTGCAGCCCAGTTGCAAGCCGATATCCTGGCGCACTACGAGATCTACGAGTTCCACCCCGTGGTGGCAAAGCTGCAAATTTATTGCAGCGAGGACCTGGGCGCTTTTTACCTGGACGTGCTCAAGGACCGGCTCTACACCACCGCGCCCAAATCCTTGGCCCGTCGCTCGGCCCAAACGGCGCTATGGCACATCACCCAGTCGTTTGTTCGCTGGATGGCACCCTTCCTGAGCTTCACGGCCGAGGAGGCCTGGCAGGTGATCGGCAAGTCCGAGTCCATCTTCCTGGAAACCTACGTACCCCAAAGCGCGCCCGATGCGGCCCTGCTGGCACGCTGGTCCCGCCTGCGGGAGCTGCGCGACGCTGTCAATCTGGGCATCGAGGCGCTGCGCGCTCAGGGTCAGGTGGGTTCATCACTGCAGGCAGAAATCACCCTTACCGCCAACGAATCTGACCACGCCCTGCTGTCCAGCCT
>JBJOIT010000055.1:0-18308 GCA_046046915.1 Pseudomonadota bacterium
CCGTGGAGGCACCCGTACCCGCCACTCGCCACTCGCTGGCACCCGAGACGGCATCCAATGAAAGTACCTGGCCGTCATCGCTGCCCAAGGTCACAGACGAGCCGGCAACACTCACCTGCAAGGGCAAGTTCACAGGGCCCATCTTCAAGGCCCAGACCTGCTGGATCGACAACACCCGGGGATCGGGGGACAGCTCAGCAGGGCTGGGTTTGACCGGCCCACTGGAGCAAGCAGCCAGCATCAGGCCAGCACTTAGTAGGCAAAGTCGTTGCCAAACCCGGGGACCTGGCCAGGTCACACTCATTTTTTCACCTCAGCACTGGACGCCGCGTCAGAGACTGACGCAGGACGAGGGTCCACCCCCAGTGCATTGAGCTTGATTTCCACCAGCCGGCGGTATTCTGAGTTTTCCTCGAAGGACTTGTAGGCTTTGGAGTACTCAGCCTTCGCCTCGTCACGCTTGCCTTGCAACATTAGCACGTCCCCCTTCCGATCCGCCACCAGCGGCAAGAAGGAAGATGGAAAGGTGCCCGAGAGCTGCTTGAGGGCTTCGTCCAACGCCTTGGTTTCGGCCAGAACGGCTGCCAGACGCAAGCGCGCCAGCGCTTTGTAGCCCTCATCCGACGAGGTTTCGGCCACCCAGCTCAAAGCTCTCTGAGCCTCTTCGTTCTTACCTGCTTCCACGTACACAGAAGCGGCCAGCAGCGCCGCCTGGGACGCGTAGGCGGTGCGGGCGAACTTGTCTTTCATGTCAGCCAGCGCACGGTCCAGCTTGGCCAGATCACCGCCACGGGCCATGCGGTCGACCTCATCAAACATGGCAGATGCCTGCGCCGCCTGGCTGCGTTGCCAGTACTGGTAAAAGTTCCAGCCGCCGAAACTGCCGAGCACCACAATCAGTGCCCAGGTGATGAGGTTGCCGTATTGCTTCCAGAAATGCTTGATCTGGTCAAGCTGTTCCTGTTCTTCAAGGTCGAGATGATTGGCCATGGTGTCTTTGAATTAGGAGCGGGATTGTAGGGTTGCAGCCCAGGCGGCCGCGTCGGCCAAAGGCTGGGCCTGCTGGGCACCTTGGCCATCGCGCAGGGCCTTGACCGTGACTTCGCCACGGGCCAGTTCATCGGCACCGAAGATCAGCGCAAAGCGGGCGCCACTGGCGTCGGCCTTCTTGAACTGGGACTTCATGCTGCCCATGCCCTGGGCCGAGCCATTTGACTCGCCATTCGCAGACGGCGGGGCCGCATGCATCTGCACACACACACCAGCGGCACGCAGGGCTTGCAGGGTCCGCATCACCACCGGCAAAGCCGCGGCATCGGGCACGATGGCGTAGGCGTCGGGCACAGGCGCCTCCAACGCAGTGCCCTGCTCCTTGATGAGCTCCAGCACACGCTCCACGCCCAGCGCCCAGCCTACGGCCGGTGCAGCCTTGCCACCGATCTGCTCGATCAGGTAGTCGTAGCGCCCGCCACCGCAGATGGTGCCCTGCGAGCCCAGACGGTCGGTCACAAACTCAAACACCGTCAGGTTGTAGTAGTCCATGCCACGCACCAGACGTGGATTGATGCGCCAGGCTACGCCTGAAGCATCCAATATGGTTTGAACGGTCTTGAGGTGCGCCAATGAGGCCTCCCCCAGAAAATCAATCAGCTGAGGTGCTGCTTCCACCACCGCCTGCATGGCGGGGTTCTTGGTATCCAGAATACGCAGCGGGTTGCTGTGCAAACGCCGCCTGGCCTCTTCGTCCAAAACGTCGATATGGCTTTCAAGGTAGGTAATCAGGGCTGCGCGATGCGCCTTGCGTTCTTCGGGCTGCCCCAGGCTGTTGAGTTCGAGACGGACGTCCGTCAGGCCCAGGCGCTTCCAAAGGGCGTCTGCCAACAGGATCAGTTCGGCATCGACCTCGGCGCCAGGAAAGCCCAGTGCCTCGGCGCCGATCTGGTGAAACTGGCGATAGCGTCCCCGCTGCGGGCGCTCGTGCCGGAACATCGGGCCCATGTAATACAGACGTTTGCCGCCGTCGTACAGCATGGAATGCTCGGCCACGGCCCGCACCACACCCGCCGTGCTTTCGGGGCGAAGCGTCAGCGCTTCGCCGTTGAGTCGGTCTTGAAACGAGTACATCTCTTTTTCGACAATGTCGGTCACTTCGCCCAGACCCCGCACAAACAAAGCGGTGGGCTCCACGATGGGGGTGCGGATGTTGCGGTAGGCAAAGGCCGCCATCAGCTCGCGTACCTGGGCTTCCAGCCACTCCCAGCGCGCCGAATCCGGCGGCAGGATGTCGTTCATGCCTTTGACGGCCAGCAGTTTGCCCGCCTTGGGCGCAATAGAAGATTCAGCCATGGTTCAGGTGCTCACACCTCGGAAGACGAGGCGGTTCCAAATCGGTTTTCGATGTAGTTTTCAACAACGCGCTGAAATTCCTGTGCGATGCCCTCGCCGCGCAGGGTCATGCGCTTTTCGCCGTCGATGAACACGGGCGCCGCCGGGGCCTCACCCGTGCCAGGCAAACTGATGCCGATGTCAGCATGTTTGCTTTCGCCAGGGCCATTCACGATGCAACCCATCACGGCCACTTTCAGGCCTTCAACGCCTGGGTACTTATTACGCCAGACCGGCATCTGCGCCCGCAGGAAATCGTCGATCTGCTGCGTCAGTTCCTGAAAGGTGGTGCTGGTGGTCCGGCCGCAACCAGGGCAGGCCGTGACACTGGGCACAAAGCTACGCATACCCAGGGCTTGCAAAATCTCTGAGGCCACCACGACTTCCTGGGTGCGGGCCTCGCCTGGCGCAGGTGTCAGCGAGACACGAATGGTGTCGCCGATGCCCTCTTGCAGCAAGATCGACAGGGCCGCTGTGGATGCCACGGTGCCCTTGGTTCCCATGCCGGCCTCGGTCAGACCCAGATGCAGAGGGTAGTTGCAACGCTTACCCAACTCGCGGTAAACCGCAATGAGGTCTTGCACACCGCTGACCTTGCAGGACAGCAGAACCTGCTCTGGGCGCATACCCATGGCCACGGCGCGCTCGGCAGACGTCAGTGCCGACGTGATCAGCGCCTCGTACATCACCGCCTTGGCATCCCATGGGTGAGCACGCTGGCTATTGGCATCCATCAGGCTGGCCAGCAACTCCTGGTCCAGACTGCCCCAATTGACGCCGATGCGCACCGGTTTGTTCCAGCGTACGGCGGCGTCGATCATGAGTCCAAATTGACGGTCGCGCTTGTCACCCTTACCCACGTTACCGGGGTTGATGCGGTATTTGGACAAGGCTTCGGCACAGGCTGGCACCTCGGTGAGCAAGGTGTGCCCGTTGTAATGGAAGTCGCCGATCAGGGGCACATCGATGCCCATGCGGTCAAGCTGGTCCCGGATGTAAGGCACTGCCTGTGCCGCCTCATGCGTGTTCACCGTCAGGCGCACCATCTCCGAGCCTGCCAGAGCGAGTTCCTTGATCTGAATGGCGGTACCCACCGCATCCGCGGTGTCGGTGTTGGTCATGGATTGCACGCGCACCGGGGCATCGCCACCCACGGTGACCACTCTTTTGCCCCAAGCGACCTGCGCTTGCAAGGAGCGCCGGGATGCGGGCGCAGCGGCAGGAATGGGTTTGGCTGTGGAGTCAATTTCTGTAGACATCACTTCACCTCAAAACGCGCAACGTTGTCTCGGGCAATGGCCAAGACATCCAGGGGCTTGCCTTGCACCACGACCTCTACCGCATCGGCCTT
This sequence comes from Pseudomonadota bacterium, assembly GCA_046046915.1. Classification (GTDB taxonomy): domain Bacteria; phylum Pseudomonadota; class Gammaproteobacteria; order Burkholderiales; family Burkholderiaceae_C; genus JBEEJZ01. Next base: position 3,737 of record JBJOIT010000055.1, read on the forward strand.
GCCCAAAACAACCGACAAGGGCGCTGCCCCACTCACGGGTAAGGCGTCACCCGCGAACAGGGTCTTGCTGGCCAGGACCGTGCCCTGTGCATCCTGCACCTTGATCCAGACGGTACCCCGGGCCTTGAGCGTCAGCTCAGCGGTCGGTGCACCAGTGACGGAAGGTGTTGCAGGTGCCACCACGACCGGCTGACTTGCAGGGGCAGCAGTAGGCTGCTGTTCAGGTGCAGGCATTGACGTGGGCGCTACCGAAGAGCTTTGAACGGCCGCTGGTGCAGGCACCTCTGCAACCACCGACGCTATTGGCGTGGCCGTCTGTACGGCGGTGGCGTTTGCAGTTTCAGCACTACGATCTGATGCGCTGCCCAGACCCGGCAAATGCTCAGACAACCAAGGCCAGCCCACCAGGATCAAGGTCGCCAAAATCAAGGAGATCACCAGCACCAGCGCCGGCCGACTGACTGTCGGTGCAAAGGGCGACGTACCGCCAGAGCTGCCGCCTTTGAAGGGCGCGTTCAAGGTCGGCTCGACCGCGTTGAGCACAGGTGCCGCGACCTGTGGCAGTAAACCCAGCACCTGTTGGGGCTCGAGATGGATCGATCGGCACACGCTGGAGGCCAAGGCGCGTGTGAAAACTGCCCCTGGCAAATCCTGATATCGGTCCGCCTCAAGCGCTTCCAATCGTTTGACAGGCACCTTTAGCTTGACAGCCAGGGCGGCGATGTGCAGACCCTGAGCCTCGCGCGCCTGACGCAACAACTGGCCCGCCGTCCTGGCGGCAGTCACGGCTTCAGCGCTACCCACATCGTCAGCCGCTTTTGCTAGCAAGCCACTGATCTGTATGGTGTCTTCACTCATCAAAAGCACCTCGCTCGTAGGCGGCGTGCTCTTTTGACGAGCCAAACCGCTTTTTCAACTGGCTCCCCAACTGCCTCACCGCATCCGCATTTTTCAGGCTGCGTTCTATTTTCATACCCAACCAGAGAGATTCTGCATTGGCCAGCTCACTGTTGTTGATACGGCGCACATAAAACTGGGCTCGCACCAGCTCGCCTTTGTCCAGGAACAATTGCGCCAGGTTGTAACCCGTGATGGGGTTGCCCGCATCAAGCTCATAAGAGCGGAGCAAACTTTGTTCGGCTGTGGCGGGCTTGCCGTCTCTCAACTGGCACAGTCCCTGGGCCATCCAGGTTTTGGCACGTCCGCCGTAGGTGGGGTTGGCCAGGGCCAGAGAAAACTGTTGCCCGGCCTCAGCGTGGCGCCCACGCTGGCACTGCAACCAGCCTAGGTTGTGTTGGGTGTCCGGGTCACCAGGCTTCAGGGACAGCGCCCGCCGAAAGCTCTCTTCCGCCAGAGCCATGTCGTTCAAGCGCATGTAGATCAGACCACGCATGTTGTAGGCATCGGCGTATCCGGGGTCCGTGTTCAGCGCTTGCTTGAGTTCGTCCAGTGCCACCGTGGTCTGACCCTGCTCAAAATAGCCGACCGCCAGCTCCAGGCGTATGCGGGCGCGCCGGCGTGCCTCGGGCTCGTCCGAGTCGGTCATGATGTCGTTGCGCATGGCGCCAGGCGCGACCGGGCCGGCACAACCCGCCAGGACAGCCAGGGCGCAGAGCACCCACACCACGATGGCAGACCCGGGTATCCAAGAGCGCTGCAAATAGCTAGCTTCGAACATCAGTCGTTCACCTCGAAGTTGGAAGGTACCGGGTCGTGGGGCACTGCCTGAATCATGACCGTGCGACGGCGTGCCATGCGCTCTGCGGCTTGGGTACGGTCTTTCACATCACCCGCCAACTGGCCACAGGCGGCATCAATGTCGTCGCCCCGGGTTTTGCGTATGGTGGTGACGATGCCCGCCTCAAGCAAAATCTTGGCGAAAGCCTGCACCTGGGCCTTGGGAGATCGCAACAGACCCGATGCTGGAAAGGGGTTGAAGGGAATCAGGTTGAACTTGCACCAGTTCACCCCCGGACCATGTGCCTTGACCAGCGCCACCAACTCGCGGGCATGCTCCGGCTGGTCGTTCACGCCGTCGAGCATGCAATATTCGAAGGTAATGAAATCGCGGGGAGCCGGCTCCAGATATCGCTTGCAAGCCTGCAGCAGCTCGGCAATGGGGTACTTGCGGTTCAGGGGGACCAGGTCGTCACGCAGTGCGTCAAATGGTGCATGCAGAGATACCGCCAGAGCCACAGGGCAATCCTGCCCCAGGCGCTCCATCATGGGGACCACGCCCGAGGTCGACACCGTGACCCGCCGGCGAGACAGACCATAGCCATGGTCATCGAGCATCACGTGCAGGGCTGGCACCAAGGCGCTGTAGTTTTGCAGCGGCTCACCCATGCCCATCATCACCACATTGGAGATGACACGGTCGCTACGCCCCAGGTGCTTGCGCAAAAAGTGCTCTGCAAACCACAGCTGGGCAATGATCTCACCCACCGTCAGATTGCGGCTGAAGCCCTGGTGACCGGTGCTGCAAAAACGACAACCCACGGCGCAACCCGCCTGCGAGGAAACGCACAGGGTGCCACGGTCATCTTCGGGAATAAAAACAGTCTCTACGGCATCGCCGCCGCCCACATCAAACAGCCACTTGATGGTGCCGTCTGAGGAGATGTGCTGGGCGTTGACTTTGAGCGCCTCGACGTGGGCCGCACCTTTGAGCTTGTCGCGCAAGGACTTGGCCAGGTCGCTCATGTCATCAAATTGGGACGCGCCTTTTTGATGAATCCAGCGAAACAGCTGGGTGGCCCGGAAACGCTTTTCTCCGAGCCGTTCGCAAAAAACAGCCAACCCATCAAGGTCAAAATCAAGCAGGTTGGCCGTCATTGCAGGGTGGGACGTAACCCTTAGCGGGAGTAAACGTTCATGCCGGGGAAGAAGAACGCAATTTCAACCGCAGCGGTCTCGGCGGCGTCAGAGCCGTGCACGGCGTTGGCGTCGATGCTGTCAGCGAAATCGGCGCGAATGGTGCCGGCTTCTGCCTTCTTGGGGTCGGTCGCGCCCATCAGGTCACGGTTCTTGAGGATGGCGTTTTCGCCTTCCAGGGCCTGGATCATCACAGGACCAGAAACCATGAAGTCCACCAGGTCCTTGAAGAAGGGACGTGCCTTGTGCACAGCATAGAAAGCCTCGGCTTCACCGCGCGACAGATGGGCCATCTTGGCAGCCACAACCTTGAGGCCAGCAGCTTCGAAACGGGCGTAGATCTGGCCGATCACGTTCTTGGCGACGGCGTCAGGCTTGATGATGGAGAGGGTGCGTTCGATTGCCATTTACTGATTTCCTGTAGTGAAGTTTATTTTTTCGCCCTGTTGGACAAAGCCTGTGATTTTAGCTTGGCCTTCAAGGCCGGCCGCGGCCACCGCGCCCATTGCCCCCACGACCGGGGCCGCCTCCTGAACCGTTGCGACGCTGCCCCTGACCCGGTGCCTGGCGTTGCCGTGTAAAGCTGTCAGCGCCAATGTAGCCAAACGCGGTTTTCATCGGATCGGGTTGCGCATCCTGCGCTGGGCGCTCTTTGCGCTGACCACGCCCCTGCCCTTGGCCTTGGCCGTCGGGCCGGCTCTTGCCGCGACCACCACCGGCACCGGCGCCATTCGGGCGCGGCCCTTGACCCTGCGGGCCAGAGCCGCCGCGTCCGCCTCGGTTCGCCCCTCGAAGGATACCCAATCGGGTGCCACGACGACGCGGCTCCTGGCCCGCCTCCCCATCGCCCGTAGCACCACCGGCTTCAGCGTTGGGACGGGGTCGACGCCCGGCGCCTGCGGCGTTGGTCAAGGCACGAATGTCGGCCTCGTCCAGCTCCATCCAGGCGCCACGCTTGAGGCCACGCGGCAACATCATGGCACCGTAGCGGATGCGGATCAGGCGGCTCACGGCATGACCAACCGACTCGATCATGCGACGCACCTCGCGGTTGCGTCCTTCAGAAATGGTCACCCGATACCAACAGTTGGAGCCCTCGCCCCCACCGTCTTCGATAGACCCGAACTGAGCCATGCCATCGTCGAGCTGGACGCCGTCCAGCAGACGCTGCTTCTCGTCCTTGGTCAAGGCGCCCAGCACCCGCACCGCGTATTCGCGCTCCAGGCCAAAACGGGGGTGCATCAGGTTGTTGGCCAGCTCGCCCGAACTGGTGAACAGCAGCAGGCCCTCGGTGTTCAGGTCCAAACGCCCCACCGATTGCCACTTGCCCTGGTGCAACTTGGGCAGGCGCCGAAACACTGTCGGCCGGTTTTGAGGATCGTCCAGCGTGACCACTTCGCCCACCGGCTTGTGATACGCAATCACGCGTGCGGGTGGCGGATCGATGCGAAAGCGGATGGGCTTGCCATTGACCTTGACCTGATCACCAAACTGCACCCGCTGGCCAATGTGGGCCGGCTCGTTGTTGACGGTGATACGCCCTTCCAAGATGAGTTGCTCCATCTCCAGGCGCGAGCCCATGCCAGCCTGAGCCAGCACCTTGTGCAACTTGGGTGAATCGACTTGGGGCGCCAACACGCGCTTGAGCGGCAAGGCCTCGGGGCTGTCCTCATCGGCATCGAGCTGACCCGACACCACATCGTCGAAACGATAGTGATCTGCGGGTGGCAAGACCGCCGATTTGGCGACTGGCGGCACGGCCGTCGCCAAGTGCGCCTCGGTGGACGTTTCAGTGGTCAGTTCTGCAGCCAGTTCAGCGGGCGACTCCTGAGGAGGCAGCTCGGGCGTGGGTTCGGTCATGGGAGTCTCCCGTTCAAATTGAATAAATCGTCGTGGTCGGTTTCTGTCGGGACGTTGACGGCCTGCGACGAGGACGGCAGGGTCAGTGCTCCGATGGCGCCATCAGATTCCGACTGCAATGCAGAAAACACGTGGGTTGCGTCAGGGCTGTCTAGCAGTGGCAGCTGGTCCAGGGAGGCCAGGCCCAGGTCATCCAGAAACTGGCGGGTGGTGGCAAACAAGGCGGGGCGGCCCACGGTTTCGCGGTGGCCGATGACTTCAATCCAGCCACGATCTTCTAGCTGCTTGATGATCTGGGAGTTGATCGTCACACCCCGTATATCTTCCATGTCGCCACGCGTGACCGGCTGACGATACGCAATGATGGCCAGGGTTTCGAGCGTGGCACGCGAGTAGCGCGTGGGTTTTTCTGGATGCAGTCGGTCCAGGTAGGGCCGCATCTGGGGTCGACTCTGAAACCGCCAGCCTGAGGCCACGCACACCAACTCCACACCACGTTGGGTCCAGTCCAGCTGAAGCTCCTGCAACAAATCCTTGATGGTGTCAGCCCCCAGCACATCGTCAAACAAGGCGCGCAACTCCCGCACCGGCAGTGGCTGCTGGGCGCAGATGAGGGCAGTCTCAAGGACGCGCTTGGCGTCGGTGCGGTTCATGGTCGGGCGATGGCTGGCGTCGGCGAGACGCTTGCAGGTACGAGAAACGAAACCGTTATGTGGAGCGCCTTGTGCGAAGGAGTCTTTCGCTGCGCTTGCCCAAGGCTCACGGGCCGGGGCAGTGGCTCAAAGGCCGTCGTCGGGATTGTAGCTGAGCCCCCACGCCCTCAAGGCGGCCTGCATGTCGTCGGGCAGCGGTGCTTCAAACACACACTCGCGCCCATGAACTGGGTGCACAAAGGCCAGCCGGCAGGCATGCAGTGCCTGACGCAACATGCCCGCAGCCGGCGCGCCACCATACAGTTCGTCGGCCAGCAAGGGATGCCCGATCGAGGCCATGTGTACCCGAATCTGGTGCGTGCGCCCCGTGTGCAGAATGCAGCGCACCCAGCAGCCCTGAGGCAGGCTGTGCAGCAAATGCACATCGGTACGGGAAGCCTTGCCGGCATGCTGGGTCAGATCGACCACGGCCATGCGCAGGCGGTTGCGGGGATCGCGGCCGATGGGCGCCTCCACCGTTCGCGGTGTAGCGCCATGCCAAGGCTTGTGCGCCAACGCCAGATATTGGCGGCTCACCTCACGCGCCGCAATCATCTGCACCAGTTTGTCCATCACCGCCCGGGTGCGGGCCACCACCATCAGGCCGCTGGTGTCCTTGTCCAAGCGATGCACGATGCCGGCCCTTGGCAAGTTGGCCGCTGCCGGGTCGCGCCCCAGCAGACCATTGAGCAGCGTGCCGCTCCAGTTGCCAGGCGCCGGGTGCACCACCAGGCCCGCGGGCTTGTTGATCACCAGCAAATGTTCGTCCTCAAACACCACGTCCAGCGCCATGGTCTCGGGCTTGAAGGCCTGGCTTTGGGGCGTGGGACGCAGCTCGATCAGTCCGGACTCGCCCGCCTTCACCTTGGCAGACGCTTTGGTCAGCGCGCGCCCGGCCATGCTGACCGCGCCTTGCTCCATCAATTGCTGCAGGTAACTGCGAGAAAACTCGGGCACCAGCTCGGCCAAAGCCCTGTCCAGGCGCTGCCCATGCAAAACATCGGTGATGATCCAGGCGCGGCACTCCACGTCGCCGACCAGATCGGCGCCCTCCCCCTCCTCCACGTCCAAGGATGGCGGCAGGCTCGATGACATAATTTGGCTTTGGTTCAAGAAAGTAAACCCGTGATGTTTCGTTCCAAATTATCGGCTGTGTCCTTTTGGGCCGTAGTGGGTGGGGCCCTGGTAGGTTGCTCCAACACACCGGTGGACAAAACAACCACCATGAGCCCCAACGCCATTTACAGCGAAGCCAAGGACGAACTGGGCGCCGGCGCCATTGACAAGGCCGTCAAGCTACTGGAAAAGCTTGAAGGCCGGGCGGCTGGCACGCCGCTGGCACAGCAAGCCCAGCTCGACAAAGCCTACGCTCACCACAAGAACGGCGAGCCAGCACAAGCCATTGCCACGCTGGAGCGCTTCATGAAGCTGCACCCAGCCAGTCCGGCGCTCGACTACGCGCTGTACCTCAAAGGCATTGTCAATTTCAATGACGACCTGGGCCTGTTTTCAAGCATTACCCGCCAGGATCTGGCAGAGCGTGATCAAAAAGCCGCCAAAGAATCGTTTGAATCGTTTCGGGAGCTGGTGAATCGTTTCCCCGACTCGCGCTACGCGGCAGATGCCCGCCTGCGCATGAACTACATCGTTAATTCGCTGGCGCAGTACGAAGTGCATGTGGCACGGTACTACTACAGCCGTGGCGCGTATCTGGCGGCAGTCAACCGCGCCCAGCTGGCGCTGGAGCAATACCGCGAAGTCCCTGCGCTGGAAGAAGCCCTGTTCATCATCGTGCAGTCCTACGACGCCTTGGGCATGACCGACCTTCGCGACGACGCCCGCCGTGTGCTGACCCAAAACTTTCCGCAAAGCGAGTATCTGAGCCGTGGCTTCAAGACCAAGGACGCAAAGTGGTGGCAGTTTTGGTGATCGCCACATCTGCCTGAGCCAGTTTTTTAATTGGGGTCAGATCCCGATTAAATCCCCAAAGCAAGCTTGTTGAGCGCGTCGTCAAAGTCTTGCTCTGATCTCAGGCGCTGCATGGGGGGCAAGGCGGCCATCAGGCGTTTGCCGTAGCCCATGGTGGCCAGGCGTGAATCGCACAAGACCAGCACCCCGCTGTCGCCTTCGCTGCGTATCAGCCGGCCGGCCCCCTGCTTGAGCGCCACTGCTGCCTCGGGCACAAAATAATCGTTGAAGGGGCTGCGGCCCGTAAGCTCCAGGCGCTTGGTGCGGGCTTCCACCAGCGGGTCGTTGGGCGGCGGAAAAGGTAATTTATCAATCACCACCAGCTGCAAGGCCTTGCCTGGCACATCGACACCTTCCCAAAACGAGGCAGAGGCCACCAGGATGCAGCCTGGTGCGCCGCCCTCGCCTCCCCGGCGAAAGCGCTCCATCAGCTCCCGCTTGGTACGCTGGCCCTGTACCAGAACCTCGATGTCCCGGGCATCAGCAAGCCGAGCCTGTAGTGCCTCGCTGATGGTACGTAATGCCCGCAAGGTGGTGGTCAACACCAGTGTGCGCCCGCCCAGCACCGGCGCCGCCCGCGCCACCAGGGCCGCCACTTGTGCGCTGTGCGTGGGGTCGTTGGGCTTGGGCAGGTGGGCCGGCACATACACACCGGCTTGGCGCGGATAGTCAAACGGGCTGCTCACGCGCAGGATGCGCGCCTCAGACAAACCACAGGGCTCGGTAAACCAGCTTAAATCCGCATCGTCACCCAGCGTGGCTGACGTGAAGATCCAGGACTTCAGCTGTGGCTCGCCTTCGGCCGGCGCCTTAAGCAAACGAGTTTGCACCGCCTGCGCGATGTCCAGCGGCGACTCGACCAGCCGCAGCTGCATGCCCACGTCTAGCCAGCGCACAGAACCCTCATCGCAGGCCTGGCCAAAAAATTCGATGGTTTCCAGCAAGGCGCAGGCCCGCTCGTGCAGGCGCACAAAGTCGGGCGCAATCTCGCTTACCGTATCCAGGGCCAGGGCGACTTGCTCGCAGGCCTGGCCCAGCTGGTGCAGCGCGTCTAGCCACACCACCGGGTCGAGCTGCTCGGGGGCCTGGCCCGGCCAGCGCAACTTGGCGCCCACGGCGCAGTGCCCGGCCGTGAGCCGCAGTTCGCGGGTGGCGTGTTCGGCGTCTGATGCCAGCTGCTGCCAGTCTGCCAGGCCGCGCGCCAGTTGCAGGCCGGTGGCCAGCGCATCTCGGGCAAAGTCCAGCAACTGCCCGGTGCTGAGGTGTCGCCCCAAAAACTGCACCCCGGTCTCGTTAATTTGGTGGGCCTCGTCAAAAATCACTGTGCGCACCGAGGGCAGCAGCTCGGCCATGCCCGACTCTCGCACCGCCATGTCTGCAAAAAACAAGTGGTGATTGATGACCACCACATCGGCCGCCAAGGCCTCGCGCCGCGCCAGGTTGACGTGGCAGGCCTTGAAACTGGGGCACTGGGAACCCAGGCAGTTGTCCCGGGTGGAGGTGACAAGCGGGATGACTGGCGAGCGCTCGTCCAGCCCCGGCAACTCCGCCAGATCGCCGGTGCGGGTGGACTGCGCCCATTGCTCAATCTTGGCCAGGGTGCGGGTCTTGAAGGCGTCCAGCGCCGCGTGGTCGTGCCGGGCAGTGCCCATGCGGTGCAGACACAGGTAGCTGCCCCGCCCCTTGAGCAAGGCCACCCGCGCGGGCAAACCCAAAGCCTGGGTCAAACGCGGCAGGTCGCGGCCAAACAACTGGTCTTGCAGGTTTTTGGTGGCGGTCGACAAAAGCACCCGCTCCCCGCTCAGCAAGGCTGGTACCAGGTAAGAAAAGGTCTTGCCCACACCGGTGCCGGCTTCCACCACCAGCACACCGCCTTGTTCAATGGTTTGGGCCACGGCGGTCGCCATCTCGGTCTGGCCTTCTCGGGGCTGAAAGGTATCCAGGGCATGCGTGAGACTGCTGCCCGCGCAAAACAGCGCCTGTACCTCGTCGGTCAGATTCAAAAGCGGCTCCGGGTTCAAAACCCGAATTCTTGCACGATCACCGCTGCCGCCCGGCGCAGGTAACGAGCGGCCGGGGCCTCGGCCTCGGCTTGCACACTGACCTTGCCACGCCAGCTCATGGCCTGCATGGGCGCGGGCACAGTGGCGCCTTCGGCCAGGGCCAGCGTGAGGTGGTAGATGGCGCGCTCGGGCATCAGCTGGCCGGATTTTTCTCGCACCAGGATGTGGCCGCCCATCTGGGCCGACAACTCACCACGCGGCAACACGCGCGAGGCGTCACGGTCGATGCTGGTCACAGTCAGGGAAATGAGCTCGGTGGCCGGGCCCTCGGTGATGAACGCCGCCTTGTCGCCCACCTTCACGCGGTGCACGGTGTCTTCATCGAGCCAGGTTTCCACCAGCCAGCCACTGTCTTCGCGCACCAGCAAGGCAATGGGTTCCTTGCGGGCCAGCCACTGGCCGGGCTGCAAGTCGGGGTCGACATCGCGCAGTCGCCCGGCAAAGGGCGCCAACGGTGCGTATTGCAGCGACTCGGTGCGCAAGCTGACCTGTTCGGCGCGGGCCACTTGCAACGACTCCTGTGTGGAACGCAAACTGTTGCGTGCCTGGGGGTCGACCTCTGCCGCTGCCGCCTGCCACTGCATGCTTTGCACCTTGGCCGAGTTGGCCTTCTGGCGCATTTGAAGGTCGGGCACAAACAGGCGCACCAGAGTGCTGCCTTCAGGCACCTTGTCACCCTCTTTGAAGGGCAGCTCTTCCACCCTGGCACCGCCGGGTGCAAACACCGGCCACACTTCTGCCGGGCGCAGCAGGCCACTGACAGTGACGCGCACCGGCCAGGGTACAAAAGCCAAAGACGCCATCAGAATCAGCAAGACCAGGCTGACACGCCCACGTTGGCGCGCGGCAATCACCGGCCGGCGCTCCCCCCAGGCGCGCAACTCGTGCCAGATGGGGAGCAAGACAAACCACAGGATTTCAACCATGAACAGCACAATGCCCAGTACCTTGAAAAACATGTAATACACCAGCACGGCAATCCCTAAAAACAGCACCAAACGGTACAACCAGGTACCCCATGCAAAGGCAATCAGGGCTCGGGTGCGTCTGGGCGACAGCAGCTCAGGCGGGTCCTCACGCAGATCAAACAGCCATTCACGCAGCCGCCACCGGGCCAGCGCAAAGCTGCGCTCGTGCATGTTCGAGATGTCCAGCCAGTCTGACAGGATGAAGTAGCCATCAAAGCGCATGAAGGGGCTGGCATTGATGGCGATGGTGGTCACCCACGAGGTGGTGGCCAACACAAAGGCCGCCGACTTCAAGCCCCCTTCTGGCAACAAGGCCCAAGCCAGCGTGGCCCAGGCCGCCACGGTCAGCTCGGTCAGGATGCCGGCACTGGCCACCTTGAGACGCTGAAACCGGTTGGTCAGGCGCCAGGTTTCGTTGGTGTCGGTGTAGGCCACCGGCCACATCACCAAAAACGCCGCCCCCATGGTGGGCACCCGGCAACCCATGCGCTTGGCGGTAAACGCATGGCCCAACTCGTGCAGGATCTTGACGGCAAACACCGCCAAGCCATAAGACACCAGACCATCCCAGTTGAAGGTATCCACCAAGGACGCCACAAACACGTCCCAGCGCTGAATGACCTGCAAAAAGCCAAACCCAAAAGCCAGCAGCGTGAGGTACAAAAACTGCCGGGTGTAAAACAAACCGGCCAGGCCCTGCCAGCGGTTCAGCCAGCCATCGGGCTTCCACAGCGGGATCCGAAAAAACAAATAGTGATGCAAAAGCCAGTTCAGCGCCGTGCCCTGGCGTTGGTGCAGACGCTGAGCCATGTCCTTGGCCGCCTTGGCACCACTGGGGCGCACCAGCTGATGCTGCGCCAAAAACTGCACCACTTCTTGCACATCCTCCGCGCCCAGCTGCAGGGCTGTGGCGGCGCTGATGGACTCGGCAATGGCAGCCGGGTCATCCAGCTGCCAGCGCTGCAAGACCTCAAAGGTGGGCCAGTCGATCCGAAAAAACTGATTGCGGGCGGGGTCGTGCAGGGTCCAGCTGGGGGCGCCATCGGGCATCACCGGCCCGGGCAGCAGGTCCAGCTCCTCGCGCAGCAAGGGCAGTGGCATGCTCACACCCCCAGGTAGGCGCGCGCTGCCGCCAAAGGTCGGCGTATGAGCCAGTAGCCCAGGGCCACATCCGGCCCCAGCAACTTGGCGGTGCCCTTCAGCCCCACCCGGTGCTGGGTGGGCTGCGTCAAGGTGGCGCGCACACGGTAGGCGTAGCTGCCGTCGGGCCGCTGCACAGCATCGTGCGCCATGTAGCGCAGGGTGGCGTCCACGGGCGATACGGGGTCTGCATTCAAGTACAGGTGCACCTGGGCGCCGTCGGGCAAGGCAATAGCGTCGGCCAGGGGCAGCCAGGCCTCGACTTCCACATCGGTGGGCGCAGCAATACGCAAAATGCGCTCCCCCACCGACACGGGCCGACCTATCCACTCGTTGGGGTCGTCGATCAGCACCACACCGTCTTGCGGGGCCAGCACCTGCGATCGCTTGCGCTGCTCGCGCAGGTAGTTGAGCTCGGCACGCTTTTCTTCAATCTTGCCCACCAGTACCGCCATTTGGGGACGCACACGCGGGTCAGACAAAGCCTGCTGCGAGGTTTGCCGGTACTCCACCTCGGCGGTGGCCAGGGTTTGGCGGGCCACGTCGGTGCGGCTCTGGATCAAGGCCTCGTCAAAACCAAACAGGGGGTCGCCCTTGCGCACATCCTGATTGGGCTTGACATGAAACACGTCTACCACGCCCTCGAGTGGCGCACGCACCACCATGGGGTGCGCGGGCACCAACTCGCCCGGGGCCAACACGCTCAGGGGCACGGGCAAGGCCAGCACGCCGGCCACGGCAGCGAGCCACAGCCACCAGGGTCCTTTCCACCAGGCACGACCAGGTTGGCCCGCCAATGCGCGCTTCAGGCCGGTGCCCAGGGCACGCCAAGCGCCCCGACGAGCGCGCTGCTGCATCCAATACACATGGCCAGCGGCGTCCAGCCACTCTTGCAACAGGGTGCTGTCTTTGTCCGTCCAGGCCTCGTCGCGCACCAGAACCAGGGCCACGGTCTCGTGGTTGGCCTTGGCGCCCGCCTGGCCGGCGGGCAGGGGCACATACAGGGCTTCGGCCGGCCACCAGTCGGCCCACTCGCGGGCCACCTCTGCGGGCACAGCACCCGCGTGCAATTGTTTGATGCCTGCTGGCCCTGGTGCGGCACCTGCCGTGGCCGAGCGCATCAGCCGCTTGAGCCACTGCACGTAAGGTGCGTTGGCCTCGGCCTGCAGCAACCCAGACAAGGCCAGCACCCCGCGCGTGCTGGACCACAGCACGGCCTGACGGTAAGGCGTCAGTTCGTGTGTGTCATTCACCAGCAGAAAAGCCAGCTCGCGGTCGGTACCGCTGTGGCGGGCCCGACGCTCCAGGTCCAGCAGGCGCGCCAGGTCATGCGCCTCAACCTGAAGCGTGCGGGCCTCTTCGTTCATCAAGCCTTGGCCTTGACCACGATGCGCTCAGCTGGGGCCAAGCGATGGGGGGCCATGCGCTCGGCACGTTCTGCACGCAGCTCTTGGCTGGGCATCCACTGGTTGGCCTTGTGGCCTGCCAGCTTGAGCTTTTCAGAGAAGCTCTCGCGGCCCACTTTTTGCACCTTGGGCGCCACATTGAGCTTGAACTTGGCCTCGGCTTCACGGCCTTCGTTGTCGCGGGCAATGACCTTGATCTCCAGCTCGCCAGTAAAGCCAGCAGGTGGGGTCAGGCGGAACACACCGGCCTGGCCATCAAAGGCCACCCACGCCGGCAGGTTGGTGCCGTCTGCCATCTTGGCTTCGAGCGTCAAGGCGGCCTCGGCACGAGTGTGCGCAAAAGCGTCTGATGGCAGCGCGAACGAGGTCACGTTACCCACGCTCTCCACAAACTGGTCGTCTATGCCCTTGAACAAGGTCAGCGCAGGCGCACTGCCCTCAATCACCGCCGCACGGAAGCCCGAGGAACTGGTCAGCACCTCTTTCACTGGCACCGGCTCAGGCACATAGAACTTGGCCGGTGGCGGCGGCACAAACTCACCATCAGGAATGATGGGCTTCGGTGGCGCCTCAGGCTCGGAGATGACCGGTGGGATGGGGGCGGGTTTGGGGCGGTCGTCGTCTTTGATGGCATTTGTGTCTTCAGTGCCATCGTCCTTGAAGATCGTGCCTTCACCACGGTCGTTGATGACCGCAGTGCCACTGTCAGCTGTATTTGTGATACTGGTTGCGGTCAAAGTGAAATCATGTTCACCTTCATCGTAGTTGTCATTAACAATCGATGTACGGACCAAAAGCTTGCCAGTGTCATCCAGCTCAACAAATGAACCCGGGACATACTCTAACCACTCACCACCCACAAATACTTGGATACTAGGTCCGTAATCGTCCTCAGTTGCAGTTCCATTCGCAAGGCTGAGTTTGGCAAGTTGATAATCCTCACCAGTCACCTCAAAAACAACAAAGGGTGACCCTTCGTTTACGACCACATCGTTAACAGACAGCGGCCCATCCACGTCAACAACTTGATCGCTGTTGTCGGCGGTGTTGTCGTCGTAGTCGTCACCGTCGACCAGCGCCGTGTTGGCCAGCGTGGTGGCGGTGGACTTCACATCAGCGCGGATGGCCAGGGCTTTGCTGCCCTCGGCAGCCAAGCTCGTGGCGTTGTCCCAAGTGACCAAACCAGCGGTGGTCAAGGTCACGCCGTCGACGGCTGCGCCATCAAGGGTGACTTGGAACTCGGTGCCACCGTCGATGCTGAACCAAACCGTCGCAAGATCCACAGAGGCTGTGTTGAGCGTATCGGTCACGGTAAAGCCGCTGGAGGCCAAGCCGGTGCCACCGTGGGCAACGGTCTGCTCCGTGTTGGTCACGGTCAGGGTGTACGTCACGGCATCGTTGGCGGTGTCGTAGGCAGCCGTCTTGGTCATGTCCAAGTCAACAACAGCCGGCGTGAAGGTGTCTTGATCGTTGCCGGTGTTGTCGTCGTAGTCGTCACCGTCGACCAGCGCCGTGTTGGCCAGCGTGGTGGCGGTGGACTTCACATCAGCGCGGATGGCCAGGGCTTTGCTGCCCTCGGCAGCCAAGCTCGTGGCGTTGTC
>JBJOIT010000056.1:0-16825 GCA_046046915.1 Pseudomonadota bacterium
GTATCGGTCACGGTAAAGCCGCTGGAGGCCAAGCCGGTGCCACCGTGGGCAACGGTCTGCTCCGTGTTGGTCACGGTCAGGGTGTACGTCACGGCATCGTTGGCGGTGTCGTAGGCAGCCGTCTTGGCCATGTCCAAGTCGATGATGACCGGGGAAAGAGTGATAACAAGCGTCGTCGTTGAACGGTCCCCGTCCGCGTCTTCTATCGTGTACACAAACTTGTCGGTTACTGTGGTCGACAAATTTGTATCAGTTGAGAGATATGTGTAGCTTCCATCCGAATAAAGCTTGAGGGTACCGTGGGCTCCAGTGACGCCGGTGGCTCCAGTACCAACAGTGACTTCGGTTTGCAAGTCAGCAGGGTCACCTGCGGGCCGCACACCCACAACGCCACCAACAGGCGAAGTTGTTTTGGCACCATCAGCACCGAACACATCGACCCCACCGGCATCCGTCAGCACGTTACCAGTGAGTTCAGTATTGACCGTCGCAGAATTGGTGTCTGGATTAGCCGTCGGCACATCATCCACCACCTCAATCGTTACCGTCGCCGTCGAAGCGGCGTTCGAATTGTCGATGACACGAATCTGGAAGGCGTTGGTTTCTGTGGCATTGGCGACGTCGGTGGTTCGGCTGGTTAGCGCAAACGTGTAGCCGAAGGTGCCGTTGTCATAGCTGTCGATAGTGACAGTGCCGTTGGTCGTGGCAAACATTTTGCCAACCATAGCTGCGAGGTCCGCAACAAACTCCTCATTGGAGGAATTTGTGCCTGAGCCAATCGTCAAAGTCTTGATGACGGTACTGCCTGTGGTTTCAAAAGCGAGCGCTTTGATATTGCCTAGGCCGTCTACATCGCCAACATTGATGTAACCGCTGAAGAATTCAGAGGGGCTGGCAGCATCGGAACCATTGGTCAGTCCCGCTTCATAGACGACACCGTTGGCAGGTGAGGCGTTGATAGTCGGTGCATCATTGACCGGTGTGACGTTGAGTGTCACGGTAGCTTCATTCGAGCTCACTGAACCGTCACTGAGTGTGTACTTGAAGCTGTCTGGTGTGTTCGGGTTACCGGTGTTCCAGTGCTCGGTGGGCTCATACTCCATCGTGCCATCGGCTTTGATGTAAAGCGTGCCGTTGGCCAGGGTGACTTTCTTCCAATCCGATGTGCCGTTTCGGTCCGCACTGTCTGACAGGCTACTGAACGCCAGACCGTTGATGCTGGCGATAGTTAGGGTTTGGGATGTTTCATCGTTGTAGTCCACGCCGCCTAGCGTTCCCCCATTGTCATCGTCGTTGATAATATTTGTAGCAGTCAGCAGCGTGTCTTCGGTGGCGGTGTAGGTGTTGTTGACCGCGACCGGCGCATCGTTGGCACCGTTGATGGAGATGGTCAGCGTAGCTGTGCTGAGAAGACCATCGGTATCGGTCACCGTGTAGGTGAAGGTATCCGTGATGGGTGTGCTTGCCGGACCAAGGGCTTTGACCGTGGCATTGTCGTTGTCGACAATGTATCGGTAGCTACCGTCGGACAAGATACGCAGAGTGCCGTACAGACCATCCGAACTGGCGTAGTTGGTCGAAAGGCTGGTGTAGCTGGTGGTGACGGGGGTGTCTGATTGAGAGCTTGCATTATCGTTGTGGATGAGTGTCACCTTTTTGGTATCGCCAGCATCGACATCCGTGTCATTCGGCAAAACATTGCCTGTGGCATCCGAACCCGCATTCACACCCGCCTCCAGAGCTACTCCAGTGTCATTCACACCCACGGGGGCATCGTTGGCACCTTCGATCGTGATGGTCAGGGTGGCGGAATTCAGATTACCGTTGTTGCCCAGTGCCAAATCCGACACGGTATAGGTGAACGACTCCTGCAAGGTGTTGGACGACGTACGCAACGCCTGCACGCTGGCATTGAGGTTATCGATCTCGTAAACATAGCTACCGTTCGCACCGATTTTCAGTGTGCCGTACTTACCGATAATTTCGGCGGGATTGCTGGATGAAGTGGAGCTTGCAGCCGCAGTGTCGGAATTGCCAGTCTCAACGCTGGCGACCGTGGTGACGAAAGCGTTAGTTCCGGGAGTTACCAAGCCCGTGGGATTGGTTACGGCGACAATCAGGTTGGGATCGGTGTCGTTACTGAGGACGTTACCTGTGGGGTTCGTGCCAGTGGTGCCGCCCCCCGAAGCCGGGTTGGTTTCACTGCCACCGTTTTCAATCGCGCTACCAGAAACGTTTGTGTCGTTGACGCCTACCGGATCATTGCTACCGGAGCCATAGACCGTGATAGTCAGCGTGGCGGTATCAATGGCACCCAACGCATCCTTCACCGTGTAGTTAAAGACCTCGGTCCCGGACTGTCCTTCGTTGAGATTGATCGTTCCAGCTGGGCGTGTGTCTGTGTTTGTGTATGGGGTATACACGTAACCACCTAGATACTTGCCGGACACATCTTGAGTAAAGTTAAGCGTACCGTAAGTCCCTTGGAGGGTTGTCCCGACCAAGGTAGCAAATGAAATCGTTGTGTTGGAAGGAGCAACAGAACCGTTCAGTGTGATTGAGGTTAATGTGCTGCCTGTATAAACAACGTTAGTCACAGTCGCACTGCCGCCTGTCCATGTGGCCTGCATGCCTGCTGAGACCGTCATCTGAGTGTCAGAAATGCTGAGCCCGGAAAGTGTCGTTACGCCAGACGAGGCTGTGACGTAAAAAATTTTATTTACAGTGGGCGTACCGTTGTTGGTAATGGAGAAAACCGCAACATTGCTGACCGGAGTACCATCGGGCAGGAAATCAGTCGTTGAGTTGGCAGATGCATAAGCTGCAAATTTTGCCCAGTCAGCTGATGCCAATGTCAAGTTTCCACTAGATACGCTACCCAACATTGGCGTAGTGCCATCGGTTTGAGTTAGTTTCGTCCATGTCAAATCATTGGTGGTCCTCAAATCACCGTCCGTATCTATGGCTACAAAAATCTCTTGATTGTTGGCAGTTGTGACACCGGCTGTGACAACAGTTGCGGAGGCGGTAGAAGTGGATGCAGTTGTAGCTGAAACAGTGAAAGAGGTATCAACTACCTCCCTTGTTTCTGAGTAGCGATCAACGTCGTTGTCATTTGCCAACACATTGCCGGTGGCTTTATAACCCACGGCATCCGTTCCACCATATGCTCCAGTACCAGTTGTCAACAGTGATTCTTTAGCTGTGTCGTAATCGTTAGCGGCTGCCGGGTTGTCATTGCTGCCCTTGATGGTGATGATCAAGGTGTTTGAAGACGTGGCACCCGCCGAATCCTTGATCGTGTAGGTGTAGGTTTCAATCAGCTCATTTGCGGTCTCGCGCAGCTCCTGGACTGCAGCGTTGCTGTTGTCGACTTCGTATTTGTAGCTGCCATCCTTGCCGATTTTCAGCGTGCCGTACATACCAATGGCACTTGCAGGTGACGTCGTTGAGCTTGTATTTGAGCTAGTGACTGCAGTGCTGCTGCCTTTGGCCGCATTGGTGACAAGTGACACCGTGTGGGTGGTGCCAGGCGTGACCAAACCAGTTGGATTGGTCCCTGCAACGATTAAATCAACGTCGGTGTCATTGCTCAGAACGTTTCCAGTCGGGTCGGATCCCGCTGATCCCCCGGTAGCAACACTGTTAACAGCAAGCGCGTCGCCAACTTCGATGGCATCAACCAGATCAGCAACACCCAAGGGTGCATCGTTGACCGGCGTAACGTTCAGGGTCACCGTGGCTGAATTGGAAACCTTTACGTCCAACCCATCGACTCCGGTGTCCTTGACCGTATATGTGAATGTGTCGCCAAGGCTACTATTCAGATTAGGGACGTAAATGATCGATCCGCCCGCCCTCAGGTAAGCCGTACCGTTCGTCAACGTGAGCTTTGAATAGCCGATATAGGGGCCAGAAGTTTCAACCACCAAGGCACTGAATGCGGTCGTTGTGGAACCGACCGTCACGTTGTTGATGCTCAGGGTAGCAGTAGTCGATTCGGTGTCAGAGTCCTTGCCGGCGATAGGATCAACGTCAGTAATGATGTTCCCGGACAAATCAACATCTTCCAGGGTGGTGTAAGTATTGCTCTTGGCGACTGGCGCATCGTTAATGCCAAAGATGTACTTCCAGGTCTCTGTCCCATTGAACGCGCCGCCGCCAATGTCGCCGTTGACGGAGTTGTCCTGAGTCGCAGATACCGTGGCACCGTAAATCTTGCTCGTGCCACTCATCAGGTCGCTTCCCGACGGCCAGGCAACCAGTGTCTCGTAATTTACCGAGGTCGAAGACGGCTCGAGATTACTGGTGATGTATGTCTTGAAAGCCGCGTAGGCGTTCAGGTTGAAATTCAGGACGTAGTAGTGCTCTTTGGCGCCGTCGGCATCGAGGTCGCTTGAAGTTGGTGTAGAGCTTGTTGCAACAGCGGTGCTGTCAAAGTAGATCTTCAGTCCTGCGGCATAGGTGTTACCGGTCGTGTCAGTTAGTCCAACACTTGTGCCGCTGAAAGCGGAATGGAAATTCGCAGAATCGTAAATTGTGAATTGTTCGGACAAGCCGCCGGCGATCGTGGTCGAATTGGGGCGTAAGTTAGATTCTGCCGTACCGCCATCTTCCAGAGGTGACAGGAGAATGCCATACGTGTAAGTGTTTGAATTGACCAGATCTACGGTGACATCGGATATACCGTCAAAAGAGTTACTACCCGTTCCTTCCTTGACGGTCAGAGTCAGACAGAATTCAGGGATGCCATCGCCGTTCAGGTCGATCAGGGTGTTCGCTGCGGGTTCCGTCAAACCAGTCTCGCCGGCCTCGATCCTAATCTTGAAATAAATCTGGTTCGTCGCGCTGTCGACGTAGTACTGCAAATAAGGCTTGTCAGCTGTCCCGACCAAATCTGGTGCCGCCGCAGTCCAACCTCCATCGGATCCAGCCTTGTTGGGGTCGCTCGGGCGCCCCAGGGTCACCCAACCGACGGTAGCAGGTGTGGGGTCCGCGGCCTCGGCAGCCACCAACTTGCCATCAATCATCAACAGTCGATAGTCGTTGTCGGTAGCGAAGCCAGGCGCAGTAGTGTCGGTGCCAGTCACGGTGGCAGAGAAACGCTCGCCTTCGTCGCCCACCGTGTCGGCAGTTGCGTTCAGGCGTGCATCAAAGCTGTGGCCCAGCTCCTCAACCAGCACTCGTGCTATAGCGCTGTTGTCAGCGCCAGACTGAACCCAGTCAGCATTCAAATAGATGACTGACTGGCCATCGGAACCCTGAGCCGCAAAAGCCCCTAGAGCGCCTTGAAGTTCGGCACTGGTCCGCAATTCCACGCGCAAGGTGACCTCGCCGGCGGCCACATCGGCCAGGAAGGCATCTGCAGCAGCCTGCCACTGCGCAGAAGGCTCACCTGTCTGCCCGCCATTGAACAGCGTAAACAGCTGCTGCTTGGCATCTGGCCGGGCCAAGAAGTCGGCGACCAGTTTTTCGGCTTCGGCTTGGGCGGTGATCACGGCAGCGGGCATGGCAGACTCGGGCGCGGCAAAGTGCAGCAGGCCGTCGTTCACGTTTTTGTCCACCACTACCGTCTTGGACGCCTCGCTCACCACATCGCCCACCGCAGCGCCATCAAACATGAAGCGCTGCTCCAGGGCCATCATGCTGGGTTTGCGGCGCACGAGCTTGCGGCCGGCACCCTTGGCCTCTACCTTGCTGGTGGCTGCCGCTGCGATGGCGGCTTCAAACAGGCCGAGCTGGTTTTGCTTGGATGGGTTCATGGTGATCTCCTGGCGTTTTGAGCCTTGTGTTCTAAGCCGTTTGTTTGCTTGTGAACAGACGTTGAAACAATGGTTGGTTTGGCGGTGGCGTGCATGGGGCAAGTGCCTGGTGGCGCCTGCCTATCGCCCTGCCGATATTTGGACGCGGCCGCTCATGCCGGCAACCAGCTCGGCAAAGCGCCCGTCGATGGTGGCGGTGACCTTAACTGACTGACTGACCGGGTCGACCCGCGCACCCAAGCGCGTGACGTGCGCGGGGTAAGACTTGCCGGTTTCGTCGATGCCCACCCTGAAGCGGTGGCCGCTTTTTAGCCAACGCAGCCAGCCTGAGGGCACCAGGAACTCCAGCTCCAGAGAGCTGTCATCCAGGATGTCAAGCAGTGCCACGCCGGGCTGCACAAACTGCTGCTCGCGCACCTTTTGCTCGGCCACGCGGCCGTCAAAGGGGGCTGTGACCTGGCACTTGCTCAGCACCGAGTTGTTGGTGGCCACATCGGCCTTGGCTTTGGCCACGGCTGCGAGCGACAAATCAAGGTCTAGTTGCCCTACAGAGCGCAGCTCGGCCAGGCGCTGGTTAGCTGCAAAGGTGAATTCGGCGCCCTGCAGCTCGGCCGCTGCTTTTTGCAGCAGGGTTTCTTGCACGGTGCAGTCAAAACCTACCAGCAAGTCGCCTGACTTAAATGAGGCACCCTCGCGCACGGGCAGGCGGTTGACCTTGGCGCCAATTTCTGAGGCCAACGTGGTGTAACGCACGGGCATGAGCTGGGCGCGGATGTCCTGGCGCTCTAGCGCCGTGCGGGGCAGAACGGGCAAGGCGTCAACCGCTGGCGGGGTTTGCGCCAGGGCTGCTTGCCCTAGCACGCCAGCACAAACCGCAGCCAACCAGGGCCGCATGCAGATCACCATGAAGCCTTGGCCTGGGCAACCTTGGCACCGGTGTCCATCACCGAGCTGGTTTGCATCAGCGGCTCCCAAGGCTTGTTGTTGGCCTTGAGTTGCTCGGTGAGGTCTTTCAGGCTCAGCTCGCCGGTGCTGCCGATGCGGGGCTCCAGGCCCAGCGTGGCCATGAGCTTGTTCTCGGCGGCTTGCACCTGGGCCAGGGCCTGGTAGCGGCGCAGCAAGCTCAGGATGGCGGTGGTTTCATTGCTGACGCGGTCCAGCGCGCTGCTGGTCTGGGCCGAAGCGCGGTTACGCACGTGCTCGGCAATGCGCTGGTCGGTGGAGTAGATGGCGTCAGCACGGTCAAACTGGTTGCGGGCGCTCACCAGCTGCAGGCGCGCCAGGTGCATTTGTGTGACCACGGCCAGTTGCATGGTCATGCGACGCTGCTCTGCCAGTGCCACACCAGCTTCAGCCAACTTCTTTTGGCCTGGGCCAGTGATGAGGTTAAACAGGTTGAAGGACAGCTGCAGGCCGGCTTCGTTCCAGTTGTTGTTGACGAGGTATTTGTCGGAGTCGTACTTGAGGTTGTAGTTGAACGACAGATTGGGGAACAAGCGCGCCATGGTGCGGCGGACTTCTTCGCGGGCCACACGCACGTTGTAGTGTTGCTCGCGCAGGTCGGCGTTTTGGGCCAAGGTGGCTTCTTCGAGCTTTTGCACCGGCAGCTTGAGCACTTGGTCATCTGCCAGGGTGCCGTCTTCATTGGCCAGCGTGAAAACTTGGCCGATGGGGGCATTGATCAAGGTGGCCAGCTCAACTTGGGCAGACGACAGCTCTTGGGTGATGGATTCGAGCAAACGCAGGTTTTCAAGCAACTGGCGCTGGTAGCGCAGGGCGTCCAGCGGGTTGCGCACGCGCTCGCCTTCCGCCTTGCGGGAGTCATTCAGGGCGGCTTCGCCCATGGCGATGGTGTCGGCCACGCTCTTTTGCAGCTTTTGGGCGCTCACGGCACGCCAGTAGGCGGTGCGCACGTCTTGCATGAGCAGGTGCATGGCCTTGCGGCGGCGCTCTAGGGCAATCAGCACACGGTCAGAGGCCTGCTTGCTGCCGTAGTAGCCCACGCCGATGTCCAGCAGGCTCCAGGTGAAGCCGAGGTCGGTGGTGTTGTGGGTGGCTTCTGTGGAAGTAGAAGCAGAGGTTGAGACAGCGCCGTTGGGGTAAGGGCTGCTAAACGTGCCGCGCTCGTTGTTGCGCGTGGAATACCCAGCCTGAGCCATCAGCTTGGGCAGCATGTCGTACTTGTTCACGTCGAGCTGGTTGAGGGCCATCGCCTCTTCCATCATCTTGGTGCGGCGCTCGAGGTTGTACTTGAGGGCGCGGGCCATGGCCTCATCCAGCGTCAGGGGGCCAGCGATGGGTTCGACATCTTTACGGATGTTGGCCGTGTCGGCCTGGTTGAGTTCTTGCAGATCCTTTTGTACCAGGGGCGATGGGGCCAGGGAGCTGCATGCCGCCAAAACAGACACGGCAGCACTGACGGCGAGCAGTTTGAAGGTGCGGCGAGCGGTCGTTGTGTTGTGTAGGGTTTTCATGTCTCTTAGGGTTGAAGTGAAAGTAAAGGTTGCCGAAATGACAAAACGCAATGCAAGCTGTCCCATCGGGTTGGTAACTCGTAAAGCTTACATCCAAATACATGTGTTTTTGGTGACCAAATGGGTAGTTTTTGACGGCAAACCGGGGCGACAAAAACATGCATCAGGCCTGCAGGGGGATCCAGATTTCAATGCAGGCCCCTCCCCCCTGCTGCTGCGGGCGGTTGTTCAGGCTGAGGTGGCCGCCCCAGGACTGGGCAATGAGACGCACCAGCACAAGACCCAAACCAAGGCCCCGGGCCTTGTCGGTCAAGAAAGGTGGGTTGACCAAGCCAAGCTGCTCATCCGACAGGCCGGGCCCGTGGTCCTGAACCCGCAAAATGCCGTACTCGGCGCCGTGGGCTCGATCCGTCAACGTCTGCACGAAAACCGCTGGCCCGGGTGACACATGTACGCCCGCAGATGCTGGTGGCGCGGCCTGATCCGAGGGCGGCCCGGCCTGCGCCTCGAAGGCATTGGTGACCAGGTTGAAAAGCACGCGTTGCAGCAAGACCTTGTCGGCCAGCACCAGCCGGCCTGCCGGTACAACGCCGGGATGCCAGTGCACCGGAACGCCCAATCGACGCCCCTCTGCACTCAGGATGGGCAGGATGTCATCCAGCACCTGGTCCAGGCACAGGGGCTCGAGCCGGGGCCGCTGAGACAAGATGAGCTCACGCAGGGCGCCTATGGTGTTGGCCATTTTCGTAACGAGCTTGCGGGCACCCGACAAATCGCCCTCCTCTATTGCGCCCGGCGTCTGGGCCTTCAGGCTCAGGGTATCCAGCATGGAGGTCAAGCCTTGCAGGGGCTGGCTGACCTCGTGAACGATGGCTGCGTTGTACATGGCCAGGCTGTTCACCGCCGAAAACCTTGTGCCGGCCATGATCATTTCGTTCCGCTGGGCTACCACCGCCTCCAGCTCACGCGCATGCGCCTCGGCCACCCGGGCCTGGGCCTCGGCACGGGCTTTTGCGGCCTCCTCCCGCAGGCCCTGTGCGTGGGCTTTTTCAAGGATGAAGGCGCCGTAGCCAACAGCAAAAAGAATGTCCGCGCCAACCACCAGCAAAATGGTCAGATTGGCCTGGGTGGACCAGCTGAACACCTCAAAGCTGCGGGACATGCTCATCATGAACATCAGGCGCATCAGGTTCGAAACGCCGACGCAGCCCAGCCCAAGCATCAACACCACCAGACCTCGGCTTCGGGTGACGAGCCACAAGCGGACAAATAGGACCAGCAATCCGATTTCGAGCAGGCTGAGCAGCACCAGGTGAAACACGTTGCCCCAGAAGGCCCACTGCCCAAGGTAGCCGATGAACGCCATGACCGAGCCGTAGCAGATCGCAAACCAGACGAGCACGCGCGCACCCACGGTTCGCCCAGTGAGTTCGTAGCGGATAGAGTCCATGAAGAGCACCACCGCCATGGCCACGCCCACAGCCGAAATCGGCGAGGTGGATTGCAGGACCGCCACCGACACAATGCCCACCGCATTGCTGGCCAAGCCAACAAACCATCGATGCGAGGCCAGATCACCACGACCCTGCATCAGTATCCAGGCAATCAGTGGCATGCCGCACACCAGCGACAAGCACAACACCAGGAGAAGCTGAAACGCGGGCTGGGAAATGTTCATGTGAAGTAAAAGTGACCCGCCATTATTGAGTGGGCAAGGCACTCGGCGCTTACCCAAATGGGTAAGGAGATGGGTGGCCGCCATGGCTACTATTTGTACTTGATGATTTTGTTCACGAACTGCCGATGAAACCTACCCTGGGACATGTGTATCTGGTGGACGACGACCCCGATGTGCGCCTCTTTTTAGGCAACCTATTGCACCTGCTTGGGTATTCGGTGGATGTCTATGAGGATGCAGACAGTTTCCTGAGCCGGTCTGTGGACATCGCGCCAGCGGTGCTGCTGCTGGACATGCGCATGCCCGGGCTGAGCGGGTTGCAAGCCATGGGCCTGTTGCGGGCGTTGGGACGTACCACACCCGTGGTATTTATCAGCGGCGACAGCCGAAGCCAGGAAATCATCGACGCCATGAAGGGCGGGGCCACAGACTTCTTGTGCAAGCCCTTCACCAAGGAGCAGTTGATCGTCGCGGTCAATCTGGGATTGCAGCGGGATTCGGCGGCGCATCAGGATGCCAAGCGGCAAGAGGCGCTGCGTCGCCGTTACGGCACCCTGACCGAGCGCGAGCGTGAAGTATTTGGCCTGATTCTTATGGGTCATCCAAACAAAACCATCGGACTGATCACGGGCATCCAGGCCGGTACCGCCAAAAAGCATCGGGCCGGCGTGTTCGCGAAAATGGGTGTGAGCAGCACCGCAGAACTGATAACGACTTGCAGGGGCATCCGCCTGCAAGAACTGGACATGCCCTGAAAACAGACATAAACCCGGCGTTGAACACGAAGATGAAAAGTCGTTAAGTTCAGTGACTTAACATAGTGGGACCAGGGGACAATTTGGCGATGGATAGCCAAAAGACACACGCCATAGAAAAGCAGTGTGCTAAAACGCTGCAGACCACCAAGAGCATGACACAGGGCTACCGTCTCACCGCATCGACCGGCATCCACAAGGGTGACCGCGACTACCAGCAGGATCAGGTGATCTTGTTGCAACACCCGCGCCTGAATGGTTGCATTCTGGCGGTGGTGGCCGATGGCATGGGGGGGCGCACCGGGGGGCGCAAGGCGTCAGACCAGGTCATGATGACGGCCAAGCAGCTGTTTGAGCGTTACGACCCCGTGACCGACGATGGCCAGGCTCTGCTGCGGCAGATCACCATGGAAGCGCACCTGGTCATCAAGCTGACGGCCATAGCCGCGCGCCAGGAGCCGCACAGCACCATGGCGGCATTTGTCATCAACCCGGACGGCGAGTGTTACTGGGCACATGCCGGTGACTCCAGGGTGTACCACTTCAGCGGCCCCAATTTAGTGCACCGCACGAGTGACCATTCTTACGTGCAGACCCTGGTGGACAAAGGCGAGCTGACCGAGGCGCAGGCCAACGTACACCCCAAGTCCAACATTTTGGTGGGCTGCCTGGGCACAGAAGAAGACCCGCCGATAGGCACCCACGTCATACAGCGCTTGCAAGCCGGAGACACCTTGCTGGCCTGCAGTGATGGGGTGTGGCACTACTTCACCTCGCAAGAGCTGGGTAGTGTGCTGGCGCGGCTTTCGGCGCGCGAGGCGTCCGAGTACCTGATCGACGCGGCACGTCGGCGCGCCATGGGCGGCGGCGACAACCTGTCGCTGATCGTGATCAAGCTGGAGCCCTTGGCAGCACCCAGCCGCTGAGCTTTTTTAGGGCGAAAGGGGCAAGGGCTTGCGAGCCGTTGATGCGCTGTCTTGCAACTCTCGCAGTTTTTGGGCTTTGTGGGCCTGGGCCTCACTTACACGGCGCTCGTGGGCTGCGCGACGGCTGTCGGCTTGAGAGGCCAAGTCCTGACGTGATTGCGCTTTTTCTTGCTGCTTGTTGAGGCGGTTCTGCGCGGCTTGGGCCGACTGACGCTCGTCGGCAGGCGTGCGTTGAACTTGGGTGTTCTCGTTAACGCGCTCCAGACGCTGCGTGTGCTGCGCGCTAGATTGCTGTCGTTCTTGTTGTCGGGCAGGGTTTTGCTTATCAGCCGTTTTGTTCTCAAGGCGGGCCAATTGCTCCTTGCCCCGGCGCTGATGGTCGGCCTGCTTTAGGGCCAGCTCTTGTTGGCGAAGCGGCGCCAGCGCATCGCGCCGCTTTTGGGCCGCATTCTGCTCGCAGGCGGTGACGGCAAAGCGTTGCGCACATTGGTTTTTTTCTGCGGCAAAAGCCTGATCGATGGCTGCGCGCTGGTCTGCCAGGGCCTGGCGCTGGCGGGCAAGCTCCGCCGGCTGTGATGGCTCGATGACCTGAGCAGAGGCAGGCAGGGCCAAGAGTGCAATCATGGCGAGCAGCACTGACAAACCGCCCGCCAACCTGGCCCCAAGACTCATGTGAGCCGGGTGTCCACGTCGCGCCGCTCCAGCGCCAGGTACTCTTGGGACTGCATTTCGTTGAGGCGCGACACTGTGCGCACAAACTCGTGTGCCATGGGGCCTTCGGTGTAAAGTTCTTCAGCGGGCACAGCGGCAGACATGATGAGCTTGACCCGACGGTCGTACAGCACATCGACCAGCCAGGTAAACCGCCTGGCCTCTGATGCCATGCGCACAGGCATATAGGGCACATCGCTCAAAAACACGGTGTGAAACTGGCTGGCAATCTCGAGGTAATCGTTTTGCGAGCGCGGGCCGCCACAGAGCTTTTTGAAATCAAACCAGACCACGCCACCTGCCTTGCGTCGGGCCTCGATGTCGCGTGACTCGATGCGCAACACGGGCTTCTCGTCCCGGGTTTCGGCCAGCTGATCGAATGCGGCCGTCATGTCGGCATCGGCCTGCTCGCCCAGCGGGCAATGGTAAATCTGCACCTGGTCGAGCGTGCGGCTGCGGTAGTCGGTGCCGTTGTCGACGTTGATGACTTCCAGCTTGTCTTTCAGCAGGTCTATCGCCGGCAGGATGCGGTCGCGGTGCAGGCCACCGGGATACAAACCGTCCGGATGAAAGTTGGAAGTGGTGACAAAACCCACGCCATGCTTGAACAAGGCATCCAGCAGGCGGTGCAGGATCATGGCGTCGGTGATGTCCGCCACATGAAACTCATCAAAGCAGATCAGCCGGTAGCGCACAGCCATGCGCTTGCCTAGCTCGTCTAGGGGGTTGACGATGCCTTGCAGGTCTCGCAACTCACGGTGCACTTCGCGCATGAACTCGTGAAAATGCAGCCGGGTTTTGCGCTTTAGCGGCACGGCATTGAAAAAGCAATCCATCAGAAAGCTCTTTCCACGCCCTACCCCACCAAACATGTACACGCCACGCGGAATCTGCGGGCGGTTGATGAGTTTTTTGATGGCGTTGGAGCGCTTTTCCCGGAACGCGGCCCATTCTTGGGCGCAACGTTCCAGGGCGTCTATGGCGCGCTCCTGAGCGGGGTCACTGGTGTAACCCCTGGTTTTTAGCTCGGCCTCGTAGGCCGCGCGTACCGTCATGCTCAGAAGTTCAGCGTGCGCTTGTCCACGGCCAAGGCCGCTTCTTTGGTGGCCTCGCTCAGGGACGGGTGCGCGTGGCAAATGCGAGCGATGTCTTCAGCGCTGGCCTTGAACTCCATGGCCACCACAGCCTCAGAGATCAACTCAGACACCTGTGGTCCCACCATGTGCACGCCCAGGATTTCGTCAGTGGCAGCATCGGCCAAGAACTTCACCATGCCGGTGGTGTCGCCCAAAGCGCGCGCACGACCGTTGGCCAGGAACGGGAAGGTGCCCGCCTTGTACGCCACGCCTTGCTCTTTCAGCTGCTGCTCTGTGCGGCCCACCCAAGCGATTTCGGGGCTGGTGTAAATCACCCAAGGAATGGTGTTGAAGTTGACGTGACCGTGCTGGCCGGCAATGCGCTCGGCAACAGCAACGCCTTCTTCTTCGGCCTTGTGCGCCAGCATGGGGCCGCGCACCACGTCACCCACCGCCCAAACGCCGGGGAGGTTAGTTTTGCAGTCGGCATCCACCACGATGGCGCCGCGCTCGTCAAGTTGCAGGCCCACGGCCTCTGCATTCAAACCGATGGTGTTAGGCACGCGACCAATCGACACAATGAGCTTGTCAGCGTCCAGCTTGATGGCTTCACCCTTGGCGTTGGTGTAGTTGACGGTCACGCCTTTTTTGTCATTAACGATCTCGCCAACTTTCACACCCAGCTCAATCTTCAGGCCTTGCTTGTCAAAGGCCTTCTTGGCTTCCTTGGCGATTTGCTCGTCCACGGCGCCCAGGAATGTGGGCAGGCCTTCGAGGATGGTGACTTCGGCACCCAGACGACGCCAGACCGAGCCCATTTCCAGACCAATCACGCCAGAACCAATCAAGGCCAGCTTCTTTGGCACCGCGCCCACGCGCAAAGCACCGTCGTTCGACAACACATTGACTTCGTCAAACGGAGTGCCGGGCAAGGCACGGGCGTTGGAGCCTGTGGCGATGATGACTTGCTTGGCGGTGATGGCCTCTTCGGTCTTGCCAGCCACATGGATGGTGTAGCCGCCATCGGCCTTGCCAGCAAAACTGCCACGGCCGTGGAAGAAGGTGACCTTGTTTTTCTTGAACAGGTACAAGATGCCATCGTTGTTTTGCTTCACAACGGTGTCCTTGCGGGCAATCATCTTAGCCACATCCATCTTCACGTCCTTGGCGGTGATGCCATGGTCTGCAAAGTGGTGGTTCGCATGTTCAAAATGCTCGCTGGACTGCAGCAGGGCCTTGGACGGAATGCAACCCACGTTGGTGCAGGTGCCGCCGGGCGCTGGGCCCCCGGCCGCGTTTTTCCATTCGTCGATACAAGCGACCTGGAAACCGAGTTGTGCAGCACGGATAGCCGCAATGTAGCCACCGGGGCCACCGCCAATGACGACGACGTCGAATTGTTTGCTCATAAAAACCCCTTCAATCAGATGTCAAAGAGCAAGCGAGCGGGATCTTCCAACGCTTCCTTCATGGCAACCAGGCCCAGCACGGCTTCGCGGCCGTCGATGATGCGGTGGTCATACGACATGGCGAAGTAGTTCATGGGGCGAACGACGACTTGACCGTTTTCGACCATGGCGCGGTCTTTGGTGGCGTGCACGCCCAAAATGGCCGACTGGGGTGGGTTGATGATGGGGGTGGACATCATCGAACCGAAGGTGCCGCCGTTCGAGATGGAGAAGGTACCGCCGGTCATCTCTTCCATGCCCAGCTTGCCGTCACGGGCCTTGACACCGAATTCGGCAATCTTCTTTTCGATCTCGGCAAAGCTCATCTGGTCGGCGTTGCGCAAAATGGGCACCACCAGACCGCGTGGGGAGCCCACAGCGATACCGATGTCGAAGTAGCCGTGGTAGACGATGTCATTGCCGTCCACCGAAGCGTTCAGCACGGGGAACTTCTTCAGGGCGTGCACAGCAGCCTTGACGAAGAAGCTCATGAAGCCGAGCTTGACGCCATGTTCCTTCTCGAAACGGTCTTGCATGCGCTTGCGCATTTCCATGACCGGGGCCATGTTGATTTCGTTGAAGGTGGTCAGGATGGCATTGGTGCTCTGCGACTGCAGCAGACGCTCGGCCACGCGAGCCCGCAGACGGGTCATGGGCACGCGCTGTTCGGGACGGTCGCCCAGATTGACAGCGGGACCAGCCACTTGCGGCAGCGCCTTGGTGGGCACGCCAGTGGGGATGGCCACAGCCGCAGCGGCGGGCTTGGAAGCACCAGCAGCTACTGCGCCCAGCACGTCGCCCTTGGTCACACGGCCGTCTTTGCCGGTACCGGCCACAGCACTCACCGACAGATTGTTGTCAGCCAGCAGCTTGGCAGCAGCGGGCATGGCCACTGCAGATTTGTCTGCGGATGCAGCTGCGGGCGCAGCCACAGGCGCGGCAGCGGGTGCAGCAGCTGCGGGAGCGGCCACAGCGCCTGCCACCGCAGCGGTGTCGATGCGTGCAATCAGCTGATCAGCAGCAACGGTGGAGCCGTCGCCTGCAATGATTTCCACCAGAACGCCGGCGCTGGGGGCGGGCACTTCCAGAACAACCTTGTCGGTCTCGACGTCGATCAGGATTTCATCAGAGGCCACGGCCTCACCCACTTTTTTCTTCCACTGCAGCAAGGTGGCTTCGGCCACTGATTCGGACAGCTGCGGAACTTTGACTTCTACGATTGCCATTTTTTTCTTCCAATATGTCGTGTTGGGTTTGAGACCGGGTCTTTACTTGGTGAGCACAAAGCCCTTGAGCTTGGCAAATGCACCTTCGACCAGCGCTTTTTGCTGCTCTTGGTGCAGGTGTGCATAACCGACAGCGGGCGAAGCCGAGGCGGCGCGACCGGAGTAACCCAGACGCTGGCCCTCAACCATGTTCTCGTGGATGTTGTGCTGAATGAAGAACCATGCGCCCTGGTTCTGTGGCTCATCCTGGCACCACACGACTTCGGTGGCTTGCGGGTATTTTTTGAGCTCGGCGGCAAAGGCTTTGTGCGGGAAGGGATAGAGCTGCTCGACACGCACGATGGCGACGTCCTGAACACCCTTTTCCTCGCGCTTCTTGACCAGGTCGTAGTACACCTTGCCGGAGCAGGCAATCACGCGCTTGACCTTTTCGGCCTTGATGTCCTTGGTTTCGCCAATGACGGTCTGGAAGCTGCCTTTGGTGAACTCGGACAAGGGCGAAGCCGCATCCTTGGCACGCAACAGCGACTTGGGCGTCATGATGACCAGTGGCTTGCGCAGGTTGCGAACCATTTGACGACGCAACAGGTGGAAGATCTGGCTGGCCGAGGTGGGCTGGCAGACCTGCATGTTGGTGTCTGCGCTGAGCTGCATGAAGCGCTCGAGGCGGGCCGAGCTGTGCTCTGGGCCCTGGCCTTCGTAGCCGTGCGGCAGCATCAGGGTGATGCCGTTGACGCGGCCCCACTTGACTTCACCGGAGGCAATGAAC
>JBJOIT010000057.1:0-16620 GCA_046046915.1 Pseudomonadota bacterium
GCGCTGGCCGGTGCTGGGGTCTTGCAAGGTCAGGCGTCCGTCGGTACGGCCGATCAACAGAAAAGGAGCGTCGCCGCCCAAGCTTTCGCGGTGGCGTTCACGGGCCAAAGCGCGCAGACTGCTGCGCAAAAAGCCTTGCTCTCCGGTGAACTGGGCCACTTGCTGGCCGCTGCGGTGGTCCAGAACCGCGATGTCTCCACCGGGCAAGTCGCGAAACTGCAGGTCGCGCTGCCATTGCACGGCGGCGTCGGGGGTCCGCGGGTCCAGGCCCGACCAACGGGCCAGGCCGACGGCCACCAACATGGCCAACAGCATCACGCCGATCCAGGCCATGGGCCGGTTCAGGCCATTGGCCTGAGGGACTTGGCGGTTTTGCCAGTCGTGCTTGGGCAAGGTGTTCATGCCAACATCCCGTGACTGGGTGCTGTGGTGCTAGCTTGGGCAACAGCGTCACCCAGCGTCAGGCTTTGGCCCGCACGCTCGGCGCGCCACAGCGTCAGCAGCAACTCGCCCACGGTTTGGCTGTCCGGCACGCATCGCAAGGTGGGCTGAGGCTGTGTCACGTGCCAGGCGCGTTGGTGTGGCCACAGATGGGCCCAACCGATGCGGTCTTCGGGGTGCAGAGCCAGTGCGAGGTCGCCCGTTCCAGCGCCCTGGATTTTGAGGGAGGCACCTGCGATGCGTTTGAAGGGCAGGTTGAAGGTCAGCGTGAGCACGATCCCGATGCGCATGACCACGCGCTTGTTGGTCAGGGTGTAGAGCGTGCTGCGCGCCGACATCCAGGCTGTGCCCAAGAGCAGGGCCAGGGCGACGGCATACAAACTGCCGGCCACCACCAGCGGTTTCCAGTCCACTTTGCCTTCGGGGGCCGTCAGGTTGATGGCCTGCACCGCCAGCATGAGCGCAAAGTACAGTGCGACCTTGCGCACATGGAAGGCGTGGATGGCCAGGCGCTTCCAGTCGGGTGCACCCTGCCAGACCACGCGCTCGCCTTTGGGCAGGGCGCTGGGCAGACCGGGGGCGGCTTCCCACTCGTGTTCGTGGGTGGCTTTCATATGATGGGTTCCTGACGCTCAGGGGTGGCGTACAGGGTGCCTGCGCCGTAGTAGGCGGTGATCTTTTCCTCCTCAAGCAGGGTGATCTGCTCGTTGGATCTGGTCTGGGGCACGTTCGCAAACTGGTGGGCCAAAATGGCTTGCACGTGTGCACCGTCTTTCTTGATGCGGGCAAAGGTCATAGGTAGCAAAACCCGCTTGTCGGATCCCGCCAGTTGAACCTCAGCGTAGCGGAACAGCATTTCCATGCGGTCCACCCAAAGCTCGCAAACAGTGCCAGCGATCACCTTGTCAGCGCCCCACACGGGCAGACCACGTGGGTCAACATCTTGCTTGGCTACAGAGTGTTCCTTTGACACCCGCATGGGCACGATCTTGGGATGCCCGTGCAGGTCCATATCTGGAACGTCAGCGCGCATGGCCCAGGCACCTGGGCCGACACCCGCCAGCAAAGGGTCGCCCACGGGCTCCAGTGGCGCACCATTCCAGCCATGCATGGGTTTGCCGCTGTACGTTCCGTCCGGTCGTGCGAGATCGGGTGCCAGGTAGGTGTGGCCGTCCTGGGTCTTGAAAGCCTTGGGATCGGGGACTGGGGGCCAGCCTTCGACCTTCGGGCCGTTTTCGCGCCCCGAGTCCATGGGGTAACCCTCGCGGTGGTTTTCCCGCAAGAGGTAATAAATCAGACCCGCGAAGAATGCCCAGAACATGTACAACACGATTTGGGCCACATCGATGTACTGTGTGATAGCGCCTGTTTCCATGGCTTGCTCCTTCAAAAAATCGGTGCTTCAGCCCGGCAATTGCGCCAGGCCAAATCGGGTGCTCGAGGTCGTACTGGCGCTACGTGCGGCCAGCCGGCCAGCGCGCAACATAGGCCCCAGGGCCACGAGCACGACAAACAACAAATAAATCTCTAGGTGATAGACGAAGCTATAGGCCGTGATGGGCGTGACCAGGGCTTCGCCCAGGGCGCCCGACATGGCCAGCACCGACACCCCGTCGCGCAAAGCCCCGCCCAGCGCCATGGCTGCGCCGGCACTGGTGGCCTGCACTGCGCCCCACGTGCCCATGACCAGCCCTCCCAAGTCGGCCAGGCCGTCGCCTTGCCCGCTATGACCAAAGCCCATGGCCGTCACCAGCATTCCTACAGAAAAAAGACCGCTGCTAAATCCGATCAGGCCCACGCCGGCACGAAACAGCCAGCTGGCCTCGAGAGGCCCAGAAAAAATCACCATGGCAAATGCGGGCAAACCTAGTAGAACGCCCAAACTAGCCAGGCGGCAGGCGTGCAGCCCGCCTGAGAGCCAGCGTGCCGACAGGCTGAAAGCGAGCAAGGCGCCGCCGGCGCTCAGGGCCGTCAGGGCGCTCGTCATGCCCACATCGAGTTTCAGGATCTCGGCGGCGTAGGGCTCCAGCACGATGTCTTGCATATTGAAGGCAAAGGTGCCGATGCCCAGCGTCCACAAAAAACGGCGCATCTGGGGCTGAGCCATCAGTTCGCGCCAGCTGCTGACAAAGCCGCCGGCAACGCGGCGACCGCGTTTGGCTTGACGTGCCTCCTGTTTCCACAGCGAAGCCAGGTTCATCAGGGCCACCAGCACCGCGCAAGCTTGCACCACCTGTATGAGTTTCTGGGGGCTGAAGCCGTCCAGCACCAAGCCAAATACGGCACTGCTGCCGATCATCCCGACCAGCAACATGCTGTAGAGCAGAGCCACCACCCGCGGGCGTTTTTCATCGCTGGCCAAGTCGTGTGCCAGCGCCATGCCGGCCGTTTGCGTGACCTGAATGCCCGCGCCCACCAAGACAAAAGCCAAGCAGGCGCCTACCTGGCCGACCCACAAATTAGCGCTTTCGGGCTCCGACAGTAGCAGCAAGGCAAAAGGCATGATGGACAGGCCGCCAAACAGCAGCAAGGTTCCCGTCCACAAATAAGGAATGCGGCGCAGGCCCAGTGCCGAGGGGTGTGTATCGCTGCGGTAGCCAATCAGAGTGCGCAGCGGTGCAAACACCATCGGAACAGCCACTGCAAGAGCCACCCACCAAGCGGGTACTTGCAATTCGACAATCATCACCCGGTTGAGCGTACCTACCAGCAGCGCGGTCACCATACCGATCACCACCTGAAAAAGCGACAGCCGCAGCAGACGTGCCATTGGCAGCTCGGGCGACGCCGCATCGGCAAACGGCATGAAGCGTGTGCCGTAGGCCGTGATCCAGCGGGGAACCGGAATGCGCAGCTTCATGAGCGGGTCCACTCCCAGGCTTGCGATGTGTAGAAACCGCTGGCCACACGCTGCATACGTGCCCCTTGCCAGCCTTTCAAATTGGAGTGTCCCTGCATGCGTTTCAGCAGATCTGCGTGTGCGACGGGTGACAAAGAAGGCGAACGGTCGCTGCGAGGGAAAAGGCGGCCTGCGCTATGCATCAGGGCCAGCAGTGGTGTGCGCGGCGCAAAGGTGAAGACCATGGAGCCACGTGTGCGCTGCGCCAGACCTGCCAGCGCGTGGGCGATCTGGTCACTGTCGTAATGAATGAGCGAGTCCATGCAGACCACATGGTCGAAGTGGCCAAGATCTTTGCTCAGCATGTCGCCCGATGAGAACTGCACCGAGCCGGACAGGGCCGGATGCTCCGCTGCCATACGTTCGGCCGCGAGTTTGACCAAGGTGGGCGAGAGGTCGATCGCCACCACCTCTGCCCCGCGCAGCGCCGCTTGCAGGGCCAGTGCGCCGGTGCCACAACCGGCGTCCAGCACCCGCAGGCCGCGCAGGTCTTGGGGCAACCACGACAGCAGGGTTTCGCGCATGGTGTCGCGACCGGCGCGCACGGTAGCGCGGATGCGGCCTACTGGCTCGTTTGATGTCAGTCGTGCCCAGGCTTCGGCCGCAGTACGGTCAAAGTAGTGCTCGATCTGGCTGCGGCGCTGTTCGTAAGCGGTGGTGTTCATGGTGGCGCTTTCGGCTTTAGTCAAAACCCAGCAGGTCAAAAATATCTCGGTCTTTCATGGGGATGGAAGGCAGCGGGTCGGCCCCCAGCCACAGCGCGGCGGCCAGGCGCATGTACTCGTCTTGCACAGCCTTGACCGCAGGCGTGGCCTCCAGCTCAAAGAGGGTGGACTTTTGCAGTCGGCTCTTGCGGATCTCGTCGAGCATGGGGAAATGCGCCATGGTCTTGAGGCCGGTGACGGCGTTGTACTTGTCGATCTGGTCGGTGGCGTCGCTGCGGTTGGCAATCACGCCACCCAGGCGCACGTTGTAGTTTTTCGCCTTGGCACCGATCGCCTGCACGATGCGGTTCATGGCAAAAATGGAGTCAAAGTCGTTGGCGGTGACAATCAACGCCCGGTCTGCGTGTTGTAGCGGGGCGGCAAAACCGCCGCACACCACATCACCGAGCACGTCAAAAATCACCACGTCGGTGTCCTCGAGCAAGTGGTGCTCTTTGAGCAGCTTGACCGTCTGGCCGACCACGTAGCCGCCGCAACCGGTGCCAGCGGGTGGACCGCCTGCTTCCACGCACATCACGCCGTTGTAGCCTTTGAAGACAAAGTCATCCAAGCGCAGCTCTTCGGCGTGGAAATCCACCGTCTCGAGCGCGTCGATGACGGTGGGCATGAGCTTTTTGGTCAGAGTGAAGGTGGAGTCGTGCTTGGGGTCACAGCCAATCTGCAACACGCGCTTGCCCAGCTTGCTGAACGCGACCGACAAGTTCGATGAGGTGGTACTTTTGCCGATGCCGCCCTTGCCATAGACCGCAAACACCTTGGCGGTGCCAATCTTCACAGTGGGGTCCATCTGGAACTGGACACTGCCTTC
Source organism: Pseudomonadota bacterium (assembly GCA_046046915.1). Taxonomy (GTDB): domain Bacteria; phylum Pseudomonadota; class Gammaproteobacteria; order Burkholderiales; family Burkholderiaceae_C; genus JBEEJZ01. The sequence continues at coordinate 4,874 of JBJOIT010000057.1, forward strand.
ACCATCGGCCCCACGGACCCTCTGGATGTTTTGCACCGGAATGCTGGTGGTTTCGATCATGCTGGGAGTCCTTCATGGATGCCTTCAAGGCGGTCTTCAAGTTCTTCGCCGGCGCGTAGCAGGGCGGTGAGGGTTGCGGCGTCGGGTTGCCAGTACTGGCGCCGGGTGGCTTCCAGCAGGCGATTGGCCACTTTGGCCGAGGCGGTCGGGTTGAGTTGAGCCATGCGTTCGCGCATCGCTGGGTCCAACACAAAGGTTTGCGCCAGCTGCTGGTAGACCCAGGGCTGAACCTGACCGGTGGTCGCGGACCAACCCATGGTGTTGGTGAGGTGTGCCTCGATCTGGCGCACGCCTTCGTAGCCATGCTGCAACATGCTTTCGTGCCACTTGGGGTTGAGCATGCGGCTGCGGGTTTCCAGTGCGACCTGTTCGGTCAGGCTGCGCACCACGCCTTCGCCCTGGGTCTGGTCGCCAATAAAGACGGGTGGCGCTTCGGCGGCGTTGCCGTCGCGCTGGTGCTTGGCCTGCAGCACAGCACGGCTGATGCCGCCCAGGGTGTCAAAGTAGGTGTCGATGCTGGTCACGCCCAACTCGACCGAGTCGAGATTTTGATAAGTCAGAGAGACGCTGGCCAGCGCGCTTTGCAACACGGCGGTGTTGCGAACCGGGCGGCCTTCGCGTCCATAGGCAAAGCCCTTGCGCTGGGTAAAAGCATTGCCCAGCTCGTTTTCGTCTTCCCAGCAGCTGCTGTCGATGAGGTGGTTGACGTTGGCGCCGTAGGCGCCTTCGGTGTTGCCGAAGACCCGCAGCGCAGCGCACTCCATATTGCTGCCTTCGTGCTCGGCCAAATAGGCCAGGGCATGTCGTCGCACAAAGTTATGCTCAACCGGCTCCTCGGCGCTGGCTGCCAGAAATGCGGCCTCGGCCAGTAAACGGATTTGCATCGGGAGCAGGTCGCGGAAGATGCCCGACAGGGTGATGACCACGTCGATGCGCGGTCGGCCCAGCTCGGCCAATGGCAGCAGCTGTGCACCTGCGAGGCGGCCGTAACTGTCAAAGCGCGGGGCCGCTCCCATCAGCGCCAGGGCTTGGGCCAAGGGGCCGCCTTCGGTCTTGAGGTTGTCGGTGCCCCACAGCACCATGGCCACGGTCTCGGGCAGGGCGCTGTGGTCTTGCTGGTAGCGGGCCAGCAGCTTCTCGGCTTGCCGCTGGCCGTCGCGCACGGCAAAGGCCGAGGGCATGCGAAAGGGATCCAGGCCATGCAGGTTGCGTCCGGTGGGCAGCACGTTGGCGTTGCGGATCAGGTCGCCGCCAGGGGCCGGTAGCAGGTAGCGGCCATCCAGGGCGCGGATCAGGCCCTGCATCTCATGGTCTTCACCCAACAAGCGGTTGCTACGCACCAGCTGGCGTAGCGATTCGGCCTGGGCCTGGTCGTCGCTCGATGGCAAGCTGGCCGTCAACTGGGCTTCGCTGGCACCGTCTACCAGGGCCTCCAGCAAGTCGTGGTTCTGGCCAGCGCTCAATCCCATGGCATCGGCCATGACCTTGAGTGTGCCCAGGCGTTGCTCGCGGGTGGGTGCCTGGCCCATGACGTGTAGTCCTTCAGGAATCAGGGCGTATTCGAGCTCGAGTAGCTGGTTTTGCAACTGCTCGATCCAAGGCGCGTGGTCACCGGCAATACCCAGGTCCAAAGTGGCGGGCACGGCCAGGTCTATGCTTTGCGCTTGTTCGTGGATCAGCTCGGTGAGGCTCTCGCGGTCCTGTGCCTGGTCCGGGCCCATTTGCTGCCAGCGCTCAATCGATTGCTGCAAGCTGACCAGTTCCTTGTACAGGCCCGAATGCGTCAGCGAGGGCGTGAGGTAACTCACCAGCGTCGCTGCACCGCGGCGCTTGGCCAAGGCGCCTTCGGAAGGATTGTTGGCAGCGTACAGATAGATGTTTGGAAGTGCACCGATCAGGCGGTCGGGCCAGCACTGCGCCGACAGACCGGTCTGCTTGCCGGGCATGAATTCGAGCGCACCGTGCGTGCCAAAGTGCAGGACCGCATCGGCTGCGTAATCGTCGCGCAGATAGCGGTAAAACGCACTGAAGGCATGTGTGGGGGCGCAGCCGGTTTCGAACAGCAGGCGCATCGGGTCGCCCTCGTAGCCAAAGCCCGGTTGCACCGTGACCACCACCTGTCCGAAGGCCGCGCCCAGGATGAACAGTGACTGTCCGTTGGTGAGGTGCTTGCCGGGTGCCGGGCCCCACTGCGCCTCGATCTCTTGGAGCCAGCGCTCGTTTTGCACGTGGTGGCCGGTGTCCATGGCGTGCAGCACATTGGCCTGCGTGCCGTACTGGCTGGCGTTGCCCTGTAGCAGGCGGTTTCGTAGGTCGTCCACGCTTTCAGGGAGCTCGACGGCATAGCCCTCTAGTGACAGGCGTTGCAATGTGTTGAAGAGTGACTGGAATACCGACAAATATGCGGCCGTTCCCACGCTGCCCGCGTTGGGCGGGAAGTTGAACAGCACGATGGCCAGTTTGCGCTTGGCCCGTGGCTTGTCGCGCAGGCGCACCAGTCGCTCTACGCGGGCCGTCAGCATCTCGGTGCGCTCGGTGCAGGTGAACATGTCCTGACTGCGCGGGCCGCTGGGGAAGGTGCAATGCTTTTCGCAGCCATTGCAGGTTTGCCCCGCAGCTCCGGGGCGCCCGCCGTAGACCATGGGCAGAATGGAGCCATCAAGCTCGGGAATGGCCACCATGATGGTGTTTTCCACCGGCAGTAGGCCGCGTGTGGATCCGCCCCATTGCTCGATCGACTGAAATTCCAGTGGGTGCGCGGCGATGTAAGGCACATCAAGCTCGCTTAGCGCGATTTCTGCGGCACTGGCGTCGTTGTAGGCGGGGCCGCCCACCAGTGAGAAGCCGGTGAGTGACAGCAGAGACTGAATTTTTCCTTCACCCGCCTGGTTGAAAAAGCGGTCCATTGCGGGTCGGGCATCCAGGCCACTGGCAAAGGCCGGGATCACCCGCAAACCGCGCGCCTGAAGAGAGTGAATGACCGCGTCGTAGTGCGCCGTGTTGCCTGCGAGCAAGTAGGAGCGCAACAACAGCAGGCCGACGGCTGGTTGATCCTTGTGACCATGGCCTGGCAGATCGTTGAGGTGTTCGCTGATGCGATTTTTCATCTGCGGGTGGTAGAGGCCCACCTCGGGGTATTCGATCGGGTCTTCGGGTTGGGCCAGGCTACGCAGGGGCTCCCGAGGGCCTTGCGCGTAGCGATGTACCAGGGATTTCACCAAGTGCACGATGTTGTGCTCGGACCCGGCCAGCCAGTAGCGCATGGTCAAAAAGTACAGACGAAGATCCTGGGCAGTGCCCGGAATGAATCGCAGCAGCTTGGGCAACCTACGCAGCATGACCATTTGCTTGGCACCTGCGCTTGCAGGGGCACCATGGCTGTCACCGTTGGACTTGTTCTTGGAAGTAGGGCGCAGCTTTTTGAGCAGGGCCATCAGGCCGCCCGATTCCCGGCCCATGACCAGCTTGCCCATACGGGTGAGTTGGGTGACCTGCGGGGCTGACATGATGCAGACCATGGCATCGCAATGCTCGCGACGCGCCTGCAGTGCGTCCAGCACCGGTAGGAAATGGTCTTCCATGAAGAGCATGGTGACGATGATCAGGTCCGCTTGCGCTACCGCGGACAGGCACGCGGCCAGAGCACTTTCGCTGTCGCGCCAAGCTGACGCACTATGGGTTTGCAAGTGCAGGCCGGGCAGGTCGCGGGCCAGGCGTTCAGCTGCGTTGCTGGCGGCGCTGGCAAGATGACTGTCCATGGTCAGCAGCACCACACTCATGCGGGCTGCATTTGACAGCGTCTGCTTACCGGCTGTAGTGGGCTTTGGCATCGTAGAGCGTCTCCACGGTGATGGTGGCCACGCCCAGATCCTGGGCAAATCGTTCGGTGTTGCGGCGCGCTTTGCCCCGCACAAAGAACGGAATCTTGCCCAGCTCCTTTTCGGCTTCGGGGCTCCAGGTAGCCTGGTTCGATGCTGCTTGGGCTGGGGCGGCGACCTTTTGAATGCTGTCGGTTGTCAGGGTGTCCGTGCGATCGCTTGCACCGGCTGGCGTGTGGGCTGTGCCTAGAGCAGGGCTTGCTGTCGCTGGGTTAGCAGGCGCAGTCCTGGCTGGAGCCACGTTCTCTGCCGCTGGCCGGGTGCTACCCAAATGTGAGGGCGCAGCACTGGCGTGGAACTCAAAGTCTTCGCGGAACATGCCGATCAGATGTTCTTCCAGGCCCATCATCAGCGGGTGCACCCAGGTGTCGAACAGCACGTTTGCGCCTTCAAAACCCATCTGAGGTGCGTAACGCGCCGGGAAGTCCTGCACGTGCACCGGAGCCGAAATCACGGCGCACGGGATGCCGTGGCGCTTGGCAATGTGACGCTCCATCTGCGTACCCAAAATCAGCTCCGGTTGCAGCGCGTTGATCTGGGCTTCGACTTCCAGGTAGTCGTCGGTGATCAAGGCCTCGATGCCGTGTCGCTTGGCGCAATCTCGCACCTCACGGGCAAACTCGCGGCTGTAGGTGCCCAGACCCACCACCTCGAAGCCCATCTCCTGGCTGGCAATGCGGGCGGCAGCCACCACATGCGTCGCATCGCCAAAAAGGTAGACGCGCTTGCCGGTCAGGTAGGTCGAGTCGACCGATTTGGCGTACCAGTGGGCGTGCGCGTTGCCGGGGTCTTGTGCGGGCAGAGGCAGGCCGGTCAGGGCGCAGACTTCGGCAATGAAGTCACGCGTGGCGTGGCTGCCCAAAGGAACGGTCTTGGTGTAAGGCTGGTCAAACTGGCGCTGTAGCCATTGCGCTGCGCTAAGACCGATCTCTGGGTACAGCACCACGTTGAAGTCGGCTTCGGCCAACTTGTGCATGTCGGCCACGCTGGCACTCAGAGGCGCAACCACGGCCACGTCCACGCCTAGTTGCTTGAGCAACTGGGTGATTTCTTTTACATCGTCGCGGTGGCGAAAGCCCAGGGCGCTGGGGCCGAGGATGTTGCAGGTGGGGCGGGCCTTGGCTGTCTTTGCTGTCGCATCGGCAGGCTTGTGCACCAAATGGCGGCAGAGTTGATAGAAGGTCTCGCTGGCGCCCCAGTTTTCCTTGCGCTGATAAGAGGGCAGCTCCAGGGCCACCACGGGAATGGGCAGCTGCAGGGCCTGGGCCAAGCCACCCGGGTCGTCCTGGATCAGCTCGGCCGTGCACGAGGAGCCCACCAGCATGGCCGCGGGATTGAAACGGGCCATGGCATGGCGGGCTGCATCCTTGAAGAGTTCAGCCGTGTCGCCGCCCAGATCACGCGCCTGGAAGGTGGTGTAGGTCACCGGGGGGCGGCGCGGCAGGCGCTCGATCATGGTGAACAGCAAATCGGCGTAAGTGTCACCTTGCGGGGCGTGCAGTACATAGTGCACGTCTGTCATGGCGGTGGCCACACGCATCGCGCCCACATGGGGCGGCCCTTCGTAAGTCCAGAGCGTCAGTTGCATGGGGTGTTCCTGCGCTTTAAGCGGCCAGCTTCAGGCGGCGCTTGAGCGGGCGGCTGAACAGGCCGGCAAGGTCCGCCGCCTGTTCGTAGCCCTGAATGGGGGTAAAGACCAGCTCGATCGCCCACTTGGTGGTGATGCCCTGGGCCTCCAGCGGATTGGCCAGGCCCAGGCCGCAGACCACCAGGTCTGGTGCATCGGCCAGGCAGCGGTCCAGCTGCAGGTCCACGTCCTGGCCTTCGCTCACGCGCGTGCCTGCGGGCAAGAGCGCTAACTCGGGAGCCATGTGCTGTCGGTGCAGATAGGGGGTGCCCACCTCCACCAGCGTCATGCCCAGTTCGCGGTGCACAAAGCGGGCCAGCGGGATTTCGAGCTGCGAGTCAGGGAAGAAAAAGATGCGACGTCCAAGCAGGATGTCGCGTTGCGCCGCCAAGGCTTTTTCGGCACGTAAACGCGGAGCAGCAGTGGCTTGTTCAAACAATTCAGGGACCACGTCAAACTCGGTGGCGGCAGCTTGCAGCCAGGCCGTTGTGCCTTCTACGCCAAGCGGGAAGGCGGCTGGCAAGTGCTGTGCGCCTCGCGATTGCAGGGCGCGGGCCGTGTCGGCCAAAAAGGGCTGGGCCAACAAAAAGCGGGTGTTCTGTCCCACGGCCGGCATGACCTGGCTGTGGCGTGGGGGGAAAAAACTGACCTGCAAACCCATGCGCTCAAACAGGCTGCGCAGCTGGTCTTCGACCACATCGGCCAGGGTCCCGACCACCATCAGGGCGGGGGCTGTGTTGGGTGCGCTGGCGGGCAAGCTTGGCACGAGAGCTGCCAGACAAGCGTCTTCGCCTTGCGTGAAGGTGGTTTCGATGCCGCTGCCCGAGTAGTTGAGCACGCGCACGGCGGGGTGATGGCGCTGGTTCTGGCGTTCCGCGGCACGCGATAGGTCGAGCTTGATCACCTCTGAGGGGCAGGAACCCACCAGGAACAGCAGCCGGATGTCGGGCCGCCGCGCGAGCAACTGGCCGACCACGCGATCGAGTTCCTCGTGCACATCGGCCAGACCGGCCAGGTCGCGCTCGTCGATGATGGCGGTGCCAAACCGGGGCTCTGCAAAGATCATCACACCGGCCGCAGACTGAATCAAGTGGGCGCAGGTGCGTGAACCGACGACCAGAAAGAAGGCGTCCTGGATCTTGCGGTGCAGCCAAATGATGCCGGTTAGCCCGCAAAACACCTCACGCTGGCCGCGCTCGACCAGGGGCACGACATCGGTGCAGCCGGAGGTCTCTGCGCGAATCGGGATGACTGGGCTCATGTGCTGGCCTGTGCGCCCGGCTTGGGCAAGGAGGAGGGAAGGGCGGTCGATGGTTTTTGCAGCCGCGCCATGCGCAGCTTGCGGATGTACTGGGCAGCGTTGAAGGCATAGCTGCCGTAAGCGGCCAGCGCCATCAGAAGTTGGTCGGTAGCGCTCCACTGGCCCTGCCACCAGACCCAGACATAGGCCGTGTGCAGGATCATCACGCCCAGGCTGACCACGTCTTCCCAGAAAAAGGCCGGGGCAAACAGGTATTGGCCAAACACCACTTTTTCCCAGATGGCGCCAGTGACCATGATGGCGTACAGAACTGCGGTTTTGAGGACGACGGAACCCAGCGCCCATTCGGTGTCATGGCCCGTCCTCAGGCTGCTCACCACCCAATACAGGCTGATGCCGAAAACGGCGAACTGCACCGGGGCCAGCACGCCTTGCACCAAGGTCCAAGCGCTTGCGTCACGCCGGGCGCGCTGCGCTGGCGTATACAAAGGCTGGCGTTGGGATGTGGACATGACAAACCTGAACATCGTGTGAGTTTGGAATGAATGTAAGTCTGGATATACAGTGTGTCAACATAAATTGACAATATTTCGCTGACCTAGGGTTTACACTGAATACAAGTTCACCAATTCAACACACACTCGCCCTTGTGTTTGGCAGGGATGTCTTGAGGGCCCTGTCCAGCGCGAATCTATCGATGTGCGCTCTCATCCGATGGCGCTTGTTGCTCGTGTATCCCTCTGATGATTGGTGCTTGTCATGGCGCAATTCAACCTTGAGAACCCGCAGGCACCGCCAACAGGCTTGCGGGCTGCGCTTCACTTGCCCGAGGCCCTGAGACGTGGTACCCCTGTGGGGCCACGACTGGTCGGGGGGACCAGCTTCGCCGGTCGTTTAGCACTGGATCTGTCCCAGATTCAGATGCTGGCCCAAGCCTGCCTTCAAGGTTTGGATGCGGCACGTCAGGTCGTCTTTGGCTGGCAGCGCCAAGGCCAGTCGCTGGCAGATATCTATATCCATGGCATCACGCCTTGCGCTCGTTTGCTGGGGGAGTGGTGGTGTAGCGACCGGCTGGACTTCGCGATGACGACCATCGCCTCTGCGAACTTGCAGCAACTCTTGCATGACTTCAGCAGCGAGTTCTTGCAGGAGTCTCCCGAACCCCACAACGGATGGAGCCTCTTGTTGCTGACAGAGCCTGGCGCGCAGCACAGTTTGGGCCTGTTCATGCTGAGTGAGTTCTTCAAACGCGCCGGATGGACGGTGACGGTAGCAGTACCGCAGGATGTGGCCGAATTCAAACGCCTTTTTCAGTCAGACTGGTTTGACGCCGTTGGCATTTCGGTCAGTACAGATCGGCATCTGGGCGCACTGGGGACGCTGCTGCCGCAACTGCGCAAAGGGGCCGCCAATCTCAATATGCAGGTCTTTCTGGGCGGGCCGATGGCCTTTGTGGCGCCGACTTGCCTGACGGGTTTGGGGGCCGACGTTCTGACCGAGGATGCCCCTGCCACAGTTGCGTACCTCACCGAGCGCCTGCGTGCCATTCCTTGCGCTATGTCAAGCAATGTATGAATTTATCCATGTTTCATGCCTCGCCCCCGAGAGGGCAAATGAAACCAAGGGTTAACGCCTGGATTTGAGTTATAACTTTCAACCTGCCTGACAAAAATAAGTGTCAACTTCCTGATCTTTACATTGAGTTGATTTACAACATGCATCTTCCGTCTCTAGACCCGTCGACGTTCTCCCAGTTATTGGGGGTGGTGTCTGACATTACCTTGGTCATGGACACGCAAGGCGTTATTGAGGACGTATCGACCCGGCGCGACACCTTGGGTGCCCTGGGGTGTCAGGATTGGGTCGGGCGACGTTGGATCGACACGGTCACCAGCGAAAGCCGAAGCAAAATCCAGGAAATGTTGCAATCTCGAGGTGCTGCCGATGTCATGCGCTGGCGCCATGTCAACCACACATCCAGGCTGGGCAACGAGTTGGCCTTGCAGTATGTGCTGCTGCCTTTAGGCGCCGGTAAGCTGCTCGCCTTGGGTCGCGATCTCGAATCCCTGGCCGAGTTACAGCGTCGTCTGGTGGAAACCCAACAGTCCATGGAACGCGATTATTTGCGCTTGCGTCATATCGAGGCACGCTACCGTGTGTTGTTTGACACGTCCTCTGAAGCGGTGTTGATGGTCGACGCCAGTACCCAGCGGGTACTTGAGGCCAACGTGGGCGCACAGGCTCTGCTCAAGGACGCTGGTAAGCGTCTGGTGGGGCGCGACGTGCGTGAGTGTTTTGAGGGCGAAAGCCAGGATGAGGTTCAGTCCTTGCTGCGCACCGCGCTGGCGACGGGTCGCATTGAGTTGTGTTCTGCAAGGGTGGCAGGTTTGCCTGCGGCCTGGACCGTGTCAGCCACCGTGTTTCGCCAGGAAGCGGGTGCCCAGTTTCTGGTTCGGCTCGTGCCGCGCGAAAACGCCGTCATGCAAGGGCAGGATCTCGGGTCTTCTGCCGCTTTGAGCGAGGCCATGTCCAGGTTCCCGGACGGCTGGTTGTTGACCGACACCTCCGGCGTGATCAAAAGTGTTAACGAAGAGGGCATGGCCCTGTTGGGCTTGACGGCCGTTTCCCAGGTTGTGGGCCAGAGCCTGGAACGCTGGCTCCTGCGTGGGGCGGTGGATTGGGGTGTGCTGAACACCAGTCTGCGCCAGCAACTCCCGGTGCGAAATTTTGCGACGGATGTGCGCACCTTGTCCGGCATGACTTTGCCAGTTGAAGTCTCTGCCGTGTCTTTGAATCGACCCGAGCCGCTCTACGCTTTTTTTGTGCGTGACATGGATCGGAGGCTTCAGGGTGGGGCGTCTCAGGCGAAAAGCCAGCTGAACCCCTTCGCTGACCTGTCTCAGCTCGTGGGGCGTCGTCCTATCAAGGACATCGTGGGTGAAACGGTCGACACCATCGAGCGCCTGTGTATCGAGGCAGCCCTTGAGTTGACTCACAACAATCGCGCCTCAGCGGCAGAAATGCTGGGTTTATCCCGCCAAAGCCTTTACGTCAAACTACGCCGCTTTGGCATGGTGGCTGAAGCTGAGGCCGACGTTCCAGGATGAGTGTATTTTTTAATTGACGACTAGTGTCAACCCTAGTTGACATTCTTCAAACTCTCTCCACAATGGGGGCATGGACATCCAGCCCATTGCCCTCACGCCACCTCCCACACGGCCTGCGCTGGGCACCGTGGCCGAACTTCTCAAGCCCATTACCTGGTTCCCGCCGATGTGGGCCTTCGCCTGCGGTGTGGTGGCTTCGGGCCAGGACTTGAGCGGTCAATGGCATTTGCTCCTGCTGGGCCTGATGCTGACCGGCCCGCTGGTCTGTGCCAGCAGCCAAGCCGTCAACGACTGGTTTGACCGCCACGTGGACGCCATCAACGAGCCGAACCGTCCCATACCGTCTGGCCGCATGCCGGGTCGTTGGGGCTTGGGCATCGCTGTCGGCTGGACCGTTCTGTCATTGGTCTGGGCCACATTGATGGGCCCCTGGGGGTTTGCCGCCTGTACGCTGGCCATTGCATTGTCCTGGGCATACAGCGCGCCACCGGTGCGTCTGAAGAACAACGGCTGGTGGGGCAATGCGGCCTGCGCCCTGAGTTATGAAGGCTTGGCCTGGCTCACAGGCACCGCGGTGATGCTGGGCGGGGTCTGGCCCGGCGCCCATTCGGTGGCACTGGCGCTCCTGTACAGCGTGGGAGCGCACGGCATCATGACACTGAATGATTTCAAGGCCATGGAGGGCGACCGCCGCATGGGCGTTGCTTCGCTGCCAGTGCAGTTGGGTGTAAAGGGCGCCGCGAAGGCGGCTTGCCTCTTCATGCTGTTGCCGCAAGCAGCGGTGGTGGCCTTGCTGTTTCATTGGCAACTTCCCTGGCATGCCGGGGCCGTATTGGCACTGGGCCTTCTGCAGTGGCCCCTGATGGCGTCGTTTTTGCGCCAGCCCGTTGAGCGTGCCTTGCACCTTTCTGCTTTTGGTGTACCGATGTTTGTGAGCGGCATGATGGTCAGCGCTTGGGCGCTGCGTCAATTGCAACTAGGGGGAACCATATGAGCACACCGTTCTTTGGATGGTTGCAGATTGTCCGACTGGGCCTCATTCAGGCTTGTCTGGGTGCGGTGGTGGTCGTGACGACGTCCACCTTGAACCGGATCATGGTCGTCGAACTCGCTTTGCCCGCCTTGCTGCCCGGGTTTCTGGTGGCTTGGCACTACCTCGTGCAAATGGTGCGTCCACGCATGGGTTTTGGCGCTGACAAAGGGCGTCGGTCCACGCCCTGGATGATGGGCGGCATGTTGGTGTTGGGGATAGGCGGTGTTATGGCGGCCTCGGCCACGGTGTGGATGTCTTCCGAGCCACTGTATGGCGCACTGCTGGCCTGGCTGTCCTTCAGCCTGATCGGTCTGGGTGTCAGCGCTTGTGGCACCTCCCTGCTGGCGTTGATGGCCAAACAGGTGCCGGCAGAGCGGCGGGCTCCAGCCGCGACCACCGTTTGGTTGATGATGATTATGGGTTTTGCGGTCACAGCGGGTGTTGTGGGAAAACTCATCGATCCTTACAGCCCGCGGGTGCTGCTGCAGGTGTCAGCTGGTTTGAGCCTGCTGACTTCGCTGATCACCGCAGCATGTTTGTGGCGGCTCGAAAAACCCTTTGACCCCCACGCGCCCGCACCACTGGGTGTGACTGCAGAGCGTTTGCAGAAACAAAACTTCAGGCAAGCCTTCATGGCGGTGTGGTCTGAGCCAGCGGCGCGCACTTTCACCGTCTTTGTCTTCATGTCCATGCTCGCCTATAGCGCCCAGGATTTGATCCTCGAGCCCTTCGCAGGCAAGGTGCATGGATTTACGCCGGGCCAGACCACTCAGTTGTCGGG
>JBJOIT010000058.1:0-16394 GCA_046046915.1 Pseudomonadota bacterium
CCGCCAACACCAGACACGGCAACTGTGCCCCTCACCCCCCAATCCACCACCGCACCATGACCGACTTGCTCACCCCTGGCCAACCTTATTTTTCGCAGCGCGACGGGCAACTTTTTGCAGAAGACTTGGCTCTGGCTGACCTGGCAGCAAGCCACGGCACGCCTTTGTTCGTGTACTCCAAAGCGGCCATGCTTGCGGCGCTGGCGGCCTATCAACGCGGCTTTGCCGGGCGCAATGCACAGATTTGCTATGCCATGAAGGCCAATTCTTCCTTGGGCGTGCTGCAGGTGTTTGCTCACGCTGGGTGCGGGTTTGACATTGTCTCTGGCGGTGAGCTGGCCCGCGTGTTGGCCGCAGGCGCGGTGGCCGCCAAAGTGATTTTTTCTGGCGTTGGTAAAACCCGCCAGGAAATGAGGACCGCATTGGAAGCGGGCATCGGATGCTTCAATGTTGAAAGTGAGTCCGAACTGGAAGTGCTTAACGAGGTGGCCTTGTCGCTCAATACCCGGGCGCCAGTCAGCATAAGGGTCAACCCGAATGTGGACCCTCAAACGCACCCCTACATCTCGACTGGGCTGAAAGGCAACAAATTCGGAATTGCCCATGAGCGCGCCTTGGCCACTTACCAACGTGCTGCGGCCCTGCCTGGCCTCAAAGTCGTAGGCATAGACTGCCACATAGGCTCCCAAATCACTCTGGCAGCGCCTTACCTTGACGCCATGGATCGCATCCTCGACCTGGTGCAGGCCATCGAAGAGGCTGGTATCACGCTGCATCACATCGACTTTGGCGGCGGACTGGGCATCAACTACAACGCAGATGCCCCTCCGCAGGCTGATGCACTTTGGCACAGTTTGCTGGCCAAGCTCGATGAGCGCGGCTTCGGCCACAAGCAACTGATGGTGGAACCCGGTCGGTCTCTGGTGGGCAACGCCGGTGTCTGCGTCACCGAAGTGCTGTACATGAAACCAGGCGAGCAAAAGAACTTCTGCATCGTCGATGCCGCCATGAACGATCTCCCCCGCCCCGCCATGTACCAGGCTTTTCACCATATTCAACCCCTGCAAGCGCGCTCGGGGCGTGCCGGTACCTGGGACGTGGTGGGGCCGGTGTGCGAGAGCGGTGACTGGATCGGTCACGACCGTCAACTCAATGTTCAACCGGGCGATTTGCTGGCGGTCATGTCAGCAGGCGCCTATTGCATGAGCATGTCCAGCAACTACAACTCGCGCGGTCGTGCCGCAGAGCTGCTGGTGGATGGCAAGCAAGCCCACCTCATCCGCCGACGCGAATCGATCGAGGATCAGCTCAGAGGTGAGACGCTGGTGAGCGCCTGAAATGCTGGCGCAGCCGCCATAGAAGCAGGCTGCCCAGCACCAGGGCATACACAAAAACCTCTGTGTAGTTGTTCTTGCCGGATCGCATCCAAAAAAAATGCAGGATGGCCAGACCTGCCACCGCATAGACAAGACGGTGCAGGCTCTGCCATCGGCGTCCCCCCATGGCTTTGACAGCACGGTTAAAGGAGGTTGCCGCCAGCGGTGTCAGCAAAGTAAAAGCCAAAGAGCCCACCAAAATGAAAGGCCGTTTGGCAATGTCTTTCACAATGTCTTGCAGCTCAAAGCCCATGTCAAAGCCGCTGTAGCACAGCAGGTGCAGCACGGCATAAAAATAGACAAACAAGCCCACCATGCGCCGATAGCGGGCCAGCACCGGCCGCCGCAAAATTACCCGCATTGGCGTGATTGCCAGCGCCAGGCACAAAAACTGCAGGGTCCAGTCTCCCGTGGCGCGAATCAGGTATTCCGCAGGATTCGGCCCCAGCTGATCATGGAACGCCCCCCACAGCAGCCAGCCAAATGGCAAGAGGGCCGCGATAAATATTAGCGGCTTGGAAAATTCAGGTGTATGCCCCATGCGGCTTGAATACTTCAGAAATTCTTGCGAAGGTCCATCCCTGCGTAGAGCTGCCCCACCTGTGCCTCGTAGCCATTGAACATCAGGGTCTTGCGCTTTTTGCTGAACAGGCCGTCTTCACCTATGCGGCGCTCGGTCGCCTGGCTCCAGCGGGGGTGGGCCACCTCCGGGTTGACATTTGAGTAAAAGCCGTATTCGCTGGCCGCAGCCTTGTTCCAGGCGGTCGCAGGCATTTTTTCGGTAAATCGAATCTTCACCAGGCTTTTGCCGCTTTTGAAGCCATATTTCCACGGCACCACCAGGCGGACCGGCGCGCCGCTTTGCTTGGGCAGTACTTCACCGTACATGCCAAAAGACAGCATGGTTAGAGGATGCATGGCTTCGTCCAGACGCAAGCCCTCTACATAAGGCCAATCCAGGATGCGCGAACCCACAAAAGGCATGGTTTTGGGATCCGCCAGGGTGACGAACTCGACAAACTTTGCACTGCCCAACGGCTCCACTTTGCGGATGAGTTCCAACAGCGAGTAGCCCACCCAGGGAATCACCATCGACCAGCCCTCGACACAGCGTAAGCGGTAAATGCGGTCTTCCATGGGGCTGAATTTGAGCAAGTCTTCCAAGGCAAATCGCCCAGGCTTTTTCACCAGTCCCTCAACTTCGACCGACCAGGGCGTCGTCTTCAGGGTATGCGCGTTGCGCGCTGGGTCAGCCTTGTCGGTGCCAAATTCGTAAAAGTTGTTATAAGCCGTAGCATCGGCATAGGGCGTCATTTTTTCCATGGTGACCGCCCCTGCCAACGCAGAGCGCGTGGTGGCGATCTCAGGCAGACGTCCCGGTCTGGCAATGGTCGCTGCCTGCGCAAGGGCGTCTCTCGTCGCCCAACTGCTCAGTGCTGCGCCAGCAACGCCGCTGGCCAGTAGCTTCAGAACATCACGCCGCCCTTCGTATGCGTGTCGAGGGGTGATCTCGCTGGATGTTGAGTGATTAAAACCGTCTTCGAGGGAACGAATCAACATAGCAACAATCCTTCATGGTCTAGATTTACAACGTTCCGTAACTGTGCAAACCACTCAGAAACATGTTGACGCCCAAAAAGGCGAAAGTCGTCACCACCAGGCCACCCAACGCCCACCAAGCGGACGCTGTGCCGCGCAGACCTTTCATCAGCCGCATATGGAGCCAGGCAGCGTAATTGAGCCAAACGATCAGGGCCCAAGTTTCTTTGGGGTCCCAACTCCAGTAGCCACCCCAAGCTTCAGCCGCCCACAAAGCACCCAAGACTGTGGCGATGGTGAAGAACGCAAAACCCACAGCGATGGCCTTGTACATCACATCGTCCAGGATCTCGAAACTGGGCAAGCGGGCAGCGATACGACGACGGCCAGCCAGAATGCCAGCCACGATCAGCGCCGAAACGCCAAAGTAGATGCCCCAGTAGTTGCTTGCATCGGCACCCGCAGCCGCCGGCTGCTGACGAAAAACCATGGGCTCAAAACACAGCACGATGCCCAGCAGCCACAGTGGCGCCAGCTTGTACCAGCGGGTCTCGCTTGCCTGTTGCTTGATAAGGTAGGCAAACGCCACCATTGCCGCCAGGGCAAAGGTACCGTAACCGATGAAGTTGGCCGGCACATGCAGCTTCATCCACCAGCTTTTGAGGGCTGGGACCAAAGGCTGGATGGCATGGGCCTCGCGCACCACGGTGTACCAGAGCAAAAAGCCCACGGCAGCACTCACCACCAACATCACAAACGCCCCCAGTGCCTTGGTACCGTACTGCGCCTCAAAGTAAAGATAGAACACTGCCGTCATCCAGCAGAACAGTACGAAAACCTCATAGAGATTGCTCACTGGGATGTGCCCAATGTCTGCGCCCAGAAGATAGCTTTCGTACCAGCGAACCAGGGTGCCGATCAGCGCCATGCCCACCGCCACCCAAGCCATGCGCGAACCAATGAGTTCCATGAACGCTGATTGCCCCCTGGCCACAAACCCCAGCCAGTAAAACGCTGTACTCATGAAAAACAGCATGCTCATCCACAGAATGGCTGATTGGCTGGACAAAAAATACTTCAGCCAAAACACGCTTTCGGATCGTGCCAAATCACCCTGATAGGCATAGATACCCAGAAGCGCCATGGCTGACACCGCCAGCATCAGCGTCCTGAGTGGACGCCAAAACCACGCCAACCAGATCACCGAAGGGATGGCACCGATCAGGATGCCCTGCTCATAGACATCCATGAAGCTGCTGTAGCGCACAAAAGTAAACACGCCACCGGCGACGGCTAGAACGGCAAACAGCCAATCCCACAAATTTCTCTTTGCGAAATAGCCTTCGTTCAAGGTCATGGTGGACTCATAAGTTGTCGAGGCAGTGTTCATTCTTGACTCCTGTCGGGCGCTTCGCCCTTCGCTAACAATTTCACTCGGAGTTGATCAAACTCCCTGTCGCCATCCATGGTCTTGCGGTTGGTGGACAAAGCCATCGTGGCCGTGCTTGAGAGTTGCACCCCAGCCACCGGCGCCAACCAAACCCAGATCCGGCGTTCTCGCACGTACAGCATTGCAAACACGCCCAGGATCAGCAACGCACACCCAAGGTAAACGATATTTTTCCCGGGCGCACGGGCCACCTGAAAAACACTGGCCTGCACCTGGGTGAAATCTGTCAGGGCAAACGCCATGGGGGCGGGATAAACCGGCAGGTCGCTCAGGGCCAGCACAGCCTGAGTCATGAAAGCCTGGCTGGTTTCGTCGGCAGCCAAAGGTTTAAGACCCGCTTTTTCTTGTGCAAGCTGACCCAATTCAAACAGTACACCGTTCAAGATACGCACCAGCACTTCGCCAGCACGTGCTTGCTCCGCTGACGGGACGTTACGCTCAAGAAAGTCCGAGATCGCCTGCAGACCGCGGCTCTGCACCGGACTGTCTTTCACGAGTTCGACACCCGCAAACAAGTCTAGTGCGCGCGCTACAGATGCACTGATCTGATCGGCCAGTTCGGGCCGCTTGCTGTCCACCGCCTTGATCGCGTAACGTTTTGCAGCCTTGTCACGCATTTGGGGGTCTTGCAGCGCCGCACTCAAACGCAAAAAGCTGTCCATGCTCTGTTCTGTATCCGCCGGCACTCGCAGATAGCGGAAGGGCTCGGCGGGCGACTCACGCATGCCGAGCAGGAACACCGGCAGGCCGTCCCCGGCATCGACAGGGAGCATGTAATTGTGAAACTCCTTTGCCTGTCCGGATGCATCACGCAACTTGTACGAAATGCTGGGGCCCACGTTACGCAGTTCTTTTTTGGTCGCCGTCTTGTGACCCGCACCCAATCTGGCATCAATCGCCTCGCTCAGATCCACCTTGCGTACATCCACCGCACCTGGCCCAGAACCACCGAAATTTTCGACGTTGATCACACGCAGGCCGGTGTATTCGAGAGTCAACTTTTCCTCGCCCGGCCCACCTGCTGCACGGGTCAGCTGTGACGAGCCACCAATGACGCCTTCGATTTCAAAGGGTTGGGTCGCCGCCCTCATCGGAATAGCCTTCAGTTTGACGCGGGAGCCGCCGTCATCAAAACTGGACTGGTAAATTTCGATGCCTTTGTAACTGGCCGGATGGTTGACCTCGACCCGAGCCTCGCGGGTTTCACCTGTGGCCTTGTCGTGTATGACGATGTCACTGGCAAAGAGTTTTGGCATGCCTGTGGAGTAGAAATCCACCACGAATTTCTTGAGCTCAATCGCAAAAGGCAACTCTTGCAGCAGGATGCCATCCGACTGATTCAGGATGGCTGTGCTGGACTGAGTGCCCTCAGCGACCAGCAGATTGCCTCGAAACGTGGGGTTGCGCTCGCTCAGGCGGTGCTCGGCTTTCACATCAGCGATCAAGCCACCGCCGTTGTAGGCACTTTTGCCGTTGAACCACATCTGCGCCCGCACAATCAGGTCACCATCGAGCAGTCCCCCCAGGCACACCAGCACGATGGCACTGTGTGCGGCGATGTAGCCCAGCTTGTTGGCGGCACCCGCTTTGGCCGCCACCATCCAGCCCACGCCGTCCGGGCCATCACGCCGCTGCAGCTTGACCTTCCAACCGCCACCGGCCAACTGCTGCCCAATGCGCCGGGCGGCAGACTCGGGCGCCTCATCAAGGTCAGCCTCAGCCCTGTGGCCAAAGGCCTTCAGACTTTGGACCCGGATGTTTTCCTTGTAGGTTTTCAGGTCATTCAAGATTTTGGGGGTGTTACGGGCAATGCACAAAGACGTGCTGATCACCAAAAACGCCAATATCAGCAAAAACCACCAAGCGCTGTAAACCGAATACAGGGAAGCCGCGCCAAAGACATCGGCCCAGAAAGGGCCGAACTGGTTCACGTAATTGGGCAGGGGCTCATGCTGCTTGAGTACCGTGCCAATCACCGAGGCAATGCAGATCACCGTCAACAGGGAAATCGCAAAGCGCATGGACGACAACAACTCCACCACAGCGCGCAACAGGGGCGATTCAGAGCGCAGCTCAAGACCTTGGGTGGAAGATGTCATGACAGGAGCAAATTAAACGGGCGTGAATTGGCGTCGCCAAAATGAAAAAAGCGGACCATCCGAAGAATGGCCCGCTCAGGTGGCACGGCGGATACGGGCTCACGCCCGCTCGCAATACAACCGTGATGTTTTTTAACGCAGACCAGCGATATAGTCTGCCACAGCCTTGATTTCACGGTCATTGAGCTTGGCAGCAACCTGAGCCATCTGGAGGCTATTGCCACGAACGCCATCCCTGAAACCGGTCAACTGAGCCACGGTGTAGTCGGCATGCTGGCCGCTCAAACGGGGATATTGAGAAGGAATGCCTGCACCGTTGGGACTGTGGCAACCGGCACATGCTGCAATTTGTCGATCGGAGATACCACCACGGTAAATACGCTCACCCAAGCTGACCAGTGCCTTGTCCTTGGCGAATCCAGGCTTGGCTTTTTGCGATGCTACCCAGTAAGAGATGTTCTTCATGTCCTCATCGCTCAACGTGGACGCAAAGCCTTTCATCACAGCATTGTTGCGTTTGCCGGACTTGAATTCTTGCAATTGCTTAACGAGGTACTCGGGGTGTTGCTGGGCCAGTTTGGGGTTCACAGGAGTGCCGGAGTTGCCATCAGCGCCGTGGCAGGCAGCGCAAACGGCCGCAAAGCTTGCGCCACCCTTGACCAGGTCGGGCTTGGCAACGGCAGGCTTGGCATCTTCTGCGTAACTGGAGAAAGCGGCAGCCGTCAATGCGGAGGCCATGATCAGGTGGGCAAGCAGCTTCATAATGGTTGATGTCGTGTCAGGTGAGCAAAACAGGCCGATTCTACAATGGCACACCGGGTTTACCTCGCATAACAATGACCAACACACCAAACCCAAGCGCAAGTAAGCGCACTGCATCTCCCAAACCAACCGGCCCCTCAGGTAAAGGCCAGACCGACCAGAAGTCATCTGCCATCAACGAGCAAGCCACTGTGGCCATGGGCTGGATGCACACCGCCCGCTTCCTGACCACAGCGCCGCAGCTGCACTTTTTGCCGCAGCTAGAAGTGCCAGAAATTGCCTTCGTGGGTCGATCCAACGCCGGTAAATCCACCTGCATCAACACCTTGACCCAGCAAAAGCAGCTGGCCTTTGCCTCCAAAAAACCCGGGCGTACCCAGCACATCAATCTGTTTGCGCTGGGCAAACAAGGCATGACCGACGCAGTACTTGCCGATTTGCCCGGCTACGGTTATGCCGCCGTGCCCAAACAGGACAAGATACGTTGGCAACAGGTGATGGCCAATTATTTGGTGACCCGAGAAAACCTCAAGGCCATCGTGCTGATGTGCGACCCACGCCATGGCCTGACCGAGCTCGATGAGATCCTGCTGGATGTCATCCGCCCAAGGGTCACCGAGGGGCTCAAGTTTCTGGTGGTGCTGACCAAGGCCGACAAGCTCAACCGCGCGGAACAAAGCAAAGCGCTGTCCATCATGAAGTTGCAGGCCGGCGGGGGTGAAGTTCGCTTGTTTTCGGCCACCAAGCGCCAAGGCATCGACCAAGTTGCGATGCTGCTGCACGACTGGGCGCACCCCCCAAAGCAGGCCAGCACCGTCGCCACGTCAGAAACCACACCTGCGGTGCTTGAGGCTATTGAGCCCCAAGACCTCGATTCTGGCGATCAGTAAATAGGTGGGCTGCCCGGCGGGCGGCTTTTGAAGCGTTTATGCACCCAGTAATATTGATCGGGCATGGTGTCGATCATGGCCTGCAAGCGCAGGTTCATCTGGGCAGCATCTTCGCTTGCATCTTGGGTCGGGAAGTCAAGCCAGGCGGGCAGCACCTGAACCTCATAGCCTTCGGGCCTCATGCGGGTTACCACTGGCACCACCCTGGCGTTGCCCAGCCTTGCAAAACGTCCCAACGATGTCACGGTGGCGGCAGGAACCCCGTAAAAAGGCACAAACACTGACTCGCGCACGCCAAAGTTCATGTCTGGCAGCAGATACAACGCTTCGCCTTCGCGCAAAGCACTCACCAAGGGCTTGGGGCCGGCAGACCGGTCAAAGAGCCGTGGCAAACCAAAGCGCTGCCGTCCATGAAAGATCCAGGCATCCACCGTGGTGTTGGCCTGATGTGTGTAGATGGTGTTGAAGCGCCTGGGCACTTGCTGGGTCAATGCCGTCCAACCCGCATCCAACCCCACAAAGTGGGGGGCAAAAATCAGCACCGGCTCTGGCGACTGCAGATCAGCCATTGCACCTGTGAGTTGCAGTCGCTGCCGCAACAGTTCTGGCGAGCCGTGCCACAACCAGCCACGGTCGAGCCAGGCCTGGGCGAAGCGAACAAAAGTTGACAGCGCCAAACGCCGTCTTTCTGCGGGGGCGAGGGAGGGAAAGCACAAACCCAGATTCGTCATCACCACATGCCGGCGCGGCACGGCTGCCACATAAAGCACGTAGCCGAGCAAGGCACCCAAGCCCCTCAGCCACGGCAAAGGCAGACGCGCCATGACACGTGTGCAAAACAACCAGAATTGACTGGCCAGTTTCAAGACCATGCTCAATCCTCCCTCGGGTCCTTGTAGCGTGCATAAGCCCACAAGTACTGCTGCGGACAACGCATGATCAAGTCTTCCATGGCTCGGTTGATGACTGCGGCTGCAAGAGTGGGGTCTTGTGGCAATACAGAGGGCAGCGGTTGCACATGCACACGGTAACCCCGACCCCAGCTCAAACGTTCACCCCAAGCCAGAAGTACACATGCGCCGGTTTGCTGCGCCAGCCGCACCGATAGTGTCATGGTGTAGGCTGGCTGGCCAAAAAAAGGTGCCCAAATGCCCTGCCCTAAAGGAGGCACCTGATCAGGCAACAAGCCCACGCTTTCGCCGCCCTTGAGCGCGCGCAGCATCTGGCGTACCCCAGCCATGGAGGTCTCGGCTGTGCGCAACCCTTCCCGAGCGCGCGCCTGCAGGACCCAGTCTCGCAACCAGGCTTTTTTTGGAGGACGAAACAACACCGTCATGGGCGCATGTGTGGCGCCATAAACATCGGCATACGCACGGGCTGTGATTTCAAAACACCCCAAATGAGGCGTGAGAAACAGCACCCCGCGACCTTGTTCAAGCGCCTCAGTCACCAGCTCCTGACCCGACCACAGCACCCGCACGGGGCGGCCCAGCCATAGGCGTGGCAATTCCAGAATCGTCTTGCCGGCCTCGCCAACGGCGCAACTCCATTGACGCCAGGTCAATCCTGCACGTCTGGCGTTAGCGATGAAGCGACGCCTGTACTTACCTGAAAGCAAAAAGACCAGCCAGCCCGCGAACCAGCCTTTGAGGTGCAGCAGGCACAAAGGCATTGCCGACAAAGTGGAAATCACAAAGCGCATGGATTGGATAGAATTCGCCCGTCGCTGAGTTATGGAACTACTTGCAGGGCGACACACAGGGTCGGTTGAGGCGTTGAATGCAGCGTTTCAAAGAGCCGACATTGTGCCTTGTCACTTTTGACAAATCTGCTAAAGCGTTCGCCGAAGCCCCAAGCCCAAGCAGCGCCTCACCAACTGTTTGACTTATTTAGGAGCTTGACATCATGGCGAACGACTTTCTTTTTACTTCCGAATCCGTCTCCGAAGGCCACCCCGACAAGGTAGCCGACCAGATCTCCGACGCGATTCTGGATGCGATCTTCAAACAAGACCCGCTGAGCCGCGTGGCCGCCGAAACCCTGACAAACACCGGTCTGGTGGTGCTGGCTGGTGAGATCACCACCAACGCACACGTCGACTACATCCAGGTGGCCCGCGACACCATCAAGCGCATCGGTTACGACAACACCGAGTACGGCATCGACTACAAAGGCTGCGCCGTGATGGTGGCTTATGACAAGCAGAGCAATGACATCGCCCAGGGTGTGGATCACGCCAGCGATGACTTCCTCAACATTGGCGCGGGCGACCAAGGCCTGATGTTTGGCTACGCCTGCGACGAAACCCCAGAGCTGATGCCCGCGCCCATCTATTACGCGCATCGCCTGGTGGAGCGCCAGGCCCAGCTGCGCAAGGACGGCCGCCTTCCCTTTCTTCGCCCGGATGCCAAGAGCCAGGTGACTATGCGATACGTCGATGGCAAGCCCCACTCCATCGACACCGTGGTGCTGTCTTCACAACACAGCCCAGACCAGTCTGAGTCACCCACCAAAATGAAGGCCAGCTTTGTCGAAGCGGTCATTGAAGAAATTATCAAGCCCGTGCTGCCCAAGGAGTGGCTGCAAAACACGCGCTACCTGATTAACCCCACCGGTCGCTTTGTGATTGGTGGTCCCCAGGGCGACTGCGGCCTGACCGGGCGCAAGATCATCGTGGACACCTATGGCGGCGCCTGCCCGCACGGCGGTGGTGCCTTCAGCGGCAAAGACCCCAGCAAGGTGGACCGCTCGGCCGCCTACGCTGCCCGCTACGTGGCCAAGAACATCGTGAAAGCCGGCCTGGCAAGGCAATGCCAGATTCAGGTGGCCTATGCCATCGGCGTGGCCAAGCCCATGAACGTGACGGTGTACACCGAAGGCACGGGCGTGATTCCCGACGAAGCGATCGCCGCACTGGTCAACGAGCACTTTGACCTGCGCCCCAAAGGCATCATCCAGATGCTCGACCTGCTGCGTCCCATCTACGAAAAAACCGCCGCCTACGGGCACTTTGGCCGCGAAGAGCCCGAATTCACCTGGGAGCGGACTGACAAGGTGCAAGCCTTGCGCGCGGCAGCAGGGCTGTAAGGCTTTAGTGAAACTCCCGGCTCTGGGTGCTCAATCCACCCAAGAGCGGGGTGAGGTCCTGCAGTCGCCGGGCAATCAGGTGGCGCACCTGGCCGCCACTGTCCACGTCGCGTTGCCATTCGCCCCACACGGCCAATAGCCGGGCCTGCAGCAACGTTTTCACCTGCTGCTCCCGAACAGACGGCCAGACGATCACGTTCACGCAGCCGTGCTCGTCTTCCAAAGTCACAAACACCACACCTTTGGCGGTGGGCGGCGCCTGACGCATGCTGACCAGCCCGCAGGCCGACACCCGGCGCCCATGCAGCACTTGCTGCAGCTGGGCCGACGTCTTCAACTTCAAATGCGCCAGCTGGGGCCGCAAAATGGCCACCGGATGTCGGCGCAAACTCAAACCCAGGGCAGCATAGTCGTGCAGCACTTCCTGACCCTCACTGGCCTGGGGCAACAACAACGGGGCTTCTTGCACAGGCGCATGCCGCAAAAGTGCAGGTGCCATCACCAGCGCTGACGCAGCCCAGGCCTGCTGTCGGCGATGCCCTGCCAGGCTGGCCAAGGCATCACTCGCTGAGAGGGCGTTCAGGTCACCGCGGTCCAGCTGGGCACGCAAGGCCAAGTCATCTACATGCTCAAAAGGTGCCACAGTCCGCGCGGCCACGATGCGCTGGGCAGCCGCGGCCGCCAGGCCAGACACCAGATGCAAACCCAGGCGTACAGCAGGTGCCGGGGCCATGCCATCGCCTGAAAAACAATGGGGATCAGACCCCAATTTATCTAGCGTACTGTCCCAATCACTATGCGACACATCTACCGAGCGCACCTCCACGCCATGGCGCCGGGCGTCCTGCACCAGTTGTGAGGGGCTGTAAAAGCCCATGGGTTGAGAGTTGAGCAGTGCGACCAAAAAGCAGGCTGGCTCGTGGCACTTGAGCCAGGCACTCACGTAAACCAACAAGGCAAAGCTGGCGGCGTGGCTTTCAGGAAAGCCGTATTCACCAAAACCCTCGATCTGGCTGAAGATGTTTTCTGCAAAGTCGGCGGTGTAGCCGTTGGCGACCATGCGACTGATCAGCAGATCGTGAAATTTGTGCACACCGCCTTTGCGCTTCCATGCCGCCATGGAGCGACGCAGCTGGTCGGCCTCATCGCCACTGAAGTTGGCCGCCAGCATGGCAATCTGCATCACCTGCTCCTGAAAAATCGGCACACCCAAGGTGCGCTTCAGGGCAGCTTCGAGCGCGGGCGGCACATCCACGGGGTCCAATCCCTGGCGGCGGCGTAAATACGGATGCACCATGCCGCCCTGTATGGGTCCCGGCCGAACGATGGCAACCTCAACCACCAGGCCGTAATAGTTGCGTGGCCGCAGGCGCGGCAACATGGACATCTGGGCCCGGCTTTCGATCTGGAACACCCCAACGGTGTCGGCAGCGCAAATCATGTCGTAGGTGGGTGCATCGCCGTCGGGAATATCCTGCATGCGCAATTCCTGTCCCCTGCGCTGCCCAACCAAGGCCAGACAACGGCGTATGGCGCTCAGCATGCCCAAGGCCAGTACGTCCACCTTGAGCAAGCCAACCTCATCCAGGTCATCCTTGTCCCACTGGATGATGGACCGATCAAACATGGCTGCGTTCTCAATGGGCACCAGTCGTGACAAAGGCCCGTCGGTCAGTACAAATCCCCCTGGATGCTGGCTCAAATGGCGGGGAAAGCCGATCAGCTGCCGTGTCAGACTGAGCCACTGTGCCTGTCGGTCATCCAGTGCCGCAACTCCCAGGGCTTGCGCCCAGGCATCGGAGTCTGACCCCACTGGGTTGAACCTGGAATGTGCCTTGCTGGCCTGCTCGATCAGCACCTCGTCCACGCCCAGCGCCTTGCCCACGTCCCGCAAGGCGCTGCGGGTGCGGTAGCTGGTGACCACAGCGGTCAATGCGGCCCGGTCGCGGCCGTACTTTTGGTAGATGTACTGAATCACCTCTTCACGCCGGTCATGTTCAAAGTCCACGTCGATGTCGGGCGGCTCGTTACGTTCGCGGCTGATGAAGCGCTCGAACAGCACATGGGTGCGCGCCGGATCCACCTCCGTTACCCCAAGGCAATAGCACACCGCCGAATTGGCCGCCGAGCCCCGGCCTTGGCACAAGATGCCCTGGCTGCGTGCAAAACGCACGATGTCAAACACGGTCAGAAAGTACATCTCGTACTTGAGCTGGGCAATCAGGGCCAGTTCGTGTTCGATCTGGCGCAGCACGGCTGGCGGCGCTCCGTCCGGGTAGCGCACAAGTACTCCCTCCTGGGTGTACTGGCGCAAAGTTTGGTCGGGTGTGAGTCCCGGCAACAAGGTCTCTTGCGGGTACTGGTATCGCAGCTCATCCAGGCTGAAATGGCAGCGCTCTGCCACTTGCAGGGTGTTGGCCAACAAGACTTGCGGATACAGCTGGGCCAACCGCTGGCGTGAGCGCAAGTGCGCCTCGGCGTTGGCTTGCAAGGCGGCTCCGCACTGGGCAACAGGCTGGTGCAGGCGCACCGCATTGATCACATCCTGCAAGGGTTTGCGCGAGCGCAGATGCATCAGCACCTGGCCCGCAGCCACCAGCGGCAGCCCGGTGAGCTGCGAAGCCCGTTGTAAGGTGTACAGCCACAGCGCGTCATCGGGGCCATGTTGCAAAACCACACCCATCCACAGGCGCTCGGCAAAGCGGTCGCGTGCACGCAAACACCATGCACATAGGCTCTCAAAGCTAAGCCGTCGCTCAGGCACCAACAGCAACTCGCAATCCGCCAAAGCATCCCAGGCCGGATCGGTCCATGGCAGCTGGTAACGACCTTTATCTGCCTTGCGCCTAGCCGTTGTGATCAGCTGGCACAGCTGCCCCCAACCCGACAAACTGTGCGGCAAGACAACAAAGGTGACATCAGGCAACACAAAGTGCGCCCCTGGCAGAAATTTCAAACCCAAGCGCCGGGCCTCGGCGTGTGCCCGCACCACGCCTGCCACCGAGCATTCATCGGTCAGCGCCAGGGCGGCATACCCCAGCGCGTGGGCGCGCTCTACCAGCTCCGCCGGATGCGAGGCCCCGCGCTGAAAGCTGAAGTTGCTCATGCAAAACAGCTCGGCGTAGGCTGGGGCAACTGGCGTCACCTCAGGGGCGGTCACCTCAGGCATACACGCCATGCAGATACCAACGATCTGCGCCATCGCGCCTAGACAGCCGTTCACGGTAAATCCAGACACACTGCGCCTGCGGGTTCTGGGCGATGTAGTAGTCGCGCAACACAGACCCATGGCCCCCAACTGCGCCAGATTCACCTGTCGTCCACCAGCCTGCCTCCAAACGCTGCGGCCCCGCCAGCAACAACAAGCGCCCTTGGTACAGAGGCCCCTCATCATCGCAGTCCAAAGCCAGGGGTTGAGGCAGCAGCCAGGTGGGGTAAAGCGGTGAGGCTTGCGTCACGGTAGTTTGAGCCTGGAAAGCAGCCTGCGCCGGCACCCAGAACTGCATGTATTCCGGCCGATGGTCCGAGCAGGCCACCCAACGACGCACTGCCTGGCCGCCCAGCCGGGCACTCAAACGCTCAATGAACTGGTGCAAGCTGTCCCCCTGTCGGGTCTCATCTTGTAGCAGTGTGTTGCTGGCCCCCTGAATCGACGCTGTCTCCAGGGAACGCAAGGTCAAGGCATCGACTGGCGCGGCCAGCGTGACCTGTGCCAGGTGTTCGGCCAGCAGGCGCAGTAAATGATCCTGACCCTGTGTGGGCTGGGCCGTGCGCACCAGCAGCTCCTGCTGAGCTTGCGAGACATCGCGCACGAGGCCGTCAAACTCCCAGCCCAGCGCCAGGGCCAACACCCCCCGCTGGCGCAGTTGCAGCCAGAGTTGCAATTGCACCAACAAACGACGCGCGCCAAACATCAGGGCCGGTGCAGCATCCACCCGGGCAGCCAGCTCGATGCGGGCCTCAAACACATCCGGCAACACGAGCCAGGGGTAGCTCTCAGGCTGGGCACCGTACGCCCGGTCCAAAGCGTCCAGCAAAGCCGCTCCAAAGCGTCTGGCGACACCACCCCGAGGCAAAGCACGCAACTGGCCCCATCGGTAACAACCCAAGGTCGCCAGCGTCTTTAGATGCGGCTGTGCAGCAGCAAGGGTCGACAAGGGCAAGGCGTCTGCACTGGCTGCACGGCGCCCCAGGGGATGCAGTCGTGCCAGCGCCACCAGACTGGTGCTGCCACGTGCCATGCGCACCGGCACCGGCGGCGGATGCAACTGGCGCATGCGCTGCACCAATGCTGCACGCCCTCCAAACAGACGCTCGCTGGCAGATACCTCCATCACCCACATGCCGTCCAGCCGGGCCACTTTGGGTGTGAACTGCAGGGACCACCAGCCCAACGCCTGCTGGGCATCTGCCAGATCAGGCACCGCGGCAGCATCCTCAGCTAGCGGCTGAAAAGCGATCCAGTGCATGACATGACACCTGCTGCAAAGCATTCAAACGCGCAGGCCCAGCCGGAATTTGAAGATCCTGCGCTAACGGAGGGCCACGGCGCTTGAGCACTTTCAGACCCCGTTGATAGGCACGTGCAGGGCTGTCCAGCACTTCCAGCCGCAGCACCGCCGGTGAGGCCTGTGTATGCACTTGCGCAGGCCGCATCACAAACAGCAGGCACTGGTGCTGGGATGCCGCCATCTGCAAACGACGCAGCTGGTCAGATCTCGCCTGAGGCAACCAGGCCAGCACTGCAGACACATCGGCACACTGCAGCGCCTGCTCGGTCGCCCACAGACACTCCAGCGGGGTCTGGGTATCGACGCTCAGCAAGGCTTGAGGCTGCAAACCACGCCCTGCCAAACCAGGGCCAAAAGGATGGTGCGGCGGCCCCACCAGCACCACAACAGGCTCGCGACCGCCAGGCTGACCCCGCGGCAAGGCCGCTAACGCCGGCAAGATCAGTTGCCACTCCAGATGCTGATCGGGCTGTTGCAACACCTCGATCAGCGCGCCCACAGGCCAGCCCCCTCCCGGCAAGTGCTCACTGAGTTGCCGATGGCCTGTGCCCACCACAACCCCAGGCGCCTGCGCCAGGGTGTCGGCACGCCAAACGGCGCCCGTGTCCAAGGCAATAAAAGCGGTTTTGGGGGTCACTTGGGTCGATCCAAATACTGTACAAAACAACAGTATATAAGCC
>JBJOIT010000059.1:0-15403 GCA_046046915.1 Pseudomonadota bacterium
CTCAGGTTCAGCCCAAGGTCTTGTTGCTTCATGGCGATATTTTCAAGTACGCAGGCTCGGTTCACAACCTGCGATCGGAGGAGTTTTGAACACCTTCCCTAGGCGAGCGGCGCTGATTAAAAAGTCAGAACCCGGCTTGGCAGCATCATCAAAGAGGCTTTTACCCACATACATGCCTGGCGCAAAGGAACAACCACCCAGCAGAAGAGCGGCCAACACGGGCAACAAGGCATACGAACGGGGAAAAGATCGGCGTGATGAATTCGACATGTGGGCAGTAACTGGCTCGAAAACAATGCAGTAGCTGCGGGATTCGCAACACATGCAAGTTAATTCGCGATTTTAGGGGGTCAGAATTAAGAGTAGTTTCAAGACGGGCGGATCAAACTGGAACATTGGTAGGCTTGCCAATGAGGGCGCTCATCAAAATGACCAGTCTGCTTGCACCTTTTGTGGGGTGACGCTCCAACGGGCTGCGTTTTTGGATTGATCTGTCTGATTTACCAGGGAGCCAATTGCATAACCCATCAAACCACCAGCCACCGTGTCTGACACCCAATGCTGGCGTTGCTGCACCCGGCCCAGGGCCGTGCTGGCCGCTGCGGCATACAGCCAGGGCATGTTGTATTGCTGAGCAAATGGCGTGGCCAAAGCAAAGGCCACAGACACATGGTTGGATGCAAACCCGGACTGCAGCGCGCCCGAATTGAAGTCGTCAAAACTGGCTGCACCCAGACCATCGATGGGGCGCGCGCGGCCCACTGACCAGCGCGTGGCCAAATTGGCGGCCAGGGTGTAGCTGGCGGCTTTGATGGCGGTTTGGGCCGTGCCAGAGGCGCCCTCGCCCGCCAAACCCGTGTAGGCAACGCCAGCCCCCGCAGCCAGCGCCAAAGGCACTGCGTTGGTGGCCTTGCCTAGTTGCTGCCAGGAGCCACCGGCGTGCGACTGTGCCCACTTGTCAAGGGGTTTGTCGAGCAAGCTGCTGGCCAACACCGCACCGCCTGCCCACAGCCAGCTGGAAGCAGGCAGACCACCCAACTGCTGCCCCAGGGTGCCAACGCTGCCGGCCAGGTCTGGCAAAAGCTGGGGCCGTGGCTCAGACAAAACATAACTGTTGTCTTCGGCACTGCGCTGCTG
This sequence comes from Pseudomonadota bacterium, assembly GCA_046046915.1. GTDB lineage: Bacteria > Pseudomonadota > Gammaproteobacteria > Burkholderiales > Burkholderiaceae_C > JBEEJZ01. The sequence goes on from JBJOIT010000059.1 coordinate 1,138, forward strand.
CGGCTGGCGCATAGACTCCCATTGCAGGGCACGGGGGTCGCGCAGCTTGGTTGTGTCGAAAAGGGGGAACCGACGATTCAGCCTGGCACCGCCATCGCGTGTAAGGGGCGACCAGGCGATGTTGGCGTTGCCAGCCGTGGAGCGGGGCAACATGGCATCAAAGGGGATGTTGACGTACAGCCCTTTGTCAAAACTGCCCTCGCCAAACTGCGCTGCCGATAAATTGGTTTTGGTGGCGTAGCCCCCTAGGCTGACGCCATTGGAAAAGAACCGTTTGACATCCAGGGTAGCCCCCACGTCGCCCGCCAAGTATTGGCCAGCACTGATCTTGACCTGGATGTCGTTCCAGCCGGTGTCCCAATACAAGGTGGCGTGCCCCGTGTTGACTGCGTAATTCCTGAAAGCCAGGTTTTGCCGAAAGTCACGCTGGCGGACGTGGTTGACATCTACCCCTACTGCGATGGGCGCGCGCCAGGGGCGATACAACCATTCGGCCCCCACACCGCCAAACATGGATTCGAGCATGCCGCCGTATACGCTGGCATAGTGGCCCTGCCCCAGGTCTTGCACATGGGTGACCTGCATCACGGGCAGGGTAAAGCGTGAGGTGGTGACGTATTCGCGCTGATGGGTGCGAACCCGTGGCACGTTGCTGGGCGCCGTGTAGGTAAATTGATCAAAGTTGTCTAGCAAGCGGGCATTAAACGCGCCGTAAAACCAAGTGCTGTCGTCAAAACGGTACTGGGCATTGCCCTGCACACCGAGCTGGTACAAGACAAAGCCGTCGGGCCCACCCAGAACCTGATTGAAGCTGGGGCCCACTTCCACATCAAGCCCCCGGCGCACCTGCGTGTTTTGCGCCACAGCGGGCAATGCAGGCACGCCCGGTGATACCTGAGCATAGGGCAGGCGCATTTCGGGTGGCTGGGGCGCGACATGGCGAGACACCCATTCGCCACGATTGACGACAATTTGCTGCATGGGCAAACCCTGCTGCAACAAGCTGATACTGAAACTGCGGCTGGAGGCCGGCGAGTCGCGGTGCAGCACGCGCAGCAGGCGATCGAGCCGCTCTTGCACATAAAGCGCGGTGTCGACCTCCAGCACCACCGACGTGCTGGATGCCTGGTGCTCAAAGTGACGAACCTGCCAACCGGTAAACAGCTGCATATCGGCAATGCTGGCGTCACGCCCCGTTGCGGGCACAGCTGCAGGCGCCACGGGCAATACGACAGGTGGGCTACGGTCTAGCACCTTGGGCGACTGCAGCTGGTTAAGCCCGCCATGCAAGGTAAGGCCCCACATGATGCGATTGCCACGCTCCAAGCCCATGGACACAGCGATGTTGGGGCTGTACTGGTAAACCGCGCCGACGTTGAAAGAACTCCGCACAGCCTGGTTATTGGCCTGGGGCTCGTGTTGGTAATTGTTGCCATCCAGCTCTAGCTTGAGGGTGAGCGGCTGATAGGGGCTTTGCCACTGAACGCCGCCAAACAGGGCGCTACGGCCATGTAGAAAAGCACCCGTATTGGCCGTGCCGCCCAAGCCGATGTCGTTTTGGCGTTGATCAAAGCTTTTGTCAAACACACTGAGCGGGTTTTTGACGTTGCCGCGCCCGGCCATGTAACCCCAGCCCAGACCCAAGCTGAAGTCCAGGTCGCCCCAGCGCTTGCTGACGACCAAGTATTCGCTGGAGAAGAGGCCGGTGCCGCCCAGGTCGCGCACGCCAAAGGCGACCTCGGGCAGATAAGCACTCTCTTGGTTCAAGCGCAGCTTGAAGTCAAGAGACTTGTCTTTGTAAGACTGGTTTCCAGAAAAGTCTTGCGGACCGTACAGGCGGTTATCAACATCGGTGTAACGAAAACCACCCCCCAGCCATTCGAGTGGTTGCAACATGACCGTGCCGCGTGTGTAGGGCCACACGCCAGAGAAATGAACTCGGGCATCGCCCACCGGGGCCATGCGGGCGGTGGGGGTTTGCAACAAGCCGATGTCGCCCCAATCACTGGAGCTGATGCTGTGGGTGCGCGGCGCGGGCCTTGGTGAGGGGACAGGGAAAGAGACAGGGGCCTGGGCCACCTTCACTGGCTGGCCTGGGCCATGCACGGCGGGGGACGCAAATTCGCCCGGTGGCTGGGTCGCCAGAAAACGTGCGAGATTGTCTGAAAGGGTCCAAGGAACCTGGGCGGCGCGGCGCGGCGCCCACAGCCAAGCCCCAGGGGCGGGCTCGTTTTGGGATTGTTCGTTCCAGGCAGCAACGCCGTAACGGGTGCTGCGCCCGTCGGGTTGAACCAGCCAGACTTCGTCGACCTGGCTGGCATCAGCACCCAGGCATGCGCTCAGGTAATCTTGAATCAGCGCGCCAGAAACATGCACAGCCGCACAGGGCAGGCCTGTGTCAGTAAGCACCGTAACGGTGGTTGGCCGACCAAATAGCTGCACTCGGTGGTCGGCCTGCAGAACAGGATCTTGGTCTGGTGAAGCCTGCAGCCAGCGGGCGTCTGGCAAGGCAACCGTGAGCCGTCCCGTCAGGGGCATGCTTTGTAGCAATTGCGCCAGCTGAGCGCGGCTGCTGGCAGGCCAGCTTTGCCGGCTCATGTCATCCTGCAAAACCTGCAAAACGGCTTTGCGCAGGCGCTGCTGTGGCACCCGCTCTGCGGGCACCTGCCAGTGCAGGGCTGGCATGTAAGCATTAACGTTGGTGTTGGCACTGGTCTGGCGCGCCAGCCAGTCGCCAAGGCGCTCGCCGGCCTTAGGCTCACTGCCCAGCGCAAGCGGCAGACTTTGAGCAAGCGCACTGGTGACCAGGCACATAGTGGTGCTCAATATTGACAACACTGAGCGACGAGTAAATGGGATCATCAAGGACTCTCGACCACAGGCCAACGCTGTAGTTGCAGACACAAGCTGGCAGACAAGCACTGGTAAGACGCGACCACATCAGCTGACGCGGCACCAGACGAGGACCGACTTTTGACGACCGCAAACCAGGCGGGTGCAAGGGTGTCGTTTTTGCTAGCCGGTACTACAAGCTCTTGGTACCAAGTGGCACCACGAGGCATGGATGGCGGCACAAGCTCCTGAGGCGGACTCAGGGCCTGAACGTGAACGGCTTCGCGCAGGCCCATGCGGTAGCCGGGCATGACATCACGAACCCGCTGGTAAGAAAAAGAGGGTCCAGCATTTGCCCAGGCCACCGGGGGCGCAGGGAAATCAACGTGGCGCCAATCGAGCTCCAGGCCAGCGCTTGCCACCACCCGCCCAGCCTGGGTCTTGAGGACCTCACGCTTGGCCGAGTACCAGACTTCAATGTCACCCAGTGGGTGGGGATCGATGTAGCCCAGAACCATCAGTGCCGGCGAGCGGCCCGCGACACTAACACGCAAGTAACGATAGCTGGGGTTAAGCCGGTCAGGGATGGCGTTCTTGGCTGGGTTAGAACTTAATTGCCCAGACAAGCCGGCAACAACGTCGACAAGTGGCACCGAGACATTAGCGCAAGCGCTGAGAAGCACGCACGCGAAGCAGATCAATAAACGCCACACGTCATACGACATAAATATGGAACCCCAGAAACAACAAAGACGCCCGAGGGCGCCTTTGTTTTAGATCACAGGGCAGATTACTGCACCGTGCCAGTGGTCGTGCCAGAGTCGGCCACAGCAGTAACAACCACGGCAGCAATGGCAGCACCAACAACGATGGTGGAGACAGCCACACCACCGATAGCAGCGGTGGTTGCGGCAGCAGCGCCTGCGGCAGCAGCAGTTGTACCTGCAGCAGCGGCTGTTCCGGCGGCGGCTGTACCACCTGCACCACCAACGGCAGCAGCGCCTGCCTCAGCTTGGGCAAACGCAGGCTGAGCCAACAAAGCGGCAGACGACAAAACGACGGCGAGAATTTGACTTGCTTTCATAACCTCTCCTTGAACTGACGATAAACAAACACCAAAACAGGAGGACATGATAGCAGTTGAATAAAACACATATTGAAATCAACGTTGGTGCGCTTCATATTTGAATCTGCCAAGGATTGATAACTGCGATGCCTTCTATCGCCTCAAAGTCTTTGGTGTTGCGGGTGACAATTTATAGCTTTGAAGCAAGCGCGATGGCGGCAATTTGGACGTCTTCGGTGGTCTCGGTAAGGAAACCTGCGGTCATGGCTTGTCAAAGGTCGGCAAAGGGCGAGCTGTTTGGCGTGATGGCACGGCAAGCTCAGCGCCCCCTAGACCTTTGAAACGCTGGTTAATGCGCTGGGCAAAGCTCAAGCCGTTGGCGGTGCCGGGCTCTTCGGCCAGGCTGTGTTGAAGGATGTTTCTAACTTCTTGCTCCATGGAGCAACCATGTCGGGCGGCCCTGAGTCGCAGGCTGGCTTTGGAATGAGTCAAGCCATCATCCGTCTTGCCTGGGCGGCCTGGGGATTTGCTTGAAGCGGATTTTGCGGTCTAGCTCGATGGCGTCTTTTTTGATTTGGCGCTGGGCGTCTTTTTGGCGGCCGGCTTCCAGCCAAAGCGCAAACTGCTCGGGGGTTTCCAGGGTGATTCGGCCCAGGGTGCCGGCGCGAAACTCGTAGATGGCGATCTCGGCGGCTTTTTGGGTGTTGACGCGGCCCTTGCCCATGAGGGCGCCGCGCTGGCGGCCGATGGCATCCAGCAGCTGTTCGTCGGTCTGGCTGGCGGCATCGTCGATCTTGAAACGGGCCTGCAGGGCGCCAGCGTAGTTTTGACGCAGGTAGTCCAGCAGCTCCAGCGCGACCTCTTCTTCGTTGTAGGCGTTGCGGCCTATGGCGCCGCTGGCGGCCAGGTTGTAGCCGCTTTGGGCCACGATGATGCGCGGCCACAGCACGCCGGGCGTGTCGAACAGATAAAAGCCGTCGGCCAGCACGATGCGCTGCTCTAGCTTGGTGATGCCGGCTTCGTCGCCCGTTTTGGCGGCACGCCGGCCCGTCAAGGTGTTGATGAGCGTGGACTTGCCGACGTTGGGAATGCCGCAAATCAGCACCCGCATGGGCTTGACCATGCTGCGCCGGTTGGGGGCCAGAGCGTGGCAGGCGTCGATCAGGGCCTTGGCCGGGCTGGTGATGCTGGCGTCCAGGCCCAGGGCACGGGTGTCGGGCAAGGCGTTGTAGTGGGCCAGCCACAGCTGGGTGCGATCTGGGTCGGCCAGGTCTTGTTTGTTGAGCACCTTGAGCGCGGGTTTGCCTGCCGTGAGCTGAGCCAGCATGGGATTGGCGCTGGAGCCGGGCAGGCGCGCATCAAGCATTTCGATGACCACATCGGTGCCTTTGATGCGTTCTTCGATGGCTTGCCGCGTCAGGTGCATGTGCCCTGGAAACCATTGGATGGCCATGTGCGCCGTGTCTTTCTACGTTGGGATAATCAGAGCCGCCCGATTATCCCGGCATAAATCCCAACATAAGCTCACACCCCGGAGTCACCCTTGTCTGCTGAAGATCTTGTTTTGCAACGCCCTGCCATTGCGGCACAGTTGATTTTGTTGTTTCACGGCATGGGCGGCAACCCGATCGGCATGCGTAGCTTGGGCAAGCGTTTGGGTGCGGCTTTTCCGAAAGCTGCGGTGATTTCGGTGGCGGCGCCCCACCCTTCTGCCGAGCCACGGCGTTATGAGTGGTTTTCAACCGCCGACATCACCGATGAATTGCGGGTGCAAAGGGTGGCGCAAGCGATGCCGCTGTTTGAGGCACGGGTGGCGCACTGGCAGCACGCCACGGGTTTGGCGCCAGAGGCAACGGCTTTGGTGGGGTTTTCTCAGGGTTCAACCATGGCCCTGGAGGCCAGCAAAAACAGCCCTGCCCTTGCGGGACGGGTGTTGTCGATTGCCGGGCGCTACGCGGCGCTGCCAGATGCCGCGCCCGCCGACACCACCCTGCATTTTTTTCATGGCAAGGAAGACGCATTGGTGCCCTATGGCCACACTGTGGTTGCCGCGCACCGCCTGCGCGACCTTGGCGCCGACATCACCGCCGAAGTGCTGCCCTTCATCGGCCATGAGGTGCACAGCGAACTCATCAAAATCCTGGTGGAACGCCTGCGCAACCACGTTCCCCAGCGCACCTGGAACCAGGCGATGCAAGCCGCCAAAGCGCAGCAGGGTTAATTGGGGTCAGATCCCAATTAACGGATAGCTATGCGATCCTCATCAGATAAATGATGGCGTTTTATGGCGTAATACCTGCATGACAAGCCAGAACTGCGATTTATCCAATGTTCCGAACCTCCCTTTGGCGGCGCTGGCCACGCTGATGCAAGCGGAAGCAGATGTGGACTTCGCGGTGTTGGTAGGGAGTCAGGCACACGGCATGGCGCACCCGGGCAGCGATTGGGATATTGCGTTGCAGTGGGCCGCACAAGTGGATTGGGTCACGACCCTGTCACGTGGCGAGTCATTGCGTCATAGGATCGCTGACGCCTTGGGTCTACCCGATACCAAAATAGACTTGATTGACTTACGCCGAGCCAATTTGGCCATGCGTGCGAGCGTGGCCGAGGATGGCATACCTCTATCCGGAGACAACACAGTGCAGTGGGTTCGCTTTTTGCGCCGCACCTGGCGTGAGTTGGAAGATTTCTATTGGGACAAGCAACATGCGGCTTGACCTTTACCAGGCCGAAACGGCCCGAATTGCAGCCGAACAAGGCGCGCTGCTGACACAGGCAAAGGCGATTCTCAAAGAAGGTCGATCCCTGACACCTCTGGAGCAGGCTGGGGTACTGCATGCCTTACAGGTGTTGATCGAAAACGCCATCGGCAAGACCAAACAGATCTTGTAAATTAATTGGGGTCAGATCCCAGTTAATTCGGCTCATCCAACGCCCACTCTTCCACCGCCAAACCGGGCACACGGTGAAACTCGCGAGCGTTGTTGGTGATTACAACGCTGTCCTCGGCCAGCGCGTGAGCTGCGATCATCAAATCCGTGCCGCCGATGGGCTTGACACCCCGCTCCAGCGCGGTACGAACTTGTGCGTAATGTCGCGTGGCCTCCACGGGCCACGGGCGCACATCAAATCCCGCCAGCGAGGCCTCTACCGCAGCCAGTGGCCCATGTCCTGTCCGAGCGGCACTTCAGGGTGCAACCAAATATCGTTGCCAATTTGCTCCAGTCGCACTTCCTTGGCTTGCAAACGCAACTTCGCTGGCAGGCGCAAAGCCTGGATGCGACCACTCATAAAGACCCGTGCTGTGATAGTCAATGCTCACCCTTTAAGTGTCATATCAAGCTAGCATTTCACACGAAGAAACTGGGATCTGACCCTAATTAAGGTCAGTTAAGCTATGACCACGGATTGATAAGGTTCAGCCCCAGACCTTCAAAGTCACGCACATTGCGCGTGACCAGGGTGAGGCTGTGATGCAGTGCCGTTGCGGCCAACAAACTATCAATGGCGGGCAGGGGTCTGTGAGCTTGGGCTTGAAGATGACCCCACTGATGAGACACCGGTGCGTCGACATTGAGGATGCGACCCAAAAAAAATGTGGGCAGATCGACTTCGAGCCAGTCACTCAAGGCCTGCCGCCTTACCGCATCTAGAGTGCTATCGCCCAAGGCTTCGATGCCTTTGCGAATCTCACCCAGGGTCAGCACGCTCAAAAAAAGCGACTGCGCGGACCGGGCTCCGAACCATGCCAAAACCATGGGGTCTGGCTGCTTGCGACGCAACTCAGAGATGACATTGGTATCGATCAGATAACTCATAGATCAACTTCGCGGGCCAGACTTTGATCACGTTCAAAAGTCAGCTCATCCAGGCCGCACAAAGGGGAACGTTGCATGAATTCGACAAATGACAGTGCGTTGCCGCTGAGTCGATCAAACAATTCCCTCGACAGCACAACGGCTACCGACTTCCCGTGCACTGTGATGTCTTGAGGGCCATCCTGTTTCGCACCTTTGACCACCTCAGAAAAGCGCGCTTTCGCATGTTGCAATTGCCAAGTCTGCATAGATTTCCCAAATTCTGATCAGAATAGTCAGATTTTATCGATTTTTGTCTGTTTGTTGTTGCTATTTGACGATGCCCAAAAAGATCGCCATGCGATTACAAAAACACGCAAGGCTAAACTGATGGGCAACAACGGGGACTTGTTGGACCTATTGCAGGGAGAAAAAATGATGATCGTCAAAACCGTTAAGAAACGAAAACGGGGGCAGCGTGCTTTGTTGGATAAAGGCATTCAACTGTCCGGATTAGGAACCGTCTTCCTTTTGGCCCCGGTTTTTGTGGGCACTAATTCATTGCTGAAGTCAGTTTTCTTGGCGTTGGAAACACCGGGGTGGCTGTCGCTTGGTATCGGGTTGACGTTGATCGGACTGCACTTGTACACAAACGCTCAAGCTGCAAAACCGGCGTTCAGGCAGACTTCAGACGTGGCAAACCACGAACCGACTGACACGCAAGACTCGTTTGGCAAAGCGACTCCACCGGCATCAGGCAACTTGCCTGACATCTACCCTCAAAAAAGTAGCAGCGAGCTTACACGCCAGAGCCGCTCCACAAAGTGGGGACTAGACGTATTCGGCCATATTGAATGGCGGCGCTTTGAGGCTTTGTGTGAAGCGCTATTTTCAAAAAACGGCTTTGAAACACGCGCACAGTCACACGGCGCCGACGGCGGTGTTGATATCTGGCTTCAGAACAGCAGTGGCAAGGTCATGGCAGTTGTGCAGTGCAAACACTGGCAGAACAAAGCCGTTGGCGTGAAGGAACTGCGCGAATTTTTTGGCGTGATGGCCTCAAATGCCCTGACCACGGGCATTTTTGCAACATCCTCAACATTTACAACGGACGCTTTGGCGTTTGCCAAACACAACGGCATCAGCCCCCTTGATGGCGCTGCGCTATTGGGCTTGATCGACAAACGATCTGCGGAAGAACAACAACAGCTTTTGGACGTTGCGTACGAGGGTGAGTTTTGGAGGCCAACCTGTGCAAGCTGCGGTATCAAGTTGGTAAAAAGAAACTCATCCAAAGCTGGTGCCAGCTTTTGGGGCTGCACGAATTTTCCCCGTTGCAAGACGCGACTCCACATCACCAAGGCGTGACGCTCGCCCACGACAACAGGAAATTAATTGGAAGAAACTGGGATCTGACCCCAATTTAAGTGTGTTTGCACTCACGTCACCCCAGCCGCTTGGGCGACAGGTACTCTTGGCGGTAGATGTCGAAGGGCATGGTGTCTGCGGCTTCGATGGCTTGCTGGTCGTGCCAGGATTGTTTGGCCAGACTGAGCTGATGGGCTTGCTCTGCATCGCCCCAGGGCATGGCCAGCAGTTGTGCCTGGGCTTGTGATGACTGGGCGCGGACGAACGCGACAAAGGATTGCTGGTGTTGCTGATCCAAGGCCTGCAGCACGCGGGCCGAGGGCAGCAGACTGGGGTCGGCAAGGGCGGCCTGCGCGGCCTGCAGCGCCTGCTGGTGATCACTGCCGCCGTGGGCTGCATCTAGGGCCCGTGCAATGGGGGCGCAGGCTTGCAACAGGTCTGATGCCCATTGCGTGAGCGGCACAGCGCTGCCGTCACGTTCCAGCGTCAGGCCCGGTTCGCGTCCAAAGCCAGCCACGCGTTGCTGGTTACGGGCAAGCTGGGCAATTTCTTGCGGGGTGTCTGGCGGGCTGTCGGTCAGCAGGCAGTGCAGCAAAAACACATCCAGAAAGCGTATGGTCTGGGCGGAGATGCCTACGGGCTCGAAGGGGTCGAGGTCCATCAAACGCACTTCAACGTATTCCACGCCGCGTTCTCGCAGGGCATGCAGCGGGCGCTCGCCCTGAAAAATCACGCGTTTGGGGCGGATGGTGCCGTAAAACTCGTTCTCGATTTGCAGCAGCGTGGTGGAGAGCTGCTTGTAGCTGCCATCGGCATCGCGAAGACCGACGGCCTCGTAGGCCGGGTAAGACTGGGTGAGTGCCTCGTGCAACGAAGCGGCGTAGCCGTCCAGGTGGTTGTAGCTGACGGCCAGCGAGGCCTGGGCATCACTTTGGTAACCCAAACGCCCCATGCGCAGCGAGGTGCCATGGGGCATGTACAGGGTCTGGTCGCTCAGCCGCTGCAGCTCGTGCGATCGGCCCGCCACAAAGCTGGGGCACAAAGCAGGCGACGCGCCAAACAGATACAGCAGCAAAAACGCATGGCGCCGAAAGTTGCGGATCAGGCCAAAGTAGGCTTCGCTCGACACCTCGGGCAAAGACCAGTTGTAGTGAATGCCCGAGATGGTTTGCATGCGCCGCCCGTAACGGTAGCCCAGGCCGGTGCGGTAAACACTTTTGGCGCGCCCCACGTTGGAGCTGCCGTACTGGCCGATGGGGATGGCGTCGTCGCCGGGCAAGCCACAGGGCATGCTGGAGACCCACAGCATCTCGTCGCCCAAATCGCGCAGCGTGCGGTAGGTGTACTGGTGCAGAGTGGTCAGCTCTTGCAGGGCGGCAGCGGCATGGCCATGCACACCCGTGACCAGCTCGACCTGCGATTCGCTGAAGTCAGTGGTGATGTGGGGGTGCGTCAGGGCCGAGCCCAGCGCGTGCGGGTGTGGTGTAAGTGCCAGGTGGCCGCCAGGCGAGGCGCGCAGACTTTCTTTTTCCAGGCCACGGCGCATGCCCAACAGGCGCTGCGGCGTCAGGGCGCTCAGGCGCGCTTGCAAATCACTCATAACTTCAGGCCCAGCCAGGGCCAGGAACATTCAATCGGGGCGCGAGGTTAACACTGGCGCATGACATGTGCTTGCGCACGCTTGACTTCGTGGCCGCCCTGTGCCGAACCGTTGGGCGGCACCATGTCGCCATCGCGGTCCATGACCCAGGCCAGTTGTTGGGCCAGGCGTTCTGGCGCGTCAGGCCCGCTGCCCACCCAGGCACCCTGGGTAAGGGTGATGTGCGCCGCCTCAAAATTGCCACCGCCGGCACACAAAATGGCGCGTGTGGGCGCCTCGCGCGAGGCAAGCACCAGCATGGCGGGCACCACCGCCTCGGGCTGCAGGGCCTGGAGCACCGCCTCTGGCAGGAGGTTTTCTGTCATGCGCGTGGCAGCGGTGGGCGCCAGGCAGTTCACGCGGATGTCGTTTTTGGCGCCCTCCAGGGCCAGCGTTTGCATCAGACCGACCAAGGCCATCTTGGCTGCGCCATAGTTGCTCTGGCCAAAGTTGCCATACAAACCCGTGGAAGAAGTGGTCATGACGATGCGGCCGTACTGTTGCGCGCTCATGTGCGGCCACACCGCCTTACAGCCATGCACAGCGCCCATCAGGTGCACTTGCAGCACCTGTTCGAAGTCGGCCAGGTCCATCTTGGCAAAGGTTTTGTCGCGCAGGATGCCGGCATTGTTGACCAGCACATCGACCCGGCCCCAGGCGTCGATGGCCTGTTGCACCATGGCCTGCACGGCGGCGTAGTCGGTGACCGAAGCGCCGTTGGCCAGAGCCTCGCCACCGGCGGCACGAATCTCGTCCACCACGGCTTGCGCAGCCTGGGGCGAACAGCCCAAGCCATTGAGCATGCCACCCAGGTCGTTGACCAGCACCTTGGCGCCGCGCGCGGCCAGTGCCAGCGCGTGCTGCCGTCCCAAGCCCCCGCCAGCCCCCGTAACGATGGCCACCTGGCCGCTGAAATCGATGCGCATGCCGGATCTCCTTAAAAAGCCCACTTTACTGGATGCGCCCAAGCGCACCGCCCCGGAACTTTGATTCGCCATCAGGGTAAACCAGCACAAAACACATACAAAATTGCACACATATGGGAAAACCCTAGTCTCATTTTGCAAAATCGTATGCTTCAAGGGTGGTTTTGTATCAACCAGGGGCAGGCCCGACACCTACGATTCAGCCCTGTCGAATCAATCCCGATATCGGCTGATCAAATCCTCATCCAACTAGGAGACACCCATGAAATTGAAAGCATCTCTGGCACTGGCCTTTGGCCTGATGGCTGGCATGTCGCACGCTGCCACCGAACTCGTGATTGCCACCGTGAACAACGGCCACATGATCGAAATGCAGAAGCTCAGCAAGAACTTCGAAACTGCCAACCCGGACATCAAGCTCAAGTGGGTGACCCTGGAGGAAGGCGTGCTGCGCCAGCGCGTGACCACCGACATCGCCACCAAGGGCGGCCAGTTCGACGTGATGACCATCGGTATGTATGAGACCCCCATCTGGGGCAAGAAGGGCTGGCTCAAAGAGCTGAAGACCGACGCTGCCTACGATGCCGACGACCTGCTGCCCGCCATGCGCAATGGCCTGAGCGTGGACGGCAAGATGTTTGCCGTGCCTTTCTACGGCGAAAGCTCCATGCTCATGTACCGCAAAGATCTGGCTGACAAGGCCGGCGTCAAGTTTGCAGACCGCCCCACCTGGGAACAGGTTCGCGATGCAGCCTCCAAGATGCATGACCCCAAGAACGGCGTGTACGGTATCTGCCTGCGCGGCAAGCCAGGCTGGGGTGACAACATGGCCTTCCTGTCGACCATGGCCAACAGCTTTGGCGCCCAATGGTTTGACATGAAGTGGAAGCCCCAGCTCGACTCCAAGCCTTGGAAGGACACGGTCACGTTCTACGTCGACATGCTGACCAAGTACGGCCCTCCCGGCTCGTCGGCCAACAGCTTCAACGAAATCCTGGCGCTGTACAACGAAGGCAAGTGCGGCATGTGGATTGATGCCACCATTGCAGCCTCCTTCATCACCGATCCCAAGCAGTCCAAGGTAGCGGACAAGGTTGCCTTTGCACAAGGTCCCTACAGCGTGACCCAAAAGGGCGCCAACTGGCTGTGGGCTTGGGCTCTGGCCATTCCTGCTGGTACCCAAAAGGCTGACGCCGCGACCAAGTTTGTGACCTGGGCCACTTCCAAGGACTACATTAACCTGGTGGCCAAGACCAACGGCTGGGCCAGCGTGCCGACCGGTACCCGCAAGAGCACCTACGCCAACCCTGAGTTCCAGAAGGCCGCCGTGTTTGCTGCTGCTGAAAAGGCCGCCATCGACAGCGCCAACCCCAACGACAGCACCTTGCCCAAGAGCCCATACGTGGGCGTGCAGTTCGCAGCCATTCCTGAGTTCCAGGCCATTGGTATCGCTGTGGGCCAGCAGATGAGCGCTGCTTTGGCTGGCAAGGTGTCGGTGGATGCTGCCCTGAAGGCTTCGCAAACCGCTGCAGACCGTGAAATGAAAAAAGGCGGCTACTACAAATAAGTAGTCAACCCGGAGTCCGGCCCTCATGAGTGAGGGTCGGCATGAAGCATAGATGAAGCCCTTGACAAATGGGGCGACCGTACCGTCGCCCCATTTTTTTTGCTCTCGCTTGTTACTGATAAGGACAACCATGTCCAGCGCCGCTCCCCGAACCCTTCCCCGACTGCTGCAGGCCCCTGCCGTAGTGAGCCTGTTTTTGTGGATGATCGTCCCCTTGGTGATGACCCTCTACTTCAGCGCCATACGCTACAACCTCATGCAGCCTGAAGCCAGTGGCTTCATCGGACTGGAAAACTACGAGTACTTCATCACCGACCCTTCGTTCTGGCCGGCGGTGCTTAACACCGTTCTCCTGCTGGGCTGGGTCATCGTCATCACCGTTGTGCTGGGCCTGTTCATCGCACTGCTGATCGACGCCCCGTTTCCCGGCCGCGGCCTGGTGCGCGTGCTGCTGATTTCCCCCTTCTTTGTCATGCCCACAGTCAACGCCCTGCTGTGGAAACACATGATGATGAACCCCGTGTATGGCGTGCTCGCCCAGGTCTGGATGTACTTTGGTGCCACGCCCATCAACTGGCTTGAAGATCTGCCCCTGGCCTCGGTCGTCATCATGGTGGCCTGGCAATGGCTGCCCTTTGCCGCGCTCATCTTCATCACCGCCTTGCAAAGCATGGACCGCGAACAGCTGGAGGCCGCCCGTATGGACGGCGCCACCTACTTGCAACAACTGCGCTACCTCTACCTGCCCCACATGGGCCGCTCCATTGCCGTGGTCGTCATGATCGAGCTCATCTTCTTGCTGGGCGTGTTTGCCGAAATCTTCACCACCACCGGCGGTGGGCCAGGCGACGCCAGCACCAACGTCACTTTCTTGATCTTCAAGCAAGCCCTGCTCAACTTTGATGCCGGTGTCGCCTCAGCCGGCGCCATGTTTGCCGTGGTCATTGCCAACATTGCGGCCGTCTTCCTCATCCGCATGGTGGGCAAGAACCTGGAATAAGAAGAAAGAAAAAAGAACAAGGCCCATGAACCCCATGAGACACCACCGCCCCCTCCTCACCCCCGCCC
>JBJOIT010000060.1:0-15258 GCA_046046915.1 Pseudomonadota bacterium
GCTTCAGCGCATAGCGAGGCCAATTTGGCTTCAACGCCTTCGCGACCCCACATAGCGGGGTAAGTAATGTCCAGCGTAGCGCTCTTGAACTTGCCCTTGGTGGCCTGCTCGATATTGCGCAGCTTGGCCATATCGCCAAAGTCCAGGATCGGCTGGCTCACCTCGAGACGCATGGGCGGGTTGACCTGGTTGATGTCCAAAAGGTTCGGCTTGGGCCCGATGAAAGACACCAGCGACATCACGATCGCTTCACGGATCGGGTCGATTGGGGGGTTGGTCACCTGCGCGAACAACTGCTTGAAGTAGCTGTACAGCGGCTTGTTCTTGTCAGACAGCACGGCCAGCGGACTATCGTTGCCCATGGAGCCAATGGCTTCTTCACCGGCTGATGCCATCGGGGCCAGCAGGAACTTGATGTCTTCTTGCGTGGTGCCAAAGGCTTGCTGCAGGTCAAGCAAAGGCACGTCAGAGGCAGGCGCGACGGTTGCTTCGGCCACATCGTCTAGCTTGATGCGCAGGTTTTCGATCCACTGCTTGTAAGGCTTGGCACTTGCCAGACCGGCTTTCAACTCTTCGTCGTTGATCATGCGGCCTTGTTCCAGATCGATCAGGAACATCTTGCCAGGCTGCAGACGCCACTTGCGCACGATCTTGCTTTCGGGAATCGGCAACACGCCGGTTTCCGAACCCATGATGACCATGTCATCGTCGGTGATGATGTAGCGCGAAGGGCGCAGGCCGTTCCGGTCCAACGTGGCACCGATCTGGCGGCCGTCGGTGAACACAATCGATGCGGGGCCATCCCATGGCTCCAGCATCGCAGCGTGGTACTCGTAAAAGGCCTTGCGGCGCTCGTCCATGGTGGTGTGCTGCTCCCAAGGCTCGGGGATCATCATCATCACGGCCTGGCTGATGGGGTAGCCCGCCATCGTCAGCAGTTCCAGGCAGTTGTCGAACGTGGCGGTGTCGGACTGACCGGCAAAGCTGATGGGATACAGCTTTTGCAGGTCGTTGGCCAGCACGGGCGAAGACATCACGCCTTCGCGGGCCTTCATCCAGTTGTAGTTGCCCTTGACGGTGTTGATCTCGCCGTTGTGCGCCACATAGCGGTAGGGGTGAGCCAATGGCCACTCGGGGAAGGTGTTGGTCGAGAAGCGCTGGTGCACCAGGCCCAAGGCGGAGACACAGCGCTCGTCTTGCAGGTCCAGGTAGTAAGTGCCCACCTGGTCCGCCAGCAGCAGGCCCTTGTACACCGCGGTACGGCTGGACATGCTGGGGATGTAGTACTCGTTGCTGTGCTTGAGCTGAAGCGCCTGTATCGCTGCGCTGGCAGTCTTGCGGATCACGTAAAGCTTGCGCTCGAGCGCATCTTGCACGATCACGTCGGCGCCTCGGCCGATGAAGATCTGGCGCATGATCGGCTCTTTTTCACGCACGCGGGGCGACATGGGCATCTCACGGTTGACCGGCACATCGCGCCAGCCCAAGACCACCTGGCCTTCGGCCTTGACGGCGCGCTCGAGCTCCTGCTCGCAGGCCATGCGGGATGCATGTTCCTTGGGCAGAAAGACCATGCCAACACCGTATTCACCAAAAGGCGGCAAATTGATGCCCTGCTTGGCCATCTCTTCGCGGTACAGCGCGTCGGGCAGCTGGATCAAGATACCGGCACCGTCGCCCATGAGCGCGTCCGCACCCACAGCACCGCGGTGGTCCAGGTTTTCAAGAATCTTGAGGGCCTGCGTCACGATGGCATGGCTCTTCTGGCCTTTGATGTGGGCCACAAAGCCGACACCGCACGCATCGTGCTCATTGGCTGGGTCGTACAGACCGGTCGATTGGAAATGTTCTTTATCGGCTGCCGTGATCATGGCGCACTCCTAGGTTTTTACGCAGGGTCGAAATGATAGTGCACTGCAACAAAAGTGC
The DNA here is from genome assembly GCA_046046915.1 of Pseudomonadota bacterium. Lineage (GTDB taxonomy): Bacteria > Pseudomonadota > Gammaproteobacteria > Burkholderiales > Burkholderiaceae_C > JBEEJZ01. The sequence goes on from JBJOIT010000060.1 coordinate 1,930, forward strand.
CAACACTTTTAATTGGGGTCAGATCCCAATTAAACCGAGCGAATACTTTTGTCGGATTTAATTGGGGACAGATTCAATCGGCGACCTTCTTGGCTGGTCGACCCGACTTGGCAGGCACCAGCCGACGCTTCGTGACCTGCTGAAGCCCATTGACGAATCCGGGTGCGCCCAAAGCCCAACCCGACAAAGCACCGCGGGTCAACCGCTCTTGTTCTGCCAGGTTCAAGCCCGCCTCCACCAACTCCGCGTAAGCAGCCTCGCGTGCAAAGGGCGTGTTGCCCAATCCCCAAAACAGGGCGTGGGGCGTCACCAACTTATCGTTCACCTGTCCAATACAGTGCCTATGGCCAGACCATTTGAAGTCGGCAGGCCGTTGCACCATACCTGCCCGTACAGGGTTCAGGTCGATGTAGACCATGCAGGCCAATAGATAACGCTCGCTCTCGATCAGGTTGCTGCGGTAGCGACCTTCCCACAAGGTACCTGTACGGCGGTGCCGATTGTTGAAATAGCGTACATAACTGCGCCCGACGGCCTGCATCATCTTGGGCAAGCCCTCATCCGTTTCCGGCGTGGCTAACAAGTGCAGGTGGTTGTCCATAATCACGTAGGCATGGATCGCCACCTTGAAAACAGCAGATTGCTCGCTCAACAAAGCCAGCAGCTTTTCGCGATCAGCATCATCGCGCACAATGGCCTGCCGGTCATTGCCCCGCTGAATAATGTGGTGTGGATAACCGGCAACTGTAAGGCGGGGCTGGCGGGCCATGCAAGAACTCCCAAAAAACGCGATGGGGAGCAGTTTAATTGGGATCTGACCCCAATTAAATCAAAGGATAGCGCTCCCCCATCAAGCCTTCCACCCCAAACTCCTTGAGCAAAGCCTGCAAGCGCTCGCCCGCTCCCCGCTTTTTCTGGGCGGCGTATTTGGCCAAGATCAGTTCGTTCTTCATGCTGTGCTCCCAGCCCACCAGCTCGGTCACGGTCACTTGGTAGCCCTGTGACTCCAGGTACAGGCAGCGCAGCACATTGGTAAGCTGGCTACCCACTTCGCGGGTGTGTAGGGGATGGCGCCACAGCTCGGCAAGTGGCGTGCGTTGTAGATTGAGCGCCTTGTTTTGATTCAGTGCGCGGGCCAGTTCGGCCTGACAGCAGGGCACCAGCACCATGTACTTGGCTTTCTTTTGCAGACCGAAGGCGATCGCGTCGTCGGTGGCGGTGTCGCAGGCGTGCAGCGCTGTGACCACATCGATCTGTACTGGCAGCTCATCGCTCTGGGTGGATTCTGCAACGCTCACGTTCAAAAAGTGCATGCGCTCAAAACCCAGCTGCTGGGCCAGCGCTTTCGACGAATCCACCAGCTCGCTGCGTGTCTCGATGCCGTAGATCGAGCCTCGGCCCAAGGCTTTGTAAAACAGGTCGTAAATGATGAAGCCCAGGTACGACTTGCCTGCACCGTGGTCAGCCAGTGTGGGGCCGCTGTCGCTGGCAGGGAGTTCCAGCAGCAGCTTCTCGATGAACTGGAACAGGTGATACACCTGCTTGAGCTTGCGACGCGAATCCTGGTTGAGCTTGCCCTCGCGGGTCAGAATGTGCAGTTGCTTGAGTAGCTCGACCGATTGGCCGGGTCGCACTTCGGGCGGCAAAGTATCTTGCACGGGGGAAATAGGGGAAGTGCGTTTTTTCATGGCGGATCAGGCGTTGTGGCCGACGTTGTCAGGGCTTGGCAGTTGGGCCCACATTCAGGGCCTGCCAAGCGTTCAGTCCGAGTTTTTCCAGGGTGACCATGTTGGCTTCGAAGATGGTTTCGGCCTCTGGAAAGGCCTCAACCGCCCGGTCGATACTGGCTTCCCGTATCAAATGCAGTGTTGGGTAGGGCGATCGGTTGGTGAAGTTGGTGATGTCGTCGGGATCGGTACCGCCAAACTGGTAATCCGGGTGAAAGCTGGCGATCTGGATGTCTCCTTCTAGCGCGAGTTCCACCAACACGGCGTCCGCGACGTCCAGAAAATCGTTGTAGTCCAGAAAATCGGCCAGCAACTGCGGAACGATCAACAGCGTTGTTTCACGCACCTCTGGCTTGGCGGCAGCCAGATCTTGCAACTCACGCGCCAGCTCATCACGCAGCCCTTGGGTGTCGGTTGCGACGCTCACAGCGTAATGAATCTGCCGTTTGACATGCGGCGCTTTTGCAAAGGGGCACAGATTCAGGCCAATCACGGCCCGCTCCAGCCAACGCACGGTATCGCTGATCACGGTTTCGGCTGCAGTCGTCATTTGATGTGAGGCTCCCCTTTGCTTCAGAGCAAGCAGCGTCCGGTCAGTCGCTCGTGTTCGCGCAATGCATAGCGGTCGGTCATGCCAGCAATGTAGTCGGCCACAGAGCGATGCAGGTCGTCGCGATCCGCAAAATCTACTGGCATCTCCGAGGGCAGGCGGGTGTAAATTTCAAACAGTTCTTGCACCACTAGGCGGGCACGGTCAGTGGTGTCGGTCACTTTGGGATGCCGGTACAAGCTGGCGAACAAAAACTGCTTCAGCGCTACAGACTTTGCCTTCATGTCTGCGCTAAAACGCACCAGTGGCTGCGCACGCCGGACATCGTCCGCACTGCTGACGCCCGTTTTTACCAAGGCAGCCCGGGTCGTATCAATCACATCGTAGACCTGGTCGCTCAGCATGCGACGGATACTTTCGTAAAGCAATCGACGCGGGCGCTGACCCAAGGCGGGGTGATCCTGTAGGGCCTGCAAGCGGTAATGCTCAAACAGCTCCACCTCACGCAATTGCTCCCAAGTGAGCAGACCCGAACGCACACCGTCGTCCACATCGTGCGCGTTGTAAGCGATGGCATCGGCCAGGTTACAGAGCTGAGCCTCCAGGCTGGGCTGGGTGCGGTCCAAGAACCGTCGCCCCACCCCGCCGGGCTCCGCCAGTTCCAGCGCCTCGGCATTGATGCGGGAACAGTGTTTCAGGATGCCTTCGCGTGTCTCAAAGCTGAGGTTCAAGCCGTCAAACTGGGGATAACGCTCTTCCAAGTGGTCCACCACCCGCAAACTTTGCAGGTTGTGCTCGAACCCACCATATGCGGCCATGCATTCGTTCAACGCGTCCTGACCCGCATGGCCAAACGGGGTATGCCCCAGATCATGGGCCAGCGCAATGGCTTCAACCAGGTCTTCATTCAGGCCCAATGCACGAGCAATGGAGCGGCCCAGCTGTGCCACCTCCAAAGAGTGCGTCATCCGTGTACGGAACAAATCACCCTCGTGGTTCAGAAACACCTGGGTCTTGTAAACCAGACGCCTGAACGCGGTGGAATGAACAATGCGGTCGCGGTCGCGCTGGTAGGCATTGCGAGTCAGCGCTGGGGGCTCGTCAAAGCGGCGCCCCAACGTGCGCATGGAATCCGACGCCCAGGGCGCCAGGCCGGTCACCTCAGGCACAACAGTGATGAATCACTTCACGCACCAGGTCATCGGGCGCGCCCTGCACCGTTGCCCGACCGGGGCCGTCGATCACGACAAACTTAATGTCGCCCCCCTCTGCTTTCTTGTCGTGCCGCATGAGTTGGATGTAACGGCCGGCGTTGTCTGCCTCGTCTAGCACCGGCCCCCTCACAGGCAACCCGGCACGTGCCACCAGCGCCTTGAGGCGGGAAACAAAGGCCGCATCCACTTTGCCCAGCCGCGAAGACAACTCTGCCGCCATCACCATGCCGCAACCCACCGCCTCGCCGTGCAGCCACTGGCCGTAGCCCAGCCCAGCTTCGATGGCGTGACCAAAGGTGTGACCAAAATTGAGAATGGCGCGCAGGCCGCCTTCACGTTCATCCTGCGACACCACACTGGCCTTGATCTCACAGCTGCGCTTGACGGCGTGTGCCAGTGCCGCTGGCTCACGCGCCATGAGCGCATCAATATTCGCCTCGATCCAGTCTAAGAAGTCCATGTCGAATATTGGCCCGTACTTGATCACCTCGGCCAAGCCCGCGCTGATCTCGCGCTGGGGCAAGGTACGCAAGGTGGCCAGATCGCACACCACCATCTGGGGCTGGTAAAAAGCACCAATCATGTTCTTGCCCATCGGATGGTTGATGGCGGTCTTGCCGCCCACCGATGAATCCACCTGCGCCAGCAGGGTGGTGGGTACCTGAACAAAAGGCACGCCTCGCATGTAGCTTGCCGCAGCAAACCCCGTCATGTCGCCGACCACACCACCGCCCAATGCAAACAGCACGGTCTTGCGATCGCACTCGTAGGCGAGCAGCGCGTCAAAAATGAGGTTGAGTGACTGCCAGGTCTTGAATTCCTCACCATCCGGCAAGCTAACTACCCGGACATGGGCGTACTTGGCCTGCAGCGCAGCTTGCAGTCGCGACACATAAAGGGGCGCAACAGTCTGATTGGTCACGATCATGGCCGTTTGCGCATTTGGCAGAGCGGCGTAGGTGGCCGGATCCTCCAAAACCCCCGAAGCAATAGAAATGGGGTAACTACGGTCACCCAGATCGATCTGGACACGGGTCAAGCTGGCGTCTGACATGAATAGGTCTTATGTGAATACTTGGCGGACTTAACTCTGCGAATTGATCGGCAAGACACCGGCCAATTCAAGTTGCATGATGATCATATTGACCAGGGAGCCGACGGACGGGCGCCCCGTCTCGACGACAAAGTGGGCCGTCTCACGGTATAGAGGATCGCGCGCGGCAAACAAATCACGCAGGCGAGTCAAGGGATCGGCAACCTGCAAAAGAGGACGGTTCACATCGTGCCGAAGGCGCCGAAACAACTCGTCAGGCGTTGACTTCAAATAGACCACATAACCGCCCTCGCGCAAACACTGCCGATTGGCGGGTCGCAATACCGAGCCACCACCCGTGGATAAAACGCCTTGGTGGCTACGGGTCAACTCCCTGATGACTTCCTCTTCAACATCCCGAAAACGTGCCTCCCCCTCGCGTTCGAAATACTCACGAATCGAGCACCCCAAAAGGTCCTCAATCGCATGATCCGAATCAACGAAAGGAAGCTGCAAACGCCGGGAAAGCTGGCGACCGACCGTGGATTTACCTGAGCCGGGGAGGCCAACTAAAAAAACAGACAATTTATCGTCCGGAATTCAACTTGTTTTGAGTGTGTCTGTCCACTCACCTGACAGCAGCCTTCTCAGCAATCATCTTGGGGGTGATGAACACAAGCATCTCTTGCTTGTTCGCCACACGTCCGCGAGATTTGAAAAGGTTGCCCAATCCAGGTATGTCTCCAAGCAAAGGAACTTTTGTCTCGGTATCAGACTCTGTCAATTCAAATATTCCACCGATAACAACCGTTCCACCATTTTCGACGAGCACTTGAGTCTTGACGTGCTTGGTATTGATGGCAAAACCAGCCGTTGTGGATTGACCTACTGTGTCTTTGGTTACGTCCAGATCGAGCAAGATGTTTCCCTCAGGCGTAATCTGGGGTGTAACTTCTAACTTCAAGTTAGCTTTTCTAAAGGCTATCGATGTAGCACCACTGGCGGAAGCCACTTGATAAGGTAGTTCTGTGCCTTGCTCAATCAGCGCTTTTATCTGGTCTGCTGTGACCACACGTGGACTGGAGACAACCTTGCCCTTACCGTCCGCCTCTAGAGCTGACAACTCCAGGCCAAGGAAACGCGCTGCGTTAGAGCCAAAGATAGATACCGCAAAGGTAGCGGGGTTATAGCCAGATTGCCCACTAGCCGGCAAGTTAACAAAGTTTCCTGCTGTGGTGTTTCCTGTTAGCCCGCCGTACGTCGCACCTGCCGACAAACCCAACGAAGCAGATGGGGATGCTGCGGCACTCCCGCCACCCAGCTTCACCCCCAAGGACCGCCCAAACGTATCTGACGCTTCCACAATACGGGCTTCAATCAGAACTTGGCGCACGGCCACATCAAGCTTAGAGATGAGCTGCTGCACTTGCTCCAGCTTACTGGGGATATCGGTCACAAACAGTTGATTGGTGCGCGACTCGGCAATCACACTGCCGCGTGGGCTCAGCAACCTAGCACTTGCGCTGGCTGCCGATCCAGCAGCACCGCCTGCGGCGCCACCCGCGCCGGATGCCGTCAACTGCGCAGCAATGTCAGCCGCCTTGGTGTAATTCATCTGGAAAGACTGTGTGCGCAGTGGCTCCAGGCTTTGCAAGGCAGCCGCGGCTTCCAACTCCAGCTTTTCTTTGGCATTGATCTCGTCCTTGGGTGCAATCCAAAGTACGTTGCCGGTTTTGCGCACGCCCAGACCTTTGGCCTGAAGAATGATGTCGAGTGCCTGGTCCCACGGCACATCTTGCAAACGCAGCGTCACCGAACCTGCCACTGAATCCGAAGTAATGACGTTGAAGCTGGTGAAGTCTGCAATCACCTGCAAAAGTGACCGAACCTCGATATTTTGGAAGTTCAGAGACAACTTGTCGCCGGTGTAACCTGGACCCTGCGACAGCTTGGCAGGATCGACCTTTTGAGGTTTGACTTCCACCACAAATTGATCGTCGGTTTGATAGGCGCTGTGCACCCAGGCGCCCTTGGGTTCAATGACCATGCGAACACGGTCTCCGGCTTGCTGGGTCGTCACGGTCTGGATGGGGGTTCCAAAGTCTGTGACATCCAATCGACGGCGCAAGCCCTCAGGCAGGCTTGATTTGAGAAATTCAACGACCAAATTCTGGCCCTGCTGGCGTATGTCGACGCCAACCTGGCTGCTGGAAAGCGCTATGACCACACGGCCTGTGTTGTCCACCCCACGGCGAAAATCTATGTCCTTCAGCGCCTGGGAGTCTTGGATGCGAGGCTCCGAGAAAGCAGCGACGGGCGTGGTGGCGGGCACAGCGGCCGCGACCGGATCTAGTATGACGAGCAGTGACTTACCCTGAAACTGGGTCTTGTAGGTGGCGATTTGCTTCAGGTTTAACACCACCCGGGTGCGATCACCCGCTTGCACGACGCTTACCGTCTTCAAGTTGCCCTGGTTGATATCCACCGTGGACTTGCCCAAGGCATTGCTCGTACCAGGAAAATCCAGGGCAATTCGTGCAGGCGTCTGAATGGAAAAGCCCTTGGGCAAATTGGACATAGTCTCCGACAGATCAATGCGGATGACCTCGCTACCACCTTGAATGGAACCCGTCACGCCCTCTATGCTTAATTCGGCTTGAGCCGAGAAAGCAAGCCCCCAGACCGTGGCACCAGCCAGTACGTAGCGAGCCATGGGCATGAGCCCGCTTGTTTTTGTCTTTGTCATTTGGATCTCTCTTGCAACTGCAGCGCCGCTGGGCGCTCAATCCACTCACCTGCAGCATCCTGCACGATCTCGCGCAAGCTCAGCTCAGTTTCTGTAATTTTTGTCACCTTGCCGTAGCTTTGCCCCAGGTAGCTACCCGCTCTCACCTGGTACAACAAATTCTCAACTTTCACCAAGGCCATCGGCTTACCGTCTTTGACAACACTCCCAACCATGACCATCGCATCAAGTGGGAACGCCTCCAGCGGCTCCTTACGGCGGGCTAGCTCAGGCGCCACCAGAGATGCGTTAACCGTGGACTGGGTCGCATCACGTTTCAAGGCCTGGGCCAGCTTGTCTTTGCTAAAAGGCTCGAAGGAGCCGCTTTGGGAATATGCCTCAGGCTTGAATTGCTTGGGCTCCGCAATGGGCGTCACTTTTGGGCGAATCAGGCTTTTTTGCTCGGCCATCCACTGCTGAAGCTCAAGCTGGTCTGATGAAACACAGCCAGCCAATGCGCCCGTAATCAACACCGGCACGAGGTGCAATAACCGGATCATTTTTTAGCTCCTGCGGGGGCTGTCGCCTTCTTCTGAGAGGCGACTTCATCAGCATCCAGATAGCGAAAAGTCTTGGCGGTGGCCTCCATGGTCAACACGCCATCTTTGGCAGGAACAATCGACAAATTGTTGAGTGTGACGATGCGCGAAAGGTTGGCGATATCAGACGCAAATGTGCCCATATCGTGGTACCGACCGTTCATACGCAGCGCAATTGGCAATTCGGCGTAGTAGTCCTTCACAGCCACTTGCCCTGGGCGAAACAACTCAAACTGCAAACTACGACCCAGGCCCGCCTGATTGATGTCCGACAGCAATGCATCCATCTCTGCCTTGCTGGGCAATTGCTTTTCAAGCTGCGTCACGTACTGAAGCACCTGCTCACGCTGCTTCTTGAGTGCATCCAGATTGACAGCCTTGGTCAGTTTGACCTTGTAATCTGCACGCAACTTCACTTCGGTTTCTCGCTCCGACTGTAAGGCCACATCCGCATCACTGAGCCAGGCAAACCACAGGCCCGCAACAATCAGGCAGACGACCAACAGTAACAGGCCAGCCTTAGGCAGCAATGGCCAGGCCGAAGGATCCTTGGGGTCCAGGTTTCTAAATTGAGATTGCAACCGCTCCTGCAACTCAGAAAAATCCATGCGCGTAGCAGACTTTGTTTGGGTCACCATGTTTGGGCCTCTTATTTTTTGACCCCAGCCACCGGCGCAGCAGCACCCTCTGGCTTGGCAGCATTGGGGACATCCGGCTTGGCCGACTCACTGGCGCGAACCAGTCGTACGCGCATGGTGAAGTTGGCCACCCGCTTTTGCTCACGCGGGCTCAGCGCAATGGTCGAAGACACAATTTCAACCAACTCCGGCTTGGTAAACCAAGGCGTGTTGTTGGCCAGATTACGCAGAAGCTCGGAAATACGCTCATTGGATTGAGCGGACCCTTGCAAGGTAACGACCTGGTTGTCCTGCTTCATGCTGGCCACAAAGACACCGTCCGGGAGCTGGTTGACCAGCTCGTTGAGCAAGTGAACAGGCATGTTGCGATCCGCCTGCAGATCCTCCACAGCCTGTTGGCGCGCACGCAAGGCGGCGATTTCAGTTTCGAGATTGGCGATGTCCTTGATCTGGACCTCAAGCTGTTTGATTTCAGTTTGCAGCAACTGATTGATGTCCCGCTGAGCCGCTGTCTGAGCCTCGTACCAGAGGTAAATACCCCCAGAGATCAAGCCACCCGTCAGTGCAGCCGCACCCAAAGCGACGTTAAAAATGTCTTTGCGGCGTTTGCGCGCCACTTCCCGGTGTGGAAGCAGGTTAATCAGGATCACAGGGTGAACCTCCTGAGTGCCAAGCCACACGCGGTGAGATAGGTGGGCGCCTCTCGGGACAGAGTACTGAGTTTGACACTGCTGCCCATCGCCATGCCATCAAAGGGATTGACCAGCACACATTCAAATCCTGTCTGCTTCTTGATAGCCTGGGCTAAACCTGGAAGGCCAGCAGAGCCGCCAGCAATCAAAATGTGATCCACCTTGTTGTGCGGCGTACTGGTAAAGAAGAACTGCAGCGCACGCGCCACCTCCTGCACCATGCTGTCTACAAAGGGACGAAGTACAGCCACAGGGTAGTCATCAGGCAAGTCACCGCTGCGTTTTTTGGACTCCGCCTCATCCAGAGAAAATCCATACTGACGAACGATTTGCTGAGTTAACTGGGCACCGCCAAAGGCTTGATCACGGTCATACAACACCTCATCGCCACGCATCACCTGCATGCTGGTGGTTTGTGCCCCAATTTCAAAAAGGGCGATGACCGCACCGACCTCCTTCGCGGGCAATGACTCCATCAAACGGGTCGCTGCCAGCCGAGAAGCGTAGGACTCGATATCGACGATCAAGGGCGTTAACCCGGCAGCTTCAGCCAGGCCTTGTATGTCTTGCACTTTTTCTCGACGTGAAGCAGCAATCAGCACATCCACTTCACCCGGTACAGAGGTGCTGGGGCCCGCTACACAAAAATCCAGGCTGACCTCATCCAGAGGGAAAGGGATGTACTGGTTGGCCTCGGCTTCAACCTGGTATTCGAGCTCCTGATCCGACAAACCACCGGGCAGCACAATTTTTTTGGTAATGACAGCAGACGGAGGCAATGCAAGCGCCACGTGCTTGGCCTTGGTGCCACATTTCTTGACTAAACGACGAATGGTATCGGCGACTTCGTCAAATTTTTCGACGTTGCCATCCGTGATCCAGCCACGTTCCAGCGTTTCCATGGCACAACGCTCAAGCACCAACTTGCCGTGCTTGTCATGAGACAACTCAACCAGCTTGATGCTGGAAGTGCTGATATCCAGCCCAAGCATAGGGGGGGGCTGGCGACTGAACAAGGACCCCAATGCGATCAAATCTGTCCCCTGAAACACGCCGATAGACCCGGCGAAACTTAAGAATAAGTGGCGATGCTAGCAGCAAGTTTCTAGCGATTCATAATTCTTACACTTAAACAGACCTCTTCAGCCTGATTGGCGACGGCCTTCCGTACGATAAAACGTCGTTACGACGATTGACATGCACCCCTAACCAAGCCCTCCATCTGATCCTGCGCTCCCGACTATTTAATGATCGCAATGCGTGCTTTTTATACTTCGGATTGATATCCACCAGCTTTTATGGCCACAAAACCCAGCGCAAGCAGAACGTCGAACGCCCCCACCCAGCACGCTGCGCCACGCCCTTGGTGGCTGCGCGTGATGCTTTGGGGTATAGGGCTCGCAGCAGCTGGCCTCACATCTCTACTCATTGTGATCGGGCTGGCGATGGCGATGGCCTTCCCTAACCTGCCCGATATTTCAGACCTATCCAACTACCGCCCCATCTTGCCACTGCGGGTTTATTCGGCAGATGGTGTGATGATGGGCGAATTCGGCGAAGAACGGCGCAAGCTCACGCCGGTCAAAGAGATTCCCCAGGTGATGATCGACGCAGTGCTCGCCATTGAAGACGCTCGCTTCTTTGAGCACGGTGGTGTGGACTACAAGGGGGTCTTGCGTTCCGCTCTAGCCAATCTTGGCAAGGTGAAAAGCCAGGGTGCCTCTACGATCACGATGCAAGTGGCGCGCAACGTCTATCTGTCCTCCGAAAAAACTTACACCCGCAAAATCTACGAGATCCTGCTGACCTTCAAGCTGGAGCACATGCTGACCAAGGAGCAAATCCTTGAGATCTACATGAACCAGATTTTTCTTGGCAACCGCGCTTATGGATTTGCGGCGGCCAGCGAGGCCTACTTCGACAAACCTCTGAAGGACATCACCATAGCCGAAGCGGCCATGCTGGCGGGCTTACCCAAGGCGCCTTCGGCCTACAACCCCATCAGCAACCCCAAACGCGCCCGTTCACGCCAGCTCTACATCATTGAGCGCATGCAAGAAAACAGCTTCATCACGGCTGATCAGGCCCTGGCGGCGAAGAAGCAAGAGCTCAAGGTTCATTCAGCCAGCGCACCCAACCGTGTGCATGCCGAGTACATCGCCGAAATGGTGCGGCAACTCATGTACACCCAATACGGCGACGAGACTTACACCCGGGGCCTGAACGTTTACACCACCATCAATGCAGGCGAACAAGATGCCGCCTACAAGGCCTTGCGCCGGGGCATCATGGACTTTGAGCGGCGGCAAATCTACCGCGGCCCTGAAAAGTTTGTCCAGCTGCCCAGCACACCACGCGAACTTGAAGAGGCGATTGATGAGGCGCTCGATGAGCATCCAGACAACGGCGATGTGATGTCGGCAGTAGTCTTGGAAGCCGACGCAAAGAAAGTCACCGCCATCCGCCAAAACGGAGAGACCTTGGACATCGTAGGCGAAGGCCTGAAGCCTGCCCAGTCCGGCCTGTCGGACAAGGCGGCACCGAATATCCGGATTCGGCGTGGGGCGGTGATCCGGGTCTCCAAGACGCCCAAGAACACCTGGGAGATTACCCAGTTGCCCGAGGTCGAAGGTGCCTTTGTGGCCGTGGACCCACGCACAGGTGCCATCAGGGCACTCGTGGGCGGGTTCGACTACAACAAGAACAAGTTCAACCATGTCACACAGGCGTGGCGTCAGCCCGGCTCCAGTTTCAAACCCTTCATCTATTCGGCATCCCTTGAAAAAGGACTGACGCCAGCCACCGTCATCAATGATTCCCCTTTGTTTTTTGATGCTGGCGTGACCGGTGGGCAACCCTGGGAGCCCAAAAACTACGACGGCACGTTTGACGGCCCGATGACCATGCGCAGGGGCCTGGCCAAGTCCAAAAATATGGTCTCCATCCGCATTCTGCAAACGGTGGGTGCGCAAAATGCCCAGGATTGGATCACCCACTTTGGGTTTGATGCTGACAAGCACCCGCCCTACCTCACCATGGCGCTGGGCGCAGGCTCAGTGACTCCCATGCAATTGGCCACGGCCTATTCCGTTTTTGCAAACGGCGGCTTCCGAGTCAACCCCTGGCTTATTTCTCGGGTGACCGAGCAACAGGGTCGTGTGCTGGTCGAAACCAAACCGCCTGAAATGGACGAATCCATGCGAGGCATCGACGCCCGAAACGCCTATGTGATGAGCAGCCTGCTTCAAGAGGTCACTCGATCGGGTACTGCCGCCAAGGCGCAGGCCACGCTCAAGCGACCGGACCTCTATGGCAAGACCGGCACCACCAATGACTCTATGGATGCCTGGTTTGCTGGCTATCAGCCCACGCTGGCCGCGGTGACCTGGATAGGCTACGACACGCCGCGCAAGCTGGGCAGCAACGAAACCGGTGGCGGCTTAAGCTTACCCGTCTGGATCAGTTTCATGGAGCATGCGTTGAAAAACGTGCCCATCACAGAAATCCCGGTGCCCGAGGGCGTCATTCAAGTGGGTGGCGATTGGGCCTATGACGAATACGCCCATGGTGCCGGGGTCAGGTCGCTGGGTAATAGCGACGTCAGTCAAGGCGGCGCAACAAACGTCATGCCGCCAGCCGACGAGAAAAGCAAAATTTTGGACCTTTTTAAAAACTGATCAGGCGGCAAAAACAAGGGGCCGACCCGCTTGGGCAGAAGCGTCCCGGCTCAAGCTGCTGAAAAACTCATTGTTGTCACGGGTATCCAGCCAGAGACCGTCCGCAAATTTGTAGTGGTAACCGCCTGAGCGTGCCGCCATCCAGATCTCGTGCAAGGGTTTCTGCAGATTGATGATGATTTGACTCTTGTTGTCAAAAACCAAAGTGACCATGCCACCTACACGCTGATTGTCGATGTCGGCATCGGTTAGTTCATTGATGCGGTCGCAGCAAACCTCAACGGCCTGAAGCAAGGCTTCTGCGCGATCCATGAATTCGGTGTCGGTCATTACAATTTCCAGATGATTTTTGTGCCGCGAATTTTAGTCAGGCCCCTTTTTTGCGGCGCTGCATATGGCCTTATGGCCTTGACGGTTGCCGGTTGCGGGCAACCCGGCGCACTCTACCTGCCCCAACCCACGCCCCATGTTCGC
>JBJOIT010000061.1:0-14763 GCA_046046915.1 Pseudomonadota bacterium
GAGGATTTGAAGTTCGTCTTCATCACCTCCGCCGTCACTCTGGTGGCAGGCCCCGAGCTGACGGTCAGCGTGAATGCGTCACCAGCGGTGAAATGCGAGCGTTGCTGGCATTACCGGGCTGACGTGGGCACCGACGCAGCTCATCCCACCTTGTGCACACGCTGCACCAGCAATCTGTTTGGCGCGGGCGAGCACCGGGTGTTTGCCTGATGGCGCGCGGCGCCAAAAGCGGCTCTGGGGGCGGCATTGCAGCCTGGCTGGCGCTCGCCGCTGCACTGCTGATCGCCGATCAGTTCACCAAGGTGCTGATCCTGGGCTTTTACAAGCTGGGCGACAGCACCTATGTGACCTCGTTTTTTAATGTGGTACGGGTGCACAACAGCGGCGCGGCATTCTCGTTTCTGGCAGGCGCCTCGGGCTGGCAACGTTGGTTTTTCACGGCCATCGGCGTGGCGGCCGTGATCTTCATGCTTTGGATGCTGAAGTCACACCCCGGCCAAAAATTGTTCTCTTTTGCCATGGCCTGCCTGCTGGGCGGGGCCACGGGCAATGTCATCGACCGGGTTTGGCACGGCTACGTGATCGACTTTCTGGACTTTCACTACGCCGGCTGGCACTTTCCGGCCTTCAATGTGGCCGACAGCGCCATCACCATCGGCGCCGCCTGCCTGATTCTGGACGAGCTCTTGCGCGTGCGACGCAGCCACTAGGCGCGTCGCAGTCCCGGCAATTTACAGCGTCAGAATCGTGCAGCCCGTGGTCTTGCGGGCTTCCAGGTCACGGTGCGCCTGTTGCACATCTTCCAGGCGGTAACGCTGGTCGATGTGTATCTTCACATCACCGCGCAACACCACATCAAACAAATCATCGGCCATGGCTTGCGTGCTCTCGCGCGTAGCGATATGGGTGAACAAGGTCTGGCGGGTCAGGTACAGCGATCCCTTGGGGCCCAAAAGACCAGGCGCCATGGGCGGCACGGGGCCCGATGCATTGCCAAAACTGGCCATCAAGCCAAAAGGCTGCAGGCAGTCCAGCGACTTGTCCCAGGTGTCTTTGCCCACCGAGTCGTAAACCACCTTCACCCCCTTGCCACCGGTGATCTCTTTCACACGGGCAGCAAAGTCTTCGGTTGCATAATTGATGACATGGGCCGCACCGTTGGCCTTGGCCAGCGCGCATTTGGCATCGCTTCCTGCCGTGCCTATGAGTTGCAGGCCCAGTGCGCGCGCCCATTGGCAGGCAATCAGGCCCACGCCACCTGCGGCGGCATGAAACAAGACAAAGTCGCCGGGGTTCAGACCCTCCACGGGTCGGGTTTTCTTCAGCAAGTACTGCGCCGTCAGGCCCTTGAGCATCATGGCTGCGCCGGTCTCAAACGAAATGCCATCAGGCAGCTTGCACACGCACTTGGCGGGCATCACCCGCACATCGCAGTAGCTGCCGGGCGGCTGGCTGGCGTAGGCGGCGCGGTCGCCTACCTGCAGGTGAGTCACGCCCTCGCCCACCGCCTCAATCACACCTGCGGCCTCCATACCTAGGCTCAATGGCATGGCCATGGGGTACACACCACTGCGCTGGTACACATCAATGAAGTTCAGGCCCACAGCATGGTGCTTGATACGAATCTCGCCCGGGCCGGGTTGGCCCACTTGCACGTCGACGAGCTTGAGCTCTTCGGGGCCGCCGTGCTGGTCGATCTTGATGGCTCGGGTCATGAGGTCTCCTGTTTATTTTGAGCAAACGATGAAATGGATGGATTTGTAACTTGCACAAGTCCAGGGTGCGCATGGTGCCATGAAAGTCGCGGGGCCGCTGAGCCAGGCTTGTTACAGTGCAAGCACATGACGCAAAAACTCACCCCTGCCACTGCCCTCTTGCTCGTCTTGCCACCGCTGCTGTGGGCCGGCAATGCAGTGGTGGGCCGCCTGATGAATGGTCTGGTCCCTCCCATCACCCTGAACCTGCTGCGCTGGGTGCTGGCCCTGCTCATCCTTTTGCCGCTGGCGGGCCAGTGGCTCAAGCCCGGCAGCGGCTTGTGGCCTCACTGGCGCCCCTTCACATGGCTGGGTCTGCTGGGTGTGGGTTGCTACAACGCCCTGCAGTATCTGGCCCTGAAAACCTCTACTCCCATGAACGTCACGCTGGTGGCATCTAGCGTACCGGTGTGGATGTTGGTGGTGGGTGCGCTCTTTTTTGGACAACGCATCCGTGGCCAGCAGCTGGCCGGCGCGTTGATGTCCATCGTGGGTGTGCTGGTGGTTCTGAGCCGCGGGCAGTGGGCTTTGCTGGCCGAAGTGCGGCTGGTGCCTGGCGATTTATATGTGCTGCTGGCCGCCCTGGCCTGGGCGTTTTACAGCTGGCTACTCTCACAGCCCAAAGAGCCACCAGAGCTACGGCACGACTGGGCCGGCTTTTTACTGGGGCAAATCGTGTTCGGCTTGCTGTGGTCCACCGCTTTTGCATCGGCTGAGTGGGCCATGACTGATGCCACCATTACCTGGACCTGGCCTGTGCTGCTGGCCTTGGTCTACGTCGCCGTGGGCCCTGCTGTGCTGGCCTACCGCTGCTGGGGCTTGGGTGTGCAGCGGGTAGGGCCAGCGGTGGCCGGCTTTTTCTCCAACCTGACGCCCCTGTTCGCCGCCATCATGTCCACCTTGTTTTTGGGTGAAGCGCCCCATGCCTACCATGGCGCAGCCTTCGTGCTGATCGTGGGCGGCATACTGGTGTCCGCCCGGCGCTGAATCAGTAGGTGCCGGGGTAAGCGCCGCCATCCGCCAGAATATTCTGGCCGTTGATGTAGGCCGCGTGCACACTGCACAAAAAGGCGCAGATGGCCCCAAATTCTTCTGCGGTGCCAAATCTCCGGCTAGGCACGGTGCTGCGGCGGGCCTCTGCCAGTGCTTCCACGGTTTGGCCGGTACGCTCCGCATTGAGCTTCAACATGCCGCGAATGCGGTCGGTGTCAAACACGCCGGGCAACAGGTTGTTGATGGTCACCCCTTTCGCAGCCAGCGGGCTACGCGCCACACCGGCCACAAACCCGGTCAGCCCACTGCGAGCCCCATTGCTCAAGCCCAGCGAGTTCAGCGGCGCTTTCACAGCACTTGAGGTGATGTTGACGATGCGGCCAAAGCCACGTTCTGCCATGCCATCTACCGTAGCGCGTATCAACTCAATGGGCGTGAGCATGTTGGCATCCAGGGCGCTGATCCAGGCATCGCGGTCCCAGTCCCTGAAGTCACCCGGTGGCGGACCACCAGCGTTGGTCACCACAATGTCAAAGTCCTTACGCACCGCAAACACGGCCGCACGGCCCTCTGCTGTGGTGATGTCTGCGGCCACGGTCTGAATGGCAGGGCCCGTGGCATGCGCCTGGCGTGCCACAAGGTCGGCTGCGGCAGCGTCGAGTGTCGAAGCGGTACGCGCCACCATCAGCACATTCACCCCCTCGGCCACCAGCGCTTGCGCGCAACCCCAGCCCAGCCCCTTGCTGGCGCCGCACACCAGCGCCCAACGGCCTTCTATGCCCAGATCCATGTTCGATTTCCTTATTTCTTGCCCACACCGGGCCCAGTCGCGCCATCAAAGCCCAAGGAGGCCAGCAAGGGCAAATCGGCCTCGGACTCGACCCCCAGGGCAATCACCTGTATGCCCAGGTTGTGTGCCATATTGCACAGGCCCCGCAAGAACTCCTGATTACCCTCGTTTTGCGAGATGCCGCGCACATAGCTCGGGTGAACCTTGATGTAGTCCAGACCCAAATCAGCCAACTTGTCGGTTTCAGCGAAGCGCTGGCCAAAATATTCAATGCCCACGCGGCAACCTTGCTGCTTGAGCGCCGCGGCCAACGCACGAAACGCATCAAACTGCCGGAACACCCCATATTCGGGCACTTCAAACAGGAGTCGAGGGCATAGCTCGGGGTGGCCGCGCAGCAACTGCATCAGCTCATTGCGGAAGTTGAAGTCACCCAGCACCTCGGCAGACAGGTTGACGGCAATGTCACCCGTGGTCTTGGCCAAGTGGTCAATCGCCAAGGCCACCACGCGCAGATCAATCGGAGCCGTCAACTTGAGCTGTGCGGCCATGGGCATGAAGTCGCCAGCAGGCATCAGGCTACCCGCATCGTCAGTGCGCAACCGAATCACGCCTTCCTGGTGCATGGCATCAGAGCCCAGGCCCGCCATCACCGGGAAAAAAGCCAACTGCAGGCGCCCACCCTGCACGGCCTCGGTCAAGAGGCTACGCCACTGCTCGGCCGGCATGGGCGCACGGCCTGCGTTGGTTTCAACGGCGTACAGGCCATTTGGCCCCATGGCCGTGGCGCGCGCCAGGGCTTCATCGGCCTGACTCAGCAGCTGCCCCACAGCCTGGTCACGTTTGTAAGGCACTGCTGCTACTGCAAATAGCTCCGGCACATCGCCCGACCACTGCGGCCACCACTGCCCCAGAAGACGCTCGTGGATGTCTTTGGCGGCCTCGGCGGGTGACGGCAGCGTCGGGCAGATCACCGCAAATTCGCCACCCTTGAGTCGGCCAGCACGTTGACCAATGCGCCCCGCGCCACTTTCGTACAGCACCGAGCCTAGTCCTTTGAGCAAGGCATCCGTTCGCTGGTGACCTATCCTGGCGTTGATCTGAGCCAGGTCGGACAAGCGCACCATGACCAGGCTGCCGCTGGCAGGAAATTGCTCGCCGCTCAAGACTTCGCGCAGGTGAGACATGAAGTAGTCGCGGCTGCTCAAACCGGTCACGGCGTCACGGTTGACCTTTTGCCGCAGGTTCTCCAGCCGGGCCGCCTCCTCGCCAAACATGGCCTTCAGGCGCTGCACCATGTCGTTCATGGCGCGGGTCACGCTGCGCAGCTCGGGCGTGCGCGGCTCCGGCATGGTCTGAAAGCGCCGCTCGGCAATGCCTTCTGCCTGCTGCACCACGTTGTTAAGCGGTCGAATGATCAGCTTCAGGCCCCAAGTGCCCAGCATGCCCACCACCAATCCACCCACAACAAACCAAAGCAACAAATCCCCGGTCGAGCTCCAGAGCGAGTCGTAGGCAAAACCGTCATGACTGGCCACCGTGACACTGCCAAACTGCTTCCAGCCGTCCTGAATCAGCGCCTGGCCGGGTTGGGTCTGGATAGGGATCAGCCCGGTAAACCAGCTTGGCACCTTGGTTTCGGCACCTTCATAGTTTTTCTCGACCATCATCTCGCCCTTGGGCGACTTGACCCGAATAAAGCGGTAGTGCCCGGCATCAAACTGGGCCGCCACTTGCAACTCAATGGTCACCGGGTCTTTCTCCATCTGCGACAAAGACAGGGCCAGCGCCGTGGCGTTGTCGATGTTCTTGAGCTGCAGCTGCTGCTCCAGGTAGTGGCGGGCAGACAGCACGCTGACCACCAGGCTGACGCCAAAGGCCAGCGTCATCACCACCGCAATCGCGAGCCAGAGTTGTTTGATCAAGGTCATGTTGAAGTCCAGACGAGCAAAAAATGTGAATTCATGAATGATTTACTTTGCAGCCAACTTGGCGGCGCTGATCCAGCCCTCGGTGCGCATGCGCTCCACCACGTCCCGCCAGCGCGACAAGCGGGCGGTGGGGTCCCCCTGGGACGCCGTGCCACTGGTCCACAAACCATCGCTGTTAAAGCTGAACACCGGCAGCAAATCCTGGCGCGAAGATGCAGGACGCACCGAGCTGATGAGGTTATCCAGAATCAGCGGCTCTGCATCTGGCGTGGCAAAGTAACCCAGCACCATGTGCGCCTGGTTGTGGGCGCTGCCAGCGCCACCCAAGCGGGCCTTGACGTAAATCATGCGCAGTTTGTCGTTGGCAATACCCAGATGCTGCAAGGTGATGTATTTGGCAATGGCGTAGTCTTCGCAGTCGCCCTGCCCCCGGCCCATGGACTCCAGGGGCGTCGCCCAATAGTCGGGCATGTTCCACACCGTTTGGTCGTCGGTGAACACCACGCGCCGATTGACAAAATTGTTGACGAGGTTCAACACCTCGGTGTCGGCCATGTCCTTGGCATCGGCGGGCAACTTGCCCCACTGGTTGATCAGCGTGGTGCCGCGTACGCCGTAGCGCTCTTGCGCCACTTGCAGCAGGCGATCGAGATCTACCGCCGCCAGGGCTCCAAGCACCGCCAACGCAAGGCCCCAGGTTGCCCAGCGCAAAACGAGCGACCCAAGCGACCCCGATGACTGTTGTCCAGCCATTGGCCGACGTGGGTCAGGGTGCGATAGCGCCATGGACAATCACCAAACGACAAGCAGGTCGCAAAACTTCATCTTTCTGAATACTTCGAGATAATGTAGCCCTTAGTAGCATTCAAAAATGATTCTATCGGCGCCACCCTGCCGACATGAATTTGCACCATATAAGACCAACACATGAAATTCACTCTCCACGCCCTTGCTCTAGCGGTTACTTTGGCGCTGGCCGGTCCGGTTACATCGGCGCAAAACCTGCCCTTAGCCCTGCGTGATGCCGCCCGCAAGGCGGTCGAAACCAACCCCGAGGTACAAGCCAAGTGGCATGCCTTTTTGCAGGCAGATGCAGAGCGTGATGCGGTGTCTGGCTCTTATCGCCCGCAAATCGATATCGTGGCGGGCGCTGGGGTGGAAAGGCGTGAGACACCCACCGCCAATCTGGGCACTTACGGCATCGGCTCTGCGGCCGTGACGCTGACCCAAATGCTGTTTGATGGCGCATTCACCCAAAGCGAAGTCGCCCGCGCAAGTCACGCCAAACTGGTGCGCTACTACGAGCTGATGGACGCCACCGAAACCATCACGCTTGAAGTCTCGCGCGCCTATGCCGACGTACTTCGGTACCGAGAACTGGTTGACTTGGCCAAGAACAACTACGCCTTGCACCGGCAAACCAGCGAGCAAATCAACGAACGAGTGGCAGGTGGCGTGGGCCGCAAGGTCGATGCTGAGCAAGCCTCTGGCCGTTTGGCGCTGGCCGAGTCCAACCTGTTGACCGAATTGTCTAACCTGCACGACGTCAATGCCCGCTACCTGCGCCTGGTGGGTGAAGCACCACCTGCCAAACTGGGCGACCTGCCAGAAGAGCTCAAACTGCAAGGCATGCCGGCCAACATCAAGGCCGCCCTGGAGACCGCTTACCTCAACAACCCGGCCATGAATGCAGCCGTCGAAAACGTGGACGCCCAGCGTGCCCAGGTTCAGGCCCGCAAATCTGCCTTCGCGCCACGCGTGGACTTTCGGCTGCGCCAAGGCTTGGAGCGCAACCAAAGCGGCGTGATTGGAAATTACAGCGACACCTCGGCCCAGATTGTTTTGAACTACAACCTGTCTCGTGGCGGTGCCGACCAAGCGCGCGAGTTGCAGGCAGCACGTGCCGTCAACCAGGCCTTGGATTTGCAGGAAAAAGCCTGCCGCGACATTCGTCAGACCGTCACCATTGCTTTTAACGATGTCAAAAAGCTTGCGGAGCAAATGGGCTACCTCGACCAGCACCGTTTGTCCACAGAAAAATCCCGCGAGGCCTATCGCCAGCAATTCGACATCGGCCAGCGCACCCTGCTTGACTTGCTGGACACGCAAAACGAGTTTTTTGAAGCCTCTAGGGCCTACGCCAATGCCCGCTACGACCGCGTGATTGCCGAAAGTCGTACCCTGGCTGGCGTGGGCGGCCTGACCAACGCACTCAATGTGGCCCGCGCAAATCTGCCCTCTGCCCAAGACCTGGGACAAACCCGCCAGCGCGACCTGACCGGCATTTGCACCGTGCCTAACGACCTGAACATGGTGATCGACAAAGAAAAACTGATGGCCGATGCGCCACCGGTGGCGCGTTTTCAACCGCCAGCACCTGTGGTAGCTCCCACGCCCAAAGCAGCGGCAGTGCCTGCCAAGGTCAGCTTCAAGAGCGACGCCTTTTTTGACTACAACAAGGCCACCCTCAAGCCCGAAGGCCAAGCCAAGCTGGCCGAATTTGCCACCAACATCAAGGCCGCCGGCCAGGACAAAGACCCCCTCACCGCAGTGGGTCACACAGACTCGCGTGGCTCCGATGACTACAACCTGCGCTTGTCACTGGCCCGCGCCCGCTCGGTCAAGACCTACCTCGTGAGCCAGGGTCTGGATGCCCAACTCATCAGCACCGAAGGCCGTGGCGAGACCGAGCCCGTCGCCGACAACGCAACAGACGAAGGCCGCGCCCGTAACCGGCGGGTGGATATCACCATTGGTAAATAAGCGGCTGTTTTCAATTTACTCAATGCGCTGAGTAAAATTACTCAATCAAATGAGTAATTTATGGCACACAGCTTTGAACGCGCCCAACTCCCTGACTTATTGACCCGCCTGAGGGAGCAGCGGCGTTTCTTGCAGGTCGTAGCCGGGCCGCGTCAGGTTGGCAAGAGCACCTTGGTTCGGCAGGCGCTAGAAAAGTTAGGCTCTGACCCAAACCAGGCTCTGGCCCAGCACAGTGCCAGCGCCGATGGTCAAGCTGCCACCGGGCGGGCGTGGTTGGCATCGCAATGGGAGACAGCGCGTATGTTGGCCACGCAAGTGGGTGCCTGCGTGCTGGTGCTAGACGAAATTCAGCATGTGCCCGATTGGACTTCAGAGGTCAAACGCCTGTGGGACGAAGACACCGTTACCGGCCAAGACGTCCGCGCGGTGATCCTGGGGTCGGCCCCTCTGCTCATTGCACGGGGGCTGTCAGAAAGCATGGCTGGCCGCTTCGAAGTCACCCGCCTAGGGCATTGGCACTTCTGCGAAATGCGAGATGCATTCGGCTTCAGCCTGGAAGAATTCATTTTTTTCGGAGGCTACCCCGGCGCGGCGGATCTGATCCACCAACCCCAGCGTTGGGCCGCTTACGTCAACGATGCTCTCATCGAAACCACGATCGGCAAAGACGTGCTGATGATGGCGCCCGTGCAAAAGCCGGCACTGTTACGCCGAGTATTTGACCTCGCGCGGCGCTACAGCGGCCAAATCTTGAGCTATCAAAAAATGCTCGGCCAACTAGATGACGCAGGCAACACCACCACCTTGGCCCACTACCTCGAATTGCTGGAGGGCGCAGGCATGGTGTGCGGCTTGCAAAAGTACGCCGGCCAGGTGGTCAGGCAACGCGGCTCCAGCCCCAAACTGCAGGTGTTTAACACCGCACTCATGGGCGCCGCTGCCATCCAGGCGGGCGAAGACCTGCCCAAGTTACAACAGCAACCCGAACGCTGGGGGCGCTTTGTGGAAAGTGCTGTGGGTGCAGAACTGTTGGCCCGCCACCCCCAACACAGTAGCCTGTCACCCGTGATTCGTTACTGGAACAACGGTCAGCAAGAGGTGGACTTTGTGGTGCAACAGGGACAAGAGCTGCTGGCACTCGAGGTCAAGTCCGGGCTGGCCAGCAGGCCAGTGCCGGGCCTGGATGCATTTTTAAAAGTGGCACCTCAGGCAAAGCCTTTGGTGCTGGGGAGCGGAGGAATTCCTTTGCCCGTCTGGTTCAGCTGAAACCTGCGTCAGACCTCAGCCTAACGGCCCGAAAAAGCCGCTCAACATACATAGATATACTAAAAAAGAACTGCGTAGTAATATCTATAAATGCCCAAAAAGCCCACACCCACAGATGCACTGCCCAATGCGGTACGTGTGCAACTCAAAGAGCTTGGCAGTCAACTTGAAATTGCCCGTAAACGTCGGCGTGAACCACGGCGGCTCTGGGCAGAGCGCATGGGCATCACAGAACCCACACTTGCCCGGCTCGAAAAGGGCGACCCCTCTGTTTCCATGGGTGCATACGCCATGGCCTTGTGGCTGATGGGCCGCAGCCAAGCCCTGTCTACCCTGGCCGACCCGGCCCTGGACACCGGGGCACTTGAAACCGAAATCCGGTCTGCACAAATGCGCTCGGTGCGCAAACCTGCATCGGTGCTGAGCCGCTTGCACAACGCATCATGAACTTGCCAGATACCCTCTTCCTGTGGTGGCTGGGCAGGCCCGATCAACCCGTTTATGTGGGCGAGCTGCGCACGGTGCGCACGATGCGGGGCGTGTCACTGGCCTACGCCGCCAGTTGGTTGCAAAACGGTTTTGCTCTCAGCGAAGACCTGCCACTGCGGTCAGGCGAGCACATGCCGACCGAAAAAGACACCGCGGCGGGTGCCGTAGACGACTCCCGCCCCGACCGCTGGGGCGAGCGGGTGATACGTTATATCGACAAACCGCTACGCCTGGGATTACTTGATTTTCTGTATTGGTCGGGTGATGAGCGTTTTGGTGCGCTGGGTGTCTCTGTCTCGCCTTACCAATATGCGCCCCGGTGGTCCGGCCCGCTGCCTACGCTTGAAGACGTCCCCACTCTGCAAAGCCTCGTAGATCAAGTTCTGCGCAACGAACCCCTTGCCCCAGAACTGCAGCGCCTGATTGCGCCCGGCGGCACCCTGGGCGGTGCAAAGCCCAAGGCTCTGGCCATGATCGATGGTCAGGCATGGGTGATCAAGTTTCAGGAGCCCGCCGACCTGTTCAACACCCCTTTGGTAGAGCATGCCACCCTGACCCTGGCCGCCCTTGCCGGCATCCAGGTGGCTGAAACTCGCGTCATTACCTTGCCACAGAGCCGGCATGCTCTGGCCGTCAAACGGTTTGACAGGGCTCATGGCCAGCGGCTGCACGCCCTGTCTGCCCATGTGGTGCTGCGCGCTGCTGGCGAACCCATGGGCTACCCGGAACTCGCCCAGTGGCTGCGTCGCCATGCGCCGGCATCCAGCTACCGCGCCCAGATGGCAGAGCTTTTCCGGCGCATGGTGTTCAACATCCTCATCGACAACACCGATGACCACGAAAAAAACCATGTTGTCCTGATGAACGAGCAAGGGCAGTTCACTCTTTCACAAGCGTTTGATGTTCTGCCCATGGCACAAGGCCTGGCATACCAACAAATGCGTGTGGGGCGCGATGGCCTGGACGCCACCCTGGACAACGCCTTGAGCGAACACGCGCAATTCGGGCTGTCATTGCCGGAAGCCAAAGCGCAGGTTCGTCAGGTTTCGCAAGTTACTCAGCACTGGAAAGCGCATTTCAGCGCCCTGGGTGTGAGAGTGCGGGATATGGATACTTTAGCTGCTGGCATCGATAAGCCGCGTTGATAGAAACCAAAAAAGGGGGCCGAAGCCCCCATCTGATGCACCTGGTAGTGCAACCACTGGCCATCAAATATCGGTCTTCAGGTGACCATCAGTGAGCATTTTCTGAATAATCGTCTCTGTGCTCAGGCCGGTTCCAGACAATCCCAATTCTTGTCCGAATGCGTCCATGGCATTTCCCAACTTTGTGCCGCCAGAAATGGTGAGTGAATCGTCAAAAACGATTTGTTGCAGAGTACTGCCGGTTCCATCAACGTCGACCTGAAGTGCCAACTTGTTGCCAACCTCAACAAACGACAGGCGACTTATCAAACTGGCAGCATTTTCAGGAAGGTCAACCAAGTCACGCAGATCGATAACGTCGCCGCCGCTGGCGCCATTAAAGTCGGTAATGTGGTCAATGGCCGTAGAGCCATCAACAACGTCCCCAGCCTGCCAACGGAACACATCCGCCCCCCCATTTCCGGTCAAAGTATCGTTGCCCGAGCCACCTGTTAGGGTGTTAGCGGCAGCGTTACCAATCAACACATCAACATAAGCTGAGCCAAGAACATTTTCAATACTTGAGTACGAGTCCCCAGCCGCAGCCCCAGCGAAATTATTGCCAAGGAGGTCGACCGTAACACCACTCGTTGCATCGGCGTAAGAAGCGGTGTCAGAGCCATCGCCACCATCCAAAACGTCCCCGCCTTCGCCACCCTGGAGGATGTCGTCACCTGCTCCGCCCGAGATCGAGTCAATTCCTGCACCACCCGACAAGAGGTTGGCACCCGAATCGCCTGTAAGAGTGTCGTTATGGTCCGAACCAACAACGTTCTCGATATTCCTTAGATCGTCCTCGTCATTGTTGTCGACAGTTCCAGTGTGGGCGGTAAGATCCACGACAACGCCATTGGTTGCGTAACCATAGGACACAGTGTCCGCCCCCAAACCGCCGTCAAGGAAGTCATTTCCACCACCGCCAGAGATGGTATCTGCGCTGGCAGAGCCAGTAATGGATTCCGCCGCTGAAGTACCGTTGAATTGATTCTGCCCATCTATCTTAACGTTGATGGTCTGCGTGGACGTGGTGTCACCATCCGCATCAATCAAATTGAACTGGAACTGCAGTGATGTGTCTTGAGGAACGATAGCAGGCACCATGAAACCCAGATCAGAGACTTTGAAAACGTCTCCGTCGTAAGTGCCCTCTGTACCGACCCCGCCGCCACTGTCTTTGGTCGAATCCAAGGATTCACCTAAAGCGCTTGAGCCGTCTCGATTGAGATTGATCGCACTAAGTGGTGTGGTTGTTACACCTTCAGTGGAAGCGAGGATCTGAATTCCACTGATCTCCCAGCCCGTGTCCGTGCCAATGTTGTAGTCGTCGCTATTGATGATCACCAATGCGTCGTTCGCATCAAGCGCCATAGTGCTGAAATCTGCAGGCAAAGCAGCCCCCGTGCTGCGATAAACATCGCCGCTGTCCACGACGACAAGTTTTGTCGTTGTCGTGTACGAGGTTCGGGTAGCGTCGTCGTACTTCAGAAGCTTCAAGACCACCACAAGATCCTCGGTCGACCCAAACCCGTCGAGCTTCACATAAGCACCCACTGCAGTGGCTAAGGTAGCACTAGCAATCGGGCCTGTTGAGTTGTGTGGGTTTGAAGCGTACAGATCCACGTTCAAGACTTCGCCTGCTTGCATCGTATTGCCGTCAACACCCGCGTGTTCGCCGCTGGAAACCTGAACGACTGCGGGGTTGGTAACACCTACAAACGACTCGCCTGCAGCAAACGTTTTGTCGGAATAGGTGCCCGCGCCAATATCGATAGCACCACCACCGGGGTCAGAGCTTCCTGTGAACTTGGCGTAAAAGCCTGTAGTCAACTCTGCTACAGCAACCTCAGGGGACCCGCCTGCAATCAGCTGATACTCGTTCAAGCTAATGGCTTGACCGAGACTGAGCGTGCCATAGCCACTCAGCGCCTGATCCATCGTGACGGTGTATGTCCCCGCGGCCTTGTCGAAAACAATGCTCCCAGTCACCGTTTTGGAGGTGCTCAGACCGGCGTCATAGGTCAAACTGAAATTCGCTGTGAAAGTATCCGCAGTCTCACTTGTCGATGAAAGGGTGTGTGTTGTGATCCCACTGCCCACGGTAGCCGAATTGATCTGGAAACTCCGGAAGACTGACGTCAACTGATCCGAGCCAATATCAAAATCGAACGTCCCTGTCCCAACGCGTGGCGCTGCACCTTGATTGGAGAAGATCAGATCGGTCTTGGATAGGACGGATGGGCCGTCGTCCAAGAAGGAGACGGTCAGGGCCGAGGCCGAGGTCAGATCCTGAGTGGCGGTGTCGCCGTCACCGTCTGTGACGGTGGCATTGGCGGTGACGAACACCAGCTCGGTCGCAGAGTCAAAGGCGGTCAAATCCAGGCTCTCGTTGACGCCGGTGGATGCGTTCTCGGCACCACTGCCGTTGCCATGGTCAATGGCCAGATACTGCGCTAGAACCACTTGGCCGTTCGCGTCGATCTTCATAGCGAAGGCCACAGCGCCGCTAGCGTTTGCTGTGCCGTCACTGTTGCCCACGCGGCCCAAGAGAAGACCATTAGGCGCGTCGGTGTACAGGAAGATGATGTTGCCACCGGTCGCCTCCAGATTCGTCTTGACACCAACGAAGGCAGAACCATCAGAAGCCGTGAGGCGATAGCTGTTGACAGCTGTGCTGCCAGAGCCGTCGGCCCCGTAGGCAGCAGAGCCCGCCAGCAAAGCGCCTGAGGCCACCACTGCAGAACCAATCAAGGTGCCCGAGACGCTGCCAAAGCCCGACAGCGTTGCACTGCTGTCGTCAGCAGCGGATGTCGATTGCACACCCGAGGTTTCGTCGTGGGTGATATCTGCCGCCACGCTGACGGACAAGGTACCCACGGCCGGGCCGTCATCTTCGAAGCTGATCTGGCCGGAGATATCTGCGGAGGTGCTGGTGACGGTGTCGTTGTCACCGTCCTTGAGCGTAACGGTCACGCCCAGGGAGCCAGCGGCCAGGGACAAGGCTTCGTCATAGCTGTTGAAGCTGTTAGCCGCAGTAGCTTCGTTGGGGTGGTCCAGCGAGAGGTACTGCTCAACGGTCACCACACCGGTGGTGGCATCGATGGCGATCGCAAATGCCGCGTTGCCTGCAAACGAGCCTGATCCCTGAACCATGCCTACAACAACGTCACCTTCCTTGACTAGGCTGATGGTCGAGCCATCGGACAGGGTCAGGCCAGATGTTGCGCTGCTGACCGTCAATGCGTAAACCTTATAGCCCGAAGCCGCAGCGTCGTCGGCGCCGTAGTTCTCAGTGGACAGAGTGACCACGGCACCCGAGGTGACTGAACGGCCGATGTAGCCAGTGCCGGTTACGTCGGGGTCGTCGCCCTTAACGGACGTGGTGGTAATCGTGGCGGTGCCAACTGAGCCGCTCTCATCAACCACGGAGGTCACGAGGGTGGATGCGATGGTTACAACGGGCACATCGTCCACGATGGTGATCGTGATGGTGTTGGTCGCCGTGTTGCCATTGGCGTCGGTCGATGTGTAGCTAAAGCTGTCGGTCTCAGCACCAGCGCCGTCGGTGGAGCGTGCCGTCAGCGTGTAGCTGTAGC
>JBJOIT010000062.1:0-14663 GCA_046046915.1 Pseudomonadota bacterium
CACAGCTTGTCAGGCTTGGGAATGTCAACCGCGCTCGCTTGTATGAACCCACCAGGCGAGCCCTCCCGATGAATTTGCCCACCCCCGCCAAAAACAGCCCTAGCAACCGCCCCTACACCCGCGCCCAAGCCTTGCCGGGCATTTTGGCTCGGCGCATCGCCATCCTGGATGGCGCCATGGGCACCATGATCCAGCGCTTCAAGTTGACGGAAGCCCAATACCGCGGCGACGCCTTCAAGGACTTTCACAAGGACGTGAAAGGCAATAACGAGCTGCTTAGCCTGACCCGCCCCGATGTGATTCGGGACATCCACGAAGGCTATCTGGCCGCAGGCGCTGACCTGATCGAGACCAACACCTTTGGTGCCACCACCGTGGCTCAGGCTGATTACGACATGGCACATCTGGCCCGCGAGATGAACCTGAAGTCGGCGCAGCTGGCACGTGCGGCCTGCGACAAGTTTTCCACCCCGGATCACCCCCGCTTTGTGGCTGGCGCCCTGGGCCCCACGCCCAAAACGGCCAGCATCAGCCCGGACGTGAACGACCCCGGCGCGCGCAACGTGACCTTCGAAGAGCTGCGGGCTGCCTATTTTGAGCAGGTGCAGGCACTGGTGGAGGGCGGCAGCGACGTGCTGCTGGTCGAGACGATTTTTGACACCCTCAACGCCAAGGCAGCCCTGTTTGCGATTAATGAATACTTTGAGCAGTCGGGCGAGCGCCTGCCGCTCATCATCAGCGGCACCGTGACCGATGCCTCGGGCCGTATTTTGAGTGGCCAGACCGTCACAGCTTTCTGGCACAGCGTGCGCCATGCGCAGCCTTTGGCTATCGGCTTGAATTGCGCACTGGGTGCTGCGCTGATGCGCCCTTACATCCAGGAGCTGAACCGCGTGGCGCCGGATACCTTTATCAGCTGCTACCCCAATGCCGGTTTGCCCAATCCCATGAGTGACACTGGCTTTGATGAGACGCCCGAGGTCACCAGCCGCCTGGTGCGGGAGTTTGCGGCCGAAGGCCTGGTCAACATCCTGGGTGGCTGCTGCGGCACCACGCCAGATCACATTGCGGCCATTCATCAAGCCGTCGCGCCCCTGAGCACCCGCCCTCTGCAGCGTCACCGTTTTTACGCTGAGGCTGCCTGAGCGACGCTAGCACCCGCCGTTTGCGGTGGTGATGTCCGGATGCGCCTGTGAGTGGCTGCAGTCTGTGGTTGAATCGGCAACTCAAAAAATCTCAGACGCTCACACCATGGCTCCATTCAGGCTGGCCACGCGCCGCCCCTCTCATGTCCTCGCGCAGGCCGTATTGGCTGCGCTGGTTTTCCCGGCGGCAATGGCCGCCGATGCACCGGCAAACCCAGCGGTCACGCCGCCGGTTCCCCGCTTTGTCGAAGAGACTGACACCGCCGGACTGCAGATTCGTTTTGATGGCGAGGATGAGTACATGGTGGGTGGTGGTGTTGCCACCTTCGACTGCGACAACGACGGCCTGCCCGAGGTCTATGTGACCGGCGGCGTCAACAAAGCCAAGTTCTACCGCAACAAAAGCACACGTGGCGGCCCCATCAAGTTGGCCGAGGAACGCTCGGGTCTGGAATTGACCAACGCCGTGGGCGCCTACCCGCTGGATGTGGATGGCGACGGACAGGTCGACCTGGTGGTACTGCGGGTGGGCGAGGTGCAGGTCTTCAAAGGTCAGGGACTATGCCGGTTTCAGAGCGCCAACGAAGCCTGGGGCGTGCAAAGCAGCAATGGCTGGCACACCGCGTTTTCGGCGACCTGGGAAAAGGGTCAAAACTGGCCGACCTTCGCGATCGGAACCTACGTGGATCGGACCCGGCCCGACTACCCTTGGGGCAGCTGTACGCCGACCTTGTTGTTGCGGCCACGTGAGGGCGCAGCCGGTAGCTTTGCGGGTGCGCAGCAGCTGACGCCGGGCCACTGCGCCTTGTCCATGTTGTTCACCGACTGGAGTCGCTCGGGCCAGGCAGCCCTGCGGGTGAGCAATGACCGCGAGTTTTACAAAGGCGGTCAGGAGCAACTGTGGCGGGTGTTGCCCGGCCAGGCGCCGACTTTGTACACGCCGGATCAAGGCTGGAAGCCCTTGCAGATTTGGGGCATGGGCATTGCCAGTCATGACATCGACGGTGACGGCCTGCCTGAAGTTTTTTTGACCAGCATGGCCGACAACAAGCTGCAGCGCCTGGCGCCCGGCACGGCCATCCCGGCCCAAAACCCCACCTATCAGGACACGGCCTATCGCCAGGGCCTGACGGCGCACCGCCCTTATGTGGGGGGTGACATTTACCCCAGCACGGCCTGGCATGCCCAGTTTGAGGACGTCAACCACGATGGCTATGCCGACCTGTTCATCGTCAAAGGCAATGTCTCCACCATGCCCGACTTTGCCCAGCTCGACCCCAACAACCTCCTGCTGCAAAAAACCGATGGCAATTTTGTGGAGGTCGGCAATCTGGCGGGCATGGCGAGCTTTCGCCGCGGCCGTGGCGGCATGTTGACCGATTTGAACGGTGACGGCCTGCTCGACATGGTGGTGGTCAACCGCTGGGACAAGGCGCAGCTTTGGCGCAATGTGGGGTCTGGCACTGCTGACAAGGCGTTGCCCATGGGGCACTGGTTGCAAGTGCGATTGCAGCAACCGGGCGGAAACCGGTCGGCTGTGGGGGCCTGGGTGGAGGTGGATCTGGGCCAGCCCTCCGGGCGGGTGGTGAGGCAGGAGCTCACGGTGGGCGGTGGCCATGCCAGCGGCCAGTGGGGTTGGATGCATTTCGGCCTGGGCGAGCTCACTTTGGCTAAACAAGTCCGGTTGCGGGTGCAGTGGCCTCATGGCGACTGGAGCGATTGGCAGACCGTGGCAGCCGACGGTTTTTACGTGATGGATAAAGCGCAGGGCATCAGCACCTGGAAAGCACCATGAAAGCAGGCTGTTTTTCTCTTCGAGCCCTGGCCTTGGCGACAGGCTTGGGTGTGGCGGCCTCTGCCGGCCAAGCGCAAACGGCTGCGGTGGGCGCACAGCCTGCCGTGCTCGCCGCCAAGCCAGCCAGCGCCTTCAGTGCAGGTGTGGCCACCGACTGGTTCCAGCTGGCCCTGCTCATCACTCAGCAAACGCCGGGTTTCAGCCCGCCCGTTGCCGCCCGAGCGCTGGGATATTTGGGGCTCACACTGTACGAGGCCATGGTGCCCGGTATGCCCAAGCACATCAGCCTGGCGGGCCAGCTCAACGACCTGATTTCCTTGCCTTGGGCGCAGCCCGATGAGCCACTGCACTGGCCCACAGTCGCGAACGCTGCCATGGCCACCATGACGCGCATGATGTTCAGCAACGCCAGCGCAGAAAACAAAGGCCGCATCGATTTGTTGGAGCGTAGCCTGCCGCTGAAGTACACGCAGGACTTTGACCCCAACAGCGTGACGCCTGACATCAACAACCGCTCCCAAACCTTTGGCAAGCTGATGGCCATGGCCGTCATGACCTGGGCACGCACCGATGGTGGCCACGAAGCCTGGGGCCCACTGCGGCGTGACCAGCAGCGCTTTGTGCCTCCCAGCGGACCTGGCAAGTGGACGGCAACACCTCCGGCCTTTGCTCCGGCGCTCTTGCCGTGGTGGGGCCAGGTGCGCCCCTTTGTGCTGAAAAAGCCGGAAGACTGTCCGGCGCCACCGCCACCGCCGTATTCCGAAGACCCTGCCTCCAAGTTTTACAAGGAAGGTATGGAGGTTTACCGAATTGCAAATCAGGCCACGCAGGAGCAGCGCCAGTTCGCGCTGTACTGGGCAGATGACCCGGGCAAGACGCCCACGCCTGCAGGTCATTGGGCGTTCATTGCCAACGACCTGCTCAAGGAGCGCAAGGCAGACCTGGGCACTGCAGCCAAGACGTTTGCACGACTCAACATGGCCATGTCAGACGCCTTTGTGGCCGGCTGGCATACCAAGTACGTCTACAACCTGTTGCGACCGGTGACCTATGTGCAACTGGTCATCGACAGCAACTGGGTGCCGGGCCTGATGCACACGCCGCCGTTTCCCGAATACATCTCGGGGCACTCGGTGCAGTCCAGCGCAGCAGCCGGGGTGCTCGACAACCTGTTTGGCGCCAATACCCGTTTCACCGACAACACTCACAACGATCGGGGTTGGGGTCCGCGCACCTTTCCCAGTTTTCAGGCGGCAGCCAGTGAGGCGGCCATGTCTCGCATGTATGCCGGCATTCACTTCCGTGCTGGTGTGGAGGGTGGCCAGGTTCAGGGGCGCTGTGTGGCCCAAAAAGTATTGGCCATCAATTTCGAACGCTAACCTCACTTAGGGTTTACACGACCCTAGGGTAAGTCCTAATGTCCGTGAGTGCCGCTTTGGTGATAATTAGTTCATCGATCAAACTATTGTTTACTCAACTGTTTTGTCGATGACACACGCAACCTTCCGCCTCTTTGCAGGCAATACATCCGGAGACATGCATGAAACTGAAACATCAACTGACGGCATTGGCATTGGGCCTGAGCGCGATCTCTTCCTTCGCACAAGTGACTGTAGGCGTGAGCTTTGATGCTTACCAGGAAGAACGCTGGAAGACCGACGAAGCCGCCATCAAGGCCGAGCTCGCCAAGTCCGGCGCAAAGTACATCATGTCTGATGCCGGCGCTTCCACCGAGAAGCAGCTCACCGACATCGACGGCCTAATCGCCAAGGGTGCCAAGGTTCTGATCGTTCTGGCCCGTGACAAGGACGCCATCCTGCCCGCCATCAACAAGGCCAAGCAGCTGAACATTCCCGTGATTGCATACGACCGTCTGGTCGATGCACCCGGCGTGACCTACATCACCTTCAACAACAAGGAAGTGGGTCGTATGACCGCACGCGCCATTCTGGCCGTCAAACCCAAGGGTAATTTCGCCATCATCAAGGGCGACCCAGGCGATGCGAACGCCAACTTCCTGCGCGAAGGCCAGGGCGAAGTGCTGGCTGACGCCATCAAAAAGGGTGACGTGAAGATTGTTGGCGAAGAGTTCACCTCTGGCTGGAACCCACAGAATGCACAGAAGAACATGGAACAGATCTTGACCAAGAATGGCAACAAGATCGATGCCGTGGTCGCTCAGAACGACGGCATGGCTGGTGGCGTGATTGCTGCTTTGGCCGCCAAGGGTCTGGCTGGTATTCCTGTGTCTGGTCAAGACGGTGACTTGGCAGCGCTGAACCGCGTGGCCCTGGGTACGCAAACCGTTTCTGTCTGGAAAAACTCCCGTGATCTGGGTGCTGCTGCTGCCAAGGCTGCAGTGGAGCTGGGTAGCGGCAAGGCTGTGGCAGGTGCAGAAGACTTCAATGACAACGGCAAGATGAAGAACACGCTGAAGTCGTTGTTGCTCAAGCCTATCCCTGTCACCCGTGACAACCTGGACGTGGTGGTCAAGGCCGGCCACATCAGCAAGGAAGCCCTGTGCAAGGGTGTGACCGACCCCAAGGTTGCTGCCTGCAAGTAATTCAGTCAACTGACTGAATAGCCCTCACCGCGGGCCAAGCTTGACGCTTGTGACCCGCGGTGTGCTTTTGGCGTAGCCGTTGTGACCCCTCGATCACCTGCTGTGATTGAAACAAAGGGCGTCTTTTCCCGGAGCTACTGATGAATCAAACTCTAAATAACCTCAAGCATGCCGCTGTGGACTGGCGCATGGTTTTGATGGCCGCCGTGTTGCTGGTCATTACCGTGACCTTCAACGTGTTGTCCGACGGCATCTTTTTCTCTCCCGAGAACCTTTACAACATTGCCCAGCAAACTGCAGTCGTCGGTGTGCTGGCAACAGTCATGGTGCTCATCATCGTGGCGCGCCACATCGACCTGTCGGTCGGCTCAGTACTGGGCTTCGTGGGTGTGATGATCGCCATGCTGATGTACGAATACGAGTGGTCCTGGCAAACCGCCAGCTTCCTGGGTCTGGTGGCCGCCATATTGGTGGCGATGTATCAGGGCTGGCTGACGTCCATCCTTGGGGTGCCTTCGTTCGTGGTGACCTTAGGTGGCCTGATGTCCTTTCGTGGCGCGGCCTATCTGCTGTCACAGGGTAAGACCCAGCCGATCGCTGATCCCTTCTTCCTGACTCTGGGTGGTGGCTTCAACGGCGGCATTGGTACCCGGGCCTCATGGGTGCTGGGCATCATCATCTGTGTGGCGATTTTGTGGAACACGATGGCCCGTCGGCGCGCCAAGAGCTTTTACGAAGTCCCCAACCGCCCCATGTCGACCGACCTCATGCTCTCGGCCATTCCGATGGCCTTGGTGCTTCTGTTCGTCAATGCCATGTGTGCCTACCAGATTCCCAACAAGCCCGATGCCCAAGGCGTGCCCATTCCAGTGCTGATCTGGGGTGCTGTCGCTTTGTTCATGTCCTTCTTGGTCAAGCGCACCCGGTTTGGGCGATATGTGTTTGCCATGGGGGGCAACCCTGACGCCGCAGCCTTGGTCGGTATTCCTGTCAAGCGAGTCACCATGCTGCTGTTTGTGTTGTTGGCGGTGCTGACCACTATCGCGGCCATCGTCTCCGTGTCGCGCCTGAATGCCGGCACCAACTCCCTGGGTACCAACCTGGAGCTGCTGGTGATTGCCGCAACCGTGATCGGGGGCACAGCGCTGGCCGGCGGTAGCGGCACCATTCTGGGCTCGGTGTTGGGCGCGCTCATCATGCAGTGCATCGAAAGCGGTATGTTGCTGCTGGACGTGTCTATCGGTATGCGATACGTGATCATTGGTCAGGTGTTGATTGCCGCAGTCGTTTTTGATGTGGCTTATCGCAAGTGGACGGGAGATACCCAGTGAGCACCGACGCAAACAACATGAACGCCTCAGCGAAACCCAAGGCGGACCCCAATCGTTGCCTGGTAGACCTTCGCAACATTAAGAAAGCCTTTGGTGGCGTGCACGCGGTGGACGACGTCAGCCTGACCCTTTACCCAGGTGAGGTCGTCGCACTGCTGGGCCATAACGGAGCGGGTAAATCCACTCTGATGAAAATGCTGGCGGGTGCCTACCCCATAGACAGCGGCGATGTGATGATCAACGGCAAACGTGCCGAGATCCATTCCCCTGCCGACTCACAGGCGCAGGGCATCGAAACCATCTATCAGACACTGGCTCTGGCCGACAACCTCGACTCCATTGCCAACCTGTTTCTGGGACGTGAGCTTCTGACCAAGTGGAACACGCTGGATGACCACCGCATGGATGCGGAAGGCCGCAAGGTGTTCCATCGCTTGAACAAGAACTTCAAGAACCATCATGTGCCTGTGCGTCGCCTTTCTGGCGGCCAGCGTCAGGTGGTGGCTATTTCACGCGCCATCTATTTCAATGCCCAGATCCTCATCATGGACGAGCCGACGGCGGCACTTGGGCCTGAAGAAACTGCCATGGTGGCGCGACTGATCGAACAACTCAAGGCCGAAGGCGTGGGTATTTTCCTGATCAGCCATGACATGCATGATGTGTTTGCGCTGAGTGATCGCGTGGCGGTCATGAAGAACGGCAAACTGGTGGGCACTTACCGTACCCAAGATGTGACCGAGGACGAAGTCCTGGGCATGATCATTCTGGGCAAACAGCCTGAAGGCAAGCAGCAGACGCCCCGCCCCGCGGCCTGACATGCGGTTGGTGGGCCATGAAAACCACAGGCGATCAGCAGCTGGTCAAGCGCATCAATCGCAGCGCCTTGCTGCGACTGCTGCGCGCCCAGCCAGGCTTGTCTCGGGCCCAGCTGGCCAGTGAAAGTGGGCTAACCAAGTCCACGGTTAGTCTGTTGGTCCGAGAGCTGATCGATGAAGGTTGGCTCGCAGAAGATGAAATCGCCAATACGCCTGGTCAGGGCAGGCCGTCTACACCGCTGCGTGTCAGCACCACCGTGCTGGGGCTGGTGGGTGTTGAGGTCGCGGTGGACTGCCTGCGCCTGGTCTGCGTGTCGCTTTGCGGTGAAGTGCTGTGGTGCACAGATGAACCTTTGGCCAGCAAGCAACTGGACGACGTGTGCGAGCAGACGGCCCGCCTGATAGCGCAAGCCCAGCAAGCGCAGGCCAGTTTGGGCCTGACCCTGTTTGGTATCGGCGTTGGCTTGCCCGGTGCGTGCGACCATGCCACAGGCTGGGTGCGTTTTGCGCCCAATCTGGGATGGCGCAATGTGGATTTCTTGTCTCATCTCAAGCGCAGCCTGGAGCGCTTTGGCCTATCTGATGTGCCTTTGCACATCCAAAACGAAGCCGATGCGGCTGCCTTGGGCGAATATGAATTTGCAGGGGGCCACGACGAAGACACCCTGATTTTTGTGAACTGCGACATTGGTGTGGGCGCTGGCATTGTGCTCAACGACCGCCTGTTTACAGGTGCTCAGGGCATGGCTGGTGAGATTGGTCACAGCATCCTGCAAATCGATGGCGAACTGTGCTCCTGTGGGCGCCGCGGTTGTGCTGAGACCTTTATCGGTGCGCGTGCTTTGGCCCGCGGGGCCGGTCAGCCCGAAGGATTGGATCAGGCGGGGCGCAGTCTTGGCGTACTTTTGCAAAATCTGTGGATCACCTTCAATCCCAATGTGTTGGTGGCGGGGGGCGCTTCGTGCGTACGGCACCCCGAGTTGGTGACGCTGGCACAAGACACCCTGAATGCATGCGCTGCCAGCGCTGGTATCGCAGCGCCGCAGGTGAGGACTGCGCGCTATGGGTTGCTGGCGCCGGCCGTCGGCGCTGCGGCGCTCGTTTTGCATCAGCACTTGCGGCCCGTACCCGCGCGCATGCATCAGGTGGCCTAGGCCCCGTACAAGGTGTTCGCCTCTCTTTTTAACTTGACTGATTTTTAGGTAAATATGTTTCTAGGCATCGATATTGGCACCTCAGAAGTCAAGGTTTTGCTTTTGAGCGACACCCACCAGATCGTTGGTACGGCTGGCAGTGCCCTGGACATCAGCCGCCCTGCGCCTGGTCATAGCGAGCAAGCCCCACAGGATTGGTGGACGGCTACACAGGCCGCATGTGCTGAATTGCGTGGCAAACATGCTGCTGCCTTTGCCCAGGTGCGAGCCATCGGCTTGTCTGGCCAGATGCATGGGGCCGTGTTGCTGGACGCCCAGCACCAGGTGTTGCGCCCCGCCATGTTGTGGAACGACACCCGTGCCAGCCAGGAATGCCTGGACATGATGGCCGAGCTGCCCACGGCGTCCCAACTGTCCGGCAGCCTGATCATGCCGGGCTTCACCGCGCCCAAGTTGCGCTGGCTGGCCCGCCATGAGCCAGAAGTGTTTGCCCGTGTAGCCAAGGTGATGTTGCCCAAAGATTACGTGCGCCTGATGCTGACCGGCGACTGTGTGAGCGACATGTCCGATGCCAGTGGCACCGCCTGGCTGGATGTGGCGCAGCGAGATTGGTCCGATGCGTTGCTGGCGCTGACCGGCCTGACCCGTGCCCACATGCCGCGCCTGGTGGAAGGCAGCGCCGCCAGCGGGCTGCTCGCGCCAACGGCTGCGCAGGTTTTGGGCTTGCCTGCCGGCATAACCGTGGCGGGTGGCGGTGGCGATAACGCTGTCAGCGCGGTAGGCATGGGGGCAGTCGACGCGGGTCAGGGCTTTTTGTCGCTGGGCACCAGTGGGGTGTTGTTCGTCGTTACCCCCAGCTATCAGCCCAATGCTGCCAGCGCCACCCATGCCTTTTGCCACGCAGTACCCGGCCGCTGGCACCAGATGAGTGTGATGTTGTCGGCAGCCAGCTGCCTGCAATGGGCGGCCGGCTTGCTGGGCGTGCCATCTGCGGGCGAGTTGGAGTCGCGTGCCAGTGCCACCTCTGTTGCCCAGCGTGCCGCCGCACCGATCTTTTTGCCTTACCTGAGCGGCGAACGCACCCCGCACAACAGTGCCAGCGTGCGTGGCAGCTTTCATGGTCTGAGTTTTGACACCGACGCCGCTGCCCTGGCCTATGCCGTCATCGAAGGTGTGACCTTTGGTTTGCGCGATGGCCTGGAAGCCCTCAAGGCCGCCGGTTGCGCGCCGAAGCGTTTGTCGCTGGTCGGCGGAGGTGCTCGCAGCGCCTTCTGGGCGCAGCAGTTGGCCTCTTGCTTGGGCGTGGAGATCGTGACCCACGGCGGTTCGGCAGCCGGTGGTGCTCTGGGCGCTGCACGGCTGGCCTGGTTGGCTACTGGCGCATCGCTTGCCGAGGTGTGCACGGCGCCCGACATCGACCAGGTGTTTGTGCCCGATGCTGCCGAGCACGCGCTATTGGCACCCCGGTATGCGCGCTTTCGGTCGCTTTACGCCGGCTGATTTCAGTCCTTTTTCAATATCTTTATTCAACTACCGAGGTCTTGCATGAGTTCATATTTCAACGGCATTGCTCCCATCGCCTACGAGGGCCCCACATCCACCAACGATCTGAGCTTCAAGTGGTACGACAAGGACCGCATCGTGCTGGGCAAGCGCATGGAAGAGCAACTTCGTTTTGCGGTGTGCTACTGGCACAGCTTCTGCTGGAACGGCCTGGACCCCTTTGGTGGCGACACCTTCCAACGCCCCTGGCACCACATGAGCGACCCCATCGCCGCCGCCAAGCTCAAGGCTGACGTGGCGTTTGAGTTCTTTCAAAAACTGGGCGCGCCCTACTACTGCTTTCACGACCGCGACATCGCCCCGGAAGGCGCCACCCCGCGTGAGAGCGTGAGCTACCTGCATCAGATGGTGGATGTGCTGGGCCGCAAGCAGCAAGACACCGGCATGAAGCTGTTGTGGGGCACGGCGAATCTGTTCAGCCACCGCCGCTTCATGTCCGGTGCGGCCACCAACCCCGACCCGGAAATCTTTGCCCTGGCCGCCCTGCAGGTGAAAGAGGCCATGGACGCCACCCACAAGCTCGACGGTGCCAACTATGTGCTGTGGGGCGGACGGGAAGGTTACGAGTCCCTGCTGAACACACGTGTGGGACAGGAGCTTGACCAGCTGGGCCGCTTCCTGAATATGGTGGTGGATTACAAGCACAAGATAGGCTTTAAGGGCACCATCCTGATCGAGCCCAAGCCCCGCGAACCCACCAAGCACCAGTACGACTACGACGTGGCCACGGTCTATGGCCTTCTGCGCCGCTGCGGCCTGGAAAACGAGATCAAGGTCAACATCGAAGCCAACCATGCCACCCTGGCCGGCCACAGTTTTGAACATGAGCTGGCTACCGCTGTAGACCTGGGCATCTTCGGCTCCATCGACATGAACCGTGGTGACATGCAGTGCCAGTGGGACACTGACCAGTTCCCCAACAGCATTCCTGAAACAGCGTTGGCCATGTACGTCATCATGCAAGGCGGCGGTTTTACCACCGGCGGCGTCAACTTCGACTCCAAGGTGCGTCGCCAGTCCATTGACCCGGCAGACATGTTCCACGGTCACATCGGCGGGATGGACGTTTCTGCCCGCGCGCTGCTGATCGCAGAAAAAATGATTAACGATGGCAAGCTTGCCCAACGGGTGGCTGACCGTTACCAAGGCTGGGACAGCAGTTTTGGTCAGGATGTGTTGAGCGGCAAGACCTCGCTGGACGCCCTGGCGGCCCGCGCGCTGGACCGCAACACCGACACCCTGCCGGTCTCCGGCCGTCAGGAACTGCTGGAAAACCTGCTCAATTCCTACATCTGATACCGCACCTGTCTACCCTTTGAATCGGACGCACTGAATGGCTTTGTTTGAACACTATCTGGCGGCATTTTTCAGCTTCAAGGCCTATGTGATGCTGCCGCTGATCATCTTTGCCGTCGCCCTGGCGGTGCGGGTGCCGTTCAAACGGGCCTTGATGAGCTGCATTTCACTGGCGGCCGGTTTTGCTGGCGTGTTCATTGCGTTCGACTTTTTTGTGTCCAACATCAGTCCGGCGGTGCAGCATCTGTCAGAGGTGCGGGGGCTGAACTTCCCGGTGCTGGATGTGGGCTGGCCACCTTTGGCTGCCATCACCTGGGCCTCGCCCCTAGCGGCCTTGTCCATCCCGTTGGTTCTGGGGCTGAACCTGCTCATGCTGGCCACCGGTCTGACCCGCACCATCTACATCGACATCTGGAACTACTGGCACTTTGCGCTGGTGGGCGCGCTGGTGCTGGCAGCGTCTGGCAGCATGGTGCTGGGCTTGGCTGTCACGCTGCTGATTGCGGTTTACTGCTTCAAGATGACCGAGTGGACGGCGCCTGATGTGGAGCGCGAGATGGGCCTGACCGGCATCTCGGCCTCGCCCGTTTCGGTCAATGGCATCGTGCCCTACACCGCTTGCGTGGACTGGCTGATCGACCGCATCCCCGGCATCAACAAGATCAACTACAACCCCCAAGGTCAAAAGGACGCCGGTGCAGAAGACGCCCGCGGTCTGCTGGACATGCTCAGCGAACCTATGGTCATCGGCCTGCTGATGGGTCTGGCCCTGGCTTTGGCGGCCAATTACGACTTGAAGCGAACCCTGGAAATGGGTGTGCACATTTCAGCAGTGATGTTTTTGTTG
The DNA here is from genome assembly GCA_046046915.1 of Pseudomonadota bacterium. Classification (GTDB taxonomy): domain Bacteria; phylum Pseudomonadota; class Gammaproteobacteria; order Burkholderiales; family Burkholderiaceae_C; genus JBEEJZ01. Next base: position 12,513 of record JBJOIT010000062.1, read on the forward strand.
CCCAAGAGCGCTGGCCTCATCGGCGAGGCCATGATGCCCATCACCACCGCCTTGCGCGACCAGGTGGCGCGCTACTTTCCACAGCGCAAGAACCTGATCGTGGCGCTGGACACGGGCTTCTTGATGGGCCACAAGTCGGTCATCGTGACCGGGCTGATCCTGATGGCCCTGGCCATCGTCATTGCGCTGGTGCTGCCTGGCAACCAGGTGCTGCCCCTGGGCGATCTGCCCAATCTGATTTCGGTGATGTCGCTGTCGGTGCTGATGTTTCGCGGCAATGTGTTTCGCGCCGTGCTGGCGGGCATTCCGGTCATCGTCACCTTCTTGTTGATTTCGTCGCACCTGGCGCCGCTGTTCACCGACCTGGCCCGCCAGACGCCTTCATTCAAAGCCGATGGCCTGGGCTTGCTCACCGCCTTTACGGATGGCGGCCACCAGGTGCGCTTTCTGATCTTTTCCCTGTACCAAGGCCAGCCCTGGGCGTACGGCGCACTGTTGGTTCTTTTGGGCGCCATTTATTACACCTGGAGGCGTTTTCAGGCATTGGCCAGCGCCTCTGAGCCATCCAAGGCCTTACCTTAAAAAGGACGTTCGTTATGAAAAAAGTCAACTGGGGTGTGATCAGCACTGCCCTGATCGGTCGCCAAAAAGTCATTCCCGCCATGCAGGCAAGTCAGTGGTGCAACATTGCGGCCATTGCCTCGCGCAGTCTGGGGTCCGCCCAACAAGTGGCTGCCGACATGGGTATAGCCACCGCCTACGGCTCTTATGAAGAGCTGATCGCCGACCCCGCCATCGAGGCCATCTATAACCCGCTCCCTAACGATCTGCACATTCCCCTGACGCTGGCCGCCGCCCGCGCTGGCAAGCATGTGCTGTGCGAAAAGCCTGTGGCGATGAACGCAGCTGAAGCAGCGCAACTGCGTGAAGTAGCCGACAAGGTGCACATCATGGAGGCCTTCATGGTGCGTTTTCATCCGCAGTGGCTGCGTGCGCAAGAGATTGTGCAGAGCGGTGCGTTGGGCAAGTTGCACACCGTGCAAACCTTCTTTTCGTACAACAACACCGACAGCACCAACATCCGCAACCGCCCAGAGACAGGTGGCGGTGCGCTGTACGACATCGGCTGCTATGCCATCGTTACCGCGCGTTTGCTGTTTGGCGCCGAGCCGCTGCGCGTGGTGTCTTTGATTGACCGCGACCCCACCTTCAGCACTGACCGCCTCACCAGCGCCTTGGTGGACTTCGGCCAAGGCCGGCGTCTGCAATTCACCGTGTCCACCCAGTCCACGCCTTATCAGCGCGTGCAAGCCGTGGGCACGCACAAGCGCCTGGAGGTTGAGATTCCCTTCAATGCCATCCCCGGCGAGGGCATGCGCCTGCACATCGACGACGGCAGCCTGCTGGGCAGCCGCGCCGCGGCCACCGAAACCCTGCCCGCCTGCGACCAGTACACCCTGCAAGGCGACGCCTTCAGCGAAATCATTCGCGGCGCGCGCCCCCAGCTCTACGGCGTGGAAGACGCCATCCGCAACATGCGCGTGATTGATGCGGTGTTTGAGTCCGAAAAGACAGGGGGCTGGGTGACGGTCTGAGGCTGAGCTGGGCCTGATACCGCCAGCCCTTAAAATCCCCCAATCCAAGGAGCGTTGCAGCGGGGCTGGCCACAGTCCCCGTCAGGCTTGGATGTCCCAACGACGCTCACCTGATGGCTCATTGACAGGTGAGATGTATGTCTGAATTTCGTCCCGACCCCGTTTCTTTTTCCGCTTCTGTGTCCGCTGATGGCACCGCTGTGCCGCCGCCCATGCTGCTCTCGGGCCTGGAGCCCGTTGTTATCGGCGAGGATGCCTTGTTCGTCAACATCGGCGAGCGCACCAACGTGACGGGCTCCAAGGCTTTTGCCCGCATGATCCTGAACGGCGAGTTCGATCAGGCCTTGTCGGTGGCTCGCCAGCAGGTGGAAAACGGCGCCCAGATCATCGATGTGAACATGGACGAGGCCATGCTCGACAGCCAGGCTGCCATGGTGAGGTTTTTGAACCTCATGGCCAGCGAGCCCGACATTGCCAGGGTGCCGGTGATGGTGGATTCGAGCAAGTGGGATGTGATTGAGTCCGGCTTGCGCTGTATTCAGGGCAAGTGCATCGT
>JBJOIT010000063.1:0-14051 GCA_046046915.1 Pseudomonadota bacterium
ATCATCTGGCCATCACGTCTTGGTTGTTGCGACCTGCCATTGTCAGGGCGCCCAGGGCGACTGCCGCCGGCCTCGCGGTCACCTTGAAATCACTCGGCATCAGACCCAAAAGGCAACCACGCAGTCGTGAGCTGATTGTACTGGGTCTGGTGCCAGAGTGCCATGTGCTGCTGCACGTCAGGCAGCGTCGGGGTCGACCTTCTAGGACTTGACCCGCCCCGGCGCCCCTCCCGGCTGGCTACCACTTGCCCAGGCACTACAGCGGAATCCCTCCGAAGTGCCACCCAGAGGCGAGAGCTGCGACGGGGTGAGGGGCGAGGCGAACTCGTGAACGCAGCTCCTGCGCGGCTACGCCGGCCGTGCAGGGCTCGTTAGGCTCCATACCCGGCTCCATACCGGCAGCATCGAGACCGAATCGGGAGAGCTCCCAGCTTGCAGGCTTCGGCCCGCCGCTAGGAAGAAGCTCGCCCGATTCACCACCCCTCACCACCCGGCAGCCGCGGGGCAAGTCCCTTGTAGCGATGCGCAGCGGGCGGAAAGAGAAAACCTCGACGGTCTTTCTCTCCGCTCAGCCGGGGTGGAACGACGCAGTCGTGGAACCTCGGAACAAGACGTCAGCAGGACGCCTATAGGCTGCGAATCCGATAATGCACTTAACGGAAGTTGGGGTAGTTCAGCGCCCGCACCCCACGTTGTTACATGAAGCGTGCTATAGTGTTGCATGTAACAATTCAAGGGGTTTGAAATGGCTGTCAGTACCAAGGATCGAGTCCAAAAGCGCCGTACCGCCCTTCGCATGGCAGGGCTTCGGCCGGTGCAAATCTGGGTGCCTGATACGCGCCGGCCCGACTTCGCGGCGGAGTGCCGCCGCCAGTGTCAACTGGTGGCCCAGGCGGACCTGGCCGACGTCGCCCTGCATCACTTCATGGATGAGGCACTGGCCGACTTGGAGGGTTGGACGGAATGAGGCGAGGTGATTTCGTGACCGTGGCCATGCCGGGCGACTTCGGCAAGCCTCGGCCCGCCCTGGTGATCCAGTCGGACCAGTTCAGCGAGCACACGACCGTGACGGTGCTTCCGGTGACGAGCACGCTGGTTTCTGCGCCGCTGCTGCGTGTCACTGTGCAGCCAACCCCTGAAAGCGGCTTGCAAAAGCCATCGCAGGTCATGGTGGACAAGGCCATGACGATGAAACGTGACAAGGTAGGCCCCGCCTTCGGACGCATTGATGCCGATGTCCTGGTGGAGATTGAGCGTTGCTTGGCGGTTTTCTTGGGCGTCGCCAAATAGCGGCCTCTATACTGGGCGACGGGCCAAGGCCCAAAACGACAGAAGCCCGCACAGGGCGGGCTTCGCGGAGAGACGAAGGCCGGCAAGCCGTTCGTTTCTCTTGTCTATCAACCTAAGAGAACTAGGTGACGACGTATGCAAAGCATAGCACCCGACGAGGTAGACCAGCGCGTCAATTGGTGACCCAGTGAAGCGGCGGTATCCATCGCTGCGGGGAAGCAGCTGCGCGCGCGCCAGGCCCAAATGCATACTGCCTCCCAAGCTCTTGCCATTGAGCGGCAAGCGAGCGCTCAACCTTCCTTGGCCGAACGTGTTTCGAGGCCCAAAACTCGTGCCATACTTGGCCTCATGCGGTTGAATTTCCTATCCGTGTCGCTACGTCTTCATCGGCCGGGTGTTGTGGCTCAGCGCGCGCGATGGCTTGATTGACACCGAGGCCTGACGCGTGCGCCTGCAGGACTACCACCCGGTGGGGCGCTTTGGTGCCAGCTTTTACACGCGCTGCCGGGACCGCTTCGCCATCGGCGACGAGACCGCCAGCAACCCTATCGACGCGCTCTAGAGCGCGCCAGCGACCGCCGGCTCAGGCGCCGCTGCGCACCGGGCCGGTGGAGGCGCGCGCCACCAGCAGTGGGGCGGGCACCTTCACGCTGCGTGGCTGGTGGTCCGGGTTTTCGATCAGGTCCAGCAGCAGGTTGATGGCCATGGTGGCCATGGTCTCGGTGTGCAGGGCCACCGTGGTCAGGCCCGGGCGCATGTCGCGCGCCAGCTGAATGTCGGTGATACCGATCAGCGACATGGCCTGCGGCACCGCAACACCGCGCTCCACCAGCACCTGCGCCGCGCCATAGGCCATCAGGTCGTTGGTGGCAAAGATGGCGGTGATGCCAGGGTTGGCCTCCAGCAGCGATTCGGCCGCCGCCCGGCCACCGGCGATGGTGTCTGCCGTATCGCGCGTGTTGCTTTCCAGCAGGGTGAGCCCGGCAGCATGCAGCGCACTCTCGAAGCCGCCCAAGCGCACAATCTGCCGCCCGGCCAGGCCGCAACCCACGATGGCGCCGATGCAGGTGTGGCCCAGCGCCACCAGGTGCTGGCCGGCGATTTCGCCCGCGCGGTGCATATCGAGCACCACGTGGGGCACCTGGTCGCTGTAGTGGATGGCCTCGTTCGAGGCCAGCACGATGTGCGCACGCCGGTTGCTGATCTGCGCCACGTCCTCTGGGGTAATGCAGGTGTCCAGCACCAGCACGCCGCCTGCCAGCGTGCCGGTGATCTGGCTCAGGTAAGCGCGGCCGATGTCGGGCCGCTCCGGCGTGTTGCACACCATGAGGAAGTAGTTGCGGTCGCGCGCCACGCGCTCGGCCACGGCCACGAACTCGGGGTAAAACGGGTTGGTAATGTCCGGCACCACCAGCGCCACCATGGACGACTTGCCCTCGGCCAGCGCGCGCGCCATGAGGTTGGGGCGGTAGCCGGTGGCGGCGATCGCCTCCTGCACCTTCTGCACGGTGGCAGGTTTCACCTTCTGCGTATTGCGCAGCACATTGGAAACGGTGGCGGTGGTAACGCCGGCCAGGCGGGCGACTTCACTCAGGGTGGCCATGGCGCTGCAACTTGGTGTGAACTGGCATCGATTGATACGTTTTTTGAATCCTAGGACTTACCCTAGGACACAGTTGTTTTGCGGATATTCCTAGGTATACTCCAAAAATTGCTGAATTTAACCGCTTAAATTTTAATTTTCGGGGTGTTTCAGGGGAGCTTCCGGGATGTCGTCCTCTGGGGAATCAGCGCACGCGGGCCTAAGCTTGGGCTCAAAATTTAACCGCTTAAATTTTGGAAAGGATGCCAGTCGCAACACCGTCATCACACATTTTCCGGAGACAACACGCCGGCGCCCCCCGTGTTTCACTCGGCGCCACTTGCCCACAATATCCATTGACACAGAGACAGGAAAACCACCCCATGCATTTCGCAAAACGCACCACGCTGACCGCCATGGCCGGCATTGTTCTCGGCAGCTCGGGCCTGATGGCCAGCACCACGGCCTCCGCCAAGGAAGTCACCATCTGGGCCTGGGACCCGAACTTCAACATCGCCATCATGCAAGAGGCGGGCAAGCGCTACACCGCCAAGCACCCCGACACCACCTTCAAGATCGTGGACATGGCCAAGGCCGATCTGGAGCAAAAGCTGCAGACCACGCTGGCCTCCGGCGTGACCAAATCGCTGCCCGATATCGTGCTGGTGGAAGACTACAACGCCCCCAAGTACCTGCGCTCCTTCCCCGGCGCGTTTGAATCCATGTCCGGCAAGGTGGACTACAAGGGCTTTGCCAAATACAAGGTCGACCTGATGACCCTGAACGGCAAGGTCTACGGCCTGCCCTTTGACTCCGGCGTCACCGGCATGTACTACCGCAAGGACTTGCTGGCCAAGGCTGGTTTTGCAGAAAAAGACATGCAGAACATCACCTGGGACCGCTACATCGAAATCGGAAAAAAGGTGGAAGCCGCCACTGGCAAGAAGATGCTGGGCATTGACCCCAATGACAACGGCCTGGTGCGCGTGATGATGCAATCCGGCGGTCGCTGGTACTTCGACAAAGACGGCAAGCTCGACATCAAGAACAACCCCGCACTGAAGGCGGCCCTGGAAATCCAGGCCAAGCTGTTCAAGTCCGGCATCGTCAAGCCAACCACCGGCTGGGCCGAATACGTGGGCGCTGTGAACAGCGGCGACGTGGCCTCGATCACCACCGGCGTGTGGATCACTGGTTCGGTGAAATCCGAGAAGAGCCAGTCCGGCATGTGGGCCGTGGCGCCCACGCCGTCGCTGGGTATTCCCGGTTCGGTCAACGCTTCCAACCTGGGCGGCTCCAGCTGGTACGTGCTATCTAGCGGCAAAGAGAAAGCCGCGGCTGTGGACTTCCTGAATGAGGTGTATGCCAAAGACGTGGACTTCTACCAGGCCATCCTGCAATCCCGCGGCGCCGTTGGCACCTTGCTGGCATCGCGCACGGGCAAAGAGTATTCCGCACCTGACGCTTTCTTCGGCGGCGCCAAAGTATGGCAACAGTTCAGCGATTACTTGGGCAAAGTGCCTAGCGTGAACTACGGCATGTACACCTACGAAGCTGACGCTGCTGTGGCCGCCCAGTTGCCCGGTCTGATCTCGGGCACGCCTGTGGACAAAGTGTTGGACAACATCCAACAACAAGTCGCAGCACAGATCAAGTAAGGTCTGCACTCAAGGGCGGTCGCCGCAATGTGCGGCGCCGCCCCTTTTGAATTGCCTGAGGAAATTGACATGCGGCAACCAACCGCGCCGAGTTACCGGCGCTTTTATGACGTCAACGGCTGGGCGTTCATCAGCGCAGCCCTGTTGCTGATGGCCGCTTTCACGGTCTACCCAATACTCAAATCGCTTTGGATGTCGACCCATGCGGGCCTAGGCACGATGGTGCGCTACGTCGGCATAGACAACGTCGTGCGGCTATGGAGCGACCCAATCTTCATGCGGGCGCTCGCCAATACGTTCATCTTCCTGATCATTCAGGTGCCCATCATGATCGTGCTGGCACTGGTTATGGCCTCGTGCCTGAACATGCCCAACCTGAAGTTTCGCGGCCTGCTGCGTACGGCGGTGTTCCTGCCCTGCGTCACCTCACTGGTGGCGTATTCAGTGTTGTTCAAAAGCATGTTTTCGTACGACGGCATCGTCAACACGACTTTGCTACACATTGGCTTGCTGGACACCCCCGTGCCGTGGATGACCGACCCCTTTTGGTCTCGCGCAGTCATCATCTCCGCGCTCACCTGGCGCTGGACTGGCTACAACATGGTGTTTTACCTCGCCGCCATGCAAAACATCGACAAGTCGATTTACGAGGCCGCTCGCATTGATGGCATCTCGGCATTCCGCCGCTTTGTCTCCATCACCATCCCCATGCTCAAGCCGGTGATTTTGTTCACCACAGTGACGTCGACCATCGGCACCTTGCAGCTGTTCGATGAGGTGATGAACATCACCGGCGGTGGACCGGCCGACAGCACGCTGTCGCTGTCGCTCTATATCTACAACCTGTCGTTCCGCTACGTGCCCAACTTTGGTTACGCGGCTACGGTGTCCTATGTCATCGTGGCCCTCGTGGCAGCGATGGCGGTGGCGCAGTTTTACCTTGCCCGGGAGCGAGATTAATGAACACCGTGCTCGACAAACTCCGTGGGATGGTGGTCTACGTCTTTTTGGGCGTCATTGCCCTGATGTCGATCTTCCCCTTCGTCTGGATGGTAATCAGCGCCACCAACGTCAGCCGCGACGTCACCAAAGGCAAGATCACTTTTGGCAGCGCCTTGTTCGACAACTACGCCAAATTTGCGTCGCTCTATGACGTGCCCCTGGTATTTTGGAATTCTGCCAAGATCGCCATCGTCGGCACGTTGCTGACACTGGCGGTCTCGTCGATTGCTGGCTATGGCTTTGAAGTGTTCCGCTCGACATCACGTGAGCGCATCTACAAGGGACTCCTGCTGTCCATGATGGTGCCGTTTGCGGCGCTAATGATTCCGCTGTTCACGCTGATGGCCCAGTTCGACATGCTGGACACACACATGGCGGTTATCTTGCCCACGGTGGCCTCCGCCTACTTGATCTTCTACTTCCGCCAAAGCAGCAAAGCGTTCCCGTCAGAGCTGCGGGAAGCCGCCCGGCTGGACGGGCTCAAGGAGTGGCAAATCTTCTTGTTCGTCTATGTGCCGGTGATGCGGTCCACCTATGCGGCAGCCTTCATCATCGCCTTCATGGCGTCGTGGAACGCGTTCTTGTGGCCACTCATCGCCTTGCAATCCACCGAGCTCAAAACCATCACGCTCGTCGTGTCCTCGCTGGGCTCGGCCCGCACGCCGGACTTCGGCGTGATCATGGTGGCGACGGTGCTGGCCACCATTCCCACGCTTCTCGTTTTCTTCGCAATGCAACGGCAGTTCGTACAGGGCATGCTGGGCTCAGTCAAATAAGGTTTTCACATGCGTTCAACCAACAAGCTCAATTCGGGCTGGACATTCCACTCTGCTTTCTCCACCGCGCTTATCTCCCAAGTCACATCCGGCGCCAGCGTGCGTCTGCCGCACAACGCGGTGGACCTGGAATTGACCTACCTAGACGAGCGAAGCTTCCAAAAAGAATTTGGCTACCAGCACACCTTGACCTGGAAGCCCGAATTCGCTGGCCGCGAAATCTCGCTGGAGTTTGACGGCGCCATGGCCAATTCCGTGGTCTGGGTCAACGGCCAACAAGTGGTTGCCCACAAAGACGGCTACACGCCTTTCAGCGCGCGCCTGACCGGGCTGCTCAAAGAAGGCGACAACCTCATCACCGTCAAGGTGGACGGCAGCGAAAACCCCGAGATCCCACCTTTCGGTGGCCAGATCGACTACCTGACCTACGCCGGCATTTACCGTGACGTGTGGCTCAAGCTGGCCGATGCCGTGTCCATTGCCAACCTCAAGGTGGAAACCTCGGGCGAGCTGACCGATGCCAAGGGCGTGCGCGTGACCGGCTTCGTGGCCAACCCCACCAACGCCGCCTTCAGCGGCACCGCACTGGTGGAACTCTGCAATGTGGACGGCACAGTGCTGCACCAGCAAAGCACCGACGTGTCGGGCAACACTTTCAGCGTGGCCTTTGACAAACTCAGCGGCCTGAAACTGTGGGAGCTGGACGCACCCCAGCTCTACCTGGTGCGCGTGACCACCAGCACGTCGGCTGGCAAAGACCAGCTCAGCACGCGCTTTGGCTTTCGCACCGCGGCCTTTACCACCGAGGGCTTTTTCCTCAACGGACAGCCCCTCAAAATTCGCGGCCTGAACCGCCACCAGAGCTTCCCCTACGTGGGCTACGCCATGGGCCAGCGCGCTCAGGCCAAAGACGCCGACGTGATGAAGGACCTGCTCAAGTGCAACCTGGTACGCACCTCGCACTACCCGCAGTCCACCTACTTTCTGGACCGCTGCGACGAGATTGGCCTCCTGGTGTTTGAAGAGATTCCGGGCTGGCAGCACATTGGTGGCCAGGCCTGGCAGGACGAGTCGGTGGAAAACGTGCGCCGCATGGTGGAGCGCGACTGGAACCACCCCTCCATCATCATCTGGGGCGTGCGCATCAACGAGTCGCAGGACAACCACGACTTCTACACCCGCACCAACGCCATGGCCCGCAGCCTGGACACGACACGCCAGACCGGCGGCGTGCGCTACATCGAAAACAGCGAACTGCTGGAAGACGTGTACACCGTCAACGACTTCTGCCACGTGGCTACCGAAGAATGGATGAAGGGCATTGCCCCCACCCCGCTGCGCAAACCGCGTGAAGTGACCGGCCTGGACCACGAGGTGCCGTACCTGGTGACCGAGTTCAACGGCCACATGTACCCCACCAAGCGCATCGACCCCGAAGACCGCCAGGCCGAACACGTGAGCCGGCATCTGGATGTGCTGAACAAGGCCTACGAGAACCCGGTCATCAGTGGCGCCATTGGCTGGTGCATGTTTGACTACAACACGCACAAAGATTTCGGCGCGGGCGACCGCATCTGCCACCACGGCGTGATGGACATCTTCCGTGAACCCAAGTTCGCCGCCTGGGTCTACACCAGCCAGTGCAGCCCGGCTGAGCAAGTGGTGCTGCAGCCCGTGACCTACTGGGCCCGGGGCGAAAAAGACCGCTGCGAAGTGCTGCCCCTGATCGTGCTGACCAACTGCGACTACGTGGAACTGCAAGTGGGCGACTTTGCGCCCAAGCGCGCCGAACCCGACCGTGCGCTCTATCCCCACCTGCCGCACGCGCCGGTCATTTTTGACGGCCGCCATGTGAACATGAACGACCTGGGCGCCTGGGGCATGCTGTGGCGCGACGCCACCTTCACCGGCTATATCAATGGCAAGGCCGTCGCCACCGTCAAGCTCTCTGGCAACCCGCTGCCCACCACGCTGCAGGTGCAGGCGGACGACACCCAACTGCACGCCCACGAGAAGGACGCCACCCGTGTCATCGTGCGCGCGCTGGACCAGGCGGGCCGCCTGCTGCCGTTTATGGACGACGTGGTGCATGTCGAAGTGACGGGTGCTGCCAAACTGCTGGGCCCCGATTTGCTGACCCTCAAGGGCGGAACCACCGGCTTCTGGCTGGAAACTACCGGCGCAGTGGGCGACATCACCCTGCGCGTATCCACCCGCCGCATGGGCGAACAGCGCGTGACGCTGCAAGCCGCGTAAATTACCGAGTCGACGAGGAATAGAACATGGCAGACGTCAAACTCACCCAGGTCCGCAAATCATTCGGCGAGATCGACATCATCCGGGGTGTGGACCTCGACATCAAACACGGCGAGTTTGTCGTGTTTGTGGGCCCCTCGGGCTGCGGCAAGTCCACGCTCTTGCGCGCCATCTCCGGCCTGGAAGACATCACGAGCGGCGAACTGCGTATCGGCGACCAGGTGATGAACCACGTGGACCCGTCCAAGCGCGGCATTGCCATGGTGTTCCAGAGCTACGCGCTCTACCCGCACATGACGGTGCGCGAAAACATGGGCTTTGCCCTCAAGCATGCCGGTGTGGCCAAAGACGTAGTCAAGAGCAAGGTAGATGCCGCCGCCAAGATTCTGGGCCTGGAGCCGCTGATGGACCGCAAGCCCAAGGCCCTGTCGGGCGGCCAGCGCCAACGCGTCGCCATTGGCCGTGCCATCGTGCGTGACCCACAGGTGTTTTTGTTTGACGAGCCGCTCTCCAACCTCGACGCGGAGCTGCGCGTGCACATGCGCATCGAGATTGCGCGCCTGCACCGCGAGCTGGGCAGCACCATCATCTACGTGACGCACGACCAGGTGGAGGCCATGACCCTGGCCGACAAGATCGTGGTGCTGCGCGCCGGTGTTGTGGAGCAGGTGGGTGCACCACTGGAGCTGTATGACAACCCGGCCAACACCTTCGTGGCCGGCTTTATTGGCTCGCCGCGCATGAATTTCTTTGAAGGCACCATCACGGCCCAGGCCGCAGGCCAATGCCAGGTCACGCTGAGTGGCTTTGACAACGGGGTGGTGACCCTGCCGCTGGACGGCACCCTGCCCGCCGTGGGCACCGAGGTGTCCGTAGGCGTGCGCCCCGAGCACTTTGTGGAGGACGGCAGCGCCACTTTGCCCGTCACCATCGACATGCTGGAGCACCTGGGTGGTGAGACCTTTGTGTACGGCCGCTCCACCAGCGGCGTGATGGTAGTGATGGAAAGCAAACACGGTCGCAGCCTGCGCTCGGGCCAGGCTTTGGAAGCACGCTTTGATGCGGCCAAGGCCCTGCTGTTCGACAAGAGCGGCGCCCGCATTTACTGCAACTGAACCGCGCCATGCCCACCCACGCGCCCGAGGCCTCTGCCGACTACATCACCCTGCACGGCACCCATACCAGCGTGGTGCTGGAAGTGCGCCCACACGAGGCGCCGCTGTGGCGCTACTGGGGCTCACTTAGGAATCAAAAATTTACATTTTGTTACAAATATAAATTTATAACCACATGATTTCATTCATGTTTTTCTCCACCTTGAAATCACTCGAAGCGCCACCCACCATGACCGCCGCCGCCCCGCCGCTCGACCTGTTTGATCCGGCCCAACACTCCCACCGCCGCCGCAATCCCCTGACCGGGCTATGGGTGCTGGTGTCGCCGCACCGCGCCTTACGCCCCTGGCAAGGTCAGCAGGAAAGCATGGCACCAGACGAGCGCTTGCGCTATGAGCCCACCTGCTACCTGTGCGCCGGCAACACCCGTGTCAGCGGCGATGTGAACCCGGCCTACACCGGCACCTTTGTCTTCACCAACGACCATGCGGCCCTGCTGCCGCAAGTCCCCGCCGCGCCCGCCACAGACGACCCGCTGTTTCAGCAACATGAAGCCCGGGGCACCAGCCGCGTGGTCTGTTTTTCGCCCGACCACAGCCTGACCCTGCCGGAGATGGGTTTGCCGGCCATTGCCGGCGTCATCGACACCTGGTGCGCGCAAACCACCGAGCTGGGCCAAACCCACGCCTGGGTGCAGGTGTTCGAGAACAAGGGCGCCATCATGGGCTGCTCGCAGCCACACCCGCACGGCCAGATCTGGGCCACGGGTCACCTGCCCAACGAAGCCGTCATAGAAGACCAGTACCAGCGTGCCTACCAGACTCAGCGGGGCCGGGCGATGCTGCTGGACGTGGCCCAGCGTGAAGCCGACGGCCCGCGCGTGGTGGTGCAAACCGAGCACTGGCTGGCCATCGTGCCCTATTGGGCCACCTGGCCCTTCGAGACCCTGCTGCTGCCGCGCTTTGCCGTGCAGCAGATGCCGCAACTCACCCAAGCGCAGCGCGTGGACCTGGCGCTGGCCCTGAAGCAGCTCACCACCCGCTACGACAACCTGTTCCAGACCAGCTTTCCGTATTCCATGGGTTGGCACGGCGCGCCCTTTAACGACCAGGACAACACCGCCTGGCAGCTGCATGCCCACTTTTACCCACCCCTGCTGCGCTCGGCCGCCGTGCGCAAGTTCATGGTGGGCTTCGAGATGTTGGCCGAAGCCCAGCGCGACCTCACCCCCGAGCAAGCCGCCGAGCGCCTGCGCGCCCAGAGCACGGTGCATTACCGCCAGACCTGACGACAAGCAGGCACGACTCGTTCCCCTTTGATTCCAAGCCATGTTTTATTCCCCCTTGCATGACCGTGTCCAGACCGCCTTTGAGCAGCACTTCAGCGACGCGCCCAGCGCCTGGGTGCAGGCGCCAGGCCGCGTCAACCTGATCGGCGAGCACACCGATTACAACGACGGCTTCGTGCTGCCTTGCGCCATCGATTACCACACGCTGATTGCCGCCCGGCCCCGCAGTGATCGCCAGGTGCGGGTGCTGGCCTGCGACATGGCCGGGTCGCTGGACACGTTTTCGCTCGACGACACCATCGTGCCGCGCGCGGACGCCCTGTGGGCCAATTACGTGCGCGGCGTGGTCAAGCTGCTACAGGAAGCCGGCCACCGGCTCAGCGGCATGGACCTGGCCATTGCTGGCAACGTGCCCCAGGGGGCGGGCCTGTCCTCGTCGGCCTCGCTGGAAGTGGCGGTGGGCCAGACCTTCAAGCAAGTCTGCGGCCTGACCTTGCCCGCCACCGCGCTGGCCCAGTTGGCGCAACGGGCCGAAAACGAATTTGTGGGCTGCAACTGCGGCATCATGGACCAGCTGATTTCTGCCCGCGGCGAGGCCGGCCACGCCCTCTTGATTGACTGCCGCAGCCTGGACACCCGGGCGGTGCATGTGCCCGACGGGGTGGCCGTGATGATCGTGCACTCGCGTGTCAAACGCGGTCTGGTCGAGAGCGAATACAACACGCGGCGGGCACAGTGCGAGGCGGCCGCCCGGCATTACCAGGTGCCTGCCCTGCGGGATCTGGACCTGCCGCGCCTGCGAGCCGGCGCGGCCGGGCTGGATGCCACCGTGTTGCGCCGCGCGCGCCACATCGTCACCGAAAACCAGCGCACGCTGGATGCCGCCCAGGCCCTGGCCAGCGGCGACCTCAAGCGGCTTGGCAGCCTGATGGCGCAGTCACACGCATCCATGCGCGATGACTTTGACATCACCGTGCCCGCCATCGACCAGCTGGTGGCCATTGCGCAACAGGCCATCGGCACCGAAGGTGGCGCCCGCATGACCGGTGGTGGCTTTGGTGGCTGCATCGTGGCCGTGTTGCCCGAAGCCCAAGTGAGCGCCACCCGCGCGGCCATCGAGTCGCAATACCGCTCTCCAGACGGCGAGCCGGCGCACATTTACGTCTGCCACGCCTCGGCGGGTGCGGGCAGTGTTTGAGCGGGTGAAACGTCTTTTTGCCAGCCATCTGACCATGAGTCCGAGGCTTTTTCTGGGGTTTAGACGCGAAATCGCAAGCGCATAATTCCGGGATGGCTACCAAGCTGGTTGAAGTTCCTCCCGATTCGATCCGAATCGGAACCCCCTTGCCCTTCGCTGTGCGCAGCGAGGATGGCACCTTGCTGGCCCACAAAGGCTATGTGATCACCTCGCGTGAGGACATGGAGACCATTCTGGACCGTGGGCTGGCCTTCTATGTGGATGCCGCCGAGCTAGAGGGCGCCCGGCGCGCGTATGTCAGCCAGCTTTACGAGCTGGTACGCGAGGAACAGCCCCTGGGCCGCATTGCCGAAACGGGCTTTGACACCCTTTTGGCGCACACCAAACGCAACACGGCAGAAGACGAGGACGACGCCGATTCGCCAGACTGGCTGGACCTGCAGGAACAGGCCAATTTGCTGCTGCGCGACAACCACCCGGCCACTTTTTTGCAGCGGGTCGAAACCGTGGTGGGGCGGCTGTTCAAGTACATCCGCCGCAACTCGGATGGCGCCTTGTTTGCCCTGATTTATTTATCAGCAGGCGAGGTCAAACGCTACAGCGCCACCCATTCGCTGCTGGTCAGTGCCATCTGCTGCATGGCCGCGCGCGACGTGCTGAAGTGGCCCGCCAAGGAGCAGGTGCTGATTTGTGAGGCCGCACTCACCATGAACCTGGGCATGACCGATTTGCAGGACCGTCTGGCCCAGCAAGCCGAGCCTCTGTCGCCCCTGCAACGCCAGCAGGTGGACAGTCACCCCCAAAAGAGTTGCGACATGCTGCGCCAGCGCGGCGTGACCCAAGCCGACTGGCTGGAAGCCGTCTTGCACCACCACACACGCACGCCGGGGCCACTCGAAGGCCGTTCCACGGGTCAGCGCATGGCGCGCATGATCCAGCGGGCCGACATGTTTGCCGCGCAGCTGGCCCCGCGTGCCGGTCGCCAGCCCACAGCCCCTTCCACGGCCATGCAAGCTACTTTTTTTGATGAAAACCGCAAGGTTGATGCTGCTGGCTCGGCGCTGATCAAGGCGGTGGGCATTTACCCGCCAGGCACCTTTGTGCGACTGGCGAACAACGAAATCGGGGTGGTCGTGCGTCGTAGCGCCAACACCACGGCGCCTCGGGTGGCTGTGGTCATCAGCCGTTCAGGCACCCCCACAGCTGAACATGCGATGCGCGATACCAGCATGGCCGAGTTTCGCGTCGTGGCCAGCGTGCCCCACCGCAACATCCGGGTGGTGATCAATCTGGCCAAGTTTTTGCCACTGACGGGTTTTGTGCCCTTAAGCCGGCTTGGCTGATGCCGATCCGAGTTCGGCGGCCAATTCTTTTCTGTACTTGTTGAGGTCTTGCACCGTGGCAAAGCTGCGGTTCAGCAAGAGGCCCATGTTGTGCAGGATACGGTCCACCACCCGGCTTTCCCACACCGCATCAAATTGAATCTGCTGGTCCAGCCAGTGTTCCAACCAATTCGGGTTGGGCAATCGGCTTTGCACCGTGTCGCGGGGGTACAGCGTTTTGTTCACATGCAAATTGGTGGGATGCAGCGCTTGCGCCGTGCGCCGGGCGCTGGCCATGAGCACGCCCACCTTGGCAAAGGCCGCCTTGGCCTCCAAGCCGACATTGCCGATGGCCCGACGCATGTAACGCAAATAGGCTCCGCCGTGACGGGCCTCGTCCTGGCTGAGCGTGGTGTAGATGTGCTTGATGACCGGCTCGGTGTGCCACTCGCTGGCGCGGCGGTACCAGTGGTTGAGGCGGATTTCGCCGCAAAAGTGCAGCATCAGGGTCTCCAGTGGCGGCGCGGGGTCGAACTCGAAACGCACGTCGTGCAGTTCCTGCTC
>JBJOIT010000064.1:0-13979 GCA_046046915.1 Pseudomonadota bacterium
TTGATGGCCAGCGCCGCCAGCAGCGTGTTCCGCAGCATGGAATCCATGCGCAAGGTGCAGCAGCACGCCGCCCATCAGGGCAATCTGCACTACTCGGCAGCGGCAGCGCGCCTGAGTGGCAGCTGCGAGCCTGCAGAACTCAGCGCCATCCAGTCCGAGCTCATACGCTTTGATGCGCAAGAGGCTGGCCGCTACTGGCAGCAAATGACCGCCGCCATGCTGCAGGCGCAAATTGAATGCATGTCTGCAGCCAACCACCTGTTTGACCAGGAATCCGGCAGCGGCATGAAATCCGCCTTCGATGCCTTCCAGCAAGTCATGCCCATGGCGGCGCCTTTCTTTGCCAGTCACTCCAACGGCCATGCATCGCATGCACGGGCGGCCTGAACACCGCTGAGCTCGCTGGTTTTGCCCGGCAGGCAGACCGGGCTTTCTTATCAGCAGATGCCATCCGAGCCCCAAGGGCTGCCCGTTAACACGGCAATCCTTGGGGCTCTTCGTCGTTGGCATCACCCTTGGTGCACATAGCTCCCAGGCGCCGCCAGAGTCCCGCTCTCATGTGCCAAGCCCCCCACCGGCGCCGCATCCACCTCACGACTGGAGTGCTTGCGCAACCAGTTATCCCAAGTGGGCCACCAGGAACCGCTGTGTGAGGGCGCGGTGCGCAGCCAGATTTGTGGATCGGCGGGCGCTTTGCCCAAAGCGTGTGTGAACTCACGATAGCTGGATCGGGGGTGCGCCGAGGGGCCACCGGGGGGGTTCACGATGCCCACGTTGTGCCCGCCGGTGGTCAGCACAAAGGTCACCGGTGACATCACCAGTC
The DNA here is from genome assembly GCA_046046915.1 of Pseudomonadota bacterium. Lineage (GTDB taxonomy): Bacteria > Pseudomonadota > Gammaproteobacteria > Burkholderiales > Burkholderiaceae_C > JBEEJZ01. The sequence goes on from JBJOIT010000064.1 coordinate 824, forward strand.
GATGGATTTTGTATACCGAGCTCCAAGGTGAGACGTGGTCGCGCTCGGTCGCCAGCACGAACATGGGCAGCTTGATGTCGTCCAGTTCGATGGTGAGCCCGTTGTGCCGATAGCGCCCTTCCGATAAATCATTGTGCAGGTACAGGCGCCGCAGGTACTGGCTGTGCATGCGCGCGGGCAGGCGTGTGGCGTCCGCATTCCAGGCCCGAAGCGCAGTCATGGGGGTGTGCGCACCCATCAGGTACTCGTGCACGAGCTTGGACCACACCAGATCTTTTGAGTTGATCAGGGCAAAGGCCCCAGCCATTTGCCGTCCATCCAGATAGCCACGACCGGTCATCAGATCTTCTAAAAAAGAGATCTGGCTCTCGTCGATGAACAAGCCCAGCTCACCCGGCTCGTGAAAGTCGGTCTGGGCAGCAAGCAAGCTGATGGTTTTCAGCGGATTGCGCGGGTGGGCACCTAGCACTGCAGCAGCGATGGTCAGCAAGGTCCCGCCCAGGCAGTAGCCCATGGCATGTATGCCCATACCAGGGCAACATTCGCGCACATGCTTGACGGCGGCCATGACCCCCAGCTCCACATAGTCGTGCATGCCCAGATCGCGATCTTCGCTGCCCGGGTTTTTCCAGGACACCATGAACACCCGGTGCCCCTTGGACACCAGATACTTCACCAGGGAGTCTGCCGGCGTCAGGTCCAGGATGTAGTACTTCATGATCCACGAGGGCACGATCAGGATGGGTTCAGCCAGAACTTTGTCGGTGACCGGCTCGTACTCCAGAAGCTCGATCAGGTGGTTGCGAAACACCACCTTGCCCGGCGTGAGGGCCACAGACACGCCCGGCTGAAACGCCTCCACACCCCGGGGTTTGCTGTCGGTCAGCACCGTCATGGCATCGCGCGACCAATTCACCGAACCGTTGATCAGGTTGGCACCGCCACTGCGCCAGGTTTCTTTAAGTACCTGCGGATTGGTGGTCACAAAGTTGGACGGGGACCACATGTCCAACCATTGGCGCGTGATGAAGGCCGCCATGTCCTCGTGGTGATCAGATACCCCACGAACCCCGCGCATGGATTCGGTCCACCAGCTGTCCTGCAGCAAAAAGGCCTGTGCCAACAGCCGGAACGGGGCCTGATGCCATTCTGGCGGCGAAAAGCGTTTGTCCTGGGGCAAGGGCTCGATGCAGGGAACGCACTCCGCCTGCAAGGCGTACGGGGCATATTGCAGCCACATGAGCCACTTGCGTTGCGCACTGACGAACATCTCGCTTTGGCGAGACGGTGACACCATCAGATGGATCGCCCAGTCTGCGTAGGCCATGGCCACTGACGATGGCGAAATACCGTGGGCCATGCGGGCCATCCACAGCTTGAGTGGCAAATCCATGGGGGCCGGGGCATGCACCTCGGGGGTGTATTCAATGTTCAGCATCAAGTCTCCTGGTTCGGTCGTCACTGGGGGTAACACTGATCTTCGCCAAGGCTTTGATTTGCGGCTTGATGATTCGCATCTGGTAGATCCCGCCTGCGAGGGCAACTGCGAATCCGCAAATGAGGGGGCTCGCGGCCTTCCTACAGTGAGCGTTCCCCCGGCATTGCCGGTTTATGACGCCCCTGAAAAGGAGATCCCATGAGAAACCTCAGCCTGCTCGAACCCGCTTTCAATGACCCCTTCGGAACCACCCTGAGCCGCTTTTTCGGCCCCATGGCCCAAGACCTCGAAGCCCGCATGCCCAAGATGCAGATTGATGTGACCGAGCGCAACGGCACCTACGAGGTCAAGGCCGACTTGCCCGGCGTGAAAAAGGAAAACATCAATGTACGCATCGACGGCAACGTCGTGCAAATCGATGCCGACATCACCCAGGAAAAAGACAGCCGCTCCAATGGCGGCAAAGTCTTGCGCAGCGAGCGCTACCAGGGCAGCGTGTCGCGCAGCTTCAGCCTCGCACAAGACGTGGACGACAGCAAGGCCAAGGCCAATTACGCCGATGGCGTGCTGACCTTGGAGTTGCCCAAAAAGGCCGCTACCGCATCGCACCGCCTGCAAATTCAGTAACAACTGACCCGCCTGCCGTGATGAGCGCAGCGCCGCCATTGACACCGGTGCTGCGCGCGCGTCACCTTTGCAAGACCTACACCAGTGGCGACACGGTGGTGCATGCCCTGAGCGATGTGAGTCTGGACATCGCCAAGGGCGAGTTTCTGGTGTTGCTAGGGGCCTCTGGCAGCGGCAAATCAACCCTGCTGAACATTCTGGGTGGCCTTGATAACCCCACCAGCGGCGAACTTGACTTTGCCGGCACGCCGCTCACGCACGCGGGCGATGCCGAGCTCACCCGCTACCGGCGCGAGCATGTGGGCTTCGTGTTCCAGTTCTACAACCTGATTCCCAGCCTGACTGTGCGCGAAAACGTGGCTCTGGTCACCGACATCTCCCCGCAGCCTATGGCCGTGGATGACGCACTGGCATTGGTTGCCCTGATGCCCCGCGCCGACCACTTTCCGGCACAGTTGTCGGGTGGAGAGCAACAGCGCGTGGCCATTGCGCGAGCCATCGTCAAACGCCCCGAGCTCTTGCTGTGCGACGAACCCACTGGCGCGCTGGATTACGCCACCGGCAAATTGGTGCTTGAAGTCATTGCCGACATCAACACCCGCCTGGGCACCACCGCGGTGGTCATCACGCACAACGCGGCCATTGCCGGCATGGCAGACCGTGTGGTTCGTTTGGCGGATGGTCGCATCGCCAGCATCGAAGTTCCCGCGCGACGCCTGCGGCCCGACGAGTTGTCCTGGTAAAGCCATGCAAGCACTAGACAAAAAAGTGCTCCGCGACCTGCGCCTGATGTGGAGCCAGGCCATCACCATCGCCCTGGTAGTGGCCAGCGGTGTGGGCGGCTTCATGGCCAGTCTGTCGGCGGTGGAGTCGCTGTCACTCGCACGCGAGCACTTTTATCAAAGCAACCGGTTTGCCGATGTGTTCGTGTCACTCAAACGTGCCCCACTGGCGGTGCTGGAGAGGGTAAGACTCCTCCCCGGCGTGGCAGATGCACACGCCACGGTCGAATCCGGTGCCCGTGTTTCGGTACCGGGCAGTCCCGACCCTGTGGTCGGCCAACTCATCGGCCTGGATGAACGCACGCAGACCGGGCTCAATCAGGTATCGCTGCGTGCGGGAATTTGGCCGCGAGCCGCCGGCTCAGATCTTGAAGCCCTGATCAGCGAGGGTTTCGCCAACGCGCACGGCCTGCGTGTCGGCGATGCGGTGACGGCGCTGGTCAATGGCAAACGTCGGCGGTTGGTGATCTGCGGTATTGCCTTGTCGCCAGAGTATGTGTTTGCCGGGCTCATGGGCATGCCCGATGTGCGGTCTTTTGGGGTGTTCTGGGTCGATGCCCGCAGCCTGGCCGGCGCCATCGACATGCAGGGCGCCTTCAACCACGTCGCCTTGCGGTTGCAGTCAGGTGCGTCCGAATCCACTGTGCGCGAGGCGCTGGATCGCCTGCTGGCGCCCTATGGCGCACAGGTGGCGCGGGGCCGCAGCGAGCAAAGCTCGCACGCCATGCTGGACAACGAAATCAAGGAACAACGGGTCCTGGGCACACTGCTGCCGTCCATCTTTCTGGCCGTGGCGGCGTTCTTGCTGCATGTGGTGGTGGCAAGATTGGTCGCCACACAACGTGAGCAGGTGGCGGCGCTGAAGGCGCTGGGCTACGGCAACGCCAGCATTGCCACCCATTACCTGAAGCTGGTATTTCCCATCGTGACCGGCGGCTATCTGATGGGCCAGGGACTGGGGCAGTGGCTGGGTGCACAGATCACCCGCCTTTACGCCGACTTTTTTCATTTCGGGACCTTCGAGCACCAGGTGCCACCGCGGCTGATGGCCATCAGCCTGCTGATCGTTTTGGCCACTGCCCTGCTGGGCACCTTGAGCGCCGTGGCCGCCACCGTGCGCCTCTCGCCTGCCGAGGCCATGCAGCCCCCTGCGCCTGGGCGCTATCGGCGCGCACTCTTGGAACGGCTGCCCTGGCTGCAAACGCATGTGGGCTTGCGCATGATTTTGCGCAACCTGGAACGACGGCGACTGCGCGCCCTGCTCACCACCAGTGGCATTGCCGCCGCCGTGGCCATTGTCATCATGGGGAACTTTCTGAGGGACGCCATCGAGAGCATCGTGGACGTTTCTTTCAACCTCGCACTGCGCAGCGACATTGTGGTTTGGACCACCCAGGCCGTACCCTTGGCGGCAGGGCGCGAACTTGCAGCTCTGCCCGGTGTGCGCCTGGTCGAACCCGGGCGTGGCGTAGCGGTGCGATTCGTCAACGGGCACCGTGCCGAGAGCGGCGTGCTGCAGGGCTATGCCGAGGTGCCCGAGTTGCGACGGGTCATTGATCTAAACAAGCACCAGGTCACGCCTGGAGGTGATGGAGTTTTGATGACCGACAGGTTGGCAAACAAGTTGGGCCTGCGTGTTGGCGATTGGGTCAAGGTCGAGGTGCGTGAGGGGGACAGGCGCGTGCGCCAAGTTTTGCTGGAGCGCACCGTGTCTGACATGATGGGCCTGAACGCGTACATGTCGCTGGGGGCGCTGAACCGCCTGCTGGGTGAGGAAGAACTTGCTTCGCTCTTCAGTCTGGCGGTCGATTCGCAGAAGCTGGCGGACGTGCTGCAAGCCACCCAGGCCCTGCCGCGTATTGCCGGCGCCTTCAGCAAAGCCAGCATGCTGAGCAACATGCAAGAGATTTCGGCACGCAACATCCTTGTGATGAGCACCATCCTGACGCTGTTTGCTGGCGTCATTGCGGTGGGAGTGGTTTACAACAATGCGCGCATCGCCCTGGCCGAGCGCAGTTGGGAGCTGGCCAGCTTGAGGGTGCTGGGCTTCACGCGAGCCGAGGTGTCGGCGCTGCTGCTGGGCGAGCTGGCGCTCACCATTGCCATCGCCCTGCCCCTGGGCATGTTGCTGGGTCGGGCTTTCACAGCGCTGCTGGTCAGCCTGATCCGCTCGGATCAGTTCAGCTTTCCGGTGGTAATCCTGCCACGCACCTATGCCTGGGCGGCCCTATGCGTCTTAATCGCCGGGGCGGCAAGCGCCCTGGTAGTGCGTCGTCGCATCGATCAACTGGACATGGTGTCCGTCCTCAAAACGCGGGAGTAAGCATGTCTCACAAAAACACCTGGGGCATGGTGGTGGTCGTCGCCCTTCTCATCGCCGCCCTGGCCTGGGCCTTTGCGCCGCGACCACTGGAAGTCGAAGTCGCCACCGTCATTCAGGCGCCCTTCGAGCAATTCATTGAGGAAGACGGTCGCACCCAGGTGCGCGAGCGCTACACGGTGTCTGCCCCGCTTGCGGCACGCTTGCAACGCATCAGCCTGCACGTTGGCGATCCGGTGGCAGCAGGCGATGTGGTGGCCTGGTTGCTGCCCGTCATGCCGACCTTGCAGGACCAACGCAGCGCTCGGGAAAACCTGGCCAAGGTGGCGGCAGCGGGCGCCGGTGTGGAACGCGCCACAGCGCGGGTGGAGCGTGCCGCCATTTCCCTGCAAGAGAACTGGCTCGAGCTCCAACGCCAAGGTCGACTGGAAGCGCAAGGCTTCGTGTCTTCAGCCCGTCTGGACGCGCTGCGCCTGGCGGTATCTGGCGCCAGCCGCGATCTCGACGCTGCGGCTGCCGAGCGCGACGCTGCCCTTTTTGAACAAGACCGTGCACGCGCCGCCGCCAGCCCGGGCACCCCCGAAAAGCAAGCTGATAAACCTTTACAAGTAAACCCAGACGGCTCAAGGGCCTGGGCCGTGCGCGCACCCGTGGCCGGTGTGGTGTTGAAAGTGAGCCAGCCCAGCGACAACGTGGTAGCCCCCGGTCAAGCCCTGCTGGACATCGGCGACCCAGGTAGCCTGGAGGTGGTGTGCGAGTTACTCACCCCCGACGCGGCCGTAGTGCAGCCTGGCCAGCGCGTGCTGATCGAACGCTGGGGTGGGCCCACACAAACCGCTGCAGTGCGCCGGGTTGAGCCCGCAGCCTTCACCAAAGTGTCGGCCTTGGGCGTGGAGGAGCAAAGGGTGAAGGTCTTGATCGATCTGCCCACCGGCCACGATGCCGCTGAAACTGCCCAACTGCTGCGCCTGGGAGACGCCTACCGCGTGGGCGTGCGCATCGTCACGCAATCGCAAGCCGCTGCCGTGCAGGTGCCAGTGGGGGCCGTGTTCAGCCGTGGCACCGGGCTGGCGGTGTACCTTCTGGAGAGCGGTCGGGTCCATCGACAGACCATCGAACTGGGCGGGCGCCAGGGATCGATGGCCTGGGTACTCAGCGGCCTGACGCCCGGTCAGCAGGTTGTGGTCTACCCCGGTGCCGGTCTTCAGGACGGCAACAAGGTTCGTGTACGCACCCCCTAGCCCCGCAGCGCCCGGCGACACCCACCATCGACGGAAACGGTCATCCGGCCATGCAGCGTTGAACTGCATGCGCTTCAGTGAAAATGCGTCATGTCCAAGTTCAAGCCACCATTTCAAGCAGAGCCGCCGTTCAACCACGGTCAGGCCCCTAAGACCGCCGTTTTGCTGTGCAACCTGGGTACGCCAGACGAGCCCACAGCGCCTGCCGTGCGGCGCTACCTGGCCCAATTTCTGGCCGATCACCGCGTTGTCGAGATTCCCAAGCTGCTGTGGATGCTGATCCTGCACGGCATCATCCTGCGTGTACGCCCGGCCAAATCCGCTGCCAAATACGCATCGATTTGGACTGCCGAGGGCTCGCCACTCAAGGTCTGGACAGAAAAACAAGCACAGTTGCTGCAGGCCCGCCTCACCGAGCAAGGGCACCATGTTCAGGTGAGCTACGCCATGCGTTATGGCAATCCCTCTATCGGTAGCCAGCTCGATGCGCTCAAAGCCCAAGGTGTCACGCGTGTGCTGATCATGCCGGCCTACCCGCAGTACTCGGGCACGACCACAGCCAGCCTGTTTGATGCCGTCTACACCTGGGCAAGTCGCACCCGGCTCGTTCCCGAGCTGCGCTTTGTGAACCATTACCACGACGATGCAGGCTACATCAGCGCGCTGGCCGGCCAGGTTCGGGCACATTGGCAAGAACATGGCAGACCCGATCAACTCGTGATGAGCTTTCATGGCGTGCCAGAGCGCACCTTGCAACTAGGCGACCCTTACCACTGCGAGTGCCACAAGACTGCTCGTTTGCTGGCCACCGAGCTGGGCTTGTCCCGGGAGCAATACAAGCTCACATTCCAGTCCCGATTTGGCAAAGCCAAATGGCTGCAACCCTATACAGAGCCTACCCTCATCGACATGGCCAAGGCTGGGGTCGCTCGTGTGGACGTGATGTGCCCTGGCTTTACCAGTGACTGCCTGGAGACCCTGGAAGAAATCTCCCAGGAAGCCCGCGAGGCGTTTTTGCATGCGGGTGGCAAAGAGTTTCAGTACATCAGCTGCCTGAACGCCGACCCAGCATGGACGCAGGCGCTGGCGGACATCACCGCGCGCCACCTGGGCGGCTGGCCCACCATGGCAGCACCCGATACCGCAGCCCTGTCCTTGTCGCGACAGGAGGCGCTGGCATTGGGGGCAACAAACTGATTGATTCACTAAGGGTGATGCGCCTGAGTGTGCGCACATGTGCAACGTCAGCGACACCTGCAGATGCGCGCGTAGAATAAAAATCAATTTAACGGGAGTCATCACATGACAAAAACATCACTATTTTCGGGTTCCTTACCGCAATCGCTGGCACGCGGGCTATCTGTATTGCTGTTTATGGTCGCCAGTGGCCTGGCCCATGCAGGCAAGACGACCACCAGTACCCTGCCCTACACCTACTACTCAGTTGGCAAGGTCGGCAATCCAGTCGGCACGCTGGCCCCAAAGATCACCTTGCCCAAGCCTGAGGCGCCGTCTTATGTCTTGATGGGCGGGGGCCCCGATGTGGACCAGGGTTTTCGCTGGATGATCAAAAAAGCCGGCATCACGCTCCAGACGGGTGGGCGTCTTGTCGTCATACGCACCACCGGTGATGGCGCCTACAACCCCTACATTTATTACAGCAATCGCCGCTCGTCCATCAATTTAGCAGACATCGTCGATGGCTGGGTAGGCGGTGCCTCACTGGGCTTAACGTCTGTTGAAACACTGGTCATTCCTAGCAGGGAAGCAGCCGAGCACGCCACGGTGAAGGCCATTGTTGGCAATGCCAACGCAGTATGGATTGCGGGTGGCGACCAAAGCACCTACATCAAGTTCTGGAAAGGAACCGGGCTTGACACGACTTTGCGATCCTTGATGGCAGCCAATGTGCCAATTGGTGGCACAAGTGCTGGTTTGGCCGTCATGGGGGGCTTTGATTACTCGGCGCTTAATGCATCGGCAACGTCACCGCTGGCGCTGCAAAACCCTTACTACAGCGACATCACTATTGACCCGGAGATACGAACATCGGGTGCGTTTGTATCCCTCACAACGTCTGGAGGATTTCTGGCGCCTGCTGCATTCAAAGACGTTATCTTCGACTCCCACTTGGATTCCCGCGATCGTATGGGGCGACTGATTACTTTTGTTTCAAGGCTCATAGGCAACTACACCGGTCCTGGCACACAAACATTTGGATGCACAGGCGGAGTGCTGGGCCCCACCGTTGCGAGGGGTATCGGCATAGGCGTGGAAACTGCGTTGCTGGTCGAGGGCAACGCATTCGGGAGTTTCATTGGACAGCGGGTGACCAACGTACCGCCACCCACCACAGAAAGCGCTGTCTATTTCGTGAGTATGGTCCAAGGGCCAACGCAATGCGCAGCAGGAAAGACATTGGAGATTCCAAGTTCATCCATCGCCATTCGCAAACTCGCCGATTCAAACCAGACCATAGAACTGAACGACTGGACGGCTTTTCCGGTTCATAAATGGCTGGGGACGACTGCTGGTGTGCTGAATCCGCCCAACCCGTATTGATCTAGATTTTCTTGCCCAAACGCAGCAGGCGCGGCAGGATCAGCACGGCCAGCACCACCACCAGCAAGGTCACCGACATGGGGCGTTGCAGGAAGACCATGGCGCTGCCCTCGCCTATGGAGATGGCGTTGCGGAGCTGGGCCTCGGCCAGCGGGCCCAGGATCATGCCTACCAACACGGGAGCGGTGGGGAAGTTGAAGCGCCGCATCACCAGGCCCAGCAGGCCGATGGCATACAGCAAGAACAAGTCAAACGCACTTTGACGCATGCCGTAGGCGCCCACAGTGGCAAACACCAAAATACCGGCGTAAAGCTGGGGCTTGGGCACCTTGAGCAGCTTTACCCACAGGCCTACCATGGGCAGGTTCAGCACCAGCAGCATGACGTTGCCTATGTAAAGCGACGCGATCAGCGCCCACACCAGAGCCGACGCACTACTAAACAGTTGCGGACCGGGCTGGATGCCGTAGTTCTGAAAAGCACCCAGCAAAATGGCCGTGGTGTTGGAGGTGGGGATACCCAGCGTCAACAGGGGAATGAGGGCTGCGGTCACCGTGGCGTTGTTGGCAGCTTCTGGGCCGGCCACGCCTTCAATGGCGCCTTTTCCTCCAAATTCGGCCTTGTGCTCACCTTTGGCCAGCTTTTTCTCGGTGGCGTAACTCAAAAACGTCGGAATCTCGGTGCCGCCCGCCGGGATGCAGCCAAAGGGCGCGCCGATGGCCGTGCCGCGAAGCCAGGCCGGGATGGAGCGGCGCCAGTCGCTGGCGGTCATGGTGACTCGGCTCATACGGTTTTCAGACTCGACCGCACGACCTTCAAACAGCACGGCGTGCAAGGCCTCGGCGACCGCAAACAAGCCCACCGCCACCAGCACGATCTCGACACCATCCAACAGCTCGGGCACACCGCCGGTGTAGCGGGCCTGGCCCGTGATCTGGTCCATGCCCACCAGGCCCGCTGCGAGGCCCACAAACAGTGCCGTCAATCCACGCACAGTGCTTTGCCCCAAGACCGCACTGACGGTCGTAAACGCCAAGAGCATTAACAAAAAGTACTCGGGTGGGCCCAGCTTCACAGCAAATTCGGCCACCACGGGGGCAAACAGCGTCACCAGCACGGTCGCAATGGAACCAGCCACGAAAGAACCGATGGCCGAAGTGGCCAGTGCTGCGCCGGCCCGGCCGCTCTTGGCCATCTTGTTGCCCTCCATGGCCGTGACCATGGTGGCGGTTTCGCCGGGGGTGTTGAGCAAGATGGAGGTCGTAGACCCCCCGTACATGGCACCGTAGTAGATACCCGCAAAGAAAATCATCGAGGCCGTGGCTTCGACCTTGGCCGTGATGGGCAAGAGCATGGCCACAGCTGTGGCCGGGCCGATGCCGGGCAACACACCCACCGCCGTGCCCAAAGCGCAGCCGACAAAGGCCCACAAAAGGTTGATGGGTGTGCCAGCAGTGACAAAACCCTGAAGTAATTGATCCCAGATTTCCATCACAGCCACCCGCTTTGTGTGAGCCCGGGCAAGTTGATGCCCAGAAATTGCGTAAACATCCAAAACACCGGTGCCGCAATCAGGAGCCCGGTCAACAGGTCGGTCAGCCAGCTTTGCAGGCCGGCATCTGCTTTGCCAGACGCATTGCGCAAGCCCCTAGCCGCCATTACAAAACACAGAGTGCAGCTAAAGATGAACCCGAGTGTGGTGATCAGCGCTGCATTCACCAACAGGCCCGCTGACATCCAGACAAATCCTGGCCAATAGGGCCGGTCGTCGCCGTTCTCATCCATGTGTGCAAAACCACCGTGGCGCGCCTGGTACAGCATGACCACGCCACACAACAGCAGCGACCCCGACACCACCCAGGGCAAAAAATTGGGGCCGACACCGGCGTAGCCCGAATCCGCCGGAATGCTCAGTGCCCCCCAGGCCAGCCCGAGGGCCACCAGCATGACGCCCAGACTCACCAGAGTCTGCAAAAAAGAAGAGGTTGACGGTGGTGCGTGTTGTTGCATGTCGGCACTCGCAAAAAACAAAGGTCTATCGTGAAAACGCCGACAAAGCCCGCCTGGGGCGATGTCGGCGCAAATCGAGGCTTGATGGCCTTAAATCATGCCGGACTTGACCATGGTGGCGCGCAGGGAGGCGAAGTCGTCATCCACAAACTTCTCAAAGGCATCACCGGTCAATACCGCCGGGGTCCAGTTGTTCTTTTCCAGGGCCTCGGCCCATGCTTTGCTTTTCATGGCCTTGAGCAGCATGTCGGTCAGGGCCTTGCGTTGCTCGGCCGTGATGCCGGGCGCACCGTAGACACCGCGCCAGTTGCCTATCTCGACGTTGATGCCTTGCTCCTTGAGGGTTGGGATATTCACGCCCTTGAGGCGGGTGCCCGAGGTCACGGCCAGCGCCTTCATCTTGCCGGCATTGATGTACTCGGCAAATTCGCTGTAGCCGCTGCCGCCAATGGTGACATTGCCACCCAAAATGGCCGCGGTGGCCTCGCCGCCTCCGCGGAAAGCCACGTAGTTGATCTTGGAGGCGTCCACACCGGCGTCACGGGCAATCATGGCGGCAGCAATGTGCTCGGTGGAGCCGCGAGAACCACCGCCCCACTTCACGCTGCCGGGGTCTTTTTTGAGCTGCTCGATGACTTCTTTCATCGATTTGAAAGGCGAGTTGGCAGGCAGCACAAACACGTTGTATTCGCTGGTCAGGCGGGCCAGGGGCGTGGCCTGGCTCAATGACACCGGTGGTTTGCCGGTGATGATGCCGCCGAGCATGACCGCACCCATCACCATCATGGCGTTGGGGTCGCCCTTGCTGCCGTTCACAAACTGGGCCAGACCCAAGGCACCGGCAGCGCCACCCTTGTTGTCGTAAGTCACGGTGTCTGCCACCTTGGCATCTTGCAGGGCCTTGCCCAGGGCACGCCCGGTGCCATCCCAGCCACCACCGGGGTTGGCGGGAATCATCATCTTCACATTGGCGCCCGCAAAGGCAGACAAGGGCAAACCGCCGGTTGCGGCCAGAGCCGCCATGGACTTGAGAAAGGTATCGCGACGCATCGGAATCTCCTGTAGTGGTTATCGACCCCGTCATGGTGCACGCACCAGCTGTCAAACAGCTGTCCAGTGCCCTAGGGAAAACACGAATACCGTCCTGGTATTTGCCGGGTTTTGGGCGTGCTATGGTCAGTCGCCATGAAACTCCTGATGGTCGAAGACGACGCCGCCCTGCAAAAAACCCTCAAACGCGCCCTGACGCACATGGACTGGACGGTGGAGGTTTGCGACAACGGCCTGAGCGCCCTTGGACACTGGCGCGCCCTACAGCCCGATGTGGTGCTGCTGGACCTCACACTGCCCGGCCAGGACGGCCTGCGCGTGCTGGAGCAGGCTCGCCAGGCCGGCCTGACCACGCCCGTGCTCATCCTCACCGCGCGCGGCACCGTGGGCGACCGGGTACTGGGCCTCAACGCCGGTGCTGACGATTACCTGCCCAAGCCCTTTGACCTGGATGAACTCGAAGCCCGGGTGCGCGCTCTGTGCCGGCGCCGGGCCGACAGTGGTGTTGGTCTGCCAGCCGCAGCCAGTTCCTCGGCCAAGGCAACGCTGAGCCTGACGCTGGACCGCCACAGCGGTGCAGTGCACCATCAAGGCCAGGTGCTCGACCTGGCGCCGCGCGAGCTGGCCATGCTCACCGCCCTGCTCAGCCGTCCCGGCCATGCGGTGTCTAAAGACCGCTTGTTTGAACTCGTGTTTCCAGGTGAGTCAGAGGTGCGCTACGAGGCGATCGAGGTGGTGGCCTACCGACTGCGCCGTAAATTGCAGGGCACTGGTGCGAACCTCATGACCCTGCGCGGCCTGGGTTACCTGCTCAAGCCGGCTCCATGACGCGGCCCAGGTCCTTGCGGCGCTACCTGCTATCGGGCATTCTGATCCCAGTGGCGCTGTTTGTGGTGGTCAACACCTACAGCCTTTACGAGCAGGCACTCACTGCCGTCAACACCGCCTACGACCGCAGTCTGCTGGCATCGGCCAAGTCCATCGGCGAGCACATCGATGCCGATGGTGTGGGAGACACCGCCCAGCTGCGGGCGAATGTGCCTTATGCCGCACTCGAAACTTTTGAGGCCGACAACCGAAGCCGCATGGTGTACCGGATTTCCAGCACCCAAGGTAAGTTGATCGA
>JBJOIT010000065.1:0-13966 GCA_046046915.1 Pseudomonadota bacterium
CAGCAAGTGCGGGGGGCATTTTGTGACGGAGCCGTATGAGAATGCGCGTCACTTCGAGTGTGGCCTGTGCTCGCCTCCAGCACGCGCGGGTAAGGGCGCGACAGCGGGGGGGATTTTGTTGCACTGAGGTCAAGCCAGGCAGCACCCCAAGACCGACTCAGCAAAAGGCCTTCGCAGGCCAAGACTGATGATCAGATTTAGGCCGGCAATCCTGGCTTTCTAGGTGTTTTTGACGACACGATGCGCCACTAGAATTCAACGGCGCGAGCCATCACGTCACACCGGTGACGAATGCCGCCACTTTTTTGGGGCCAGCACACATGGTTGTTATTGTTGGATATGTCGTCTCGCTGGGTTGCATCTTTGGTGTTTACATCTTTCACGGCGGCAATATTGGGGTGATCCTGACGGCACTGCCGTTCGAATTGATCACCATCTTCGGTGGCGCCCTGGGCGCATTCGCCGTGAACAACCAGCCCAAAGTACTGAAGGCAACCATAGCCCTCATCCCGCAAGCGATCAAAAGCTCCAAGTACACCAAGGCGCGCTACATGGAATTGATGGCGCTGCTCTACGACATCCTGCAAAAGGCGCGCAAAGAGGGCCTGATGGCCATCGAGAAAGATGTCGAGGCCCCCGAAGAGTCTGAAGTTTTTAAAAAATACCCCACGGTGGGCAGCGATCACCATGTGGTTGAGTTCATGACCGACTATCTGCGCATGATGGTCTCAGGCAACCTGAACGCGCATGAAATCGAATCGCTGATGGACAGCGAAATTGATACCCATCACGCTGAAGCGCATGCGCCTGTGGCAGCCATCGCACGCCTGGCTGGCGCCCTGCCCGCTTTCGGCATCGTGGCCGCCGTGCTGGGGGTGGTGAACACCATGGGATCGGTGGGGCAACCACCTGCGGTACTGGGCGGCATGATCGCCTCTGCGCTGGTCGGTACCTTTTTGGGCATCTTGCTGGCTTACGGTGTGGTGGAGCCCTTGGGCGGCCTGTTGGAGCAAAAATCTGAAGACAGCGCCAAAGAGCTGCAATGCATCAAAACCACCCTGCTGGCCAGCATGCAGGGCTACAACCCTGCCACCGCTATTGAGTTTGGCCGCAAGGTCTTGTTCTCGACCGAGCGCCCTAGCTTCTCCGAGCTGGAAAACCATGTGCGCGGCAAGAAGTAAGCCCACCAGGACCTGATATGGCAGGCGACGCCAAAAAACTGCAGCCCATCATTGTCAAGAAAGTCAAGAAGGGTGGCCACTCGGCGCACGGTGGTGCCTGGAAGATTGCCTACGCCGACTTTGTGACGGCCATGATGGCCTTCTTTTTGCTGATGTGGCTGCTGGGCTCGACCTCCGAGGGTGACAAAAAAGGCCTTTCCGACTATTTCAGTGCTCCGCTCAAAGTGGCCATGGCTGGTGGCAGTGGTGCTGGCGCCAGCAACAGCATTCTGACCGGGGGCGGCAAAGACCTGGCCCGCACCACAGGGCAAACGCCCAGCGGCGCTGGGGAAGACGCCATGGCCCGAAAAATGGCTGCGGATCAGCTGCGCGAAGCCGTCAAGGCAGAAGTCGCGAAACAAGACGCCAAGAAACTACGTGCGCTGAGCGACAAGATCAGCTCCATCATCTCCAACAGCCCACAACTGGCGGACTACAAATCGCAAATACGCCTGGAAACCACGCCGGATGGCTTGCAGATTCAGATCGTTGATGAACAAAACCGCCCCATGTTCGACAGTGGCTCGGCGCTGGTCAAGCCTTACATGCGGGAGATCTTGCGCGCCATTGGTGCCGCCCTCAATGGCGTAGAAAACAAGATCAGCCTGGATGGCCACACCGATCGGGCATCGTTTGGCAACGGCGATCGCGGCTACAGCAACTGGGAGTTATCGGCCGACCGCGCCAACTCCTCCCGTCGGGAACTGGTTGCTGCGGGCATGCCCGACGACAAGTTGGCCCGAGTCACTGGGTTGGCCTCCAGCAACTTGCTGGACCCTCAAAACCCTCTGAGTCCAACCAACCGAAGAATCAGTATCATCGTCATGACCCGTGAGGCCGAGGAACGCATGCTAGGTGGTGCCCGCCCGGTGGTGGCATCAGAAAGTGCCCCATCGGAGCCCATCGAGCCTCCATCAAAGCCATGACGCGACGAAACAATGAACTGGCAATCCAACATCAAATTCAGGCCGTGCGCCATTGAAAGGGCCTTCCATGGCAAATGAACTGCGTTTTCTGGTGGTTGACGACTTCTCCACCATGCGCCGCATCGTGCGCAACCTGCTCAAGGAAAGTGGTTACGCAGAAGCCGATGAGGCCGAAGACGGCGTGGTTGCGCTCAACAAACTGCGCAACAGCCGGTTTGATTTTGTCGTCAGCGATATCAACATGCCCAACATGAATGGCTTCGAGTTGCTGGCAGAAATCAAGAAGGACGAAAAGCTCAAGCACCTGCCGGTGTTGATGGTGACGGCTGAGGCTCGCAAGGAAGACATCGTTCTGGCGGCTCAACAAGGTGCCGCCGGCTACATCGTCAAGCCCTTCACAAAAGCCACCCTGGAAGACAAGGTGGCGAATATTCTTAAAAAGCTGGGGCTGCAGTGATGAGCGCCGACAACAGTCCAAGCAACGAACCCGACGGCGCAAACCCCACCGTGGACATTCACCACAAAATTGGCGTCCTCACGCGACAGCTGCACGATTCGCTGAACGGCCTGGGGCTAGCGGGCAAGCTCAAAGGCACCGCAGAGGAACTGCCCGATGCCAAAAGCCGCTTGAACTACATTGCTCGCCTTACAGGCGAGGCCGCAGAAAAGGTATTGAACCGGGTCGACCAGGCCAAGGCGCAGCACGCGCACATGGCAGCAGAAACCCAGCGCGTGGCTGCTCTGATCGTAAAGGACCCTGTCGCGGCAGTGGCCAAGGGGCATGTTTTGAACTTCGTGCACGATGTCGAGAAAACCTCCCAGGAAATCGACCAGCACCTGACCGAAATCATGATGGCCCAGGACTTCCACGACCTGACTGGCCAGGTGATTGCCAAGGTGGTGGCCCTGGCGGCCAACATCGAAGAACAGCTAGTGCAGCTGCTGATTCAAACCGCCCCGCCCAACGCCAGTGTTGCCGCACCCACGGCGGCCTATGTGCCTGCGTTGGCAGGACCGGTTGTTAACCCGGAGGGCAACACCGAGGTGGTGACTGGTCAATCCGAGGTCGACGACCTGTTGGCGAGCTTGGGCTTCTGACGCCCCGCCGGGGGAATAGAGGGGGATTTCGCCCCCTATTTATGCTTTAGTTTTTATAGCGCCTCATGACAATGGTGGGAAGCAGTCTCCCCCTACGTCATGGAATCCAGCAGTCAAGATCGCAACCTACCCGCCTCAGAGCGCAAGCTCCAGCAGGCGCGTGACGACGGCCAGGTCAACCGCTCGCGAGACTTGTCGCATCTGGCAGTGCTTGGCGCTGGGGCACTCGGCCTGATCGCTCTGTTGCCGCTGGGCTTTGATCGACTCAAACTCAGCCTGAGCCAGCAGCTCAGATTCAATGCCACCCACCTGACGCAGCCGGGCAACATGCTCGACCGTCTGCAAGACATGGTCAGCATCGGCCTGATGGCCAGCGTGGCCTTTGCGGGCATCGTGTCGTTGGCTGCCATTGCCAGCGCTGTGGCCAGTGGCGGCTGGGTGCAAAGTCTCAAACCCATCATGCCGGACTTCAGCCGCGTCAACCCGCTATCGGGTTTCGGGCGACTGTTTACCAAAGACAAGGCGATCGAGGTCGCCAAGATGACCCTCATCACAGGTGTGCTGTTTGCCATCGGCGCCACTTACCTCAGCTCTGGCCTGCCCACGCTGGCCAGCATGATGATGCAGCCCTCCCCAGCGGCCATCGTGCATTTGACCGACTGGATCAAGGCGGGCTTGGGCCTGCTGATGCTGGTGGTGCTGTGCGTGGCCATGATCGACGTGCCCATCCAGAACTTTTTGCACAAATCGCACCTGAAGATGAGTCATCAGGAAATGAAGCAGGAGCACAAGGAGTCTGACGGCAACCCGCAGATGAAAGGCCGCATGCGCCAGCGCCAGCGTGAGATGGCCAATGGCAACAGCATCCGCGCCGTTCCCAAAGCCGACTTTGTGGTGATGAACCCCACCCACTACGCTGTGGCGATCAAATACGATGAAAAGTCGATGGCGGCACCGCAGGTCATCTCCAAGGGCGCAGACGTGCTGGCCTTCAAGATTCGCGAGCTGGCCAAGGCCAGCAACATCCCCGTGTTGCAGTCCCCTGTGCTGGCGCGTGCCCTGTATGCCCACGCTGAGCTGGATCGTGACATTCCCTCCAGCCTGTACACCGCTGTGGCGCAGGTGCTGGCCTACGTGTACCGCTTGCGGGCTGCCTTGCGTGGCGATGGCCCCATGCCGCTGGAAGTACCCATGCCCTTTGTTCCACCCGAACTCGATCCGCTGTCGCGCACAGTGGCACATGAGGAAACAACATGAACACCCAACTGCGTGGATTGCAGCAATGGTTTGGTAACAACGCCGCAGCGGTGCAAGGCGCCGCGGCACCGCTGTTGGTCGTTGCCATCTTGGCCATGATGGTTCTGCCCCTGCCGGCCTGGTTGCTGGACGTGTTCTTCACACTCAACATCTCGGTGGCCTTGATGGTGATGATGGTGGCGGCCTACATGCTCAAGCCATTGGACTTTGCGGCCTTCCCTGCGGTGCTGCTGCTGACCACCCTGATGCGTTTGTCTTTGAACGTGGCCTCCACCCGAGTGGTGCTGCTTGAAGGCCATACCGGTCCTGGGGCTGCCGGCGCCGTGATCGAGGCCTTTGGCCACTTCCTGATCGGTGGCAACTTTGCCGTGGGTTTGATCGTGTTCTCCATCCTGGTGGTGATCAACTTTGTGGTGGTGACCAAAGGTGCCGAGCGCATTGCCGAGGTCTCCGCACGCTTTGCCCTGGACGCCATGCCCGGCAAACAGATGGCAGTCGATGCCGATCTGAACGCCGGCACCATTGACGAAAAAGAAGCCAAGCGCCGTCGTGCCGAAGTGGCGGAAGAAGCTGACTTTTTCGGCTCGATGGACGGCGCTTCCAAGTTTGTGCGCGGCGACGCCGTGGCCGGCATTCTGATTTTGTTGATCAACATTCTGGGTGGCTTTGCCATTGGTGTGCTGCAACACGGCCTGAGTGCAGGCCAAGCGGCAGACACCTACATTCTGCTGGCGGTGGGTGATGCACTGGTGGCGCAGATTCCAGGCCTGCTGATCTCCGTGGCAGCGGCCATGGTCGTGTCCCGCGTGGGCAAGGACCACGACCTGGGTCGACAGATCGTGAACCAGATGTTCATCTCGCCCCGCGTGCTGGGCATCACATCAGCCATCATGGGCATTCTGGGCCTCATCCCCGGCATGCCACACATGGTGTTTTTGGGTATTTCGCTGGCCTTTGGCTACGCCGCCTGGGTGTTGGCGCACGCTCCGGTGCCGACCGAGGCGGTGGTAGAAACACCTGTGGTCAACCCCGATGGCGAAGCCACCTGGGACGACCTGCAGCCAGTCGATCAACTGGGCCTGGAGCTGGGTTATCGCCTGATCAGCCTGGTGGACAAGAGCCGCCAGGGCGATCTGCTGACCCGTATTCGCGGCGTGCGTCGCAAGTTTGCGCAAGAGGTAGGCTTTTTGCCGCCATCGGTGCATGTGCGCGACAACCTGGAACTCAAGCCCAGTGCCTACCGCATCACCCTGCGTGGCGTGATCGTGGGCGAAGGCGAGGCCTTCCCCGGCATGTTCCTGGCCATCAACCCCGGCGGCATCGCCACCCCCTTGATCGGCACTCCCACCACCGACCCTGCTTTTGGCCTGCCCGCGCACTGGATCGACGAACGGCAAAAGGAAGCGGCACAAATGGCCGGTTTTACCGTGGTTGATTCCGAGACTGTGATGGCCACCCATTTGTCACACTTGATGCAAGTCCAGGCCTCGAAACTTTTGAGCCGGACCGAAACCCAGCAGCTGGTCGAACATGTCAGCAAGCTGGCTCCCAAACTGATTGAAGAGGTGGTGCCCAAGATGGTCTCGATCGCGGTCTTCCAGAAAGTCTTGCAGTTGCTGCTGGACGAAGCCGTGCACATTCGCGACATCCGCACCATCATCGAATCAATTGCCGAGCACGCTGGCAGCACGGCCGACCCGGTCGAACTGGCCCGTCGCGTCCGGGTAGCCCTGGCCCCCGCCATCGTTCAGCAAATTTATGGTCCCACCCGCGAGCTCAATGTGATTGCTATTGACCCGTCGCTTGAACGCCTGCTGGTGCAGGCCCTGGGCGGCACCTCTGGTCCAGCACTGGACCCCGGCGTGGCTGACATGCTGAGCCGTACGGCTGCCGACGTGGCCTTGAAGCAGGAAGAAATTGGCGTCCCCGCCTGCCTGCTGGTGCCCGACCAAATTCGCGGGGCTATTGCCCGCTTGCTGCGCCGTGTGGCGCCGCGCCTGCAGGTGCTCTCGCACAGCGAGATCCCTGACACACACACCATTCGTATCGGCCCGATTTTGAGAGGCGCAACACCATGAACATTCAACGCTTTACCGGTGCCACCGCACGCGAAGCTCTGGCCAAGGCCCGCATGGCTTTCGGAGACGGAACGCTGATCCTGTCCAACCGCCCCATCGCGGGTGGCGTCGAAGTCATGGCCACAGCTGAAGACGCGCTGCAAGCGCTGGACGAAGCCCACGCCCGCAACACGATGAGCATGGGCGGCAAACCACAGCAGAACGACACCCCGCGCCAGCAGGCGCGTGAGGCCGCTGCACTGGAAAACAACAGCGTCGAGCAAGACACCGAGCAGTTGGCCATGAGCACCCTGTCGTTTCAGGACTATGTGCGTGAGCGCATGCTGCGTCGCCGCCATGAAGCCTTGCAAAGTGGCGCCCAGGCCGATGCCACCGACACACCCCGTACGACCCAGCAACCACAGCGCGCCGCAGCGCCTTTGGCTCGCGCGGCAACAAGCCCCAGTGCCAGCCAGGCACGCAAGGCGGAAGACGCCCCCGCTCGCACGGCCGCAGCACCTGTGGCCAGCCCCGCCCCCGCCAGCGTGCCCAGCCACATCACCGAAGAGCTGCAGGCCATGAAGGCCATGATCGAGGACCGTTTCAACACCCTGAGCTGGCTGGGCCAGGCCCAGCAGCGCCCGGTGCAGTCCAGCCTGATGCTCAAGCTCATACGTGCCGGCTACTCGCCCACCTTGTCGCGCGCCATCATGGAAAAGCTGCCACCGCAACTGGAAGAGGCCCAGGCCCTGCGTTGGGTGATGGACGTGCTGGAGCGCAACCTGCGCACCGGCGCCAATGCGCGGCCCTTGCACGAAGAAGGCGGCGTATTCGCCCTGGTGGGCGCCACTGGTGTGGGCAAAACCACCACCGCAGCCAAACTGGCGGGGCTTTGTGCGCAAGTGCATGGCCCATCCAGCGTGGGCTTGATTACCCTGGACACCTACCGCATTGGCGCACATGACCAGTTGCGCACCTTCGGCCGCATGATGGGCATCGTGGCGCACCTGGCCCACGACCAAGCGGCTCTGCAAGATTTACTGGGTCTGCTGTCGGGCAAAAAGCTGGTCTTGATCGACACCACCGGTGTGGCCCCACATGACACCCGCAAACAAGACATGCTCAACGTCCTGAACTTGCCCTCGGTCAAACGCCTCATGGTGATGAATGCTGGCGCCCACGGTGACACCTTGGATGACATGGCCGCCTCTTTCAAATCCAGTGGTGTGCAGCAGGCCGTTATTTCCAAGGTGGACGAGGCTGTGAAACTGGGCCCCGTGTTGGACGCCGCCATCCGCCACCACCTGGTGGTACGCGGGGTAACCAACGGCCAGCGTGTGCCGGAAGACTGGGAAGAGGCCGACGCCGCCAGCCTGGTGCGTACTTCCATGCGCGCGCCCACCAAATCCGCATTCGATCCTGTCGCATCCGACCTGAACTTGTTCTTTGCCGATTCACGTAGCCCAGCCGCATCTGGAGCACGTCTGCATGCTTGATGCCAGCCACACCCAAGGTGCCGGCCTGCATGCCATCGCCGCACGGGCCACGCCCCGCGTGATCGCGGTCGCAAGCCAGGGCGACCCTCACAGCGAGTTGCCCCTGCTGTGGAACCTGTGCAGCAGCCTGAGCGAATTGAGCGCAAGCACCGTGACAGTGCTCGATGGCACCACCGCTGAGCAAGTCGGCAACCCGGGTCTGTTGCAGATGATCCAGGAGGGCCCTCGAGCTCTGTCCGGCCATCGCCCGTTACACGACTGGTGGGTCCTGCCGGCAGCACATGGACTTCGCACCCTGCGCACGCCCAGCGGCGACAGTCCAGATGCACTTGCTCGCCTGGGCCTAGCCATGCAGGGTCAGGACATCGTCCTTTTGTACGCGCCCGCCGAACTTTTGGAAAGCCTGCTGGCCAACAGCGGTGTCGAACCCCTGCTGGCCGTTTCCAGCACACCGAGATCACGTCTCACGGCCTACCAGACACTCAAACACATGGTGCAATACGCCGGGCTGCGCCCGATGCTGGCCACATTGGTACATGAGCCCTTGCAAAGTACTGTGCAAGCAGGGCGTGCACTGAGCCAACAACTGCAAGACTGCGCCATGTACTTTTTGGGCTATCGCCTGGAAGCCCAGACGCTGGCTGCGGAGCCAACGCAAGAAGTAGACACAGCGGCCCTGCAAAAGCTTGCACGCCGCCTGCTGGAGCGCGCCTTGCCGCTTGCGCCACAATCATCACACGGACAACCCATGGTGGGCCTGTCCAACCGTTTGGTGGGGAGCCATTGATGTACACGGCAAAAGGTCAGCTCGATCGCAACGCGATGATCCGGCAGTACCAGCCATTGGTACGCAAACTGGCCCATCACATGATGGCCAAGTTGCCTGCCAGTGTGCAGGTGGACGATCTCATCCAGGTGGGCTTGATTGGCCTGTCAGAAGCCCTGACCCGCTTTGAAGCCACCCAGGGCGTGCAGTTCGAGACTTTTGCGACCCAACGCATCCGTGGCGCCATGATCGACGAACTGCGCGAAAGCGACTGGATGTCGCGCGGCTCACGCAAAAGCCAGAAAGACATCGAGCTGGCCATGCACCGGCTGGAACACCAGCTTGGCCGCAGCCCGGTGGAATCGGAAATTGCCGCTGAGCTGGGCATGACCTTGGCGGACTACCAAGCCTTGCTCAGCAAGGTGCGCGGCACGCAACTGGTCTATCTGGAAGACATGGGCCGGGGTGGCGACGACGAAGACAGCTTTCTGGATCGGCATGTGGCCGACGAGGATGCAGACCCTTTGAGCCAACTGCGTGACCAACGTTTACGCCAGTCGCTGGTGCAGGCCATCAAAAATCTGCCCGAGCGCGAGCAGTATGTGATGAGCATGTACTACGAAGAAGACATGAACCTCAAGGAAATTGCTGCCGTGTTGGGGGTTACCGAATCACGCGTGTGCCAATTGCACAGCCAATCGATTGCCCGCCTGCGCGCCAAGATGCGCGCCCATTAAGCGCAGGCCTGGCAGGGGCCAAAGCCCGTGTCAGCCTCATGCCCGCTTGGTCATCTTTTCCTTGATCTGGGTGATGATGCCGTTGCCCAACTGCATCACCTCAATCGGGTCGACCTGCTTGAGGGAGCTCATTTCAAACTCCAGCTCTTCGCGTTTGGCTCGCGGCAAACTCGACAGAATCTTGCTCTTGGCCGTTTCCTCTTCGATCGAGCTGACCAGTTTGGCCAGGTCATAGACGTCGCAGCGCGAAATCACTTCAAAAATGGTCTTCTGGTCGGCAAACTCGATGTCGCTGATGTGGGTGAATTCCTCTGGCGTCTTGATCTTGCGGTCGTAGAAAAACTTGCGCCCCTTCTCATTGAGCAAACGAAGAATCTCGCTCTTGCGAAAGGTGAAGATATCTTCTGAAAACTCGCTGCCCGCCAGTTTTTTGAGCAGAGTGCCCCGGTCCACATCGACCATGGCAGAGAACTCGTCGACGTTCACATAGTCGTAGTCGAGTTTTCCTTGGTCCTGATGGGTACTGGCAATCTTGCGGGCCCGGGCCACGATGTCTTTGGGCGCAAAAATCACGCGCTTTCCCTTGCCCTGGTCGTCCTCAATCTGGATGAGGTGCAACATCAGGAGCTTGCCCAGGCTGTTGCGGGTATGCACATCGGACTGCCCCAACAAGGCACGGGCTTGGGTGTACACATCATTCAAGCTAGGCGAGGCCAAAACAGGCTGGCCAGAGCCGCTTTTGGACTCCGCCTTTTGCTTGCCCACATCGGCAATGCCCAGTAAATACAGAAGATTGGCGTACACCAGAATGTCAGGCTGGTAATTCACACGCGTCGCGATCAGCTCATTGGCCAACGCCAGTCGCTCAGACAGCGTGCGCAATATTCCAAGGGCCAAGCGGGGCGTGGCGTTCAGCTCGGCATCAACCTTTTCATTCTCGACCAGGTACAGCTCACAGTAGGTACGGGCCGCCGCGTTGTTGATGCGTCGGGCGCTGCTCAGGTGGGGGGTCATGCCAAAGCACTGGCCCTTGCCCAGGGTTTCGAGCACGATGCGCTTTTCCTCGCGCACCAGGTAGAGATCAACCTCGCCCTCCTTGACCACATACATGTGGGTACTGGACATGCCCTCGGTGTACAAAACGTCGCCGGCATAGGCGCGTTGCTGGGTATAACCTGCCCCTTCATCCAGAGGCATGGGCGCGGTGGTGGCGGTGCTACGGGTGTCTTTGTCCATGGGCGGAATCTGGCTAGGCCATGGCAAGGCGTTAACCCCAGAGCCACGGCGCGTTAAGAATGCGTCAACAGGCTCGAATTGTGACGCAAGACCCACCAAGCAAAGGAAGGGGACTGTGCCCGCCCAGAGGCACCAGCCGCACGAACTGCGCGGACGCGAAACGGGTCTTGGCGCTCAGGCCGCCAGTACGGTGAAAGCGCCCGACTGGCGCACGGGGCTGCCATACGAGGCGGCTCCCCTTCCGGCATGGCCGTAGGTCGGGGTGCGAGTTGCAGAGGGAACCAATATGTTGAGGGCGCGCTCTACCATGACCGCACGACGCGCCAGTCCTTGGCGCTGGTCGGCCATCAAACGGCTGGCCTGCAGGAGACGCTGTGCCAATTGAGGATCATGACGCTGGTCAGCGCCCAGCCCCTGCACAAAATCGGTAAAAGCGACAGCCAAGGCACGCATTTGTGAGCTGGCCTGTTCAAGACTGACGGGGTCGCCGTCGGCAAGCGCCTGGGCCACCGAAGCCGAACGCAGCTCAAGCTGTTGAAGTGCGGATTCGACTTGGGTGTTCAGCATGGCGACGGACTTTCAATCAAGAGCGTCCGAAAAATTCAGACGCGGTTTTGGCGCAACATGTCTTGCGCATTGGCCAACAACTTGTCGGCAATGGCCTCAGCGTTGACTTTGTAGGTGCCTTGTTCAATGGCATCTTTCACTTCTTGCACTTTTTTGGCGTCGATGTCGGCCACATCGGCACCCTTGGTCTGCTCCAAGGCTCGCACCTGGGTGGACATGGTCACCGCCACGCCTGCAGAATTCGCCTTTTGGGTCGAAGCCGCTGCTGCGTTTTGCCCGGTTTTGGCCAGCGCCGCTTGAGCGGCAGCTGTTTCGGGAAGAGATCTGTCTGATGGACCAATTTTCATAGCGTTCTCCAAAACTACTGAAGATGTAGCCTCGTACGATTGCTATCGGCCTGGAATCAAGCAACTTGAGAACTATTTTTCAAGCGAGCGGTCGGACTACAGCGCCATTCTGACAGTTCTCGCATCGACCACCGTGCCCGACAAAACTCGGCCGTTGTCCATGCGCACGCGTGCCAGCTGCCCGACCACGCCGCCCGAAAGGGCTTGACCGTCTGACGCGATCTGAAAACCTGGCCCGCCGGCCACCACCCGCACCTGGGCACCCACCGGGAACACCTGTGCGGCCCGGATCATGTTCTGGCGCAACACCTGACCCGTCGTCAAAGTGCGTGTGGCCACCTGACCCACCCACAGAGCCGGGTCGGCCAGCACGGTGCCTGCGTCCTCGGCCCAATCCACCTCTGCCAGCACCGCATCGGCCGGTGTCAGCACCGCCCCAGGCGCCACGCCGGCCTTGACCACCCAAGCCTCACCATAGGCCTTGACTGTGACCGGTACAAAAATGTTCCAGCGCGCCACACCATCCACACAACGCACGCCTATGCGCGAGCGCCCCCAGAGCCGGGTGCCGGGAGGCAGGTAGTTCTCGGTGCGGGCGCAAGGCGCAAGGCGCAGGCGGCTGTCGGGTTCACCTACTGTCACTTCCATGCGCAGGGTCAACTCTGTACCGGTTTTCGCCAGCGCCTCATCCACCCAGCGCTGGGTGGATGCCACCAAGGCATCGGCAGACGCAGCGCCCTGGGATTGGGCCCACGCGCCCAGAGGCAGCATCGCGCAGGCGCCCAAGGCAAGGGCCCAGGTTCGCAACATCGAAAGCGACCTGGCAAAGAGGATCAAAGTTAGCCTTGTGTCATTCATAGAAAGCTCCATAGCAACCAGACGCGGTTAAAGCATCCTGTGCTTGGACCTGAATTTAAGGCGACCCGAGCCAGACCAATGAACGAAGAAGGACCCAAAAAGCCCGCTTATTCCACGCTTCAGAAGACTCAAGTTTTTCAAATAATCTTTTCACGGCAAATCCCGCACCTGCAAGTGGGGGCCGAACCAACAAGAGGGCGCGACATGTTTGCAAATTTGACGAATGCACTGGACTTTCAATCGAAGGCTCTGGTCGTGCGCGCCCAGCGTCAGCAGGTGATTGCCAGCAACATCGCCAACGCCGATACACCGGACTACGCTGCGCGCAGCCTGGATTTCAAGCAGGCCATGTCCGACGTCATGGGCGGACGCGAACTACCTGGCAAGAGCCTGGGCTTGACTGGCAGCACCAGCCATGCCCGCCATCTGGCGTTGCAGGCCAGCCCTGGAACGGCAAGCGCAGGAAGTTCATCGGCACTGGGCTATGAGGCACAAACCCAACCCTCTATGGACGGCAACAGCGTCGATCTGGACCGGGAACGCGCCAATTTCATGGACAACGCCATCCGCTACGAATCGACCCTGCGGTTTATTAACGGCCAGGCCAAGACGATCTTGAGCGCCATTCAAGGCCAGTAAGCCGCGGTCGCCCCACCTACCCCACCGG
This sequence comes from Pseudomonadota bacterium, assembly GCA_046046915.1. Lineage (GTDB taxonomy): Bacteria > Pseudomonadota > Gammaproteobacteria > Burkholderiales > Burkholderiaceae_C > JBEEJZ01. Next base: position 13,233 of record JBJOIT010000065.1, read on the forward strand.
ATCAACCATCATGTCCATGTTTTCCATCTTTGGCGTGTCTGGCAGCGCAGTCAGCGCACAGTCGCAACGCCTGAACGTGGTGGCCAGCAACCTGGCCAATGCCGATGCAGTGGCCGGTCCAGACGGCCAAGGCTACAAGGGCCGCCAGCTGGTGTTTCAGACGATCCCCATGGGACAAGACGGCTCTGCAGGCGTGCGTGTGAGCGCTGTACAGGAAAGCAGCGCGCCGCTACGCAAGGTGCACAACCCCAGCCACCCCTCGGCTGACGCCGAGGGCTACGTCACCCATTCCAACGTGAACCCAGTCGAAGAAATGGTCAACATGATTTCGGCCTCACGCTCTTACCAAAACAACGTCGAGGTGATGAACACGGCCAAGTCGTTGCTGCTCAAAACCCTGCAGATGGGGCAATAAGCGCCGTCGCAACCTGCCCATCAAAAAGGACTTCATCATGAGCACCATCAGCGCCCTGAACACCGCCAGCACCAGCAGTGCCACCAGCAGCACATCGGGCGCCAGCGCCGGCGTCAACACCTCAGAGATGCAGGACCGGTTTTTGAAGCTGCTGGTCGCCCAGCTCAATAACCAGGATCCCATGAACCCCATGGACAACGCGCAGATGACCTCGCAAATGGCGCAGATCAACACGGTGACCGGTATCCAGCAGGTCAACGAGACGCTCAAAAACATGTCGATGTTGCAGAGCACCTCGATGGTGGGCCGCGACGTGTTG
>JBJOIT010000066.1:0-13729 GCA_046046915.1 Pseudomonadota bacterium
TGGCTGAGCTGGGTGCTGGCGCTGCCGGCCAGGTCGGCGATGGTGCGGGCGACCTTAAGTGCGCGGTGCGTGCTGCGTGCCGACCAGCCCAGTCGGGCGGCGGCCACGTTCAAAAATTTGACGGCATCGGGCTCCAGCAGCAGATGGGCGTCGATCTCTTGCCCCTGCAGGGCCTGGTTGGACTTGCCCTGCCGCTGCATGGCGCTTGCGCGGGCAGCACTGCAGCGCTCGCGGATGGTGGCGGTGCTTTCACCTGCGGGTGACTGCAGCAGGTCAGCCGGTGACAGGGTCGGCACCTCAATGTGCAAGTCGATGCGGTCCAGCAACGGGCCGCTGAGCTTGGCCTGATAGCGCGCCACTTGATCGGGCGTGCAGCGGCAGGCGGTGACGCGTGAGCCCAGGTAGCCGCAAGGGCAGGGATTCATGGCACCGATCAGCTGAAAGCGAGCCGGAAACTCCGCCCGCCTCGCAGCACGAGAGATGGTGATGGTGCCTGTTTCCAAGGGCTCGCGCAGGGCTTCCAGGGCGGCGCGGGGGAATTCGGGCAGCTCGTCTAGAAAAAGTACGCCGTGATGCGCCAGTGAAATCTCACCTGGGCGGGGGGGAGAGCCCCCGCCGACCAAAGCCACCGCGCTGGCCGTGTGGTGAGGGCTGCAAGTGGGCCGGGTCGCCCATCGCCCTAGGCTGAAGCGTCCGCCAAGTGAGGCGATGGCCGCGCTTTGCAAAGCCTCGTCGACGGTCATGCTGGGCAAGAGGCCGGCAAATCGCTGCGCCAGCATGGACTTACCCGAGCCCGGGGGGCCGGACATGAGCAGGCTGTGCCCGCCCGCCGCCGCAATCTCCATGGCCCGTTTGGCAGCGGCCTGGCCCTTGACGTCGGCCAGATCCGGGTAAGCCTCGGTGGCCGCCATGGGTATCGTGCTCAGGCGCGACCAGCCAGCGCCAGACGTGGCGCCACCCTGCGGCACGTCCGCCGATGTGGTGTCGGACTCAGGCAAGAACTGTTGCACCACATCCAGCAAATGACCTGCACGGTAGACCTGCGCTGTGGGCACCAGCGCGGCTTCTTCTGCGCTGCCCGGCGGCAGCACCAGACGCGTGACCACTTGCGATGCATGCAGGGCCAGGCTCATGGCCAGTGCACCGCGCACGGCCCTCAGTTCGCCGGAAAGGGACAGTTCACCTGCAAACTCCCAGCCCGCCAGGCGTGCCGCGTCGATTTGCCCACTGGCTGCCAGTATGCCCAGCGCAATGGGTAAATCGAAACGGCCCGAATCCTTGGGCAAATCGGCCGGTGCCAGGTTGACCGTGATGCGTTTGTTGTGCGGAAACTCCAGACCCGCGTTCTGGATGGCACAGCGCACGCGTTCGCGAGCCTCCTTGACTTCAACGTCAGCCAGCCCCACCAGCGTGAAACTGGGTAGTCCATTGGCCAGATGCACCTCAACAGTGACGCTGGCGGCGTCCAGCCCCAGCAGTGCACGACTTTGCACCAAAGACAAGCTCATTTGTTTTACCTCCCAAAATGGTGCATGCACGATTCGGCATATGCCCAAATTCAGGCATAGCCCCAGCGCATACTGTTTATTTATACAGATAGCATAACGCGAATGGCGCTTTGCACCTGCCCGCCTTGCAACCGGTATCCCAAAAAAGCTGGCATGTTTTGTGCTGAAAGCTCTCCGCCCTGGCGCCACACAGTGCCACCGATCCCCCATACATCCGTAGGAGAACCCATGAAAATCGTGACGGCCATCATCAAACCGTTCAAGCTTGACGAGGTACGTGAAGCCCTTTCTGCCATCGGCGTGCAGGGGATTACCGTGACTGAAGTCAAGGGCTTCGGCCGACAAAAAGGCCACACCGAGCTGTATCGCGGCGCGGAGTACGTGGTCGACTTTCTGCCCAAGGTCAAGATCGAAGCTGCCATCGCCAGCGAGCTGGTGGACCAGGTCATCGAAGCCATTGAAGGTGCCGCACGCACCGGCAAGATCGGCGACGGCAAAATTTTTGTCTCCAGCCTCGAACAAGTGGTGCGCATCCGCACTGGCGAAACCGGCAAGGACGCGCTTTGACGCGACGGACTTCTCGCTTCTGAATCACCCCGAACAGAGAACAACGCTATGAAAAAACTACTTCTCTCCCTCGCCCTAGGCTTGGGCTTGCTGATGGGCGGCACTGCCGCCATGGCCCAGACCGCAGCGCCCGCTGCTCCTGCCGCTTCAACCGCCGAGGCCAAGCCGGCTGACGCTGCCAAAGTCGAAGCGCCTGCTGCTGCCGCAGCGGACGCTGCGCCCGCACCTGCAGCACCGGCTGCTGCTGAGGCAGCCCCCGCTCCTGTACCTAACAAGGGCGACACCGCCTGGATGATGGTGTCCACCCTGCTGGTCATCTTGATGACCGTGCCCGGTCTGGCCCTGTTTTATGGCGGCCTGGTGCGCAGCAAGAACATGCTGTCAGTGCTGATGCAGGTGATGGTGACCTTCTCGCTGATCGTCGTGCTGTGGTTCATTTATGGCTACAGCCTGGCGTTCACCGAGGGCAATGCCTTCATCGGCGGCTTTGACCGCCTGTTCATGAAAGGCATCTGGGACAACGTTGCAGGCACCTTTGTGAATGCTGCCACATTCAGCAAGGGCGTGGTCATTCCTGAGATCGTGTTTGCAGCCTTCCAGGCGACCTTTGCAGGCATCACCTGCGCCCTGATCGTGGGTGCCTTCGCCGAGCGCATGAAGTTCTCTGCGGTGCTGATGTTCATGGTGTTGTGGTTCACCTTCAGCTACGCCCCGGTGGCACACATGGTGTGGTTCTGGATGGGCCCTGACGCCTATGCCACCAAGGAAGTGGCCGACGCCATGACCTCCAAGGCAGGTTACCTGTGGCAGACCGGCGCGCTGGACTTTGCTGGCGGCACCGTGGTTCACATCAACGCCGCTGTGGCAGGTCTGGTGGGCGCTTTCATGAGCGGCAAGCGCATTGGTTACGGCAAGGAAGCCATGGCGCCTCACAGCCTGACCCTGACGATGGTCGGTGCTTCCCTGCTGTGGGTGGGCTGGTTTGGTTTCAACGCAGGCTCTGCACTGGAAGCCAACGGTTTCGCTGCCCTGGCCTTCATCAACACCTTCGCCGCCACCGCAGCTGCTGTGTTGGCCTGGTGTGTGGGTGAGTCCCTGATGCGCGGCAAAGCCTCCATGTTGGGTGCTGCGTCGGGTGCTGTGGCCGGTTTGGTGGCGGTGACGCCAGCGGCCGGTAACGTGGGCATCGGTGGCGCGCTCATCATTGGTGCACTGGCTTCCTTTGCCTGCCTGTGGGGCGTGAACGGTTTGAAGAAGATGCTGGGTGCCGACGATTCGCTGGACGTGTTCGGCGTGCACGGTATCGGCGGTATCTTGGGTGCCTTGCTGACCGGCGTGTTCAACTCGCCTTCCCTGGGTGGCCCTGGCTACGTGGCTGACTGGGTGACGGTGACCATGGTGACCGCTGCCGATTACTCGATCGCCGCTCAAGTCTGGGTGCAGGCCAAGGCCGTGCTCACCACCGTGGTGTGGTCGGCTGTGGTGTCTGTGGTGGCCTTCAAGCTGGTGGACATGACCATTGGTCTGCGTGTCTCCGAAGAAGACGAACGCGAAGGTCTGGACATCACCTCGCACGGCGAGACGGCTTACAGCCGCTGATCGTTCAAGCATCAGAGTCCAAACTCAAGTTGCCGGGTCTAAAAGCCCGGCAACAAAGCCCGCAAGCCTCGCCGCTTCGCGGGCTTTTTTTTATCGACGTCGCCGCAATGCACAGTGCACAATCTCCCGCTCGGAGAAACCACCCATGTCTGTGATTGAACTTGTCAGTGAAACCATGCGATGCCACGTTGCCCCGGAGGCTGGGGGCAGCATCATGGGCTTGTGGCGCAGCGAAATTCCTGTTCTACGCTCGGTGTCTGACGCTCCGTACCCGCCGGCTCTGGACGCGGGCAGCTACCCGCTGGTGCCTTACTCCAACCGCATTGACCACGGACGTTTTGTCTGGGAGGGGCAGGCGCATGCCCTGACGGCCAGCACTGTGCACCCGCCGCATGCCATCCACGGTGTGGGCTATCAAAAGCCCTGGCGTGTGCGTTACCAACAGGACGACATGGTGGTGCTGGCGCTCACGCATCTGGCAGACGAGCACTGGCCTTTTTCTTTTGAGGTGACGCAGCAGTTTTTGCTGTCCCCCACCGGGCTGAACCTGCGCATGCGCATCATCAATTTGAGCGACCTGACTGTGCCCGCAGGCCTGGGCTGGCACCCCAACTTTGTGAAGCGAGCTGGCAGCCACATCACCTTTGAGGCCAACGGCCGCTGGGAGATGGGTGATGATTTATTGCCCACCCATCGCAGTGCGTCGTATGGGCTGGACGACGACTGCGCGTCGCTGGCCGTGGACCATTGTTTTGACCTCTGGGCGGGCGTGGTGCACTTGCGCGACGAGCTGCTGCACACCCGCATCAGCTCGGACCTGAACCGGCTGGTGGTCTTTACCAACCCCCGCCAGGACATTGTGGCCATCGAGCCGGTGAGCCACGTTAACAATGCCCTGGGCCTGATGACGCAAACCGGCGTGAGTGCCGACGACCTGGGCCTGCGCCTGCTGGCGCCCGGTGCCGTGATGAATGCCGAAATGAATTTGATTGTGGAGAACGTGCAATGAGCTGGCAAATCGTCAATTCCGTGCCCTGTGAATTGGGTGAATCCCCGTTTTGGCACCCGAGCGAGCACATGCTCTACTGGGTGGATATTCCGGGCCAAAAAATCCATCGGGCCAATGTGTTCATGGGCAATGTCGAGTCCTGGGACATGCCGCTGGAGCCCGGCTGCATAGCGCCTGCTGCCAGCGGAGGCCTGGTCATTGCCCTGCGCGATGGTGTCTACCGTGCTCGCGAGTGGGGCGGCCCCATCAGTCTTTTGCAGCGCTTTGATCACGACCCTGCCACCACCCGTTTCAACGACGGCAAGGCCGACCCCCAGGGGCGCTTGTGGGCGGGCACCATGTTCGAGCCACGCACCGCGCCCAAGGGGGAGCTGTTTTCGCTCGACTGCCGCGATGGCAGCGCACCTCGGGTGCAGCTGATGGCCACGGGCGCCACCATTGCCAATGGCGTGGCCTGGTCGCCCGACCAGCGCACGGCCTACTGGACCGACACCACTCGGGCCCTGATTCAGGCCTGGGACTGGGATGCGGCCAGCAACACCCTGACGGCGCAGCGCGTTTTCAAGCAGTTTCCGCCCAAGCCCGCCAATTTGTCGTTTGAGACACGACTGAGCTATGGTGGCCGTCCTGACGGCGCTTCGGTGGACATAGAGGGCAACTACTGGGTGGCCATGTTCGAGGGCCAATGCATCCTCAAGCTCAGCCCCGGCGGCGACATCCTGGCCGAACTGCAGGTGCCGGCCCAGTGCCCCACCATGCCCTGCTTTGGTGGCGACGACGGAAAAACACTGTTTGTGACCACGGCTCGCCACGGGCGTAGTGCCGCCGAGCTTGAGTTGTTCCCCCAGTCGGGCTGCGTGTTCTCCACACGGGTCGATGTGCCGGGCCTGCCCGTGAACTTTTTTCGCGACTGAACTTCACCCCAGGGATGACCATGCCAGCCCCACTTCAACACCTGATCGACCAAGTCCGTGAAGCGACCACCACGGGCAAGGCGCTGCACATACGCGGCGGGGGCAGCAAGGATTTTCTGGGGGGAGCGCCGCACGGCGAACTGCTAGACACCCGCGCCCTTGCCGGCATCGTCAGCTACGAGCCCAGTGAACTGGTGGTGACGGTACGCGCCGGCACACCTTTGGCTGAACTGGAGTGCACGCTGGCCGAGCAAGGCCAGTGCCTGCCATTTGAGCCACCACATTTCAGCCTGACGCCCGGCGCAGGGCCCGCCACGGTGGGCGGCATGGTGTCGGCGGGTCTGAGCGGCCCGGCCCGCGCCAGCGTGGGCTGCGTGCGCGACTACGTGCTGGGGGCGCAATTACTCAATGGCCGTGGCGAGCTGCTCACTTTCGGTGGCCAGGTCATGAAAAACGTGGCGGGCTACGATGTGTCGCGCGTGCTGGCCGGCGCCAGGGGGACTCTGGGTGTGATCACCGAGGTGTCGCTCAAGGTCCTGCCAATGGCGCCTGCCGAAGCAACACTGGTGTTTGAGTTGCCCCAGGCCGAGGCTTTGGAGCACTTGCACCGTTGGGGGGCGCAGCCCCTGCCCCTGAACGCCAGTTGCTGGGTGCGCGACGCCACCAATGGCATACCGCGCGAGCTGCTGTTTGTGCGTTTGCGCGGGGCCGTTGCAGCGGTCGATGCCGCCTGCCAGCGCCTGCTTGCCGAGTTGCCGGGGCAGCGCATGGACCAGGCCGTGGCGGGCCCGGACTGGCAAGCGTGCCGGGATTTGCGCCTGCCCTTCTTTGCCGCACCACCAGCCCCCGGTTTGGCGCTGTGGCGTTTGAGCGTCTCCCAGACGGCCCCTGTGCTGGCGCTGCCTGGTCAGGTGCTGGTCGAGTGGCATGGCGGCCTGCGCTGGGTGTGGGCCGCACCCTCGGATGCGCCGCAATTGCGCACGCTCGCCCAGCAGGCCGGCGGCCACGCCAACCTGTTTTGGGCGCCGGGCTCTGAAACAGATGCGAGCTTGGGGCTGTCAGAGTTGCGCCACACCCCCGTGGCACCAGCGCTGGCGGCAATCCACCAACGCCTGAAGGCTGAATTCGATCCTGCCGGTGTGTTCAACCCCGGGCAGATGTTTTGAAACCTGGGCTTGCAGTTTGCGTCGTAATGTTGCGTACTTGGCTCTTGGCCCATCAATCCGGTAACGCTGCCTCAATATCCCCCGCCAGGCTTTGCGGGGTGTCAGTGGGGGCGTAACGCTTGATGACCTGGCCGTCGCGGCCTACCAGAAACTTGGTGAAGTTCCACTTGATGGCCTGGGTGCCCAACAGGCCGGGTGCTTCGGCGGTCAGCCAGCGGTACAAGGGGTGGGCGCCGCTGCCGTTGACCTCGATCTTGGCCATCATGGCAAAGTTCACGCCGTAGTTGCGCTGGCAAAACTCCGCAATCTCGTCGTTGCTGCCCTTGTCTTGCGCGCCAAACTGGTTGCACGGGAAGCCCATCACGACCAGGCCCTGGTCTGCATAGCGCTGATGCAGCGCCTCCAGCCCCGCCAGTTGGGGTGTGAATCCGCAAGCACTGGCGGTGTTGACGATGAGCAGCAACTGGCCCTCATACTGTTTGAGCGGCGCGGGTTTGCCGGTGATGTCGATCGCTTCGAAGTCGTACACAGAGCTCATGATGATCCTTGGTTCATGAAGACAGGGCGGACAATAGCACCGCCAGCAAGATCAGGCTGCCACCCAGCAGGGTTCGCAAACTGAGCTCTCCAGCGCCCAGCAGCACCGACGATACGCTGGCAAACACCACCTCGCTGAGCATGATGATGGAGGTGGTGCTGGTGCGCAAGCAGGCTGCGCCATATTGCAAGGCCAGATTGGCGGCCAGAAAAACGCCACTCACAGCCGCAGCGATCAGCAGCCAGGTCAGGCCCAATGCAGGCGGTCCGACCACTTGTCCCAGTCCCCATCCGGCACCCGCCAGGGCGGTGGACATCAGCGCACCGCCGGCAAACATGGCCAGCATGCGTGATTCGCCGGGGGTGTGTGCCAGCCGGTAGAGCAAAACATTGGTGAGCGCGAAACACAGGCCCCCCGCCAAGGCCAGGCCATCGGCCAGGGATTGCGGCACCGGCCAGGGCGACTCGGGTGTCTTCAACACGACCACCATGCCGGCCAGCGCCAGCGCCAGTCGCAGCAAGGAATTCGCGGTGGGGCGCTCGCCCAGCAGCAGCCACGCCAGGAGCACCACCCAGGCGGGCATGAGGTAAAACAGCAACACGGCTCGCACCACATCGCCACTGGTTACCGCCCAGTTGAAGCACACATTGGTCAGGCCCGAGGCTGCCATCATCAACCACAGCATGGGGTGAAGGAGCAGGCCACGCCAGGCACCAGGACGCATGACGACCAGCCCCGCAGTGCCAATGACAAAGATGAAAGCCGTTGCCCACAGCGGATGCAGGCCGTGGATTTGCAGCTCGCGCATGGGCCACCACGACACGCCAAACACCAGCGCGTTGAACATCAGGGCCAGTGCGGGTAGGACGGCCCCGCGCGCGGACGACGAAGCCATGACAGGCTCAGCTCAAGGTGTCTGAGTGGTGGGCTTGAGCACTTTGGCGCTTTTTCCACCAGCGCCAGGCCAGCCAGGCAAGGCCTATGCCCAGCAGGCCAAAGATGCCGTGCTGAAACTGTCTTAGCACCGAGAACATCCAGTCCCAGTTCTGGGCGCCAAAGTAGCCCAGATAGACCCAGATGGGCACGCTGATCAGGGCCGCAAAACCATCCATCAGCAACCAGGTCGAGAAGCTGACCCGGTGGCTCATGCCGGCAGAGAAGAAAACAGGGGTGCGCAGGCCGGGCAGAAAGCGGGCCACGAACATGACCCACTTGCCGTACTTCTGAAACGCATCTTGAGCACTGGCAAAGCGTGCGGGGGTCAGGATTTTTCTGAAACCGGGTAGCTGCTGTATGCGTTGACCATAGAGACGTCCCATCGTGAACATCAGTCCGTCACCGATCAGCACACCGGCCATACCCACTGCGAACATGGTGTGTACATCAGCATGTCCCAGCCCGGCAATCACACCGCCTGTGACCAGCGTCACGTCCTCAGGCACAGGAACACCGAATCCGCAGATCAACAGCATCACGAACACGGCTAGATAGCCGTACTCGGTGAAAAGTGGCATCAGGTATTGGAAAACTTCCATGTGGGTTGGGCGACGGCTGGCGGGTCAGGGGTGCCCGATCGCGGGTCGCGGCGCAGTGTAAAGCATTTGAGTCACCAGACTGTCACAGGGTGCATCGGGTGTTTTTCCGGTGCGGGGGTGTTCTATTTTGGCGGGTAGAACCCCGGTTTGCTGGCACACTTGACCCCGCCATTTTTACGAGTTGCCCACCATGCCGCGTCCGATTCAGGCCACCATCCATCCTGATGCCTTGCGCCACAACCTCAGCCGCGCCCGGCAGGACTTGCCCGATGCCCGTCTGTGGGCGGTGGTGAAGGCCAATGCCTACGGTCATGGCATCGAAAGGGCTTTTGAGGGCCTGCGCGGGGCCGATGGCTTTGCCTTACTGGACCTGAACGAGGCCGAGCGCGTGCGCGCCCTGGGCTGGCGCGGGCCAATTTTGCTGCTGGAAGGCGTGTTCGAGCAGCGTGACCTGGAGCTGTGCTCGCGCCTGGGGCTGTGGCACACCGTGCATTGCAGCGAGCAAATCGACATGCTGGCCACCCACAAGACCCATGTGGGGCACCGCGTTTTTTTGAAGATGAACTCGGGCATGAACCGGCTGGGTTTTCGTCCGGACCTGTACCGCGCCGCCTGGACGCGCTTGAATGCCTTGCCGCAGGTGGAAGAAATCTCACTCATGACCCACTTCAGCGATGCGGATGCCGAACACGAGCCCGGCATCACGCGGCAAGTCGCCACCTTCAAGGCCACGACCCAGGACCTGCCGGGCGAGCGCACCTTGAGCAACAGCGCTGCCACCCTGCGGTATCCCGACCTGCCGTCGGACTGGGTGAGACCCGGCATTGCGGTGTACGGCAGCGCACCGGACTTCCCGGCCCGCAGCGCTTCCGACTGGGGCTTGAAGCCAGCCATGACCCTGTGCGCCCGCATCATTGGTGTGCAGGAGCTGGTCCGTGGCGATGCGGTGGGTTATGGCTCCAGCTTCGTGGCCGATGCACCCATGCGCATCGGTGTGGTGGCCTGTGGTTATGCCGACGGCTACCCGCGCCATGCGCCCACCGGCACACCGGTGCTGGTCGATGGGGTTCGAACCCGGGTGGTAGGACGGGTGAGCATGGACATGATCACGGTGGATCTGGGCCCGGTGCCCGCTGCTGGCATGGGCAGCGAGGTCACCTTGTGGGGCCGTGCAGCAAGTGGCACCGTGTTGCCGATCGACGAAGTGGCCCGTGCGGCCGGCACGGTGGGCTACGAGCTGATGTGCGCGCTGGCACCACGCGTGCCCGTAGTGGTCGACTGAAGGCGTCGGTGCGCCCGCCACCGTGTCACGGTCGCTTGCGCAAGCCCAGTGCCATGACGGTTCCCACCACCAGCAGGGCACCGACCAGCTGTATTGGCGCCACCGCTTGCCCCAGAATCAACCAAGCCAAAGCCAGCGCAAACACGGGCTCGACATTCATGATGGCTGAATTGCCCACCACCCCCAGCCGTGGCAGCACGGTGAACATGATGGTGAAGGCTGTGCCATACAAAAAGGTCAGCGCCCCCAGGCCCCACCAACCAGCCGCCGCTTGTGGCAGATGAAAACCGCCTTGCGCCATCACGCCTGCCAGCGCCAGCAGACCCACCGTGCCCATCGTGGTGGCGGTGCGAACCCGGCCATCCAGGCCACCGGCTTCGTGCTGAGTCAGCACCAGTGCCAGCCCGAAAGTGGCTGATGCCGACAGTGCAAATGCCACGCCGGTCCCCATGCGTGCCCATTGGTCTGCGGCGCCCAGGCCGGAGGCCGCACCCGACACATCCAGCGCCAGGGCCAGGCCCAGCAGTATCAGTGGCATGGCCAGCACCACTGCTCGCTCGGGGCGCTGGCGGTACAGCGCCCAGGCCCAAAACGCGGTCCACAGCGGGTAACTGTTAAAGGCCAGCAGGGCCAGTGCCACAGGCAGTCGAGCCACCGCCGAGTACAGGCACAAGCTCTGCACCCCGATCAGCAGGCCGATGGCGGGCAGGCTCCAGCGGTGCCGGGCGGTGAATTGGGGCCGAACACCGGCTTGCAGCACCAGCAGCGTCACCACCAGCGCTGTAACCGCACTGCGAAAGGCCACTGCGGTGGTCACGTCCACACCGTGGTTGAACGCGATGCGCGCCGCAACGTGATTGCCACCCATCATCAGGGCAATCAGCAGCAAGGTGGCAAAGGCAATGCCTGACAGGCGGCGCGTGGGTGCAGTCATGAAGGGTCCAGGGTGGCAGGTGAATGCCGTAAATTAAAGCACGCGCCTATCTGCCCCCCACAGCAGGCGAGCCTGTCGGTGCCTAGCCAGCAATCAAAAACAGCTTGCTGTAGGGCGCCTTGATGCCGCCCAGCGCGGTCTTGGCTGCGGTGGCGTCTTGGGTCAGTAGCGCCGCCTTCAGGGCCGCCACCGATAAATCGACCAGCTTCAGCTGGGCCGTGACAGCTGCATTCTTTTTAAGTTCAGCCGGGGCCTCGGTGCTAAGGCGCTGCGCCAGATACTCCAGCGCGCCGACCTGTGCCGTGAGCTCCATCAGGCCACGGGGCGCCGTCAGCAACTTGCCCCCTTCGTCCAGCAGGTGTTCCATTTGGGCGTGATAGGCATTCATGTGGTCGCTGTACACCACCACATCGTTGCGATGACGCAGCTCGGCCATCACTTCGCGCGCCTCCTCCAGGGTGGCGTGGGCATCGGCCAGCTTGCCTTGGGCGATCTGCGTGGCGGCGCGGTCGTACACCTGGGCGACCTGGTCTAGCGACTGGGCAAATCTGGCGTCCCGGTCGTAAGGTGCGGCGGGTGATTTGGCGAATCGGGCGGTCAGTGCAGCCCACGCCTTTTGAGACTGTTCGATGGCCTGCTGCGCTTCTGCAGGGGCATTGCTATTGGTCTTGAACAAGGCAACCCGGTACGGTGCGTAAGCCTGTTGCATCGCATCGGTTACCGGGTCGGCGGCCCAGAGTGCGGGACTGGCCGCCAGGCTCAGGGTCCAGGCCAGATGACGGGCAATATGGGCAGGGCGCAGGGTAATGGACATGATGATTTGTATAAGCGAGTATTGAAGTAGCCAATGCTAGTGTTGCCAGATGAAGACTGGGTAAAGCTCGGGCAAAGTTATGTGGCGGGTTTGACGCGCCTCAAGACTGGGCCTGTACGGCTGCTTGAACCTACTGGAAATACATCCAGTAAACTGCTTTCATGGCTAAAGACAAAACCATCCATACCTGTACCGAATGCGGCGGCACCAGCCCCAAGTGGCTGGGCAAATGCCCGAGCTGTGGCGCCTGGAACACCCTGGTGGAGTCGGTGGCTGAGGTGCCGACAGCGGTCAAGAACCGTTATTCCTCGCAATTCCAGGCACTGGCCACGACGGCCGAGGTTGCCACGCTGGCCGATATCGAGGCTGCCGACGTGCAGCGCACCCCCACTGGGCATGAGGAGCTTGATCGTGTATTGGGCGGTGGCATGGTCGAGGGCGGTGTGGTGTTGATCGGTGGCGACCCCGGCATCGGCAAGTCCACGCTCTTACTGCAGGCGCTCGATTCACTTCAGCGCAGTGGGCAGTCCACCTTGTATGTGACCGGCGAAGAAAGCGGTGCCCAGGTTGCCATGCGCTCGCGCCGGCTGGGGCTGGAGGGCTCCCAGGTCAAGGTGCTGGCAGAGATTCAGCTCGAAAAGATCCTGGCCACCATCGAGGCCCAGCAGCCCCAGGTAGCGGTGATCGACTCCATCCAGACCGTGTACTCCGATCAACTCAGTTCGGCACCCGGCTCGGTAGCGCAGGTGCGCGAATGCGCGGCCCACCTCACCCGCTGCGCCAAGGCCAGCGGCACGGCCATCGTGCTGGTCGGTCACGTCACCAAAGAAGGTGCCCTGGCGGGCCCGCGGGTGCTGGAGCACATGGTGGACACCGTGCTGTACTTCGAGGGCGACACGCACAGCAACTTCCGGCTGGTGCGCGCCATCAAAAACCGCTTTGGTGCCGTCAACGAGATCGGCGTGTTTGCCATGACCGAAAAAGGCTTGAAGGGTGTGAGCAACCCCAGCGCCATCTTTCTAAGCCAGCACAGCGAACCCGTGCCCGGCAGCTGCGTGATGGTCACGCTGGAGGGCACGCGACCCATGTTGGTGGAGATTCAGGCCCTGGTCGACAGTGGCGGCCCTTCACCACGTCGCTTGAGCGTGGGCCTGGATCGGGACCGATTGGCCATGCTGCTGGCGGTGCTGCATCGACACGCGGGCGTGGCCTGCATGGACCAGGACGTGTTTGTCAACGCAGTGGGAGGGGTGCGCATCAGCGAACCAGCTGCTGACCTGGCGGTACTGCTGTCCATCACCTCGAGCCTGCGTGGCAAGGCCTTGCCCAAGGGCTTTTTTGCCTTTGGAGAGGTGGGGCTGGCGGGTGAGGTGCGTCCCGCGCCCCGGGGTCAGGAACGCCTGAAGGAAGCTGCCAAGCTGGGTTTCAGTGTGGCGGTGGTGCCCAAGGCCAATGTGCCCAAAAAGCTCACCGGCAAGGACTTTGAGGGCCTGACCATCCACGCTGTGGAGCGGGTGGAGCAGGCCATGGACGTGGTGCGCGGCCTTTGAGGTGGGGCCAGACGGTTCAGCCATGCAGGAAAATACGGGCATGCAATTTCAGAAAATTTTGGTGCCCGTGGGTTCACTGGCCCTGGTCCTGTTCTCGTACCGTCAATACGGCTGGCCTGGCGTAGCGGCCAGTTCAGGTGTGCTGATGATGTGGCTGTTGCTGCACTTCACACGCATGCTGCAGGTGCTCAAACGCGCGGCCCAGCAGCCGATCGGCTATGTGGGCAGTGCGGTCATGCTCAACGCCAAATTGCGCAAGGGAGCAAGCCTTTTGCATGTGGTCGCCATGACCAAAAGCCTGGGCGAGCAACTG
>JBJOIT010000067.1:0-12810 GCA_046046915.1 Pseudomonadota bacterium
CGATGGGGGGAATTCCCGGGAGTCAGGGGTTCACTTGTCTCCAACCCCTTCTGGTTGCGCAGAGCAGGTTCCTGACACGGGGATTAGAAGAGCGCATGTCTGAGCGACAGCGAGTTTGCGCGGACCCCGGCTTGATCGAGCACCGCAGGATGCCCCGCTGCTGTGCAGCGGGGTCGCAGACGCTTGGGTCGCCTTTTCTTTGGCTACTTTCTTTTGGCGAAGCAAAAGAAAGCAGCTCGCCCGCCGGGGCGAAAACCCGGCCTCCGCCCCCAAGCAGTGGAAAAAGCACCACAGCATCCGTCGCACAATCCCCACATGCAAACACTAACCCGGCAGCAACTGATCCTGCTCCTCCTTCTCACACTCACCTGGGGCTTTAACTGGCCCATCATGAAATTGGGCGTGAGTGACTTTCCGCCGCTCACCTTTCGGGCCATCTCAATGTGGCTGGGCCTGCCGGTGCTGGGTATCGCACTTTGGATCATGAAGGTGCCTTTTCGAATCCCCCGGGCACATTGGCGTGAACTGTTCTGGCTCGCGCTGACCAATATGTTTGTTTGGCACGCCATGATCATCGTGGCGGTGAAGTCGCTGTCCAGCGGACGCGCGGCCATACTGGGCTACACCATGCCAATTTTCTCGGCAGTGTTGGGGGCACTGTGGTTTGGCAACAAGCTCTTGCCGCGTGGCTGGGCGGGGGTCAGTGCCGCCGGTCTAGGCGTGCTGCTGCTGCTCTGGCACGAGCTCACCCACCTGTCGGGACGCCCCTTGGCGGTGCTGATGGCGCTCACGGCCGCCGCCACTTGGGCCGTGGGCACCCAGCTGCTACGCCGAACCACACTGACGGTGCCCACGCTCACCATCTCGTTCTGGATGACGGCCATGACCTGCGTGGTACTGAGCGCACTGGCGCTGATGTTTGAAAACGCCCAGTGGAAGGCGCCCTCTGGCCCAACCTGGTTCACCATCGGCTACAACGCCGTGATGATTTTTGGCTTTGCACATGCGGCCTGGTTTTTTCTGGCGCGCAGCCTACCACCCGTGGCCTCGACCCTGAGCGTGATGTTCATTCCCGTTCTGGGGGTGTTCAGTGGTGCCTGGTACCTGGGCGAGGTGCTGAGCTGGCAGGACTGGACCGCCGTCATCCTGATGGTGGTCGCCATCGCATCAGTGCTGTTACCTGCGCGGTCTAGACCTTAAACGCCCATGGTGTCCATGGCCAGGCACAAGTCGGCCCAGGCCTTGGCCTTGTCGGGCAGGTTGCGCAGCAGGTAGGCGGGGTGGTAAGTCACGACCACGGGCACGCCGTGGTACTGGTGCAGACGCCCGCGCAAGCGGCCGATGGGCTCGGTGGTCTGCAGCAGGGACTGCACCGCAAAACGCCCCATGGCCAGAATGATCTTCGGTTGCAGCAGCTCAATCTGTCTTTGCAGATACGGTGCGCACTGGGCCACCTCACTCGGATCAGGGTTGCGGTTGGACGGTGGGCGGCACTTGAGCACATTGGTGATAAAAACCTGGTGCTGTCGGTTCAGGCCCATGGCCTTGAGCATGTTGTCCAGCAACTGGCCGGACGGTCCCACAAAGGGCTCGCCCATCAGGTCCTCCTGCTCGCCAGGCGCCTCGCCCACAATCAGCCAGTCCGCCTGCGGCGCCACCTCGGGTCCTGTCGGCACCTGGCCCACACCAAACACGGTGTGGGTACGGCTCTCGCACAGCTTGCAGGCGCGGCACTCTG
This sequence comes from Pseudomonadota bacterium, assembly GCA_046046915.1. Lineage (GTDB taxonomy): Bacteria > Pseudomonadota > Gammaproteobacteria > Burkholderiales > Burkholderiaceae_C > JBEEJZ01. The sequence goes on from JBJOIT010000067.1 coordinate 1,739, forward strand.
CCACCGCCTGCTGCAATGCCGGCCATCCCATTTGCCCGACGGCCCCGGGGGTACTGCGCACCACAGGCTGAGCCGATGCGGGTGCCAGAGTTACCCTGGGCAAGGTTGGCGCCACATGAACAGGCACGGACTGGGGCTCTGACCTGGCAGGCAGGGACACGGGTGTCTGCACCGCCACAGGCGCCATGGCCATTGCCGGCTCAGGAACTGCATCAGGCCACCAGAGCTTGATGCCCATCTCCTCCAGCATGGCACGCTGGCGGGTGTCGAGTTGCAAACTGGGTGCGCTCATAACTTCAAGCTCATGACCACCGCGTCTTCCCGTTGTTGTGGTGTGTCAGGGTAGTAGTTCTTGCGCTCGCCCACCCGGTGGTAACCATGGGTTTGGTACACATGCAAGGCACGCAGATTGCTCTTGCGCACCTCCAGCCACAACCACTGCGCACCCTGACCACGAGACCACACGGCCAGCGCGTCAAGCATGACGCGCGCCCAGCCCTGATGCTGATGCGCCGGCGCCACCGTGATGTTGAGCAGATGCACCTCGTCCACGCCCTTCATGGCCACAAAGTAGCCCAACAGCGTGTCGTCTCCCAGCAGCATTTGGGCCTGATAACCGGACGTGAACGCATCCAGAAAATTGGCCCGGCTCCAGGGGTGTGCATAGGCACCCTGCTCCACCGCGATCACCGCATCCAGGTGCTGAACCTGCATGGGCTCAAAACGTGCCTCCGGGCTGACATCCTTGGAGAGGGTCATCCTCGCTGCCCCTGCGCCGCTTTCAGGTCGGCCCGCTCCTGGGTGGTCTGGGCCACTTTGTCGCGCACGTACAGCGGCAAGGCCAGGTCGGGGGGCACGGCCTGCCCCGCCGCCAACAAGGCTGGCGCCAGTCGCAAGAGGGCAGCGGCCGTGGGCAACACCGTCACCCGTGGCGCCGCCTGATCGGGCAGGCGCTCGCCGTATTCGGCAAACACATTGCCGGCCAGCAGTGCCCCAGCCGGAATCACCACCTGTTCGGGCTTGGACAGCAGGGCCTCACCCATTGCCTGCCAAACCACATCGGCACCGACTGCTCCCGCCAGGCACTGGTAGTGGGCGCAATACAGCTCGTCCATACGGGCGTCCAGCATGGCCAGCACCTGCAAGGGCATACCCGCGGTAGCCAGCCCGTGGAACTGCACGCGGGCTTCCTCGGCCACCGCCAGCAGCGTATCGACCGGCAGCACGGGCAGATCAGCCCCAAAGGCCAGGCCTTGCGCCACAGAGCAGGCGGTGCGCAGGCCTGTAAAAGAACCCGGCCCGCGCCCAAACACGATGGCATCGAGCTGCGACCAGGCCAGCCCTGCCTGCGCCATCAAACGCTGCATCGCTGGAATCAGCGTGGCCGAGGCCTGCGCAGCGCCCGGGCCGCTGTGCTGCAAAACAGCGGCGCTGCCCTTGCAGACAAGCGCCACAGACAAGGTGTCGGTGCTGGTGTCCAGCGCAATCAGGTTCATGTCGAAGGCTCCGTGGCCATGCCAGGCTGCGGACGTGGGCGAGCAGCACGCACGCCAAACAAGATGCCCACCGTCACCAATGCAAGTCCCGCGGCAAGGTTCCAGTGCAAGGGCTCACCCAGAAACACCACCGCGCCCAGCGCCGACAAACCCGGCACCAGGGCGGTGATCATGGTGGAGCGCACGGGTCCAAAGTGCTGAATCATGCGTGTGAAAGTGATGCCCGAAATCACCACCGAGCCTATGCCCTGAAACACCATGTGAAACAGCACCTCGCGTAGCGGCGCAGCGAAAAATTGGCCCGGAACCCACTGCAGCAATAACAAGCCACCGTACACCGGAACAAAGGTAAAAAAGGCAAAGGCCGTGATGGCGATCGTGGCGCGCACGGCATCCAGAGCATAGTGGCGGGCCGTCACGCTGTAAGCCGCCCAGCACATGGCCGCACTCATGAACAACAGGTCGCCCTTCCAAACGGTGCCGCCATCAAAGGCGCGCAGCAAACTGGCGCCACCCACCAGCAAATCACCGCCCACAATGCACAGCAGCCCCATGGCGCGGGTCGGGGTGATGCGGTCCCCCAGCAGCAAGGCCGCCAGCAGGGTAGTCCACAAGGGCAAGCTGCCGGGCATCAGCACCGAGGCGTGCGCTGCTGGCGCAAGGACAAAACCACTGTAGGCCAGCATGGCATAAACCAGACCGCCAAAAAAGCCAGCCGTGGCAGTGACCCGTAGGGACAAAGGAGAGAATCCAAAAAACGAGGCTTGGGCGCTGGGTGCGGGTTTGACCCGGTCCCGTCGGGTGAGCCACCAACCCCAGGGCAGCAACACCAGGCCTGCGCCCAAAATGCGGCACAGGGCAATGTCAAAGGGCGACAAGCTGCCACCACGGGCGGGGTCGCTGGTGGCGCGTGCAATGACGATGAATGAAGTCCAGATGACGACGGTGACAAAGGCTGACAACAGCCCGACCGCGCGCGGGGACAGGCCCTTGAGACGATGCATCGGCAGATTATCGGCGCATGCCTGCCAGCCAACTTCATAATCTGTCATGGCTCTTCTGCTCTCTCGCCGTCGATCGCTGGCTCTGGTGGCCCTGATGTCCCTCTTGACTATGGGATCAGCAAGGGCGCAAGCCCAGTCCCCTCCACCACTGCCGCCCTCGGTGATGATGGCTTTGGCGCAAGCCAAGGTACCTGCCGATGCCGTGAGCCTGCTGGTGGTGGGTACCGAAGCCAAGCGCAGCCCGCTGCTCAGCCACCGTGCCGCCCAGCCGATGAACCCAGCCTCGGTCATGAAGCTGGTCACCACTTACGCGGGCCTGGATTTGTTGGGGCCGGCCTACAGCTGGCGCACACCGGTGCTGCTCAAGGGCACGGTGCGTGACGGCACCTTGCTGGGCGACCTGCACTTACGCGGGCAGGGCGACCCCAAGCTGGTCACCGAACGCCTGTGGCTGCTGCTGCGCCGCGTGCAGGCCATGGGCGTGCAGCGCATCAGCGGCGACATCGTGCTGGATCGCAGCGCCTTTGAGCTGGGCGCCACCGACCCGGGCGCTTTTGATGGTGAGCCACTCAAACCCTACAACGCCAGTGCCGACGCCCTGCTCATCAACTACAAATCGTTGGTGATGACCTTTGTGCCTGATCCGGCTCAGGGCGTGGCGCGTATCGCCTACGAGCCCTTTCTGGCTGGTGTCCAGTTTCCCGCCAGCGTGCCGCTCAGCCTGGCAACAACCACCGCCGCCAGCCCTGGCTTGTGTCCGGATTACCGCAGCCAGCTCAAGGCCGATTTCTCCAACCCCACAGGCATCGTCTTTACCGGCAGCTACCCGGCCGCCTGCGGCGAGCGCATGTGGCCGGTGGCCTATGCCGACCCCGCGAGCTTTGCCGGGCGTGCGGTGCTTGGCATGTGGCAAGACATGGGCGGGCGGCTCGACGGACGGGTGCGTGACGGTGCCTGGCCAAGCGATGGCACCGGTAGCGGTTCACAGGAGGCGAGTTTCGAGCTCAGCTCCCCCCCGTTGGCCGAGGTCATCCGGGACATCAACAAGTACAGCAACAACGTGATGGCCCAGCAACTCTTCTTGACCCTGGGACAAACCCCAGGCACCAGCCTCAGCACCAGTGCCAGCGCAGACGGCGCTCGGACAAGGCTGGCCTCGTGGTGGCGTGAGCGCATGGGCGACGCGCCTCTGCCCACACTGGACAACGGCTCCGGCCTGTCCCGCCTGTCCCGCATCAGCGCCAACAGCCTGGCGCGACTGCTGCAGGTGGCCTATGCCTCGCCCACCATGCCTGAGCTGATGTCGTCCCTGCCGCTGGCCGGCGTAGATGGCACGCTCAAACGTAGCCAGGTCGGGCCCCAAGGGGCGGCACACCTCAAAACGGGAAGTTTGCGTGATGTGGCGGCATCGGCAGGTTATGTTTTGAGTGCCAGCGGTGAGCGTTATGTTTTGGTGGCTATGATCAATCACCCTAACGCCAGTATGGCCAAACCTGCCATCGACGCACTGACCCGTTGGGTGATACGAGAACACTAAACCCATGTCCGCACCGTCGTCCAAGCCCCGTCCGCATTGGATCGTCACCACGCATTACAAAATGCGGGCGGCCTCCTTTGCCATGGTCATGGCGTTTTTGGGCTCTCACCTGCAGGCGGTGCACGTTTCAGACTGGGTGTGGGCCGTGGCAGTTCTGCATTTGCTGGTCTACCCGCATCTGATGTACCAGCGGGCCTGCCGCAGCGCTGACCCCTTGCAGGCCGAACTCAACAACCTGGTGGTCGACAGCTTCCTGTTTGGCATCTGGAGCGCAGCCTTGCATTTTCCGCTGTGGGTCACCTTTACATTGCTGATGACCTCGACGATGAACAACGCCATCAGCCGTGGAGGCAAGGGCATTGGATTGGCTTTTTTGGCCTTTGGGCTGGGCACGCTGCCCATCCTCTTGGCACTGGGCTGGCATTTTGAGCCTGACACCACAGGCATCACCACCGGTCTGTGCATGTGGGGCATGGGCGGTTACCTGCTGTCGATCGGGCATCTGTCTTACGAGCGCAATCGCCAACTGCGCGCCACTCGTCGCAAGATGCAGGCTGGTGAGGAAGCCCTGAGCACGGCCAACCAGGCCTTACAACAACAGCTCGATGAGATCAACTCTCTGCAAGACCGCTTGAAAGAGCAGGCCCTGCGGGACCCCTTGACCAACCTTTACAACCGCCGTTTTCTGGACATCACACTGGAGCGTGAGCTCAACCGTTGCAAGCGCGAGGGGCAAGCCTTGTGCCTGATGCTGATCGACATCGACCACTTCAAGCAGATCAACGACACCTACGGCCATCAGGCAGGCGATGAAGTTCTCAAAAACCTGGCGCACCTGTTGACGGAGAACGCTCGTGGCGGGGATGTCATTTGTCGTTACGGTGGAGAAGAATTTCTGGTCTTGCTGCCCGGCATGCCGCCCACCATGGCCAGTGCGCGGGCCGAACGCTGGAGAGCCGCATTTGCCGCAAGTCAAACTGAATTTGGCGAATTCCACCTGAAGAACACGCTGTCGATCGGCATCGCCAACTACCCCGGGCACGGCACCACGCCCGACGCCCTCATCCGAAGCGCGGATCAGGCCATGTACCAGGCCAAATCGGCAGGGCGCAACAAGGTCGTCACCTTTGCGGAGCCCGATGTGGCGTCCGGACAGGGGGACGCGCCGCCCTCAGCAGCCGCTACTTCAGCTGCCGTTTAGGCCGCCGCGCGCTGCAGGCGGTCACGCACACCATCCCACGCTGGGTGATCGGGTGGCGTCTCCACCCAGAGGAGCTTGAGCCCTTGCGCATCGAGTTCGCGCAAATCTGCAAACAGCGCCTGTGCGGCAGCGGTAGGGTCGGCCGGCATGCGCTTGAGCACATATGGCGGAGATTGAAGCTGGGATAGCGGCCCCAAGGAACTGCGGGCATACACCCCGATCTGCGGCACGGCGGCAGAGCCGGCGCCCAAGACATCAAGGGCAGTGCGCAGCGCCCGAGCATCCATGAGGCGAACCTTGGCACGGGGCGCGTAGTGCGATGCCAGAGTGCCCGATGCCCGGGGGCCAGGCTCGGTATGCGCCGGCACTTCATCCTTGAGCAGCACAGACTGACCGCAGGCACGTTGCACTTCGTCGCGGGTCAGCACGCCCGGGCGCAACAACACCGGCACACCGCGGGTGCAGTCGATGATGGTGGATTCGATGCCCACCGGGCAGGCGCCCCCATCCAGAATCAACAAATCATCGCCAAACTCGCCTTGGACATGCGCTGCCGTCGTCGGGCTGACCCGGCCAAACTGGTTAGCACTGGGCGCTGCCAGGCCCCAGACTGGGCTCTCAACGCCAGTGCACAAGCGGCGCAGCAGGGCCAGAGCGACCGGGTGTGAAGGGCAGCGAAGGCCAATTGAGTCTTGGCCACCCGCCGAAGCCGCCGCTACCCCATGGCGGCGGGGAAGGATCAGCGTCAGCGGGCCGGGCCAGAAGGCCGTCATCAAACGCTGGGCAAAGTCGGGCACCGCCGCCGCAAAATGTGCCACCGCAGCGGGTTCAGCCACATGCACGATGAGTGGGTGGTCACTGGGCCGGCCCTTGGCCGCAAAAATGCGCGCCACCGCATCGGCTCGACTTGCATCAGCGGCCAATCCATAGACGGTTTCGGTGGGCAAGCCCACCAGACCGCCCGCCCGGATCGCTTGGGCCGCTTGCTCGACCGCAGCCGCGTCAAAACCGTCAAGAATCATCGAACAGACGCCTCAGAAGGGCGCAATGCCCAGAATATGGGCAGCCTGCTGAGCCGTGGCACGCACCTGGGCGGGCGTGCTACCGGTGATGTTGAGGTGGCCCATCTTGCGACCGCGCTTGGCATCGAGCTTGCCGTACAGGTGCAAATGGGCGCCGGGCAGTGCCAGCACCTGGTCCCACGACGGGGTGCGCGGCTGTGCGGCACCCTGAGCAAACCAAACATCGCCCAGCAAGTTAAGCATGATGGCTGGGCTGTGCTGGCGCGGTTGCACCAGCGGCAGGCCTGCCAAGGTGCGCACCTGCAACTCAAACTGAGACACATCGCAGGCGTTCTGGCTGTAGTGACCGCTGTTGTGAGGGCGCGGCGCAATCTCATTGACCACCAAACTGTCGTCTTGCAGGATAAAAAACTCCACGCACAGCACGCCCACGTAGTCCAAGCCCTCGGCAATCGCCCGCGCCGACTGCACGGCCTGCGCCGCCAGATGGGCTGGCACATTGCCCTCAAACACCTCGGTCACCGCCAGAATGCCCTCGCGGTGAAGGTTGCGCTGCACCGGCAGGTTGACCACAGTGCCGTCGCGCCCGCGCGCCACGATGACCGAGCACTCGTCCGCCAGAGGCAGCATTTTTTCGAGCACGCAGGGCACATGGCCTAAGCCTGCCCAGGCCGCCGCCAACTCTGCCTGGGTTTTGACGCGAACCTGGCCTTTGCCGTCGTAGCCCATACGGGCGGTTTTCAGGATGCCGGGCAAGAGCTTGTCTGCAACATCTGCCAGTTGCTGGGCAGTCTCGATCACGGCATAGGGCGCGCAGGGCACACCACAGGCCTGAAAGTGCGCTTTTTCGCGGGCCCGGTCCTGTGCAATGGCAACCGCCGCCGCACTGGGGGCCACCAGCCGTTGCTGGGCCAGGGTGTTCAGCGCCTGCGCAGGCACGTTCTCGAATTCGGTGGTGATGGCCGTGCAGCACCTGGCCAACTCGGCCAGACCTTGCTCATCCAGATAAGAGGTCTGAATGTGGTGATGGCTCACACGACCCGCCGGACTGGAGGCGTCGGGGTCGAGCACTGCCGTGAAGTAACCCATGCTTTGGGCAGCGTGCACAAACATGCGGCCTAACTGACCGCCGCCCAGGACGCCCAGGGTCATTTCTTTCAAACCACTGGTACCTGCATCGCTGCTGGCCCCCGGCAAAAGGGTGGCTGGGGTGGAAGTGCTCATAGCGCAGGCGGCAAGGTCATGGCACGCGCGGCCTCGGTCTGCGCTGCGCGAAAGGCGTCCAACGCGTGGCGCAGGGCTGGGTCGTTGACTGCCAGCATGGCCACTGCAAAGAGGGCTGCATTGGCAGCGCCAGCGGCACCGATGGCAAATGTGGCCACCGGTACGCCCTTGGGCATTTGCACAATGCTGTGCAAAGAATCCACGCCGCTCAAATGCTTGCTGGCCACGGGAACGCCCAGCACTGGCACCGTGGTTTTGGCCGCCAGCATGCCGGGCAAATGGGCCGCCCCGCCGGCACCCGCGATGATGGCTGTCAAGCCACGGCCCACGGCTTCTTCGGCGTAGGCAAACATGTCATCGGGCATGCGGTGCGCAGACACCACACGTGCTTCGTGGGCAATACCAAAGTGTTGGAGAATCTGCACTGCATGCTGCATGGTGTCCCAGTCGGAGCTGGAGCCCATGACGACGCCAATTTGAGTTTTCATAGGGTGTGTCTGGAAGCATCTGGTGCAATGGCACCCGAGAAATGACGTGCTCCCCTGCGGGAGTCCTCCCTGAATTTTACTTTTTCACCCCGAGTGCTATCCCCATGATGAACGTAACCGTAGAAAACTTTGATGACGAGGTGATCGCCGCCTCCAGCCAGGTCCCCGTGCTGGTGGACTTTTGGGCCCCCTGGTGCGGCCCCTGCAAGGTGATCGGCCCCCTGCTCGAAAAGATCGAGACCGAATACGCCGGGCGCTTCAAGCTGGTCAAGATCGATTCTGATCAAGAACAGGAGCTGAGCCAGGCCTTTGGCATCCGCAGCATCCCCACCTGCGTACTCATGGTCAACGGCAAGCCCGTCGACGGTTTCATGGGTGCCCTGCCAGAAGGCCAGATCAAGGCGTTTCTGGACAAGCACGTGCCCGAGGGCGAGATCCTGGAAGCCGAAGTGACGGGTGAAGCCGTCACAGACGCACCAGACTCCAATGACCCAGCAGCCATCCTCGAAGGTTTGCATCAAGCCGTGCTGAAAGCCCCCGAAGACGACGATGCTCGCTTTGACTACATCAAGCACCTGCTGCTGGCCGACGCCGTGGACGACGCCAAGGTGGCGTTTGCCCCGGTCATCGCCAAAGCCAGCCTGGTGCGCAAGCTCGATGCGTTACAACGCTGGATGAACGCCATCGACTTTGCCATTGAACAAGGCAGCCCTGAGGTGGCCCTGGCGCGTCTGGACGCCAGCATCACGACGAACAAACGTGACTTCAATGCCCGCTTTGCCCGCGCGCAAATCCTGCTGGCCGCTCAGCAGTGGACATCTGCCATGGACGAGTTGCTGGAGATCTTGATGCGCGACAAAACCTGGTCTGAAGACCTGGCCCGCAAGACCTACATCGCCATCCTGGAAATCATCGAACCGCCCAAAGTGAAAGTGGCTGATGGCCAGATCCCACCCGCCGACCCCACCGTCGCCACCTATCGCCGCCGTCTGAGCAGTGTGGTTTTGAGCTGATCACTGGCTTTTGTCGGGATCAGTGGGCGATTGAACAGCGCCCGCCACCGCTCATTTCCCCCGGGCCGGGCCTTGCCCGCCCCTCCTCCTTGACTTCGCTGTGACGGGCGCAGCTCAAACGCTCTTGTTCGCTATAGCCGATGCGCTTCCGCCGGCCAGCTGCGACGTGAGGCACTGGCATCAATACGACAGGCTTACTTTCGGAGTATCGGAATTAAATCAATTTTCTCCATCTATACAAATTAGTTTCGGAATGACAGAATTTCCTCGCTGAGATGGATTGATTTCCATATAATTTCGGAAAACCGAAAATATGTCCCGAAAACTTCCTACTTTTGATGCCACTCTGGGGCCTGAAGTTCATCAGTTAACCGACCTGGGGCTCATCGTGCGCAATCGGCGCGCATCGGATGGTTTGCGCATCGACGATGCTGCGTCTCTGAGCGGGGTGTCCAGCGACGTCTTGTCCCGCCTGGAGAACGGCAAGTCGATCACCACAGACAAATTGATGCACGTGCTGGACGCACTGGGTTTGAAAGTCCTGGTGCTCGGCAAAGAGCAAGCCATGCGCTGGAGCAAGCCCGAGTCGATCAAGACGGCAGACGAGAGCAGCTGATGGCAGCTTACGCCCTGCATGTCTTTGATGAACAGCGGCAGGTGGGAGAACTTGGCTTTCACCCGGATGATGATCGTTTCAGCTTTGTCTACGAGCCAAGCTGGAGGGCATCGCACCAGGGCTACGCCCTTTCACCACACTTGCCACTGCATGGCGACATTCCGTCAGCAAACATCCGCCGTTTTCTGGAAAACCTCTTGCCCGAGGGGCGTGCGCTTGATGTGCTGTCCATTTACGAGAACATTCAGAAAAACAACATCTTCGCCTTGGTCCGCTGCCTGGGCAAGGAGACAACGGGTGCCTTGACTTTCCTGATGGCAGGGCAAACGCCCCACCAGCTGGAACCGCAGGTTCGTGAACTCCCTGCAGGCGAAATGCATGAACGCATCCTGGCGCGCGAACGCGTTCCGTTTGCAGTCTGGGATGGCAAGGTGCGCATCTCGGTGGCGGGCTTTCAAGACAAATTGCTGGTCTGCAAGGTCGACGGCCGACTCTTCATGGTCGATGGCTCACTCGCCTCAACCCACATCATCAAGCCGGAACCCCTGAACGGTGCGCTGCCGTACATGGTGGCCAACGAGCACTTCTGCATGCGCCTGGCCTCACGACTGAGCCTGAAGCGCTACAAGGTGGATTACTGCGCGTCCGCCGAGATCCTGCGCATGCCGTCTCCGGTACTGTGTGTGCGGCGCTTTGACCGGCAAGTCATTTCAGACCACTTCGTTGAAGGACCTGAAGGTTCGCGCATACCAGTCGCCAAGCGGCTCCATGTGATAGACGGCTGCCAATTGCTCAACCTGCCTCTAGCCTCTAAGTACGAACGCAATCTTGGTAATGCGCCCGACGTTGCCCACATCCGGGATGGCGCAAGCTTTAAGTTGATATTTGGTGCCAAGGGACACATGGTCAGCCCGGCATTGGCGATGCGGCAAATGACGCTTTGGGCCGTACTCACCTTGCTCATGGGCAACAGCGATGCGCATGGCAAGAACTTGTCTTTTTTTGTGCGCCCGGAAGGCTTGAGCGTTGCCAACTTCTACGATCTCGTGAGTGTCACCGCTTACGACCAGCAAAAGATTGAGCACGATCTAGCCATGGCGTTTGGTGACATCTTCAAACTCCAGGAGATTCTGTCTTTTCCGTTGGCGGACTTTTGCGAGCGCACCAGCATCCAGCGCCAATACTTTGCCCGTGAACTACGCGCCTTGTGCCAACTTGTCCAAGAGGAGGCAAACCAGCAGGCGCAAGACCCGACCTACAGCACGGAGGAACGTGAATTCGTCAGGTCATTGGCCGACGGCGTGATGCAACGTGCAGAACGGTTTTCGTCCATGGCCGCTGACATCTCGAAATACGCCGCAGATCTTTATTGAAGACGAACCCTGAACCGCGCCTTGTTCGTTTGAGTGGGCCCCGTCACAGCGAAGTCAAGGAGGAGGGGCAGGCATAGCCAGCCCCGGGGGACATGAGC
>JBJOIT010000068.1:0-12239 GCA_046046915.1 Pseudomonadota bacterium
GCCATCTACCGTCACGCAATTGAAAGACCCATCCGCCAGCTCACGGGCGAGTTGCTCGACCACGGACTGACTCACGCAAGCATCGGTGGCCAGATAGCCCAGCATGGTGGCCATGTTCGGCCTGATCATGCCTGCACCCTTGCTGATGCCGGTGATGCTGACCGTGGTGCCGCCCAGATTGACTTCAGCGCTGAACGCCTTGGGCAGGGTGTCTGTGGTCATGATGCCTTGCGCCGCTGCCAACCAGTTGTCAGGCCCTGCAGCAGCCAGGGCGGCATCCAGGCCGTCAATGATGCGTTCAGACGGCAGGGGCTCCATGATCACGCCCGTTGAGAAGGGCAGGATCTGTTCAGGCTCTATGTTCAGTTTTTTTGCCAATGCCTGACAGGTGCTTTGAGCGCGCGCCAAACCGTCCGCTCCCGTACCTGCGTTGGCGTTACCTGTGTTGATCAACATGGCGCGCACCCCCTTGCCACTGGCAAGATGCTGGCGGCACAGCTGCACGGGCGCGGCGCAAAAACGGTTCTGGGTGAAGACGCCGGCCACACTGGCACCCGGGCTGATCAACACAACTGTCAGGTCTTTGCGGTTGGCTTTGCGGATGCCCGCTTCGGCAACGCCGATGCTCACGCCGGCAATGGATCGGAGGTCTGAGGCGAGAGGGGTGCTTAAGTTGACGGCCATGGTGATGATCAGGCGAGTTTGCCGTGGCAAAGTTTGTATTTCTTACCGCTACCGCAAGGGCAAGCATCGTTGCGACCCACCCGCGCGTACTGGCTGGCAGGATCTTGTTGCGAAGACGCGTTTTGGCCTTCCACCGTGGTCTGGACTTCCCCGGTTTCTGTTGGGCCTGAATAGGTGACGTTGGCAATGTGTTCTGCGCGCTGCTCCATGTCCTGGGCAGCCTGGTCAATCTGCTCATTCGACTGGATGCGCACCGTCATCAGCGTTTTAGTCACTTCGTTCTTGACCGAGTCGAGCAACTGGCCAAACAACTCAAAGGCCTCGCGCTTGTATTCCTGCTTGGGCTGCTTTTGGGCATAGCCGCGCAAGTGGATGCCCTGGCGCAAATAGTCCAGGGAACTGAGGTGTTCACGCCAATGCGTGTCTATGCTCTGCAGCAACACCATACGCTCGAACTGGGTGAAGTTTTCATTGCCGACCAGGGCGACTTTGGCATCGAAAACGGCATCGGCAGCCTTGCAGACCTGCTCCACCAACTCCTCGTCAGTGACTGCCTCTGAGGCCTGAACTTGCGCTTGCAAGGGCACCTGTACTTGCCATTCATCCGATAGAACTCGCTCCAGTGCAGCCAATTCCCACTGTTCTTCCACCGATTGAGCCGGGACGTATTGACGAACAAGATCCGTGAAGCACCCCTGACGCAGCGATGCGATCTGAGCACTCAGATCCTGAGCATCCAGAATGTCATTTCTCTGGCTGTAAATCACCTTGCGCTGGTCATTGGCAACATCGTCATATTCCAGCAATTGCTTGCGCATGTCGAAGTTACGCGCCTCGACCTTGCGTTGGGCACTTTCAATGCTTCGGGTGACGATACCCGCCTCAATTGCTTCACCCTCCGGCATCTTGAGGCGGTCCATGATGGCCCGCACACGGTCCCCGGCGAAGATGCGCATCAGGGCATCGTCCAGGCTCAGGTAAAAACGCGACGAACCTGGGTCGCCCTGGCGTCCCGAGCGACCGCGCAACTGGTTGTCGATGCGGCGTGACTCGTGTCGTTCGGTGGCGATGATGCGCAGCCCGCCCAGCGACTTGACGTGCTCGTGGTCTTTTTTCCAGGTCTCGCGGACCTGCGCCAGTTGCACCTGTTTTTCAGCGTCGTTCAGCTCGGCATTGTTTTCAACCGCCAACAGTGCCTTCTCGATGTTGCCACCCAGCACGATGTCGGTGCCGCGACCCGCCATATTGGTGGCAATCGTGATCATTTTGGCCCGGCCAGCCTGGGCAACAATGTCCGCCTCACGGGCATGTTGTTTGGCGTTGAGCACCTGATGCGGCAATTGAGCCTGCTCCAGCAACTGTGCAATGATTTCGGAGTTCTCGATCGATGTGGTGCCTACCAGCACTGGTTGCCCACGCTCATGGCACTCGCGGATGTCGCTGATGGCCGCCTCGTACTTCTCACGTGTGGTCTTGTACACACGATCCAGCTGGTCATCGCGGCGACTTGGGCGATTCGGTGGCATGACCACCGTTTCAAGACCGTAGATTTCCTGAAACTCGTAGGCCTCTGTGTCCGCAGTCCCGGTCATACCGGCCAACTTGCCGTACAACCTGAAATAGTTCTGGAAGGTGATGGACGCTAGCGTCTGATTTTCTGGCTGTACTGCCACACCCTCCTTGGTTTCCACAGCCTGATGCAAACCATCACTCCAGCGACGCCCGGACATGAGACGCCCAGTGAACTCATCGACGATGACGATTTCACCTGCCTGAACCACGTAGTGCTGGTCACGGTGATAGAGGTGATTGGCTCTCAATGCCGCATACAGGTGATGCATCAAGGTGATGTTGGCAGGGTCGTACAAAGAAGCCCCCTGCGGCAACAGACCCAGCTCAGCCAGGATGCGCTCTGCATTTTCGTGACCTTGCTCGGTCAGGAAGACCTGGTGGCTCTTTTCATCGACAGTGAAATCACCGGGCTTGGTAACCCCCTCCCCTGTGCGAGGATCTGCTTCACCCTCCTGCCTGACCAGCAGAGGTACCGCGCGGTTGATCGCCACATAGAGGCTGGTATGGTCTTCCGCCTGGCCACTGATGATCAGCGGCGTGCGGGCCTCGTCAATCAGGATGGAATCCACCTCGTCAACAATGGCGTAGTTCAAACCGCGCTGCACCCGATCCACCACTTCGTAGACCATGTTGTCGCGCAAGTAATCAAAACCGAACTCGTTGTTAGTTCCGTAGGTGATGTCAGCACCGTAAGCCGCTTTTTTTTCCTCCCGGGACATTTGCGGCAGGTTGATGCCAACCGTCAGTCCCAGAAAGTTGTAGAGCTTGCCCATCCACTGGGCATCCCGATTGGCCAGGTAGTCATTCACCGTCACAACGTGCACACCCTTGCCAGACAGCGCATTGAGGTACACCGGCAAGGTGGCGGTCAAGGTTTTACCCTCGCCTGTTCCCATCTCGGATATCTTGCCGTGGTGCAAAGACATGCCGCCCAGCATCTGAACGTCAAAGTGACGCATCCTCATGACGCGCTTGGAGGCTTCACGCACCACGGCGAAGGCCTCGGGTAACAACTCATCTATCGAGGTGCCTTGACTCACGCGCTGCTTGAACTCATCGGTCTTCAGTTTCAGAGCTTCATCAGACATCTTTTCCATGGCAGGTTCCATGGCGTTGATGCGGGCAACCACATGGCGATACTGCTTGAGCAACCTGTCGTTGCGGCTGCCGAAGATTTTGGTGAGCAAATTAAAAGCCATGAACGTGCATCCGGCTGGCGACCTGGGCGGTACGCCAGCCGGATTTCCTTTTTCTAAAGTGTGGAAAGTGCAGAAACAACAGTGAAAGTTGTCCCGACAGGACAATACGTCATCGTTGCGTGCAACCTTTTGATTTTAGCCATCCGCCCTTGCCTTGGCTTGGGCATGATTAGGCAGGGGCTGAGGTACTGCGGCGGTACCCTTACGGCTGCACCCTGCTGACATCTATGCGGCCACGCACTTTGCCCACATTGTTTTGGGCCAAGTTCAACCTGGCTCCTGCTTTCAGGAAAATCTGGGGATCCTGCGGAACTCCCTGCACCAGCACCTCAAAGTGCAAATGCGGCCCCGTGGATCGACCAGAATTGCCCACGTCGGCCACATGTTGTCCGCGCTTGATCAGGTCCCCTTTTTTCACATGAACCCGAGAGGCGTGGGCATAACGTGTGACCAGCTGGTTGCCATGATCGATCTCAAGCAAATTACCGTAGGCAGGATGGAACTCTTGTGCCAACACAATGCCTCCGGCAGCCGCCAATATCGGTTCGCCACTGTCGGCGACGAAGTCCAACCCGGTATGCAGCGCTGAGCCCCCCGTGAAAGGATCTATGCGCCAACCAAAGGAAGAACCTATCTCCGAATTTTTCATGGGCGCAGAGGTGGGCATCATCAATGCGCCAACTTTCTTTTCAAACAACTTCGACTCCAGCACCGCCATCAATTCGGTTCGCTGATCCGTCAACAGCTCCAGATCGACGAGTGTGGCCTGCAGCTCGTCCATGCTCAGGCTACGCCCCGTCACCAAGGCGCCGCCCTGCCCCGGCTTCTTTGCGACTGAGGGTTGATTCACTCCGGCAAGACTGGAAACCCGCTCGCCCAAAGACTCGAGCTGATTCATTTTTGCCTGCATCTCGCCCAATTTTTTAGCCATCACATCCAGGTTCTCACGCAGATAGCGGTCTCGCTGGGCAAACTCATCCTTGACCACAAACCGTAAAAATGCACCGACCACCGGCCATCCTTCACGTGCACCCTTCAAGAACACGAGGTGGTAGAGGCCCGCAGACACCAGCATCAACACAAGAGATAGCAACACTCCAAAAGCGGCGAGTTTTATCCCACTTAACTGGACGGCCCGGCTTCGGGCTAACCAGGCGTCCGTGATAATCAATTGCATGTCCCAAGGCCCTCAAATATCTGCCGACACGATACGGCGTCGTTACTCGGTCTCGATCTTGCAAGCCACTCAGGATTCGCCTCAGTTGGCTCGACTGACCATGCTCACAATGGATTCAAGTGCAAGGCTCAAGGCGATTGAGAGCCTCATCCCATCTTATTTACGGCCTGCGATTAAAGCAGGTCCTATCGATGGCGAAAACTGGTGTTTACTCGTAGACGGTAACGCAACGGCTGCCAAACTCAGGCAATTGCTGCCGTCGCTACTCGCTTGCCTGAGAACCAAAGGCTGGGATGTTGCCGACATACGCTTGAAGGTGCAGACCTACAGAAATGTCGTACGGTGAAGCCACCTGCAAGAGGTGTATGGGGTGGTGCCGATTGTCGGAATCGAACTGACGACCTACCGCTTACAAGGCGGTTGCTCTACCAACTGAGCTAAATCGGCACTGATTTGATTTTAACGGATGATCCTAGTGATTTTTGATCACCAACCACTTAGAAAGACCTGCTGCTTACTTCACACGTGTAAGTGATGGTCGCGGACCAGACCTGGGCGGTTCCTCAGGTGAGGACGAATCGCCTTTTTCAGCAGGGCTGGCAACCTGCACTGGCTTCAATTTGACCTCGACATCCCGCTTCTGAGTGGGCTGATCCAGGCGATTGCCTGGCAGGAGAAGATTTTGGTCGCCCGTTTCTGTAGCCACCAGGGGAAAGGCCATACCCTGCCCATTTTCACGGGCGTAGATGGCCATCACGTTGTTGATTGGCACCATGATTTCCCTGGGTGTGCCCGAAAAGCGGGCCTTGAACTCGATGAGTTCATTACCCAGCTTCAGGGATCCCGTCGCATCAAAACTGATATTGAGAACGATCTCGCCATCTTTCACAAACTCCTGAGGGACGCGCACCGAGCTGTCTACCCGTACAGCGATGTACGGTGTGTAGCCGTTCTCTGTGCACCACTCGTACAAGGCCCTAATCAGATAGGGGCGAGTAGATGTGCTCGATGTTCGGTCAGTCATGATGGGCCGCCTGAAAATTACTTGCGCATGACCTTCTCGGAAGGCGTCAGCGCTTCAATGTAGGCCGGGCGGGAGAATATGCGCTCAGCGTATTTCAGCAATGGCGCTGCGTTTTTGCTCAGATCGATGCCGTAGTAGTCCAGGCGCCAGAGCAAAGGTGCAATCGCCACGTCCAGCATGGAGAATCCGTCGCCCAACATGTACTTGTTTTTCAAGAAGATCGGAGCGAGCTGGGTCAATCGATCACGAATCTGGGCGCGAGCCTTTTCGAGGACCTTCTCATTGCTCTTGGTGGTGCGGGACTCCAGGGTAGAGACATGCACGAACAGCTCTTTTTCGAAATTCAGCAAAAACAGACGAACGCGAGCACGATCAACAGGGTCACCCGGCATCAGTTGCGGATGCGGAAACCGCTCGTCGATGTACTCATTGATGATGTTCGACTCATACAGAATCAAGTCACGCTCAACCAGGATAGGTACCTGGCCGTAAGGATTCATCACGCTGATGTCTTCAGGCTTGTTGTAGAGGTCTACGTCCCGAATTTCAAAATCCATGCCCTTTTCAAAAAGAACAAAGCGGCAACGGTGGGAATATGGGCAGGTGGTACCTGAATACAAGACCATCATGAGGTGGGACTCCTAAAAATCAAAAGAGTGGGCTGCGCTGCAGACCCACTCTGAATATCACCATCGGCGCCGGAGGTTTTACTCCGCTCCTAGAGTGACGCTTATTTGACGTCTTTCCAGTACGCAGCGTTTAGACGCCAGGCAAAGACTGTGAAGATAGACAAGAAAATCAGCACCCAAACGCCGATGCGGACCCGAGTATTTTGTGCCGGCTCACCCATCCACTGAAGGTAACCCACCAAATCCCCCATGGCCTGGTCATACTGCAAGGGCGTCATGGTGCCGGGGGTCACTTGCTTCCAGCCCTTGAATACCTTGGTCTCATGGCCATGCTCTTCGGTCACGTCATAGACTGGCTCGCGTTTGCCCTGGAGTTCCCACAACACATGAGGCATGCCAACGTTCGGGAACGCCAGGTTGTTCCAACCTGTCGCTTTGGAGTCGTCAGCATAGTAGGTTCGCAAGTAGGTGTAGAGGTAATCAGCACCACTGCCCTGGCCACCCGATGCACGTGAGCGCGCAATCACGGTCAAGTCAGGGGGATTGGCACCAAACCACTCCTTGGCTTGCCTCGGGTCAATCGCGGCTTTCATGGTTTCGCCGACCTTGTCGGTGGTGAACAACAGGTTGTCCTTGATCTGCTGATCAGTCAAACCAATGTCTTTCAGGCGATTGAAACGCATGAATGCAGCCGAGTGACAGTTCAGGCAGTAGTTGACAAACAGCTTTGCGCCGTTTTGCAGGGAAACCAGGTCATTGGTCTTGTTAGGCGCCTTGTCCCAAGCAATTCCACCGGAGCTAGCACTTGCACCACTGATCAGACCGACTGCCAGCAGCAGCCCAACAATCATTTTCTTCATTTTGAATAGTCTCCAGAGCTCAGTGGGCAACAAAGGTGACGCGATCTGGCACCTGCTTGGGCGTACCCAAACGACTCCACCAAGGCATCAGGATAAAGAAGCCGAAGTAAAACAGGGTACCCACTTGAGACACACGCTCGCCAATGGGCGACGGTGGCTGCACACCCAGGTAGGCCAGGATCACGAAGTTGATCACAAACACACCATACAGGTACTTGTTCCAGCTGGGACGATAGCGAATGGACTTGACAGCGCTGTAGTCCAGCCAAGGCAGGAAGAACAAAATCACCACTGCGCCACCCATCACAACAACACCCCAGAACTTGGCGTCTATCGACAGCATCAAAACAGAGACGACGACAGCTGCGCCCAGGATGACGGCCTTGAACAAGGCTGGCATTTTGAACTTATAGACCGACAGCAATGCGCCGCCCAACACACAGGCAATCAATGCATACATCATCTCGCTGGTGATGGCACGCAGCATGGAGTAGAAGGGCGTGAAGTACCACACTGGCGCAATGTGTGCAGGGGTCTTCAGCGGATCTGCCGGGATGAAGTTGTTGTACTCCAGGAAATAACCACCAAATTCAGGTGCAAAGAAGATGATGGCCGTGAACACCATCAAGAACATGCTCACTGCAAAAATGTCGTGCACCGAGTAGTAAGGATGGAAAGGAATGCCATCCAAGGGGCGGCCATCAGGGCCTTTGTTTGCCTTGATTTCAACCCCATCAGGATTGTTGGAGCCCACTTCATGCAAGGCGATGATGTGAGCTACCACCAGACCCAACAACACCAAGGGCACCGCAATGACGTGGAAGCTAAAGAAACGGTTCAAGGTGGCGTCGCCCACCACATAGTCACCACGAATCAGCAAAGCCAGATCCGGGCCCACAAAGGGGATGGCAGCAAACAGGTTCACGATCACCTGAGCACCCCAGTAGCTCATCTGGCCCCATGGCAGCAGATAACCCATGAAGGCTTCTGCCATCAAGCACAGGAAGATCGCGCAACCAAAGACCCAGATCAACTCGCGCGGCTTGCGGTAGCTGCCGTAAATCAGGCCACGGAACATGTGCAGGTAAACCACAACAAAGAAGGCAGAAGCACCCGTGGAGTGCATGTAGCGAATCAGCCAACCCCACGGCACGTCGCGCATGATGTACTCGACTGAACCAAATGCCAGTGCGGCATCTGGCTTGTAGTGCATCACCAGAAAGATACCGGTGACGATCTGGATGACCAAGACCAGCAAGGCCAGGGAACCAAAGATGTACCAGATATTGAAATTCTTGGGAGCGTAATACTCGCTCATGTGCTCTTTAAAGAGCTTTGAAGCCGGGAAACGGTTGTCAACCCAGTTCAACAACTTGGCCGCTGCCGGCGCATTGGGAGAGATTTCTTTCATTTCAGCCATGATGGACTCCGTAATGCTTCTGCTCAGGCCTTTTTATCTTCACCGATGACCAAACGGCTATCGGAGAGATACATGTGAGGAGGCACTTCCAAGTTATCGGGAGCGGGCTTGTTTTTGAAAACTCGGCCGGCGATGTCGAAGGTAGAACCGTGGCAAGGGCACAAGAACCCTCCCTTCCAATCATCTGGCAGGGATGGCTGAGCACCGGTCTGGAATTTGTCAGAGGGAGAGCAACCCAGGTGCGAGCAGATGCCCACGGCCACCAGGATTTCAGGCTTGATCGAACGAGCCTCATTGCGCGCGTATTCCGGCGTCAACTCAGACGGCTTGCGCTCGGACTTGGGATCAGCCAGCTGCGAATCCAGCCCCTTGAGCGTTGCCAACTGTTCTGGCGTGCGCTTCACGATCCAGACGGGCTTACCACGCCACTCCACTGTGATCTTTTCGCCCGGCTTCAGGGCAGAGATATCTACCTCTACGGCAGCGCCAGCAGCCTTGGCACGCTCTGAGGGCTGGAAGGTGCTAACGAAGGGAATTGCAACGGCCGCACCGCCAACAGCACCGGCACAGCCGGAAGCAATCAGCCACGTGCGCTTGCTGGAGTCGATTTTTCCGTTGTCGACAGGGGCGTCACTCATGGGAATCCTCAATGAAAACATCACAATCAGGGTCAGCTTTCGATTGTAGCTGACGCTTTCCACGTGCCTGGACTGCGCCACAGTCCATGATCAATGCAGTTTTGAACGCAGGTCTTAGACTCTCAATTTTTTTAACGGGACTTATTTGCCATGGGAATGATTCAGGAATTCAAGGAATTTGCTGTCAAGGGCAATGTGATGGATCTCGCCGTAGGCGTGATCATTGGCGGCGCATTCGGCAAGATTGTGGACTCGGTGGTCTCAGACCTCATCATGCCCATCGTCGGTGCCGTAGTGGGCAAACTGGACTTCTCCAATCTGTTTTGGGTGTTGGGCGACATACCTAATGGCGTGGGCCGCAATCTGGCAGAGCTCAAAAAAGCTGGTGTGCCGGTCTTTGCCTACGGTAACTTCATCACTGTCGGCGTCAACTTCGTAATCCTGGCCTTCATCATTTTTCTGATGGTCAAGCAAATGAATCGGCTAAAGAAGGAAGCGCCCTCCGCCGAACCTGTTGCTCCAGTCACACCTGAAGATGTTTTGCTTTTGCGCGAGATCAGGGACAGCCTGAAAAAGTGATCTGATCGCCCGGGCAGACGAGGCGATCAGCTGATGGATGGTCCTGCCGCAATCGCTTTGGCCATCTGAATGGCAGCCAGCAGGCTGGAGGGATCGGCAACACCCTTGCCAGCGATGTCAAAGGCAGTTCCATGATCAGGACTGGTGCGCACCAAAGGCAGTCCCAGGGTCACGTTGACCCCTTGTTCAACGCCCATGTATTTGACCGGGATCAGGCCCTGGTCGTGGTACATGGCCACCACCACATCAAACTCTGACGCCTCCCCCAGCGCCTGTCGGGCCCGCATGAAGATCGTGTCTGGCGGGTATGGGCCGCTGGCATTCAAGCCCTCGGATTGGGCTGCGCGTATCGCTGGCGCAATGATGTCCAGTTCCTCGCGACCAAACAGACCGCCCTCACCTGCATGGGGATTCAACCCCGCCACAGCCATGCGCGGCGCGCGCCCCAAACTGCGTCTCAACGCCTGATCCGTGATGCGAAGAGTTTCTAGAACGGCATCAAATGTGACCGCCTCAATGGCCTCACGCAGCGACAGATGAATACTCACCAGCACGGTGCGTAGCTCATCATTTGCCAGCATCATCCGAACCGGCACTTCGGACATGGGCCGTCCCAGATGGCGGGCAGACTGAGCTTGCAGCATTTCGGTGTGTCCGGGATACATGGCATCTGGCAGCTTGGATGCCGACAGGGCCTCCTTGTTCAAGGGCGCTGTGACGATGGCAAGCACGTCGCCCCTCAGTGCGGCCTGGGCCGCCCAGATCACGCTTTGTGCAGCCATTCGCCCTGCCTCTGCACTGACTTTGCCCATATCAGGCGCAGGCAGCTCATCT
Organism: Pseudomonadota bacterium; assembly: GCA_046046915.1. Lineage (GTDB taxonomy): Bacteria > Pseudomonadota > Gammaproteobacteria > Burkholderiales > Burkholderiaceae_C > JBEEJZ01. The sequence goes on from JBJOIT010000068.1 coordinate 10,617, forward strand.
GTGACCTGAATGACCGGCAGGCAACGTGGCGGGACATGTAGGAGCTGCGACGTGCTTTCGACCACCACCACTGGCCACTGTGGCTGATCAGTGGCCAAGCTCGCAGCCGCACGTCTGATGCAGGCGACATCGCCCGCTATCAGGCAGTTTCTGGTCAGCCCAGGGGCCTGCATGAAGGCCTTGACGATGATCTCCGGACCTATGCCCGCAGGGTCTCCCATGGTGAGGACAACTGGCGCTCTTTGGTCCGTAGATACTAAAGTCGGGAGTTTCATGCGTATCAAGCCGGGTTTGCAATATCGATAAAAACGTGCTCCAGGCCCAGTTCCCCCGCCACATGAGCACCCACCGCCGGGGCACCATAACGCTCCGTCGCATGGTGCCCACATGCCAGATAAGCGACGCCACACTCTCTGGCGTAGTGGGCCTGCGGCTCCGATATTTCACCCGTGATGTAGGCATCGGCACCCGCAGCGATGGCAGCCTCGAAATAGCTTTGTGCGCCACCCGTGCACCAGGCCACCGTTTTGATGGGACGCTGATGGGGGCAGACCCAGGTGACGTCACGGCCCAGCACCTGCTTGACGTGTGCAGCCAATTGCAAGGTGTTTTCAAAACCACCTGTTCGCGCTGGCTCGCCCATGAAACCCAAGTTCTGTTCACCGAAGCGCCCCCTGGCATCCTCATACGTACTCAGACCCAGCTGTAGGCCCAACTGGGCGTTGTTGCCCAAGCTAGGGTGTGCATCGAGTGGCAGGTGATAAGCAAACAGATTGATATCGTGGGCCAAAAGCCGAGACAGGCGCTGTTTCATCCAGCCAGTCACGCATCCATCCTGGCCACGCCAAAATAGACCGTGATGCACAAGGATGGCATCTGCACCCTCGACAATGGCTGCATCAATTAAGGCCAGACTGGCCGTTACACCAGACACCACCTTGCGTATGTGGCCGCGCCCCTCCACTTGCAGACCATTGGGTCCGTAGTCTCGGTATCGATCCGGTTGCAACAGGTCGTTGAGCGCGTTGAGCAAGTCAATTCTTTGAATCATGGCAAATTGTCGATCGATGACGGTGGGTTTTCACGGCGTTCGAGCACCAAATCACAATCACACCCACTCCCGGCCGCCACCCAACGAAACGCCAGGCGACGCAGCTCGTGCCCCAGCAGATGACGCCATGGCCTGGGTGCCCAAGGCAGCGACTTTCTGATCAGGGCAGCGGCAGAAGTCATCGCCCCACAGCGGTACATCTGTTCTCGGGTGTTCCAACGCAACACCGCACAAGGCCCCGTAAGCCGCCGGGACAGCAGCATTCCCAGCGGACAGGGCTGCGCCAGGCAGCAGACGCCACACCCATTGCAAGCCGCACCAGCATCTGGTTTGCTAGGCGCCTCAGCCCTGATGAATATGGTGCGTTTGATGGCTTTCATGGATGTGTGCGCTTTGTGCAAGACGCACTTTGCAAGAGCGTCACGCGAATATCAGCGGACCCCTTGCAATCCAGGTCCGCCACCTAAAATTATCGTCATGAAACGCTTTTGGCTGTCTTTTTCCCAAACTGTCACTATTCTCCTGGCTGGGTATTTTGTGGTCGCAACGCTCAAGCCTGAATGGGTGTCTCG
>JBJOIT010000069.1:0-11641 GCA_046046915.1 Pseudomonadota bacterium
CCGCATCACCCTGGTGGCATCGGATGGCCTGAAGGCCCCTGCCCTGCAAGCCTGTGGCCCCTTTGACCTGGTGCTGTGCAACCCACCTTATGTGAATGCCGACAGCATGGCCAAGTTGCCGCCTGAATACCTGGCTGAGCCCACCATGGCCTTGGACGGCAATGTGGCCGGCAGCACCGACGGCATGGACTTTGTGCGCGCTCTCCTAAAAGATCTGCCCACCCAGCTGGCCCCCGGCGGCGTGCTGGTGCTGGAAATCGGCCACGAGCGTGAGCACTTCGAGGCAGCCTTTCCCGATCTGGAGGTGGTTTGGCTGGAGACCAGTGCCGGCGAAAACCAGGTCTTGCTACTCACACGGGAGGCTCTGCAATGATCACGCTCAAAAACATCACCCTGCGCCGCAGCGCCAAAGTGCTGCTCGAAGGCGCCAGCGTGACTCTGAACCCCGGCGAAAAAGTCGGTCTGGTGGGGCGTAATGGGGCCGGTAAATCGTCCTTGTTTGCGCTGCTCAACGGCAATCTGCACGAGGACTCGGGCGAATTCAGCATTCCGACCCAGTGGCGCATGGGCCAGGTGGCCCAAGACATGCCCGAAACCGAGCAAAGTGCCACTGACTTTGTGGTGGAAGGCGACACCGTGTTGCGCGCCGCACAGCAGGAAGTGAGCGACGCCGAGGCCACCGACGACTACGAGCGCATGGCCAATGCCTACATGGGCTTGCAGGATGCCGGCGCCCACGACGCGCCCGCCCGAGCGCAGGCCTTGATTCTGGGTCTGGGCTTCAAGACGCACGAACTCGACCGCCCGGTGAACAGTTTTTCGGGCGGTTGGCGCATGCGCCTGCAACTGGCGCGCGCGCTGATGTGCCCCTCAGACCTGCTGCTGCTGGACGAACCCACCAACCACCTGGACCTGGACGCCCTGGTCTGGCTGGAGGCGTGGCTCAAACGCTACGAGGGCACCATGGTGGTCATCAGCCACGACCGGGAGTTTCTGGATGCGGTCACCAACGTGACGCTGCACATCGACGCCGGCAAACTGGTGCGCTACGGCGGCAACTACAGCAAGTTCGAGGACATGCGCGCCGAGCAAATGGAGCTGCAGCAAAACGCCTACGCCAAGCAGCAAGACAAGATCGCCCATTTGCAGAAGTTCATTGCCCGCTTCAAGGCCAAGGCCAGCAAGGCCAAGCAAGCACAAAGCCGCGTCAAGGCCCTGGACCGCATGGAAAAGATTGCTCCGCTGCTGAGCGAGGCCGATTTCAGCTTTGAGTTCAAGGAACCGGCCAACCTGCCTAACCCCATGCTGTCGATGAGTGGGGCCAGTTTTGGCTACCCAGCGCCGGACGACGCCCCCGAGGGCACAGAGCCCACCACCATTGTGCGCAACGTCAACCGCTCGGTGCTGGCAGGACAGCGTATCGGCATCCTGGGCGCCAATGGTCAGGGCAAATCGACCCTGGTCAAAACCGTGGCACGCGACCTGAAGGCCATCACTGGCGAAATCACCGAGGGCAAGGGCCTGAACATCGGCTACTTTGCTCAGCAAGAGTTGGATGTGCTGCGCCCCGCAGACTCGCCGCTGGAGCACATGATTGCGCTGGTCAAGGCGCTCACCGCCGCCGGCAAACTGGCCGGGCAGGCCACCCGCGAGCAGGATTTGCGCAGCTTTCTGGGCACCTTCAACTTTGGTGGCGACATGGTCAAGCAGGCTGTGGGCAGCATGAGCGGTGGCGAGAAAGCACGCCTAGTGCTGTGCATGATCGTGTGGCAGCGCCCCAATCTGCTGCTGCTGGACGAGCCGACCAACCACCTGGACCTGGCCACCCGCGAAGCACTCAGCATGGCGCTGAACGAGTTTGAGGGCACTGTGATGCTGGTCAGCCACGACCGTGCGCTGCTACGCGCGGTGTGTGACGAGTTCTGGATGGTTTCGCGTGGCGGTGTGGAGCCCTTCGACGGCGACCTAGACGATTACCAACGCTATCTGCTCGACGAAGCCAAGCGCCAGCGCGAGGAAGCCAAAGAAGCCTTCAAGGCACCAGCCAAGGCAGACAAAGCCCAAAACAGCAAGCCTGCCAAGGCGGCCAAGCCAGCTGTGTCGGTCAAGCCGATCAAAACTGAGATCGAGAAAATCGAAGCGCGCATGGCAGTGCTCAACCCACAGGGTGCTGCGCTGGAGTCCCAGCTCTCAAATGCCAGCCACCACGACATCGCCGCCCTGGGGCGCGAGCTGCAAGTGGTCACAGACGAATTGCGGAGCCTGGAAGACCGCTGGATGGAACTGTCCAGCCAGCTCGAAGAAGCCGGGGTCTGAGCTACAACATGGCGCGCAGCTCGTTGGCTGCCGCCTGAAGCAGCGGCAGGCCATCGCGCAACAAGTGCTCACTTGGTTTCTGGTGGGTGGCGGTGACCATGTTCAGCGCCGCCACCACCCTGCCCTGCGGGTTGCGTAACGGCACCGCGAGGGCTTGTACGCCCAGCTCGTGTTCCTGTAGCGCCAGGCAGAAATCCTCTTGCGCGACTTGGGCCATCCGTAGGCGCAGGGCGCGAGCATCGGTGATGGTGTGCGCCGTCAACCGGGTCAGGGTACGATTTTTCAGCCAAGCTGCCAGCTCCGGGCGCGACTTGGCCGCCAGCAAGACCTGGCCGGTCGAAGTGGCATGGGCCGGCAGCCGCGCCCCCAGGTGCAGGCCGTAGGCCAGTAGTCGGTCCATGCCAATCAAGTGCTGGCGCGATTCGTTACCACTGCGGGCCACGATGACCACTTCGTCGCCATCCAGCACCACCGCAGAAAAGGACTCTTGAGTTGTCGCACTCAATCTGCTGAGCATGGGTTGCAAGACCCGAGGCAAGCGTGCCGAGGCCAAGTAGCTGCCAGAAAAACGCAAGACCTTGGGCGACAGCCAAAAGTGGCTCCCATCGCTTTCCACGTAACCCAGATGGGCCAATGTCAGCAGGTGGCGGCGGGCTGCGGCGCGGGTCATGCCAGTTCGCTCTGCCGCTTGGGTGGCGTTAAGTCGTTGACGCTCAGTGTCAAAGCTCTCCAGCACGGCCATTCCCTTGGCCATGCCGGCAATCAGGTCTGCCGAAGCAATGGCGGGCAGCGCGTTTGAACGTTCAGGTGATGAGGGCATGATGCAATGAATTTGCGCGATGATCGCACAACCGGCACGATCACCGCGCAAGAGCATGAGATGAGGCCCCTTCTATCCCTGCTTCACCAATAAGCTTCGACGCTCGAAACACAAAACCAGGAGACACCCCATGCGCACCCAAGTTGCCATCATCGGCGCCGGCCCGTCCGGTCTTTTGCTCGGCCAATTGCTTCACAAGGCGGGCATTGATGCCATCATCATCGAGCGCCAATCCGCAGACTACGTGCTGGGCCGCATCCGCGCCGGCGTGCTGGAGCAGGTGAGCATAGATTTGCTTGACGAGGCTGGTGTGGGCCACCGCATGCATGCCGAGGGCTTGATCCACGGCGGCTTCGACATGCTGTTCAAGGGCGAACGCCATCGCATCAACATGAACAAGCTCACCGGCGGCAAAAACGTGATGGTCTACGGCCAGACAGAAGTGACCCGTGATCTGATGGATGCCAGGGCTGCGGCGGGCCTGACCACGGTATACGAGGCCAGCAACGTGACGGTGCACGATTTCGAGACGGCTAAACCTCGCGTGCGTTACGAGAAAGACGGCCAGACTTTTGAGGTCGAGTGCGACTTCATTGCAGGATGTGACGGCTTTCATGGCGTGTGCCGAGCCAGTGCGCCGCGCAGCGCTATCCGTGAGTTTGAAAAGGTCTATCCTTTTGGCTGGCTGGGCGTTCTGTCGGATACCCCCCCGGTGCATGAAGAACTGATTTACGCCAACAGCCCGCGCGGCTTTGCCCTGTGCTCTCAGCGCAGTGCCACCCGCAGCCGCTATTACTTGCAAGTCCCGCTCACCGACAAGGTCGAAGACTGGTCTGACGATGCCTTCTGGCAGGAACTGCGGTTGCGCCTGGACGCTGAAGCCAGTGAGAAGCTCATCACCGGGCCTAGCATCGAAAAAAGCATTGCGCCCTTGCGCAGCTTTGTGACCGAGCCCATGCGTTTTGGTCGCATGTTCCTGGCGGGGGATGCCGCCCACATCGTGCCCCCCACTGGCGCCAAAGGGCTGAACCTCGCTGCCACCGACGTGAAGTACCTGTCTCAGGCGATCACCGAGTTCTACAAAGATCGTACTGAGGCGGGCATCGATGCGTACTCCGAGCGTTGCCTGCGCCGCATCTGGCGCGCCGAGCGCTTTTCGTGGTGGTTTACCAGCCTCATGCACCACTTTCCAGAAAACGGCGAAATCGGCCAGAAGTTCCAGGAGGCTGAATTGGACTACATCATCCATTCAGAGGCGGGTTCACGCTCTGTCGCGGAGAACTATGTGGGTCTACCCCTGGACTTTGGTGACTAAGTCGGTCTCACTCGGACAGATCTAAGGTCACTTTTCCTTCTTAGCCAGAGCGACTCCCTCGCTCTAAACGGCCGGCCACTTTTGGGTGACCGGCCTTTTTTTGTTCTTGCATCAAAAGCGCCATCTAGCCTTGCTTGTAATTCCTCACACATTTTTTGTTGTCTTAAGCAAGTTTTCATTAAATGTGCGTTTTGCACATTTATAATTTGATCAAACGCAAAACAGCAAACCACACCTCACTGCCCATGCCCACCCCCAACGATCCCACTGCCGATCTGCAAGCGCTGTTAAGCGCCATCGACAGCGTCTTGCAGCCGTTGGCACAGCTGTGCGTGGGGAAAGGCGTACCGATCCAGGCCGTGGAGGAACAATTGCGCCAGGCTTATGTCAAAGCTGCCACCTTGGCCAATGGTGACGGTAAGCCCGACCGCCTGACCAGCCGCATCAGCACCATGACGGGATTGACCCGGCGGGAGGTCAGCCGCATTCAGGCGCTGGCCGAACCTGCACGACCAAGCACCCGCAATCTGGTCACAGAGCTGTTTACCCGCTGGGTGTCACTGCCGCAGTACCAGGTGGATGCCAATAACACCATGGCTTTGCCCCGCGTGGGTCCAGCCCCGAGTTTTGAGGCCCTGGCTCGGGAGGTCACCACCAACGTGCACCCCCGCTCCTTGCTCGACACCATGTGCAGCCTAGAGCTGGTGGTGTGGGACATGCAAAACGACATGGTCTACCTGACCGAAACCGCCCTCGTGCCCAGGTCGGAGTGGAAGCAGATGATGGGATTTTTGGGTGACAACGTGGGCGATCACCTGCGTGCCGCTGTCACCAACGTGCTGGGCCAGGGCAACGAGCACTTTGAACAGACCCTGTTTGCTGACGAGTTGTCGGCCCAGTCCTTACAACTCTGCCGCCAGATCATCACTGACCAGTGGCGGCAGCTCATGACCCAAGTCGCGCCGCAATTAGAGGCCTTGATGAAGGCAGACCAACTGGCGGGCCGAGCACAAGACCAAAGCCTGCGTCTGGGCCTGTATTCATGGATGCAGGCCATGCCTGCTGCCGAGACCGGCGCACACAGCAATGACCCCGCCACACCCTCAGCTTCGCCCAATCTAGACCCCAGGGAATCTTGATATGTCACATCCCACGCACAACTACACGTCACTTTTTACCCGTCGCCAGACCTTGATGGCTTTGCTGGGCAGCATTGCATTACCAGGCTGCGGTGGCGGCTCTGTGGCCGGCCTCAGCAGTGGTGGTACCGGCTCCTTTACCAACGGCGTGATCATTGGTCTGGGCTCCATCATCGTGAACGGGATCCGATATGACGACACCAAAGCCACTGTCAACGGTGGCACAGGTGCCTCCAATGATCTGAAGCTCGGCATGGTGGTGAGCGTGCAGGGATCCAGCGTGACACCCCCTACCGTTACAGGTGGTTTAGCTACGGCCACCGCAAGCAGCATCAGCTATGGGAGTGAATGGAAGGGGCCGATTGATTCAGTCAACGTCAGTGAAAAATCATTCGTCATGCTGGGGCAAACCGTGCACTGGCTAACCAACACGGTGTTCTCGCCGGGCCCAATCGAGTCAATCGGCATCCCGATCTATGCGGAGGTCTATGGCTTTGTGAACGCTGCAGACGGAGTATTGCAGGCAAGCCGTGTGGAGTTTTCATCTCGTCAGCCGGACGAGTACAGGCTGAGTGGTGCCATAAGCAACTTAAACACGGAAGGCGACACCTTTGAATTGGGAGATGCGGTCATCAACTTTGGCTCCGCACCCAAACTTTCGGACCTGCAAGACGGAATTATGGTCCGAGTAGATATCGACCCTGAATCAACGGGTTCGCCTTGGGCGGCCAATCGCGTTCGCACTGTCAACCCACTTGGCGACATCAATAACAGCGATGACGATGAAGCTGAAATTGAAGGCTCCATCACTGACTTTACGAGCGGCAGCCTTTTCCTCAGTGTTAACGGCATTCCTGTGGACGCGTCCCTTGCCGACTTCGATCCAAGAAACCTAACACTTGGGCTGGGTCTTCGCGTCAAGGTTGAGGGCGCTGTGGTGAACGGCACCGTCGTGGCCAGCAAGGTTGAGCTGGAAAGTGACGAGGCGGTAGCAGCTCGCGAGTTTGAATTTCATGACCGTATCAGTCAACTCGACACGATCCTCAGAACCTTCAAGGTGAGGGGGAATTTAGTCACCTATACCGACAAAACGACCCTAGACCTGCATTCAAACAGCTTGGCAGATGAGCTCCGGGTTGAAGTCAAAGCCGTTATCGGTCCGAATGGCCAACTGACCGCCACCAAGATCGAACTCGATAACTAGGACCAAGTCCTCCTATCAACCGTGGCGAGCACATCGCCACACTTCAGAAAGGTACTGACATGAAACATCGATCCCAAGGGCTGGTAGGACGCATCGGGCGCTGGTGGGCGCTGCCCGTCGTGATTGCCACATTGGCCGCCTGCGGCGGCGGCAGTGGCAGCTCGGCCAATGCGGACCGCGTGGCGACGTTCATCGACGCTCACGTTGCCGGCTTGGAGTTCAAGTCCGCCAGTCGTAGCGGACTGACGGATGCCAATGGCAACTTTCCATATCAGGTCGGAGAAACCATCACCTTTTCGATCGGCAATCTGGTGCTCGGCACCATCACACCGACCGGTGACAAGGTAACCCCTCTGGACCTGGTGCCAAATGCAATGGATTCCAGTGATCCGCGTGTCATCCGCATGCTGCAAGCCCTGCAAACCCTGGACAGCGATGCGAACCCGTCGAACGGCATCCAGATCTCCCCATCGGCACGTGACTTCGCGCGCAAGTTGGTGGAACTGCGTCTGGATCGTGACACCCTCACCGACGCCGAAATTGAGGATCACCTAGAAACCAAAAAATTCTTGGTCACCGCCAAGGATGCGAAAAGTCACTTTGATAGCCATCGAAATGACCCATCCAAATCACACAAAGGCTACAGCGGCAAGACCAGCAAAAGCACAAGCGGTACGAATGTGACGGCCACCCAGCCCGCAAATACCGAGGGCCGCCTCCTGGCGTCCAACTGTTTCCAGTGTCACGGCACCATGGGTCGGGGTGGTTTTGAAAGCATCCGGGGCAGCGAAGCAAAGGAGGTGCTGGACTACCTAAAACAAACGGATGTTTCAACAGACATCATGGCAGCCCACGCGCAGGGCTATACCACTGAGCAGCTCACCGCCATCATCAACTACCTACAGCAGTAACCACCCACACAGGAGTACGAACATGACTTTCTCAAAAGACTCCCTTCAACGCCGCCGCTGGCTGACCCTGGCCGGTGCTGGAATGATCGCGGCACTGGCTCCCACAGTGGGATGGACAGACGATGACAACGAAGCTGACGACGAGGGTGATGGTTCTGGCACCAACACCACTTACCTGCCAGCAACTACGGGCCTGAAGGACAGTGTGGTGATCGTGGGCGGTGGCATGGCGGGCGCCACGGCAGCCAAATACCTTCGCTTGTGGGGTGGTGCCGGTCTAACCATCACTCTGGTAGATCCGGTTGACACCTACACCTCCAACATCATGAGCAACCTGGTGCTTAATGGGAGTCGCACCCTCGACAGCTTGAACTACACCCGTAACGCTTTGGCCAGCAAGTACAACATCAAGCTGGTCACCGCCAGCGTCACGGCGCTGGACACGGCAGGCAAAACCATCACCCTGAGCAATAACACCAGCCTCACGTACGACCGGGTGGTGCTGGCACCAGGCATCGAGTTTGAAGATGCTTACGGCCTGAAGCAGGCCGATTACGACAACACCACACCGCACGCCTGGCAAGCCGGTGCTCAGACGGCCCTGCTGGCCGATCAAATTAACGTCATGAGCAGCAACAACGGCGTGTTTGTCATGACCATACCCATGGCTCCATACCGCTGCCCCCCCGGTCCGTACGAACGGGCATGCCTGGTTGCAGACTTCTTAAAAAATCGCCTTGGTAGTGCCGCACGAGTGATCATTTTGGATGAAAACACGTCTAGCGATGCCGATCGGGCCAAGTACGGCAAGTACGGAGCGATTCAAGCGGAGAAAGAGAACTTCAGCAAGGCCTTTGGGGTGACCTACGCTGGAGTCATCGACTATCAGTCAGGCGTTACTGAAATCAAGATTGATCCGAGCAGCAAAGTGGTCACCTATATTGACAGCAAAAATGACCCTCAGACGATCAATGCCGCAGTTGTTAATCCCATCGTGCCTCAGCGCGCACGAGGCAGTCAGGCAGGCGATTGGCTAGCAATTGCGGGCTTGAATAACAGCGGCAAAGACTCAAACGGAATGGCGAACGGCAAGTGGTGTGTTGTCGATGTTTTGAGCTACGAGTCCACAGCCAAAGCCAACGTGCACATCATCGGTGACGCTTCCAGCTGCGGCCTGCCGAAGGCAGGCCATGTGGCCAACCAGGAGGCCAAGATTTGCGCCGATGCCATCGTGCGTTTGTTCAGCGGCCAGCAGCCGGACCCTGCCCCCGTGGCCAATTCGGCCTGTTATTCGCCCATCACAGCGACAACCGCTTCATGGCTGACGGCGGTGTATCAATACGAAAAAACTAACACTGGCGGCAAGATGGTGTTTGCAAACAAGGGTGGACAAACGGTCGGCGCTATGGCCACTGAGGCCGCAGCGCCGAGCACTCAGAACTTCCGCCAGATGAACACCTGGTTCAACACCCTCATGGGCGATTCGTTTGCGTGATGTAGATGGCATTTACCTCCCTCACGCTAATTCTTTACCAGCCACACTTTTTATTGATTGGAGCACCTCTATGAAATCCCTCACCACATCAACCTTGCTGAGCACCTTGATCGCCTCTGCACTGGCAATCAGCGCGGGCACTTCACTGGCTCGGGAAAGTAGCTCGGGCGGCGGCTCTAGTAAGTCAAGCTCTTCCAGCAGTAGCAGCTCCAGTTCGAGCAGCCATTCAAGCTCATCTAGGTCAACTAGCCGCAGCTCGGACGATTCCAGCAGCAGCCGTTCACGTGGCTCTGACGACTCGTCTGCCAGCTCTCGTCAGTCACGTGGTTCGGATGATGCACCGGGACACATTTCCCATTCGCGAGGGGCAGACGACGACGCTCCTCGCAACAGCTCTGCAGCGGATGCGCGCCAAGGACGTGGTGCCGATGATGCGGCAGAGCTCGAACTTCGTCGACGCCTGGAACTGGAGGCAGCCGCAGCTGCCCCCCTGACGGCCAAGCCTTGATTTGGAGTGGCTGATTATTCGGCCACCCTAGAGCAACGGGTCACTACGGTGGCCCTTTTTTATGGCGCCGCATAAATTACGATGTTGCCCCATGCAAAACCACACTGCCATCTCCTTCCAGCCCCTGCGGGGCGTGCGCATCCTTAGCCTGGCGCTTAACCTGCCCGGACCAGCCGCGCTGATGCGCCTGCAGGCCATGGGCGCCACCTGCATCAAATTGGAGCCCCCATCGCGGGACGTCTCTGCACCCGGCGCGAGTGCAGACCCCATGGCCATTTACAGCCCGAACGCCTACACCGACTTGGGGGCCGGTCTAGTTGTCATCACCGCGGACCTCAAGTCTGAGGAGGGGCAAGACGTGTTGCACCGCGAGCTGGCGCAGGCACAAATCATCATCACGTCTTTTCGCCCCTCGGCATTGATTAAGTTGGGGCTGGGTTGGGAAAAACTCCATGCCCAGTATCCAGAGCTGTCTCATATTGCGATCGTAGGAAGCCCTGGCGCCAGGGCAGATGAAGCCGGCCACGACCTCACTTATCAGGCAGAACAAGGTTTGATCACCGGGCTGGACTTACCTGCATCACTCTATGCCGACATGACAGGGGGGCTGATGGCGAGTGAAGCGGTTTTGCAAGCCCTGCTCGCACAACGCCAGACCGGCTGCGGCGTGTTTCTGGAAGTTGCTCTGAGCGAAGGCGCTGCCTGGGCCGCCATGCCCCGCACCTGGGGCATGACCCTGCCGGGCACCACCCTGGGTGGCGGACACGCGGGTTACCGTGTCTACGCTTGCCTGGATGGCCGGGTGGCACTGGCCGCGCTGGAACCCCACTTTGCCAAACGCATGGCTCTGGCAGCAGGGCTGGATGAAAAAGATGCGTCCGTCATGGAAAACCCGGCGACGGTGACGCATCTGCGCACTTACTTCAGCCAACTCACCCGAGCACAACTGGACCAATTGGCCGCAGACAAAGACATTCCGCTTTACACCATGGCCGCGTAACCTTGCGGACTCAACGCCCCTTGCGTACGGCTTTGGGTGCACCGCCCGTCACGCGCGGGGGCAAACCGGTGTGCTGGGTCAGCACACGGCCTTTGACAGGCGCCACTTTGCCCGGAGTTGCTTTTGCCGGTGCCGCTTTGATGCCCACCGGGGTGGAATTTTTCTTGCGGGCACTCTGGTAGCCGCCATCCGTCAGGGGTTGGAAGGTCGGGATCAGGTGGTGCTTGCCATTGCCGATCAGGTCAGCACGGCCCATGGCCTTGAGGGCCTCGCGCAGCAAAGGCCAGTTATTGGGGTCGTGGTAGCGTAAAAAGGCTTTGTGCAAACGGCGACGGCGCTCGCCACGCACGATGTCTACGGTGTCTTCGTCGGTCGCCTGGCGCCGGATCTTGCGCAGGGTGTTGCGCCCGGAGTGGTACATGGCCGTAGCGGTGGCCATAGGGCTGGGATAAAAAGTTTGCACTTGGTCGGCGCGAAAACCGTTCTTCTTGAGCCAGACCGCCAGGTTCATCATGTCTTCGTCGCGAGTACCCGGGTGGGCAGCAATGAAGTACGGAATCAAAAACTGCTTTTTGCCCGCCTCGGCGCTGAACTTGTCAAACAGCTGCTTGAACCGGTCATAAGTACCTATGCCCGGCTTCATCATCTTGGTGAGCGGGCCCTGCTCGGTGTGCTCGGGGGCAATTTTGAGATAGCCGCCCACATGGTGCTGTACCAGCTCTTTGACGTACTCGGGGCTTTGCACGGCCAGGTCGTAACGCAGGCCGGAGCCGATCAAAATCTTCTTGATGCCCTTGAGCCCACGCGCCCGGCGGTACATCTTGATCAGCGGATCGTGACTGGTGTTGAGGTTGGAGCAGATGCCGGGGTACACGCAGCTGGGCTTGCGGCAGGCGGCCTCGATGGCCGGGCTCTTGCACCGCAGCCGGTACA
>JBJOIT010000070.1:0-11377 GCA_046046915.1 Pseudomonadota bacterium
GGCTCAGGCCACGCGGCGTATGTGGGCGCGGCCGGCCTGGCGGCGGGTGTGGCTGAACAGGTCTTTGGGGTTGCTGGCTTCGGGCACCAGTTCCACATCGGTGCCTATGTTCAGTTGTAATGCCTGCTCGTACACAAAGCGCAAGGCCGAATAGTCTTCCAGGGCAAAGCCCACCGAGTCGAACACCGTGATCTGCTCTGTGCTTTGGCGGCCATCCGCTGTGCCGGCCAGCACTTTCCACAAGTCCACCACGGGGAAGTTGGCAGGCAGTTGCTGAATGTCGCCCTCCACCCGGGTTTGCAGCTCAAACTCCACAAACACGCGGGCTGCCCGCAGCACATCCGCGTGCAGCTCGGTTTTTCCGGGGCAGTCGCCGCCCACGGCATTGAGGTGCATGCCGGGCTCCAGCATGTCGGGGGTAATGATGGTGGCATAAGCCTTGTCGGCAGTCACCGTGGTCACGATGTCGGCACCCGCCACCGCCTCGGCCGTGCTGGCCGCGCGGATTACGCGCAGGGCGGGGAAGGCGGCCAGGTTGGCCACCAGCTTGTCGGTGGCTTCTGTGTCCACATCAAACACCGCTATTTCTTCAATGCCCAGCCAGTGGTGAAAGGCCAGCGCCTGAAACTCGCTTTGCGCACCGTTGCCAATAAGCGCCATGCGCTTGCTGTCGGGGCGGGCCAAGGCGCGGGCCGCCATGAGCGAGGTGGCGCAGGTGCGCAGGGCGGTGGCCAGCGTCAGCTCCGAGAGCAGCACGGGGTAGCCTGTGTCCACGTCGGCCAGCACGCCAAAGGCCATCACGGTGTACAGGCCCTTGGCGGTGTTGGCGGGGTGACCGTTCACGTACTTGAAGGCGTAGCGCTGCGCGTCGGACACAGGCATCAGTTCGATCACGCCAATCTCCGAGTGGTTGGCGACGCGGGCGGACTTTTCAAACGCGGGCCAGCGTACAAAGTCGTTCTGAATGTGGTCGGCCAGCTGGCCGATGAAGTCTTTCACGCCAATGGTGTGGATCAGCTCGGTCATTGCGGGGACATCAATAAATCGGGTCATGGTCAGTGCTCAGAAGGTGGGAAATCTCGGGACCTGCAGAAGGTGCGCAGGGCATGAGCGAGATTGTTCCGCCGGCTACTGCCAAACAGAAGCGCAACTTTTAGGCAAAAAGTGGGTAATGAGTAGCAAAATGCCAGCAATGAATGGCACTTTGAAACTTATGGACGATACCGACCGCGAACTTATTGGCCTGCTGCGCGACAACGCACGCCTCTCTACCGTGGCCTTGGCGGCCAAGCTGCGGGTGGCACGCGCCACGGTACAAAACCGCATCGCCCGACTGGAAAAAGAAGGAACGATTACCGGCTACACCGTGCGCCTCAAGCCCGCAGCCGAGGCGGCACGTATTCGCGCGCTGATGAGCGTGGCGGTGGAAGGCAACCGCGCCATGGAGGTGATGACGTCCCTGCGCGGCCACCCGAATGTGCAAGCCCTGCACAGCACCAATGGGCGTTGGGACATCGTGGCCGAGCTGCGTGCCGACACACTGGAGGCGTTTGATGCGGTGCTGCGTACCATCCGCCAGATCGATGCCATCGCGACCACCGAGACGAGCATTTTGCTGTCTACTTATAAGTAGAAAATGTTGCCGTTTTTGCGCAAGTGAAAACTGTTTTCAAGGTCACGACCAACTTCAAAAGTGAATTGCGAAACACCAATTGCAATTCCAACACGGGGACTTTCAATAACCCATTGCACTCACTGTGTCCCATAGACCTTCGTGACGGCAGCCTATTGGAATCTTGGCCTCGCAAACAATGGCCGTCAGATCAATTCATTTCTACTGCTCAAATGCTCCTGCAAGAACTCAATAAACCGTTGGGTTTTTGCGGGCAGCAATCGTGTTTCCGTCAGGGCATAAACCGGTATCGGTTTCGCTTGCCAGTGCGTAAGCAGGCGAACCAAACGTCCCGCTGCCACATCTTCTGCGGCAATCTCCACCGGCAGCAGCGCGACCCCCATGCCTAACGCTGCCACGCGGCGCAGCATGCCCACGCTGTTGGCCCGAACTTTGCCGCCGACTGGAACGTCCACAGTTTCTGCGTCACTGTAGAGTTGCCACGCGGCTGTTTTGGGAAACCTTAAGCATTCATGGGTTACCAATTCTGCCGGGTGTTGCGGGGCGCCGGCCCGTTGCAAGTATTCGGGAGACGCGTAGGCATGCACCGCCAGCTTGGCCAACAAGCGGGCAATCAGATTCGAGTCATGCAATTCCCCCATGCGAATAGCTACATCGAAGGGTTCGGAGATCAGGTCCACGCGGCGTGGCGTGAGGTCGAAGTCAAAGCTGATGCCGGGATGCCTTGCCGCGAACTTGGGCACCAGCGGCGCCATGTAATTGGTGGCGAAGTCCACCGGAAGCGAAGCCCGCAGCACACCGCTGGGTTGCGCCAGTAGCTCCCCTAATTGCTCGTGCGCAATACGCGCCTCATCCACGATGCGGCGGCAGCGCTCGTAGTAAATCTGCCCGGCCTCAGTGAGCTCCACCCGACGTGTGGTGCGGTGCAAAAGTCGCAGTCCAATGGCCCTCTCCAACGCACTGATGCGCCTGGACAGTGTGGAGCTGGGCACACCGGTGGCGTCTGCTGCGCGTCGAAAGCTGCGTATCTGTGCGACCTCCACGAATAAAGCCATGTCGTTCAGTAGTTCCATCGAGCCCTTCCTTAGATCTACAACTCATTGAGCCAAATATGAATCAATGAATGCCATTTTGCCGTATTTATCTTTTTATTGGGCTAATGGAAGATACAGGCATTGCAGCAACAGGCACACAGCCTGCCACCAGAAAGAACTCTTGCCATGACTACCAACATTGCCCGTATGCAGCGCGCCAATCGGGGAAGCCACTTTCAGGCGTATCGCTTCCATGGCGCAACTCCTGCGCAGTTGGACCCATTCATTGGCATCGACCACGCCTGGATGAGCGAGCCAACCTTTCCCCCGCACCCCCATGCTGGGTTCTCGGCCGTCACCTATCTGTTTCTCGATTCTGAAACCGGTATCCAGAACCGCGACTCCAACGGCAACCGCACGCTGATCGAGCCCGGCGGCCTCCATTGGACGGCCGCTGGCCGTGGCGTGGTGCATGAAGAGAACCCCGCAGTCACAGGCCGCGCTGCCCACTTGTTGCAAATCTTTGTGAACCTGCCTCAGCAAGTGCAAAACGACGCACCGTTTGCACTGACGCTTTTGCCCCCAGACGTACCCGTGGTGCAGTACCCCGGTGTCAAGGTGCGGGTGCCATTGGGGCAGTTTGCAGGTGCGCGGTCGCCCCTTGCACCGCCGACCGATGTGACCTTGCTGGATGTGTCTTTGGAAGATGGAGCCGAATTTTTGCTGCCTATTCCGCTGGGTCACCAAGCCTTTGTGCTCCCCGTCATGGGGCGTGCCATGCTGAATGACATTGAGTTCGGGCTGGAGGACCTGAGTGTGCCGCACATGTCGGCTGGCCCCGAAGACGCCACATACCAGCTCAAAGCCCACGCAGGCAACACGAAGTTTGCCGTCTTCATTGGCGTGCCCCTGCAGCAGGCATTTTTTTCCAACGGCCCCATGGCTTTCGCAAGCCAGGATCACCTCATCGCGGCAACTGCCGCATACCACCGTGGCGAGATGGGAACGCTTTAAAAGCTCGCCACATTTTTTTGTACTTAGGAGTTACACCATGAAAGTAGAACGTTTCACCGCAGAAAACTCAGCCTTGCTGCTCATCGACCACCAAGTCGGCACCATGAAGCTGATCAAAAACATCGACAAAGACATGGCTGCCAAGCAATCCATCGCCTTGGCAAAAATGGCCAAGATTCTGAACCTGCCGGTCGTTATCACGTCTAGCCAGGAAGAGAACGCACAAGGCCCCATCCTGCCGGAGATCGCAAACATCTTGCCCGAAGCGTTTGCTGCCCGCGTCAAGCGCCCCGGAGTGGTCAATGCCTGGGCCTATGAAGACTTCCATAAGGCCGTGGTGGCCACCGGTCGCAAGAACCTCATCATGGCTGGCGTGACAACTGACGTATGTCTGATTTTTCCAGCGATTGATGCGGCGGTGGAAGGCTTCAACGTGCAGGCAGTGATGGATGCCTCCGGCTCGCCCAGCGCCTTGTCGGAAGAGTTCGCCCGCCAGCGCATGCATGACGCCGGTGTGGTGCTGACCGCCACCAACACCTTAATGGCCGAGATTGCGCAAGACTGGTCCACCCCTGCTGGTCAACAGCTGATTACATTGCTGTTCACGGACGTGTTCCCCGCCTTGGGCGCCAGCATCGCCTAAGCGTTACAGCTCCCGGAACCGGCTGAGGCACTGGGTGCCCCGGCCGTTTTTCATTTGCAATATTTACTGACTCTTTCTAACCATGATCCCCAAGAAATTCGCCCATGTGCTCTTTGGCTTGATTCTGTCCAGCCTCATGTAATTTTTTTTGGTGTCCGGCATCAGCACCTACCGTGCCGTGGGTGCCAACGAACACTTCATCGGCCTGTGGGCCTCGGCATGGCTTACCGCTTGGAGTGTGGCTTTTCCTGTGGTGTTGGTGCTGGCACCGCTAACTCGCAGGTTGGTTGATTTTTTGACGCGATCTGGAAGTACCCAAGACAACTGACACTTTGTTCGGGGTTGAGCCAGGTGCTTTTGCGTTTTGACTTTGTCAAAGCAGTCATTCATCAGGGACAGGATCTGGCCCCAACCTGTCTCAGCAGCCGGTCCAAAGCGGAGCTTGCTCCGCTTCGACTCATGACATCGAAGCGGGCGTTGGTGAATGCAGTTATTGTGCAGTTAGTGCAGATGACTGAAACGTAACCGTGTCCAAACGCATCAGCTCAATACATACGCCGTCTTCACCGTGGTGAAGAACTCGGCAGCGTACTTGCCCTGCTCGCGGGAGCCGTAGCTGCTGCCCTTGCGTCCGCCGAAGGGCACGTGGTAGTCCACCCCTGCGGTGGGCAGGTTCACCATCACCATGCCGGCCTGGCTGTGGCGTTTGAAATGGGTGGCGTACTTCAGGCTGGTGGTGGCAATGCCGGCAGACAGGCCGAAGGGCGTGTCATTGGCAACTGCCAGGGCTTCGTCGTAGTCCTTCACACGGATAACGCTGGCCACCGGGCCGAAAATTTCTTCGCGGTTGATGCGCATGGACGAGGTGCTATCCACCAGCAGGGCCGGGGCCATGTAAAAACCCTCCGTGTCGCGCGTGAGGCGCTCGCCACCGGTGAGCAGCGTGGCGCCTTCAGCCTTGCCGATCTCCACATACGACAAGTCCTGCTCCAGCTGCGCTTGGGACGACACGGGGCCGATGTCAATGCCAGCGGCCAAGGCGTCACCCACCTTAATGGCGGCCATCCGCTTTTGCATGGCTTCGATGAAGGCGGGGTAGATTTTGTCGGTCACGATCAGGCGGCTGGACGCAGTGCAGCGTTGGCCGGTGGAGTAGAAGGCGCTTTGAACGCTGAGCTCGACCGCCACATTGAGGTCGGCGTCGTCCAGCACCACTTGCGGGTTCTTGCCACCCATTTCCAGTTGGACTTTCTTCATGTGCCCGGCACAGGCGGCGGCAATGCGCTGGCCCACGCCTACCGAGCCGGTGAAGCTCACGGCAGTGATGCCGGGGTGATTGACCAGGGCGTCGCCAATGACACGGCCCGAACCCATGACGAGGTTGAACACACCGGCAGGAATGCCGCTGCGGTGAATGATGTCGGCCAGCGCCCAGGCGCAGCCGGGCACCAAGTCAGCAGGCTTCAGGACCACGCAGTTGCCATAAGCCAGTGCGGGTGCAATCTTCCAGGCGGGGATGGCGATGGGGAAGTTCCAAGGGGTGATCAGGCCGATCACACCCAAAGGCTCACGGGTGACTTCCACCCCGATGCCGGGGCGTACGGAGGGCAATGTTTCACCGGCCAAGCGCAGGCATTCGCCCGCGAAGAATTTGAAAATGTTGCCGGCGCGGGCAGCTTCGCCAATGCCTTCGGCACGGGTCTTGCCCTCTTCGCGGGAGAGCAAGGTGCCCAGCTCTTCCTTGCGAGCCAGGATTTCATTGCCGATTTTGTCCAGAGCGTCGGCGCGGGCCTGGATGCCGCCGGTGGACCAGGCGGGGAAGGCTTTTTGGGCTGCTGCGACGGCTGCGTTGAGCTGAGCCACGTCGGCTTGGGCGTATTCGCCGATCACGTCCGCCAGATTGGAGGGGTTGATGTTGGCCGAGTAGCCAGTGCCGGCGAGCCATTCGCCGTTGATGAGGTTGTTGTGTTGGGTCATATAAACAAGGCTAAGAATTCGGTGTGGGACCTATTGGAAGTTGAATACGGTAGAAGCGCAAAGCGTTATCACACATCACTGCATGTTGCATTTCAGGAGTGAGGTGAGCCACCATGCGCCACATCGCTTGAATCAGCTCGGAATATCCAATTCGGAGTCCCGCCACAGGAAAATTACTTGCGAACATGCAACGATCCCAACCGAATATTCGCAAGGTTTCGTGCACTAGATATCTGTTCGCGACCTCATCCCAAGCTTGGTCTCGCAGACCGAATTCCGACAATTTGACATAAACGTTTGGTTGCTCTGCTAAACGTTCCATGCCGTCTCGCCACAGCTTTAGCCCTGCCTCACTTCTGTCCCAGGCAAAACCGTGATGGTTCAGTACGATCGCAAGTGTGGGAAAGAGCTCAGCGACTTCTGCAGCCTCTTTCAAGTGCCAGCAAGGAACTCTGAGATCCCAACTTAGATGGTGTTTGTCCAACAAGGCCAGACCACGAAGCCACCGATCGTCTTGCATACTTCCGGGGAGACCTAGAACGCTTTCATCTGAGCGATTGGCAGTCAATGGCTTACTTCGTATCCCACGTACCAATGGATATTGCAAGTGTTGCAGTATTCGATCTTCAGTTTCTGGTCGATCAAGCCAAACATGCGCAACAACGGCATTCGGCATACTGTGCTCGGAATTTAGATGATGCAGCCATTCAGTTTCAGCAACTTGTTCATTGCGAGCTCTTTCAGCTTCGACGTGAACCGTCGCGACTACCTCGCATCCTTTGCTTAACCGACGGAAATCTTCGGGAAGAAAGTTTTTTTGCAAATTTCGGTAATCACCAAGAAAAAAATTCCGTTCGTTGTAGTCCTGTTGAAGCCACGGGTAGCGCCCGTCCGATAGATCCCATAGATGGTGGTGGGCATCCACCACCTTGGGTTTAGCGGGCGTTTGCGACGGCGTCGATGAGCTGGGTACCATGTTTCTCAGCAAACATCTGCTTGATGGGTTCGGCAACCAACTTGCGGAAGGGCTCAGGATTGATGTTTTCCTCAATCACCATGCCCTGCGCACGCAGATAGGCAATGTCACCCGCCTCATTCTTGCGGATCAGATCACGCTGGAAGTTGCCGGCAGCCACAGCCGCGTCGATCAGTACCTGCTGTTGCACCGGCGTGAAGGAGGCGAACTTCGCCTTGTTCATCACCACCGGCATGGCGGTGTAGGCGTGGCGTGTCATCGACATGTACTTCTGAACCTCGTTGAACTTGTTGCCGCGAACGATGCCAACCGGATTCTCCTGGCCGTCAATGGCCTTGCTTTCCAGCGCAGGAAATACTTCAGCCAGCGGCATGGGGGTAGGGGTGGCACCAAAAATCTGGAAAGCCTTGAGATGGGCTGGATTGGGCGTGGTGCGCACCTTCAGGCCTTTTATGTCCTCGGGCGTCTTCACCGGACGTTTGGAATTGGTGAGGCTGCGAAAACCAACCTCCCAGTACGCCAAGCCCTTCATGTTGTGGGCCTCCAGTTCGTCCAGCAGCCCGCGTCCAATGGGGCCATCCAACACCTTGTAGGCGTGTTCGGCGCTGGCAAACATGTAGGGCAGGTCCAGCACGTTCATGCGACCGACCATGCCGGTGTAGTACGGCGTGCCTGAGGTCGCCAGGTCAATGGTACCGCCGCGCACGCCGGCGATGGCGGTGTTGTCGTTGCCGAGGGTGCTGGCCGCGTAGACCTGCACCTCGATCTGGCCGTTGGTGCGGGCCTTGACCTGCTTGGCGAACTCCAAAGCCGCCAGGTGCTGTGTTTCGGCTTCGGCGCCCGAATGGGCCATGCGCAGTTTGACGATTTGTGCGGCCGCAATTTGTGCGAAAGCCAGTAGGCTGACCAACGCCAGCGCACGGCGTGTGAACACGAATATCTTCATGAAACTTGTCTCCTTATTCGGTTGAAAATCAGTGTTGCCAGATGTAGGACGAATCGGGCTCACACAAGGTCTTGAGGGTCTGCGTGAACTCGAAACTGTCCAGGTTGAGGCGGCGCACCGTCTCGTCCTGGAATGAGATGAAGGCCGTGCGCTCGCTGGGGTGCAGCGACAACGCGAGCGGGTTGCTGGGCAGGGCCAGACAGCGTTGCTCCACCAGATTGGTTCCAAAAACCGACAGCGAGTGTTCACCTGAGTTGGTGGTCATGAGCAGATCTTGCCCGTCGGCGCCCTGGAAGCGATAGACTCGATTAGGATCGCGCCGCGTTGTCCCGCGCGCCACCACCTGCATGGTGGTCGTGTCCACCGCAACCAACGTGTCGTCACCCCGGTTGGCCACGTAGAGCAGTTTTTCGTCGGCCGACAACACGTTGCCTTCAGGCACAGGACCCGGCACCATGGCCACTGGGGCAAAGGTTGGATCGTTGGGTCGGATTTTCGTGACCGTGTTCGACAGCAAATTGAGCGCGTAGGCCGTCTCAGCGTCACGGGTTAGCGCAAACAGGTGGGTTTTGTACCCACCCGACGAAATGGCTAAGTCGGGCACATGGCGTTTTAATGGGTCTGAAAACCGCAACAGGGTGTTGTGTCCCTCCGACATCACGAACAAGCGGCCATGTGCATCCACCGTCAATCCATGAGGTCGGTAAAACGGCCAAATGTTCAACGTGTGGATGTGCTCGCGACGTTGCAGGTCAATCACGAATACCGAGTGGCCGCCCACATCTCCGAGGTGGCTGGCGGTTTCAATGCCATAGTGCCCCACATACGCCACCTGTCGCACAGGGTCCACGGTGAACTCGTGCGGAAAATTGGGCAACACAATGTGCTTTTCGGCCTGGCCACTGGCCAGGTCGTAGAAGCTAAAGGTGTGGGCGCATTTCTGCACCAACAACAGAGTTTCTTGTCGGCTCATGCCCGGACCCTTATTTGATGGCTTCAACGGCGACCAACAACTCGGGACCGTTTTTAGCGATGTGGGCCTTGCGCAGCTCATCACCCATGGCGGCCTTGAACGGTGCCACATCCACGTTCTCGATCACGGTCATGCCGTTTTTGCGCAGGTCGGCAATGATGGAGGCTTCGTTTTTCTGGTTCAACGCTCGCTGAAATGCCTTGGCCTCCTGCGCAGCATCCAACAGCACTTTCTGCAGATCGGGAGACAGACCATCAAACTTGCCCTTGTTCAACACCACAGGCATGGCGGTAAACGCGTGACGGGTCATGGTGAGGTGTTTCTGAACCTCGTAGAACTTGGCTGAATAGGTAATCTCGACCGGATGTTCCTGGGCATCCACAGCGCCGGACTCCAAAGCGGTGTACAGCTCGCTCAAAGGCATGGGCACGGGGTTGGTTCCCAACAGCTTCCATGCCTGCACGTGGACCGGGTTGGGCTGGGTGCGGATCTTCAAGCCCTTCAGGTCAGCCGGTGTGCGCACGGCCCGGTTTTTTGTGGTGATGGAACGGAAACCCACCTCCCAAAAAGCGAGTTGCTTCATGCCACTGCCTTCCAAAGCTTTCATCAGCTCTTGGCCCACCTGCTGGTCGACGGCCTTGTAGGCGTGGTCACGGTCGCGGAACAAAAAGGGAATATCCAGTACCTCAAACTTGGAATTCAACCCGCTGAAATTGCCGCTACCGGCCATCATCATGTCGATGCTGCCGCCACGTACGGCACCAATCACCGTGGCATCGTTGCCCAATTGGCTGGCAGGAAACACCTGCACCTCCAGCTTGCCTTGGCTGCGCTCCTTGACGGCCTTGGCGAACTCCAGGGCAGCGAGATGCTGGGAAGACGTCTCAGGACCGGCGTGGGCGAAACGTAGTTTGGTTTGGGCCTGCGCTGCAAACGGCAGCGCCAGGGTGCCCAGCGTTGCGCACAGCAACATTACCTTGAGAAATTGGCGGTGGTTCATGAATGTCTCCTGATGGATAGTTGTGGTTGAAGAAAACGAGAATGATTCAGCGCCCCCAGCGCAACACTAGGGGATTCAGGCGCCGGGCGGCGTCCAGAACCCCATTGCGAACCTCGGGATGCATGGGTGGGAAGGGGTGGCGCCCGGCTTCGCAGGCGATCACTCCGCCGGCCTTCATCAGCGCCTTGGCTGTGAGAATGCCGCCCTGGCGGTTCTCCACGTTGATCAGCGGCAGCCACTTGGCGTAGGCGGCCACGGCGGCTTCACGGTCGCCGGCGAGGTAGGGATCGATGATGGTGCGGATGCCGTCGGGGAAGGCCCCGCCGGTCATGGCGCCGGTGGCACCGGCGTCCAGGTCGGCCAGCAGGGTGATGGCCTCTTCCCCATCCCATGGGCCTTCGATCGCGTCACCGCCCAGGCGGATCAGTTCGCGCAGCTTCGCTGCAGCACCTGCGGTCTCGATCTTGAAATACGCCAGGTGCTCGATCTCGGTCGCCATGCGGGCCAGGAACGGCGCCGACAGCACAGTGCCGCTGGCGGGCGCGTCCTGGACCATGATAGGGATGTCGATCGCGTCGGACAAACCGGCGTAGAACTCGAAGATCTGCGCCTCAGGCACGCGGAAGGTGGCGCCGTGGTAGGGCGGCATCACCATCACCATGGCCGCGCCCATGTCTTGGGCGCGGCGGCTGCGTTCGGCGCACACGCGGGTGCCGTAGTGCGTGGTCGTCACGATCACCGGCACACGGCCGGCCACATGGTCTAGCGCGGTGCGGGTGATGATTTCGCGTTCCTCGTCCGACAGCGAGAACTGCTCGGAGAAATTCGCCAGAATGCACAGGCCGTTGGAGCCTGCGTCAATCATGAAGTCAAGACAGCGCTTTTGACTTTCGAGGTCCAAGGTTCCGTCATCATTAAAGGTGGTGGGCACCACCGGAAAGACGCCTTTGTAGGGTCGTTTCATGGTGCCGCTCATTCGATGATGTGGAACTGGTCCAGGTAGTCGGGCTTGAGCGTCAGGCCCAGGCCGGGCACGTCGTCGCGCAGGTCCAGGAAGCCGTTTTCGGCAATCGGCTCTCCGTCGAAGATGTACCAGAACAGCTCGTTACCCACCTCCACGTCGAAGATGGGGAAGTACTCGGCCATGGGCGAGGCCAGCGTGCTCATGGTCAGGTGGTAGT
>JBJOIT010000071.1:0-11252 GCA_046046915.1 Pseudomonadota bacterium
GTTTTACTCCACCTTGGCCTTGGCGCGCAGGGATTCCTGGAACTGGGCCAGTCGTTGCTGCTGCATTTGCTGGGCGATCTGGGGCTTGAGTTCTTCAAACTTGGGCAACTGGGCGTCACGCACGTCTTCCAGGCGGATGATGTGAAAGCCAAACTGTGAGCGCACCGGTGTCTCGGTGGTCTTGCCTTTTTCCAGGGCAACCATGGCCTCGGAGAACTCTTTCACATAGCTGCCAGCAGCTGCCCAGTCCAGGTCGCCACCCTTGGCACCGGAGCCGGGGTCCTTGGAGGCCTTCTTGGCGATGTCTTCAAACTTGCCGCCTTTTTTGAGCTGAGCAATGATGGCCTTGGCTTCGGCTTCTTTTTCCACCAGGATGTGGCGAGCACGGTATTCCTTGCCACCGTTGGCCGCTGCAAACTTGTCGTACTCGGCCTTCAGGTCGGCATCCGACACGGGGTTGGTCTTTTGATAGTCGGCAAACAGCTCACGGATCAGGATGGACTGACGGGCCAGTTCGAGCTGGCTGCGGAAGTCTTCGCTGTTTTCCAGGCCACGAGCCTGGGCTTCTTGTACAAAGATTTCACGGGCGATCACTTCGTCGCGCATCTGGCCCTGCATTTCAGGGGTGATGGGGCGGCCGGCGCGAGCCACTTGCGTCGCTAGGGCGTCCAGACGTGTCTTGGGGACGGCCTTGCCGTTGACGATAGCAATGTTCTGGGCCGCGGCGGGCACAGCCATGGCACCGGTCAGAGCGACAGCAGCAAGAGTGGCGAGGAGTGTTTTTTTCATGGTGTTTCCTGAAGTTCCCGGCTAGGGCCGAGCCAATGACAAAAAAGTGAAATGTTGGAAATATGGAAGGGTTGGCGGTGCCGACTATTTGTCGGTCTAGTGGGTTTCTATGGCCAGTGCGTGCAAGCCCCGGTCCATGAATTCGCGCAGAGCATCATACACAAGCCGATGGCGTGCCACGGGCCGTAAACCATCAAAAGCGGGTGCCGCGATACGAACCCGAAAATGGGTGCCGTAGCCCTCGGCGCCTGCACCGGCGTGCCCGGCATGCGCCGCGCTTTCGTCCAGCACTTCCAGAGCAGTGGGGCTCAGGGCGGCCTGCAGGCGGGCAGACAGTTCTTCGGCGGTGGGCAAACCACCGGCCACTGTGGGTACCGCGCTCATGCTTCGTTGTCGCCTGATTTGAGGTGGGGCGAGATGTACAGGCCCTGTGCGATCAAAAAGACCAGCGGGAACGCGTAGCCCCACAGCTTGAAATTGACCCAGGCCTCGGTGCTGAAGTAAGCCGCCACATAGGCATTGATGGCCGCCATGAAAAGGCTGTAAACAATCCAGACCACGTTGAGCCGGTGCCACACACGGTCGGGTAGTTCCAGCTGGCTGCCCAGAAGCAGCTTGAGAAAGTTCTTTTTCATGACCCAGACGGCCACGGCCAGGGCTATGGCGATGGCGGCGTACAGCACGGTGGGTTTCCATTTGATGAAACGCTCGTCGTGCAGCGACAGGGTCAGGGCGCCAAAGCCCAGCACCAGCAGCAGCGTGATCTTCTGCATGGTTTGCAGCTTGCGGTCCATGGCGTAAATGATGGCCATCTGAACGGTGGTTGCCGCCATCAGCACCGCGGTGCCCAGGTAGATGTCCTGGTACTTGTAGGCGCCAACAAACAGCACCAGGGGCAAAAAATCCAGAAGTATTCTCATGAGGGCGTGAAGTTTAACGAGGCGGAATTCATACAGTAGCGCAGGCCGGTGGGCGCGGGGCCGTCCTCAAAAACATGGCCCAGGTGGGCACCACAGTCGGCGCAGTGCACCTCGGTGCGCTTCATCCACAGCAGGCCGTCTTCTTTGGTAGCCACAGCGTCGGGGCTGATGGGTTCAAAGTAACTGGGCCAGCCAGTTCCGGACTCGTACTTGGTCTGCGCATCAAACAAAGGGCGGTCGCAACAGATGCAGCTGTAAACGCCTGAGGCCTTTTGCTGGGCCAGGCGCCCTGTATGGGCGCGCTCGGTGGCTTCGTGGCGGGTCACCTGGTAGGCCAGGGGCTCGGCACCCTTGGCTGCCAGCAGGGCTTTCCATTCGTCATCGGTTTTCTGGATTTTGTAGGTCATGGGGCTGAAAAGTGACATAGAGGAGAGAGGGGTGTGAGGATCAGGACCATCAGGAACATCACGATGAGCAGCTGATGGCTATGCCGGCGGCCCAGTCGGGCGCCACGTCGGCATAGGCCTCGAAGCCGGGGTGTTCATCAAAAGGGCGCTGCAGCAAGGTGAGCAAGGTTTGTATTTCCGAAAAATCGCCTTGTTTGGCTTGGCGGATGGCAACTTCGGCCAGGTGGTTGCGCAACACATATTTGGGGTTGCTCTTCAACATGTGCTCGGCAGCCTTGGCGCGCCGATCTTGCGGCAAACGAGCCTGGTAGCGAGCCAGCCAGGCATCCAGAGCAGCCCGATCGGCAAACAGATCGCGCACCAGATCAGGGTCGCCGCCGCCCGTCACAACGCTCACACGGCGCCAAAACACCGTGAAATCGACCGCATTATTGGCCAACAGTGCCAGCACCTCTTGCGCCAGAGCAAGGTCGCCGTCCTGCGCCTCCAGCAGCCCGAGTTTGGCGCGCCACAGACGCAACTGGGCCTCTGAGTAGCTGCTCTTGAAAACCTCCAGCGCGTCCATGGCCTGCTGGGGGTCGTCCAGCAGCGGCCGCATGGCCTGGCTCAGGGCATACAGGTTCCAGTGGGCCACATTGGGCTGCTGGTTGTAGGCATAGCGTCCCTGCGTGTCCGAGTGATTGCAAATGTGCTGGGGGTCGAAGGTCTCCAGAAACTGAAACGGCCCATAGTCGATGGTCAGCCCCAGCAGGCTCATGTTGTCGGTGTTCATCACACCGTGACAAAAGCCCACAGCCTGCCATTGGGCGACCAACTCGGCGGTGCGCTGGGCCACGGTCTGCAGCAGGGCGGCGTAGGGCTGAGGTGCTTGCCGGCAGGCGGGAAGGTGGCGGTCGATAAAGGCATCGACGAAGGTGCGCAAGTCCTCGTGCAGGTCGTGATGGCAAAAATGCTCGATGTGCCCAAAGCGCTCAAATCCGGGGGCCACCCGGGTCACGACCGCGGCGGTTTCGATCTCTTCGCGGCGCACGGCGGCATTCGAGCCGGTCACGCACAGGGCGCGGGTGGTCGGTATGCCCAGGCCATGCATGGCTTCGCTGCATAAAAACTCGCGGATGCTGGAGCGCAGCACGGCCCGCCCGTCGCCCATGCGCGAGTAAGGTGTGCGCCCAGCGCCCTTGAGCTGGATCTCTAGGCTCGTGGATGAGGAGGCCTGATCAGAATGCCCTGGGGCAGCCACCAGCACTTCACCCAGCAGAATAGCCCGGCCATCCCCAAGCTGCCCCGCCCATTGCCCGAACTGGTGACCGCTGTACACGCTGGCCAAGGGCTGGCTGCCCGGCAAAAGGGTGTTGCCCGTCAGCGCAGCAAGCCAAACGTCAGATGTCTGCCATCCGGTGGGCAAGCCCAACAGCTCGCCCACCTGCGCACTGGCCGCCACCCAGTAGGGCGCCGGCAAATGGCTGGGTGACAAGTGCGTGCCAAACGCAGGGCCCAGGGCGGCAAAGCGATTGAGCCAGGTCCAGTGGGCAGGTGTGGGAGGCGCAGTGGTCATGGCGGACGATTGTCCGACAGGGCACCACACACGTTTGAAGTAAGGATTTGTACCTCGGTCTGCGAGATACTGTGCTCCCCGCCACAGGTGGGTGCGCGCACAAATACGACCCTATAGGAGACTTTACATGCTTGGCCTGATGCAAAACCAGCAATTGCTGATTTCTTCCCTGATTGAGTTTGCCGACCGTCACCACCCCGAAGGGGAAATCGTTTCTCGGCGGGTAGAGGGCGATCTGCACCGCTGCACCTACCGTGACATCGCACGACGCTCGCGTCAGCTGGCCAACGCCCTGGACGAGGCCGGTCTGGCCTTTGGTGACCGGGTCGCCACCTTGGCATGGAACGGTTACCGCCACATGGAGATGTACTTTGGCGTGAGCGGATCGGGTCGGGTGCTGCACACCATCAACCCCCGTCTGCTGCCGGAGCAGATTGCCTGGATCACCCAGCACGCCGAAGACCAGGTGCTGTGCTTTGACATGACCTTTTTGCCCATCGTCAAAGCCATTCACGCCAAATGCCCCACGGTCAAGCATTTTGTGGCCTTGTGTGATGCGGACCAGCTGCCCACCGACACCGGCATCCCCGGATTGCAAAGCTACGAGAGCTGGATTGCTCCCCAGTCCACCGATTACACCTGGCCAGAATTTGACGAAAACTCTGCGTCAAGCATGTGCTACACCAGTGGCACCACCGGGCACCCCAAGGCGGCGCTGTACAGCCACCGCTCCACCTTGCTGCACGCCTACGCTGCAGCCTTGCCGGACGTGATGTGCATCAGCGCCCGAGACGCCATCTTGCCTGTGGTACCCATGTTCCACGTCAACGCCTGGGGCATTCCATACTCGGCGGCGATGACCGGCGCCAAGCTGGTGTTTCCAGGCCCCAAGCTCGACGGGCAATCCGTCTATGAGTTGATCGAGGGCGAAAAAGTCACCTTTGCCGCCGGTGTGCCGACCGTCTGGCAGATGATGCTGGGCCACATGGCGCCCGCCAAGCTGCGGTTTTCCACACTCAAACGCACCGTGATCGGTGGTTCGGCCTGCCCGCCGGCCATGATTGCCGCCTTTAACGTCGAGTACGGCGTGGAGGTGCTGCATGCCTGGGGCATGACAGAGTTGTCCCCCCTGGGCACCTTGTGCACCCTCAAGAACAAACACCTGGGTCTGAGCGATGACGAAAAAATGAAGATACGCCTCAAGCAGGGGCGCTCCATTTTTGGTGTGGACATGAAGATCGTGGACGGAGAAGGCCGGGAGGTGGCGCACGACGGCAAAGCCTATGGCGATCTCATGGTCAAGGGTCCCTGGGTGATCCGCGACTATTACAGGGCAGAGGGACCATCGCCCCTTGTGGACGGCTGGTTTCCCACTGGGGATGTCGCCACCATCGACGCCGACGGCTTCATGCAGATCACCGACCGCAGCAAAGACGTCATCAAGTCGGGCGGTGAGTGGATCAGCTCCATTGACGTGGAAAACATCGCGGTGGCGCACCCCGCCATTGCCATGGCCGCCTGCATCGGCATGAAACACCCCAAATGGGATGAGCGTCCCATCGTGGTGGTGGTCAAAAAGCCGGGCGCCGAGGTCAGCCGCGAGGAATTGCTGCAGTTCTACGAGGGCAAGATCGCCAAATGGCAGGTGCCAGACGACGTGGTGTTCATGGATGCGATTCCGCTGGGCGGCACCGGCAAGATTCAGAAAGTGCGGCTGCGTGAAATGCTGAAGGACTACCGCCTGCCCTGATGGAACTGTTTGCACTCACGGCGCTCAATGGCCTGAGCTACGGCCTGCTGCTCTTCTTGTTGAGCGCGGGCCTGACCCTTATTTTCAGCATGATGGGGGTGCTGAACTTTGCCCACGCGGGTTTTTACATGCTGGGCGCCTACATGGCCTACAGCCTGAGTGGCTCGCTGGGCTTTTGGCCTGCACTGCTGTTAGCGCCTGTGCTGGTGGGCTTTCTGGGCGCAGTGTTTGAGCGCACCGTATTGCGGCGCGTGCACCGCCACGGACAGGTGGCCGAGTTGCTGGTGACCTTTGGTTTGGGCCTGGTCATGGTGGAGCTGGTGCAGCTCATCTGGGGCAGGGTTGCCGTGGATTACCGCATTCCAGACGAGCTGCAAGGCCAGCTCACCCTGGCTGGTTTGCCATTGCCGCGTTACCGGGCTTTCATGATGGGTGTGTCCCTGGTGGTGCTGGCCACGCTGGGGTGGGGACTCAAACGGACGCGTGCAGGCCTGGTGATTCAGGCGGCGCTGACCCATCCGGAGACCGTACAGACCCTGGGTCATGACGTTCCTCGCCTGCTGATGGCAGTGTTTGGGGGCGGGGCTGCGTTGGCCGCACTGGCCGGTGCACTGGGTGGCAATGTTTTTGTCACCGAGCCCGGCATGGCAGCCACCGTGGGCAGCGTGATTTTTGTGGTGGTGGTCGTGGGCGGGCTTGGCTCTTTGGCTGGGGCGTTTCTGGCGTCCTTGCTGATCGGCCTGCTGCAAACCTGGGCCGTGGGGCAAAGTGGCTGGCTCAGTCAGGTGGCCCCGATGCTGCCCTTTGCACTGCTGGTGCTGATGCTGGTGTGGCGCCAACGCGGCCTGCTGGGTGAGCGCGACGCATGAGGGGCCACATCTTGCCCTGGGGCTTGTTTGTCCTAACTATGGTGTCTGCGCCCTGGGTGTTTGACAGCGCGCTGGGCCTGAATCTGCTGAGCCAGATGGGCATCGCCATGATTGCCTGCCTCAGCTTCAACTTGCTGTTTGGCCAGGGAGGCATGCTGAGTTTTGGCCATGCGGTTTACACCGGCGTAGGCGCCTATGCCGCCATACACGCACTCAGGTGGATGGCCGCGCACAGCGCCTGGGCACTGCCGGTCAGCGCTGTGCCGCTGCTGGGTGGCTTGGCCAGCGCGGGGGTGGCGGTGGTGCTGGGGGGCATCACCACCCGGCGTGGTGGCCTGTCGCTGGCCATGATCACCCTGGGCCTGGGCGAGCTCGTGTACGCCGCCGCCCATATGTTTGAGCCCGTGTTCGGTGGGGAAGGGGGCTTGTCTGCCAACCGGGTAATGGGCAGCAGGCCGCTGGGCATCAGCCTGGGGCCACAGCTGGAGCTTTATGCATTGATTGCCGCCTACACCCTCTTGTGCGCGGGGATGATGGCGGTCTTGACCCGTGCTCCCCTGGGGCGGGCGCTGGCCGCGGTGCGCGAAAACCCCGAGCGCGCCGGCTTTTTGGGGCTGGATGAGGCCCGTGTGCGCTATCGCGTATTTGTGTGGGCGGCATTTTTTGCCGGCATTGCTGGCGGCTTGGCAGCACTGAATTTTGAGAATGTCACGCCCGAGGTGTTCAGCAGCCACCGCTCGGGCAGTTATGTGCTGTTCACCTACCTGGGCGGCGCCGGCTACTTTTTCGGGCCTGTTCTGGGTGCGGTGTTGATGGTGCTTACCCAGGTCCTGCTGAGCAGCTACACACCAGGATGGCTGCTCTATCTGGGCTTGTTTTTTGTGGGCATGGTGGTGCTGGCACCTCAGGGCCTGGCGAGCCTGCCCACGCGGTTTTGGGGGCAACTTCAGCATCAGCAACCGCAGGGCAGAGATGTACGCGGCTCGATCTACCTTGCTGTGGGCGCCGCCTTTACGCTGGCGGGTAGCATCACCTTGATCGAAATGGGCTACCACTTGCAACTGGGTTCCGCGCTGGGGCCAGACAAGGCCTTGTGGGGCTTGTCGCTGCGCACCGATCAGCCCTTGCACTGGTGGTTCGCCGGGGCTGTTTTTGTGAGTGGTCTAGGTTTGATCGGGCTTGGCCGGACATTGCGGCAAGCGCGGCAAGTGCAGGGTTTGGCCACCGACTTGCAAGCTTTTCGCCCTGGCACCCTCGGTGACGGCAGGGTTTCAGAGGGCCAGGGCCAACCTGCGGGCCTAGCGCCGACGCCGACACCGCCTACGCAGGCCACCCAGGCCACCATCGCCAGACCACCCACGCTAGAACTGCACCAGCTCGGCAAAAGAGTCGGTGAGTCTGATCTTCTGCAAGACGTGTCCTTGAGCGTTGTGCCCGGCGAATGCCTGGCTCTGATCGGCCCCAATGGCGCGGGTAAATCCACGTTGTTCAATCTGATCAGTGGCCGCACCAGGCCCACCAGAGGCACGGTGCGCCTTGGGGCCCGGCGCCTGGACCGCCTCCAGCCCCGGCAGATTCATGCCATGGGTGTGGGGCGCAGCTTTCAGGTCAGTCACCTGTTTGCCGCCTTGAGCGTGGCTGAAAACATCCGTTGCGCTGTTCTGGCACACAGCGGGCTGGCCGAACGCCTGTTTCACCGCCCCAATGTGCGCGCGGAGATCGACCGCGAGACCCAGCACCTCCTGCACCAGCTGGACTTGTTTGAACGACAGCACATGCAGGCCCAACACCTGAGCTACGCGGAACAAAGGGCGCTAGAACTGGGCCTGGCACTGGCGGCTGACCCGCAAGTCATCCTGCTGGACGAGCCCACAGCGGGCATGAACCAAGCAGAAACCCAGCGCACCCTGGCCCTGATACGAGCGCTCACGCGCGGCAAAACGCTGCTGATCGTGGAGCACGACATGAACGTGGTGTTTGAGCTGGCCGACCGGATCGCTGTGCTGGAACAGGGGCGATTGATTGCCTGCGACACCCCGCAGGCGGTGCGCGCCGATGTGCGGGTGCAGCAGGCCTATCTGGGGCAGGTGCCAGACCCCGCTGCGCCCGACGCAACGCCCAGCGAGGTGCACTGAGATGTTGCAGGTTCACGATCTCTGCGCGTTTTACGGCGCCAGCCAGGTGCTGCGGGGGGTGAGCTTCACCGTCGCGCCGGGTGAAGTGGTCGCCTTGCTGGGGCGCAATGGCTCCGGCCGTTCGACCACGGCTCGGGCGCTGATGGGCTTGGTGCGCTGCACCGGCGACGCCCGCTGGCTGGGGCATCCGCTGATCGGCCTGGCCCCGCATGAGATTGCCCGGCTGGGCGTAGGCTATGTGCCCGAACACCGCGATGTGTTTCCCGGCCTCACCGTGCAGCAGAACCTGATCCTGGGCCAAAAGGCGCCAGCCGGAGCCAAAGCCCGCCCGTGGCACCTGGACGATGTGTACGCCATCTTTCCCCAGCTCAAGCTGCGCTCAGGCACCCGTGCAGGGGTCTTGTCTGGCGGGGAGCAACAGATGCTGGCATTGGGACGCACCCTGCTGGGCCAACCGGACGTACTGTTGATCGACGAGCCCACCGAGGGCCTGGCCCCTGCATTGCGCGAGCAGATTGGCGAGCTGCTCTTGCGCCTGCGCACAGATGGCAAGGCCATCTTGCTCATCGAGCAAAAACTGCAGTTGGCGCTTCAGGTGTCTGACCGCGCCCTGGTGATGGGGCAAGGGCGTGTGGTGTTTGAAGGGCCACCCAGCGACTTGCTTGACGGAAGTGCTATCCGCCGTCATTGGCTGGAGGTATAAAGGCCCTATGGCAAGCAAACAACAACTCAAACGCGTTCAGGCGCTGGTGTGGATTCTCATTTACGGCGGTCTGCTGGGCATCGTGGTCTCAGCCTTCATGGGCCCGAGCGACGCCGCAACCATTTTTACCCTGCGGGTGTGCGGCAGCATGGCAGTCATGGTAGGCGTGGCGCTGATCTACTTGCGTTCACGCATGACGGAAGACCGGTAGGGCCCTGAATGGTCGGCCCGGGCATGCCAAACTGATCATTGGCGCCTTATCGCTACAGAGCTTGAGCCCGTAGACGACAAAGCTCTGTTCCTTCACGAGATCGAGCTGGTTGGCGAAATTGTCACCCCCCACCTTGGCCGCCGTCGTCGCATCAATGCCTAGCGGCGTCACCAGGTTGCGGTAGAACAGTTGGCGCCAGTAGTCGAGGTACTTCCTGGTGGTGAGCACCACCTGCATCTCGATGGTGAACTTGTCTTTCATGCTGGCGAAGTTTGTGGGGGCAACCGTCGAGAAAAGGTGCTCGCACTGACGGGTTTTGGTGGCCAGGCGTATGACATGTGCAGTGATGCGGATTTGAAGGCGATTGCAGCGGAACGCCGTCTCAATTGGGTTGATATGAGATCAAATTCGATCCATAATTGACGCATGGAAACCAACTTCAAACGGCCGTTTGCTCAATATGTCAAAAAGGCACACAAGCCCTTGCAGTTGGCAATTGAAGATGAAGTAGACGTCGTTTGCGATGATCCTGAAATTGGTGAGCTTAAGGTTGGAGACCTGGCTGGAATCCGAGTCCACAAATTTCGCTTCAGTCGGCAGGAATATTTGATTGCTTATCGCGCTCCTAAGGACGATGTGCCCATGGAGTTTTTAGTTATTGATTTTTATCAGGTCGGAGCTCACGAGAATTTTTACGATGAGTTGAAACAGTACCTACGACAGGAAAAATCCAAAGGAACTTCAAAATGAGCCACGCTTTGACCGCACAAGATCTCTTTTCGGAGATGAAGCGCATGCCCTCGACTGAGCGGATCAAATTCTTTTCGCTCCTGACAAACCAGGCGTTTCGGGATGATGACTTCACGCATGAGCAAGTGTTCGGGCACTTACATCATGAGCCTTTATCGGCGTTTGAGGCGGCTGAGTATCTAGAGGTGTCTTTGCCAACGCTGCGCCGATATGTGCAGGCGAATAAATTGCGGCCCTGCCACACGGTGGGACGCAACCAGATGTTTTCTGCCGAAGAGCTTCGGGCCTACAAACGAGCTCGGCGGTAGAGACTTTTTTTCTCAGCCCTCAGGGCCCCACAGCCGTGATCCTATCTCGCCAGAGCGGCGGCAACAAGTCTGCCAGTGGTGTGGGTTCCCGATGCAATCCGTGGGCGGGGGACACCTGGCCCGGCACCGGTGAATTTGAAGTGGGATCTGCAAATGCCAGCTGACGCATCCACTGCACATCGAGCTGGCCGTCCGGTCCGGGGCGGGAATAGATCAGGCCCAGCATGCGCCGCGCTGCCAGGCTGCCCCTTGCTTGCGCCAACTGGTACAGGCGCAAGGCCTCGCTGTAATTGGCCACCTGGCCTTCGCCACGGTGCGCGCGTTGCGCCTGGGCCAGCAACTCATCTGCGGTGGTGGCAGTGCCCGTCTGGCGCTCGCTGCGCAAACGCTCTGCCACCCAGCGTGCGTTGTCTCGGGCCACACCCGATGCTCCGGACGCCGCCTGAAAGTGCAACAAAGCCTGCCCGAGACGGTCTTGTGCGACCTCTTGCATGCCCATCTCGATCAAGGCCTGCGGGTCGTCAGCGGCCACCGCACGGGCCAACAGGCTTTGATCGGGCGATGGCGATGGGTGCCGGCTGTCACTCAGCGGGGCTGTGCGTGCCTGGAGCAGCCACTCAAGGTACAGCGCACGCGCCGGCTGCTGAAGACGCAAGCGCGCCAGCCAGCGTGACGCTGCGGCCACATCGGGCCCTGTGCCACATCCCTCCATCGAACACCACGCCATGCCAGCGGCCGCCAAAGGTTCACCCAGGGACCAGGCCTGCTCAAACCAATGTCGGGCCAAGGCGGGGTTGCGATCTACGCCCGCACCATGCAGATAGACCAGGCCGAGCAGCCAGGACGCTGCGCCCG
>JBJOIT010000072.1:0-10603 GCA_046046915.1 Pseudomonadota bacterium
TCTCATCTTAACCTAAGCCACAACTTCTTTGTAAACAATAAAAAACCCACTCCTCAAATGAGAAGTGGGTCAGTTGTTTACAGCCTAAGAAAGTTAGGTGCTAGAAGGGAATGTCGTCATCCATGTCGTCAAAGCCGCTAGACGCAGGAGCGCTCTGACGGGGTGCCGGGGTGGGCGCTGCGGCACGCGGCGCCGGAGCTGCCGGGCGAGCGGCGGGTGCGCTGCGCTGGGGCGGGGCCTGGTCGTAGCCATCGTCTTGTGACGGACCGCCCATGCCTTGGCGACCACCGAGCATTTGCATCTGGTCGGCGCGGATTTCGGTGCTGTATTTTTCCTGGCCGCTGGCGTCGGTCCACTTGCGGGTGCGCAAGCTGCCTTCCACATAGACCTGCGAGCCCTTGCGCAGGTACTGCTCGGCGATTTCGGCCAGGCGGCCGTTGAAGACCACGCGGTGCCATTCAGTGGCCTCGCGCATTTCACTGGTTTGCTTGTCGCGCCACTTGTCGGTGGTGGCGATGGTGACGTTGGCTACGCGGTCGCCGCTGGGAAAGCTGCGCACTTCGGGGTCGCGGCCCAGATTGCCGACGATGATGACTTTGTTGACGGATGCCATGTTCAATTCCTCCAGAGGTTCGGGATTATGCGGCCTGGACAGGCACCGTCGGGGCGTGCCGGCCAGGGGCCGTCATGGGCCAGGCCACCAGGAGCCACAGCAACATGGCACCGCCACACACCGCAAACAGGCCCTGGGGCCCCAGGTGTTTGGCCAGCCAACCGCCCAGCGCGCCGCCCGCAAAAAAGCCCAATGATTGAAGCGTGTTGTAGACCCCCAGGGCCGCGCCCCGCGAGTGCCCAGGCGCCAGGCGAGACACCAGGCTGGGCTGTGTGGCCTCCAGCACATTGAAACCACCAAAAAACACGAACAGCAACACCCCCAGGGCCATGACCGTGGGCGCTGGCGCCACCAGCCACAAGCCCAGCTGCACCACGGCAATCAGGCCAATCGCCACCAAAAACACCGCCCTCAAAAAGCCTCGACGCTCTAGCGGGAACACAACGCCCATCAACACAAACGAGCCCAGCACGGCGGGCAGATAAATTGACCAGTGCTCTTGCTTGCCCAGGCCCGCCTGTACCAACAATGCAGGCACCGCCACCCACATGGCCAATTGCACGGCATGCAGTACAAACACCCCCAAATCGAGCCGCAACAAAGCTGGGTTACGCAACACCGCCAGCAGGCTGCCACGCGAGGCGTCGCCACCTACCCCAGGCTCGGCTGGCACCCACCAAATGACCAGTGCCATGCCGGTTAGCGCCAGCGCACCCGTAGCCGCAAACATTCCATTTAGGCCAATCAGCTCTGCCAACACCGGCGCCAACAGTAACGACAAGGCAAACATCAGCCCGATGCTGGCGCCCACCAGCGCCATCGCTTTGGTCCGCACCACATCACGTGTCTGGTCTGCAAGCAGGGCTGTCACTGCCGCCGAAATGGCCCCCGCGCCTTGCAAGGCACGCCCCAGCAGGAGCGCATCGAGCGTCTGGGCGGCGGCGGCCACAAAGCTACCGGCAGCAAACAACAACAAACCAAACAAAATCACCCGCTTGCGGCCCAGGCGGTCAGACGCCAGTCCAAAGGGAATCTGCAACAGCGCCTGGGTCAAGCCATACACACCCATGGCCAGGCCCACCGCGGCCGGATCGTCCCCGCCGGGGTAACGGGCAGCCTCAAGTGCAAACACCGGCAGCACCAAAAACAGGCCCAGCATGCGCAAGGCAAACAGGGTGGCCAACGAGAAGGTGGAACGCCGCTCCAGCGGCGTCATAGCGCTGGCAGGGGCAACAGATGAATCAGCAGACACAGACACTCGATTTGTAAACCGCCAGATACGGTGCAAGGCACAAGGGGTGAAGGGCATTGATTGTCCCCGATCCGGCCAGGCGCACCTCGATACGCACGCAGCCTTCTTTCACTATCATCAACGGTTTTGCCAAGCGCCAGCCATCTTGAACTCTTCAACTACAGGCCACGCCGCCCCCACTGCACCCGAGGGTGCTTATCTGGCCCAGGCTTTGCGCCTGCAAAACATCAGCATTCGTGGCGCACGCACCCACAACCTGAAAAACGTCGACCTCGACATTCCCCGCAATCAGCTGGTGGTGATCACCGGTTTAAGCGGTTCGGGAAAATCCAGCCTGGCGTTTGACACACTTTATGCAGAGGGTCAGCGCCGCTATGTGGAAAGCCTCTCCACCTACGCCCGGCAATTTTTGCAACTGATGGACAAGCCCGATGTGGACTTGATCGAAGGCCTGAGCCCTGCCATCAGCATCGAACAAAAAGCCACCAGCCACAACCCGCGCTCCACCGTGGGCACAGTGACCGAAATTCACGACTACCTGCGCCTCCTGTTTGCCCGCGCGGGCACGCCCTACTGCCCCGAGCATGGCCTGGCGCTGCAGTCACAAACCGTGAGCCAGATGGTGGACGCGGTGCTGGCCTTGCCCGAAGACACGCGCCTGATGCTGCTGGCGCCCGTGGCGCGCGAAAAGAAAGGCGAATTTCTGGACGTGTTTGCCCAGATGCAGGCCCAGGGCTATGTGCGCTTTCGGGTGGACGGACAGGCGGTGGAATTCGAAGACCTGCCCAAGCTCAAAAAAGCAGAAAAGCACGACATCGATGTGGTGGTGGATCGTCTGAAAGTGCGCCACCTGCCAGCCGATGCGCATGCCGATCACACCGACTACAGCCACTTCAAGCAGCGGCTAGCAGAAAGCTTTGAAGCCGCGCTGCGCCTGGCCGAAGGTCGCGCCATCGTGCTGGAGATGGACACCGGGCGCGAGCATCTGTTTAACGCCAAATTTGCCTGTGCGGTGTGCAACTACTCCATCAGCGAGCTGGAGCCGCGCCTCTTTTCTTTCAACTCGCCCGTGGGCGCCTGCCCAGCCTGCGACGGCCTGGGTGAACAGGACTTTTTTGACCCGGCCCGCGTGGTGGCGTTTCCCTCACTCAGTCTGGCCAGCGGCGCCATCAAGGGCTGGGACCGACGCAACGGCTACTACTTTGCCATGCTGGAGAGCCTGGCCAAACACTACCAGTTTGATATCGAGCAGGCCTTCGAATCGCTGCCCGCGGCGGTGCGCCAGGTCATTCTGTTTGGCTCGGGCGAGGAAGAAATCAAGTTCAGCTATGTGCTGGACTCGGGTGCGTCGCAAGGCAAAAAGGTGAGCAAGAAGCATGCGTTTGAGGGCATCATCCCCAACATGCAACGGCGCTACCACGACACCGACTCGACCCTGGTACGTGAAGACCTGTCGCGCTACCGCAGCATCCAGCCCTGTACCGACTGTGGCGGCTCGCGCCTGCGCCGAGAGGCCCGCCATGTCAAAGTGGGCGAAGGCGATCAGGCCCGGGCCATTTTCGAGATCAGTCACAGCACGCTGCGCGACAGCTTTGCCTACTTCAGCACCTTGCAGCTGCATGGCGCCAAGGGCGAAATTGCCGCCAAGGTGGTGCGCGAAATCGGCCTGCGGCTCAAGTTTTTGAACGACGTGGGCTTGAACTACCTCAGCCTGGACCGCAGCGCCGAAACCCTGAGCGGTGGCGAATCGCAGCGCATCCGTCTGGCCTCGCAGATCGGCTCCGGCCTGACCGGTGTGATGTACGTACTGGACGAGCCCAGCATCGGCCTGCACCAACGCGACAACGACCGCCTTATCAGCACCCTGAAGCACCTGCGTGACATCGGCAACAGCGTCATCGTGGTTGAACACGATGAAGACATGATCCGCGCCGCCGACCACGTCATCGACATGGGCCCTGGCGCTGGCGTGCACGGCGGGCGCGTGATGGCGCAAGGGAGTTTCGAGCAGATCAAGGCGAATCCTCACTCCTTGACCGGCAAGTATCTGGCGCAGACCCTAAAAATTGCCGTCCCTGACCGGCGCACCGCCTGGCTGCCCACGGTCAAGACCGAGCCAGAGGGAGATAAAAAACACGTGTCGCGCTTTGCGCCCAGCCCCGCAGCCGTGCGCCGTGCCGAACGTGAAGCGGCTCACCGGGCCACCCAGGGCGATTTGCAGGAGCTGCGCGTCATCAACGCCTCAGGCCACAACCTCAAGGGCGTGAGCGTGGCCTTTCCGGTGGGGCTTCTCACCTGCGTGACTGGCGTGTCGGGCTCGGGCAAATCCACCCTGGTCAACGACACCCTGTACACCGCCGTCACACGCACGCTGTACCGCTCGCACGAAGAGCCGGCGCCGCACGAAGCCATCGAAGGCATCGAGCATTTTGATAAGGTCATCAACGTCGATCAAAGCCCCATCGGCCGCACGCCGCGCAGCAACCCCGCCACCTACACCGGCCTGTTCACTCCCATCCGCGAGCTGATGGCCGAGATGAACACCGCGCGCGAACGCGGCTACGGCGCCGGTCGTTTCAGCTTCAACGTGGCCGGTGGCCGCTGCGAGGCCTGCCAGGGCGACGGCATGGTGAAGGTAGAGATGCACTTTTTGCCCGACGTGTATGTGCCCTGCGACGTGTGCCAGGGCGCCCGCTACAACCGCGAAACGCTGGAAGTTCAGTACAAGGGCAAAAACATCGCGCAGATCCTGGAACTGACGGTCGAGGCCGCGGCCGAGTTCTTCAAGGCCGTGCCCACCATTGCGCGCAAGTTGCAAACCCTGCTGGACGTGGGCCTGTCTTACATCAAGCTGGGCCAGGCCGCTACCACCTTGTCGGGCGGGGAAGCCCAGCGCGTGAAACTGGCGCTGGAGCTGAGCAAGCGCGACACCGGCCGCACCCTCTACATCCTGGACGAGCCCACCACCGGCCTGCACTTTGCCGACATCGACCTGCTGCTCAAGGTGCTGCACCAGCTGCGCGACGCGGGCAACACCATCGTGGTGATCGAGCACAACCTGGACGTCATCAAAACCGCCGACTGGCTGATCGACATCGGCCCCGAAGGCGGCGCCGGCGGCGGCCAGGTGGTAGGCGTAGGCACCCCCGAAGACTTGGCCATGAATCCCAACAGCCATACCGGGCGGTACTTAAGGCCCTTGCTGGGGATTTAACAGCGCTTCAGCACACAGGCTGCTGGCACCGGAACGACAGAGGCACCCTCCATCTTGGGTGACTGGTGCTCCCGCTTTTGCCGCTAATATGCCTTTCCACAAGGGAGACGATTGCCAAATGCTGGACGACATCAAAAAAACACTCTGGGCCACGGCCGACAAATTGCGGGCCAACATGGACGCCGCCGAGTACAAGCACCTGGTGCTGGGGCTCATCTTTCTAAAGTACGTCTCAGACACCTTCTCCGCCCGCCGGTTGGAGGTGCAGGCCCGGCTGCAAGACCCTGCCGACGACTTCTACTTTGCCGACGCCAGCCCAGAAGACCTGGCCGCCGAGCTGGAAGACCGCGACTATTACAAGAGCGCCAACGTCTTCTGGGTGCCCGACGGCGCGCGCTGGGAAACCATACGATCCATGGCCAAAAGCGTGGAGATAGGCAAGTTCATCGACAACGCCCTGGTGCTGATCGAATTTGAAAACCCCAAGCTCAAAGGCATTCTGGACAAGCGCTACGCCCGCGCGCAGCTGCCCGACGGCAAGCTGGGCGAGCTGGTGGACTTGATCTCGCAAATCGGCTTTGGCGACAACCCCGCCGTGGCCCGCGACGTGCTGGGCCAGGTATACGAATACTTTTTGGGCATGTTCGCCAGTGCCGAAGGCAAGCGTGGCGGGCAGTTCTACACCCCAGCCAGCATCGTCAAAACACTGGTGGCCGTGCTGGCCCCGCACCAAGGCAAGGTGTACGACCCCTGCTGTGGCAGCGGCGGCATGTTTGTGCAGTCTGAAAAGTTCATCGAAGCCCACGGCGGCAAACTGGGCGATGTAAGTATCTACGGC
This sequence comes from Pseudomonadota bacterium, assembly GCA_046046915.1. GTDB lineage: Bacteria > Pseudomonadota > Gammaproteobacteria > Burkholderiales > Burkholderiaceae_C > JBEEJZ01. Next base: position 5,918 of record JBJOIT010000072.1, read on the forward strand.
CAGGAAGCCAACCCCACCACCTGGCGCCTGGCGGCCATGAACCTGGCCATCCTTCACCCGCAACCAGCACCCCGACCTGCGGGCCGACTACATCCTGGCCAACCCGCCCTTCAATATTTCAGACTGGTGGCACGGCAGTCTGGAGGGCGACCCGCGATGGCACTTTGGCGACCCACCCCAGGGCAACGCCAACTACGCCTGGTTGCAGCACATGCTGCACCACCTCAAAGACAGTGGCCGCGCCGGCATCGTGTTGGCCAACGGCAGTATGAGCAGCAGCCAGAACAACGAGGGCGTGATCCGCGCCGCCATGGTCGAAGCCGACGTGGTCGAGGTCATGATCGCGCTGCCGGGGCAACTGTTCTTCAACACCCAGATCCCGGCCTGCCTTTGGTTCCTGGCCAAGAGCAAAAAACGCAAGGGTGAAGTGCTCTTCATTGACGCCCGCAAGCAGGGCCAGATGATCAGCCGCGTGCAGGCCGAGCTGGATGACGCGGCCATCGCCCGCATTGCCCAGACCGTGGCCGCCTGGCGCGGCGAGGTAGAAGACGGCGCCACTGTCACCACCTACCAGGACCAGCCGGGCTTTTGCCGCAGCGTGCCGCTGGCCGAGATCGCCCAGCACGGCCATGTGCTGACCCCGGGCCGTTACGTGGGCGCCGAGGCGGTCGAAGACGACGACGAAGCCTTTGACGACAAGATGCGAAAGCTGACCGACAAGCTGGGCGAGCAGATGGCCAAGGGCGCGGAGCTGGATGCGCTGATTCGGCAGAAGCTGGGGGGGCTGGGGTATGGGTTCTGACCAACAACCCAATGTTGAAGAAGTGCAAGCACCTCTTGCACAAATGCCTGTTGCCCCAACCACCCGGCCCACAGGCTACGCCGACTTCCTGCGGGAAGTCAAAACCCAGGTGCGCCAGCGTCAGCTTCAGGCCTTGCGGGCGGTCAACAGCGAGCTGCTGGCGCTTTACTGGTGGCTGGGCGACAACATCAGCCAGCGGCAAGCCGCATTGGGCTGGGGCAAAGCCGTGGTGGAGACTTTGGCCAAGGATTTGCAGGCGGAATTCCCGGGGCGCAACGGCTTTTCGGCACGCAACCTGTGGAACATGTTGGAGTTCTACCGGGACTATGCGACGAAGCCAAAACTGCAACCACTGGTTGCAGAAATCAGTTGGTCCAAAAACCTGCTCATCATGGCTCGCTGCAAGGACGATCTGGAGCGCGAGTTTTACTTGCGTGCCACCGCCCGCTTTGGCTGGACCAAAAACGTGCTCCAGCACCAACTGGACAACCACAGCTACCGCCAATACCTGCTGGGCCAAACCAACTTTGATGCTGCCGTGCCGCACAGCATCAAAGCCCAGGCCATGCTGGCCGTCAAAGACCACCACACCTTCGACTTTGTGGGCCTGGCCGAGCAGCATTCCGAGGAGGGCGAACACCCGCCCATTGGCATCGTCATTTGCCGCAGCAAAACCAAAACCATGGTCGAGTACGCCCTGCGCACCGCCACCCGCGCGCTGGGCATTGCCACCTACACCGTCACCACGCAACTGCACGTCAGCTACCAGGCCGATTTGCCCAGGCCCGAGCAGATTGCCGCGCGGCTGCAAGGGTGGGTGGGGAGTGAGGTATGAGTTCTGACCACATGAACTTTCACGAACTGGTCACCGCCATTGGGCAAGCACATGCCACATTGGCTGCACAGGCGACCAAGGCCGTCAACATCAGCCTGACGCTGCGCAACTGGTTCATCGGGCTTTACATCGCAGAGTACGAGTTGCGGGGCGCAGACCGGGCAGCGTATGGCGAACGGCTGCTGAGTGAGCTGGCCAACGCGCTGGAGCGCCAGGGAGTGAGCAACACAGGGCGACGCCAGCTGTATGCGTATTTGGCGTTCTACCGATGCTACCCACAGATTGTGCGTACAGCGTCCGCACAATCGGCCCAGCTGCTGCCGGCACACGCCATCGGTGCGGCACAAGCCATTGGGTCAGGCAAAGTGCCGACACCGTCCGCACAAACTCCGCTGCCAGCCAGCCTGGATGCCAACCTACTGATTTCGCGCCTGTCCTACAGCCATTTGGAGCAGTTGGTCGAGGTGGCAGAACCCACCAAACGCCTGTTTTACGAGGTGGAAGCTTTGCGTGGAAATTGGTCGGTGCGTGAACTCAAACGGCAGATTGCCACCCAGTATTTCGAGCGCAGCAGCCTTTCTACCGACAAGGGTGCTCTGGCCACGTTGGCCCATGAAAGCGCGGAGCAGCAAAGCCCGCTGCATGTCGTTCGCGACCCGTATGTGTTTGAGTTCCTGGGCCTGCGTGCCCAAGAGGTGATGACCGAGCGCAAACTGGAAAACGCGCTGATCGACAAGTTGCAACAGTTTTTGATGGAGTTGGGCCACGGCTTTTGCTTTGAAGCGCGACAAAAGCGCGTGCTCATCGGTGGCGAGCACGGGTTCATCGACCTGGTTTTTTACCACCGTATTCTCAAATGCCATGTGCTGGTGGAACTGAAGAACGATGCCTTCCGGCACGAACACCTGGGGCAGCTCAACGCCTACGTCAGCTACTACCGGCAGCACCAGATGACCACAGGCGACCAGCCCCCCATTGGCATCTTGCTGTGTACCCAGAAAAACCACGAGATGGTGCAATTTGCGCTGGCAGGCATGGCAAACAACCTGTTTGTGTCGCGTTACCAGTTGGGGCTGCCCGCCACGGATGCGATGGAAGATTTCTTGCGCCGGGCGATGGCGGAGTTGGGTGGGGGTGATGACACCGAAGCTGGGAGGGCTGGGGTATGAGTTCTGAGTGGCCACTGGTGCGACTTGACCAACTTGCCGACGTAAACCCAACGCGCAAGGTTCGCAAAGGAAGCAGCGTTCCCTTTATTGACATGGCGGCGCTCCCACAGCATTCACGCGATATAGGCGCGGACGGAGTGTCCGCACGGGAGGCCAAAGGCGCAGGTGCTCATTTCAAGAATGGCGACACGTTGCTTGCTCGGATAACGCCTTGTTTTGAGAACGGAAAAACTGCGCAGGTTCGATCCTTGGCAGACTCCACTGTGGGCGAAGGCTCTACTGAGTTCATCGTTCTTTGTGGCAAAGACACGGCAGACGATGACTATGTTTACTACCTTTGTAGAGACTCGGCATTCCGGGAATATGCCATTGGCCGTATGGAAGGCACCTCCGGCCGTCAACGTGTTTCCTGGCAATCCATCGCGGCGTATGAGTTCGCGTTTCCACCGCCTTCTGAACGCAGAGCTGCTGCCAAGGTTTTGGCAGCTCTCGACGACCGCATCACCCTCCTGCGCGAAACCAACGCCACGCTTGAAGCCATCGCCCAGGCACTGTTCAAGTCGTGGTTTGTCGATTTCGACCCTGTTCGCGCCAAGATGGAAGGCCGCGCCCCCGAAGGCATGATTGATTCCACAGCGGCGCTGTTTCCCGATTCGTTTGAGGAGACGGAGTTGGGGGTGGTGCCTAGGGGTTGGAAAGTAACTGCGCTGGATGAAATTGCGAACTACCTGAACGGCTTGGCGCTTCAAAAATTCCCACCCACGGGCCAAGACGATCTGCCAGTCATCAAGATTGCTCAACTACGCAAGGGTGACTCGGTGGGGGCTGACATGGCGTCGAGGAGCATCAAACATGAGTACATCATCCAGAACGGTGATGTGCTTTTTTCTTGGTCGGGTAGCTTGGAAGTTGAGATTTGGTGCGGTGGCAAGGGTGCATTGAATCAGCATCTTTTCAAAGTCACTTCCGAAAAATACCCGAAGTGGTTTTATTACTTGTGGACACGGCACCATTTGGAACACTTCCGCCAAGTCGCTGCAAGCAAGGCAACGACCATGGGCCATATTCAGAGGGCACATTTGTCTGGTGCCAAGGTATTGGTCCCCCCCGAAAAGCTGCTGCTTGCAGCAAACGCGGTATTGCAACCAATCATTGAGCGGCTGATTGAAAACGCCCTGCAAGCTCAAACCCTCTCCACCCTCCGCGACAACCTGCTCCCCCGTCTGATTTCCGGCCAACTCAGCTTGCCCGAGGTCGGCCAGGTCCTCCAAGAGGCAGGTGATGCATGAAGCTGATGTTTTTGGACGAGTCGGGCGACCACAACTTGTCGGTCATCGATTCGCAATACCCGCTGTTCTAGCGGGCCTAGAGTTGGCAGATCTAGTGGTCACGCCCATTGGCCGCAATGTTCTGGGTAAACCCGACCGCGAAGACTACGCCATCGTGGAAAGCTAGTACCCAAGAGCACCGTCAGGGCGAATTGATGGGTATGGCTTGATGGTGTTGCCCAAAGAAAAAGGGCCGAACCCCGCTACGCAGTGAACAACCCATGCTCAGAACTCCAGCCCCCAACGCCAAGAACATGTTTGCCAATGAATAACCCCGTAGCAAACTCGAACGCGACCCCCTGCGAGAAGCCGGTGATTCAGGGTCTGTAACCAGCCACCATCAAATTAAAGCTGGCTTTAAAAAATTGCACCACATTAAAGATTTCTTTAATATCCAGAATCTCTATCCAAAAAGGTTTTGACTTGCCCCGTATCACCGGCACTTACGCCATCTCCACCACTTTGGGTGAGTCGGTGCGGGCGTTTATTCCACATGCTTTGCCGCCTGCCGGGCCCGCTTTGGCCCCGGCGGTTTGGGCCGCGCCCAATGAT
>JBJOIT010000073.1:0-9905 GCA_046046915.1 Pseudomonadota bacterium
GTTCATTGTCGATGCTAGCCATGGATTTTTTGTTGATTGCCCTGCTCACGCTGCTCAATGGCGTGTTTGCCATGTCTGAGATGGCCCTGGCCTCCAGCCGCAAGGCGCGCTTGAGTGCGATGGCCGAGGCGGGCGACAAGGGGGCGGCGGCTTCGCTAGAGCTGCTGAACCACCCGACGCAGTTTTTGTCGTCGGTACAGGTGGGCATTACCTCGATCGGCATGCTTAACGGTATTTTGGGCGAAGCGGCGTTTAGCGCAGGTTTGTCCTTGTGGCTGCAGGGCTGGGGCATGGCAGCGGGCGCGGCCGACATCACCGCCACGGCCCTGGTGGTGACCATCATCACTTACGTCACCATTGTGTTTGGCGAGCTGGTGCCCAAGCGTATCGGCCAGCTGTTTCCGGAGGCCGTGGCACGCTGGGTGGCACGGCCCATGACCTGGGTGGCCACGGGAGCCAAGCCTTTTGTACGGCTGCTCTCGCTCAGCACCCAGGGCGTGCTCAAGGTGCTGCGGGTGGACAACGCCGCTGCCCGCGCTGTGACAGAAGAAGAAATTACCGCCAGTCTTGAAGAGGGGCTGGATGCCGGCGTGATTGAGGAGCACGAGCACCAGATGGTGCAAAACGTGTTTCGGCTGGACGACCGGCCGCTGACGTCGCTGATGGTGCCGCGCAGCGACGTGGCCTGGCTGGAAGCGGGCGACACAGTGGCGCAGTGCTTGGCGACCATAGCCCAAGGGGGCGAACGTGAAACCCATTCCTGGTACCCAGTGTGCCGGGGCTCGCTGGATGATGTGCTGGGCATCATCAGTGTGGGCCGGCTGCTGGCGCTGGGTGTGGCCCATGAAGGAGCTATCGAACCCGAGGCGCAGGCTGCAGTGTTTGTGCCCGAAACCCTGACCGGCATGGAGCTGCTGGAGCAGTTTCGGGCGCGCGCGGGCCGCATGGTTTTTGTGGTGGATGAATACGGTGTGGTGCAAGGTCTGCTGACGCCAGGTGACCTGCTGGAGGCCATCACCGGCGAGCTACAGCCCGATGCACAGATCGACGCCTGGGCTACGCCGCGGGAAGACGGCTCGTGGCTGCTGGACGGCCTGATGCCGGTGGATGAACTCAAGACCCGTCTGGGCATAGACGACTTGCCAGACCAGGAGCGAGGCCGCTACAACACCCTGGCGGGCTTGCTGATGGCGGTGTCGGGCCACTTGCCGGTAACGGGAGAGCGCATCCCCTGTGCCGACTGGGTGTTTGAGGTGGTGGACCTGGATGGTCGCCGAATAGACAAGGTGCTGGCGCAGCGGGTGCCTGAGTCCGAACCTGACGACGCTGCCTCTACAACACTCAATATCTAGACCCGCCCGGCCAGGCGGTAGGCCCACAAACCCACGATTTCGTGCAGGGCTGTCTGCCACTTGTCGGCACCCTGGCGTAAGGAATATTCCAGCCAGGCACTGTTAGTGCTGCTGCGGTAGTCCACCGGGTAGGGGGTGACGTTCCAGCCGGCCTTGCGAAACACCGCCAGCGAGCGCGGCATGTGCCAGGCCGAGGTGAGCAGCAGCCAGGGTTGGGTGATGTCCACGCCGGGCAACTGTGCGCTCAGGGTGGCGTTGTCAAAGGTGGTGCGCGAGGCGTCTTCCAGCAACAAGCGGTCTTGGCTGATGCCCATGGCGTGAAAGTAAACCTCCGCCCGCTCGGCCTCGGTAAAAGCCTTGAAGTTCAGCTCACCCTCGCCCCCGGTAAAGAGCACGCGCCACTGTGGGTGCTGGCGCAGCAGGGCCACGGGGGCGGTCATGCGCTCGGCCCCGGCATTGAGGGCGACCTGGCCCGGTCGCTCCCAAAAACGCGAGGGCTCCAGCGCCCCGCCCAGCACCACGATGCCGGCGTAGCCCGACAAATCGGCCTGCGGTGCAGGCCCCGGGTGCTGCTCTTCCAGATGGCGTAGCAGGGCCTCGGGCAGCGCTAGCCAGCCCACCAGGAACATGAGAACCAAAGACGTCTTGCAAGCACGCAAGCCCAAGGCGGGGCGGTGTTGCATGAGCCACAGGCCCAAGGCCAGTAAGGCCATGGCCCAAAAGAGCGGCTGGGTGGCAAAAGACAGCAGTTTCGAGGCAATGAACATGCCCCGATTGTCCTGCCATCGTCAGCCGCAGGGGCTGGTCAACTGTCAGCGCCGGGCCAGTGCGCTGGCAATCGCTTCGTTGATGCTGGCTTGCAGGTTCAGGCTTTTGAGCAGTCCCAGCGCATTGGTGCTGGCCTCAATCACCGTCTGATTGCGCAGGCTCTGGTTGTTCAGCGTGTTTTGCAGGGTGGTGGACCAGGCTGTCTTGCTCAGGGCATCAGGCGCAATCGTATTGCCCGGTCCGTTTTGCACGATCAGTGCGCGGTTGGCCGCCATTTGCTGGCCCCACGCCAGGGCTTGTGCCGGGTTCATGGTGCGCAGGTCACCCAGATGAAAGGAGGTGCTTGTCACAAGCTGGTCGTTGACGTAGACCGCGCGGCTGATGCCAAAGCTGACCACCAGCCCGGCGCCCAGATCAAAGCCACCGCGCAACTGGTTCAGAGTGTCATCGCTGGCGGCCAGCCAGATCTCGGCTGCCGTCTTGGCGGGCGTGGGCGAAGACCTGGGTATCTGGCTGGCGAGCGCCGCCGTGGCTGTGAGCGTGGCTGAGACTGTGACTGTGGCGGTCACCCGTCTGCCGGAGAGCAGAACTGTCGCAAGACGGGGTCTTGTCCACACAGTGGGTTTGCGCATCGTCTCGTGTGCAAGGGTGTTCGTGAGCGTGTTCATCAAAAATCTCCTGTGCTGTGCTTGGGCAGCGTGATGCCGGCCATGCCGTTGCTGTTGAGGCCACCGGCCAAAGGGGCCCGTGGTGCTGTGCGCCAGTCTTGCGCCAGGTTGAATCGGGCTGTGTCCATGCGGTTGTGCACCACAAAGAGCAAGCGACTTTTCCACATGGCCTCAAATTCGCTGCGCGGCAGAGAGCGTGTGCCACGTGCGGGATCGCCCAGCAAAACCCGGTCGTCGCGCAGGCCTTTGATCACCACAAAGTGCTGGTAGCCAGCCTCGTTGATCAGCACGATGGCTGGCACCCGGGCCTCAACCAGCTTGTCCAGAGGCTGCTCAAAGCCGTCGGCCTCCAGGCCCAGGGACTTGAGGTAGGCCTTCATGTCGAGTAATGAAAAACCCTCGGTGCGTATCCTGGCCTGATCGCCGTACTTGAACATGTGCTCGAACACGGTGCTTTCGCTCACCGCGATGCCGTAGTGGTGGGTGAGCAGGGTGGCCAGGGCGGCTGAACCGCAGCTGAAGTCGTACTGCTGCAACAGTGTGCGGGCCAGTCGGCCTTCACGCAGGCTGGTGAGCGGCAAGCGCACATCGCCGCCCCCTACACCTGGCATCAGCGCGGGCTGGGCTTCCTGCGCGATGGCTTGCGGATTCAGGCTGGGCAGCAACAAGGCGCTCGCCAACAGCCACCCTGGCCGAATTGAAAAACAGAGTGAGCGCATGCGATGGCCTACTGAACCTGGAGGTTCAGGATCACGGCGTTTTGAATCAACACATTCGCGCCTGAATTCTGAATGACCACCGGAATGCCACTGGCACTGGCGAACGCGCCAGAGCCGATCAGGTTGGTGCCCGTGACAACATGGCTGGCGGTGTTGTCGGCGGTGGTGCCGTCCAGCGTCATGTGGTTGAGTACCAGCTCACTTCCACCCCGCAAGCTGCCCAGTAGAACGGTGTTGACGGGTTGCGCGAAAAGGGCCAGCCCATTTCCGGGTTCTGTCAGGGGCTCCACAGGATCTGCTGCGTGAGCCAGCGGCAGGACGAGCAGCAGGCCCAGACCTCCCAGCAGATGTATGCGATTGAGTTTCATGGTGCGTCCTTTTGTTGTCATGGGCTTTTGAGTCCAAGTTCACAAATGGGCGAGCACCCCATCCAGCCACGTACTGCAAGGGGTGCCCGCCAGCTCATCAGTGGGCGCTGAGGTTGGCCTGCACGTTCACGCTTTGCTGAACCAGTGAGCTAACGCCGCTGTTTTGAGCAATGGTCATGATGCCGGCGGCCGACTGTCCGACATTCATCATGGTGTTGGCCATGCTGAAGGTACCTGCGTTGACGCTGACCAAGCCACCGCCACCTGCGCTGCCCCCGGTGGCGCCACCGCCTGCACCGCCAGAGGCCAGATTGGTGCCGCCTGACCCTGCACCGCCTGCACCACTGGTGGCGGTGCCACCTGCGCCGCCGCTACCGGATTGGCTATCGCCATTGCTGGCGGTGCTTTGGCCGCCGGTGTGGACGTCGCCGGTTTCAGCCTCGCCGCTGGCGCCGCCCAGCGCGCCAAAGCTGCTACCGCCCTTGCCGCCGACGCCCATGCCCATGGCCTTGCCTCCGCCAGCGCTGCCGCCATCACCACCCGTGGCAAAGCCGCCGTCCGCCGAGCCAAAGCTGTGCGCGCTGTTGCCCACGTTCATGACGTGGTTGTGCGAGACCGTGCCACTCAGGCTGCTGGTGGCCGTTGCAGTGGTCTGGTTGAAGGCGTTGCTGAAGGTGCCCCACGAGCCGTTGTTCAGCGCCACAGACCGGGCGGCACTTGCGGTGGCGTCGCCGGATTCCTTGTTGACACTGTTTTCGTTACGCGTTTCTGTCCGTGTGGACGTGTGGGTGCTCGTCGATTGATCCAGGTCGTAGTCAAGGTTCAGGCTGGGATGGTCGTCACGCGAACCGTGTTGGCGATCGCCACCTTGATCCGCAAATGCGGCACTGCTGAATCCAAAAGCCAAAACAAGGGCCGAAGCCAAAAGGGTTTTTTTCATGGAAGCTCCTAAAGTTGAAGTGAACAGTCTGTCCTAGGTGATCTGCGTTGCCGCACATCGACAGGGCTAGCGCAATGGCGGTGCCAAGGTGCCCCCGAAAACCATCAAGCCATTGATTTCATTGAAGTAAATAAAAAATGGTGCGACCCCGTCGCCTTGACTCAGGTCACTTGGGAGAGATGCCTCAGGCCTTTTGTCACGGCTCCCAGACAGTGGGCTGATGTGCGCCAGCGCAAGCGTCCTTCCGCAGGGCTAGCCAGGGCAGGCTAGGTCGTCTGCGTCGGGGGCTGTGAGCTGGGCGCGAGAACTGTCCCGCAGATGAGACGCTTGAGCCGCACAGGGCCCCCGTGGGCACTTATGTGCTTCAGACCTGAGACAGGCAGCCCACCGCAGGACTTGTTCATTGGCGCTTCTAGGCGCTCTGGCATTGCGAGCTGTCAAGGTGGCAAGCGCAGTCTGTTTTCACAATGAAAGCCTAAACATCGCCCCCGCCATCCCACGTCACCAGAAAGCCTTGCCATGACCTTTTTGAATCAGATTGCCTCCGTTGCCGTGCTCGCCAGCGCGGCCATGGTCACCACGCCAGCCAGCCTGCGTGCCCAGACGACCGAGCCCACTGAGGCTGTGCCCGCTGCGGTTACGCCGGCCACAGAAGCCGCCAACGCAGCAGACACCAACGCAGCCGCTCAGGCCACGACCAGTACCACCCGGCGTGAGGTCAGCATCACGCCTGCCACAACCGCATCCCGCGCAGACGCGCAGCCCATGGTGGCGCCCTTGTTTGAACAGCCGGGCATCCTCTCGCCGCGCGGTCGCTGGACCCTGGAGCCCTCTCTGCAGTACGGCTACTCCTCCAGCAACCGGGTGGCGCTGGTGGGCTACACCGTGATTCCGGCCTTGCTGGTGGGTCTGGTGGACGTGCGCGAGGTCAAGCGCAACACCATCACCGCAGCCATGACAGCCCGCTACGGCGTCACACCCCGACTGGAGGTTGAAGGCCGTCTGCCTTATGTGTACCGGCAGGATTCGACCATCAGCCGTGAGCTGGGTGAGGGCACGGCCATCGACACCGCCTTTACCCGAAATGGCCATGACATTGGCGATGTTGAGCTCGCGGCCCGTTATCAGCTCAATGAAGGCAGTGCCCGTGTGCCTTATTTTGTGGGGTCGCTGCGCTTCAAGTCACGCACGGGCCGGGACCCGTTCGAGGTCGTCACCGACTGTGTGACCACCTGCAGCGCCGCTGGCACCACAGGCCTGCCGCTGGAGCTGCCCACCGGCTCGGGCTTTTATTCGCTGCAGCCGGGCTTGACTTGGTTGTTCCCTTCTGACCCGGCCGTGTTTTTTGGCGGCGTGAGCTACACGCACAACTTCAAACGTAAGGACATCAGCCGTGTGGTCTTGAACGGCGAGCGCGAAGTGGTGGGCGAGGTGGCGCCGGGTGGCGTGCTGGGCCTGAACTTTGGCATGGGCCTGTCATTGAACGATCGCTCGTCTTTCAGCCTGGGCTTTGAGCTCAATTCCATTGCATCCACCAAGCAAAACGGGGTGACCTTGCCCAGCTCGGTGCGCACACAACTGGCCAGCTTGCTGCTGGGCTATTCGTACCGCTACAGCGATTCCACCAGCCTGAATGTGTCGGTGGGGGCGGGTCTGACGCGGGATACGCCCGACCTGAACGTGAGCCTGCGGGTTCCGGTGACCTTCTGAGCGCCATGAGTCACCCGGTCGACGCCTCTTTGGGTATGGTGGGTCACAGTGAGGCCATCGCCAGCTTGCGCCTGCAGATAAGCAAGGTGGCCGTCACCGAAGCACCCGTGCTGATCGGGGGGGAGAGCGGCAGTGGCAAGGAGCTGGCGGCGCGTGCTGTTCACAATGGATCCCACCGTGCCAAGGGGCCTTTTGTGGCGGTGAACTGTGGCGCCATCTCGCCGGCCCTGATTCAGACCGAGCTCTTTGGCCACGAACGGGGTGCTTTTACCGGCGCTCAGGCCAGCAAGCTTGGGCTGATCGAGGCGGCCAGCGGGGGCACCATTTTTCTGGATGAAATCGCTGATCTGCCCCTGGATCTGCAAGCCAATTTACTGCGGTTTTTGCAGGAGCATATGATCAACCGCGTGGGCTCGACCCGCAGCCTGCCGGTGGATGCGCGGGTCGTGGCCGCCTCGCATGTGGACTTGGCGCAGGCCGCAACAGCCGGCCGATTTCGGGAAGACCTGTATTACCGCCTGAATGTTTTGCCCATCGTGGTGCCGCCGCTGCGCGAGCGTCTGGTGGATGTGCCGGTGCTGGCCCAGCATTTTTTGCAGGCCTGCCAAGCAGGGCTGCGTCGGCGGGTGGAAGGCTTTAGCCGCCCCGCCTTGGCCGCCATGCTGGCACACCGGTGGCCGGGCAATGTGCGCGAGCTGCACAACCGCGTTCAGCGTGCCTGTGTGATGACCGACCGGCGACTCATCACCGCTGCTGATATGGGGCTGGGTGAGGTGGCGATGCAGACTAACCTGGGCCTGGACGCCGTTCGAACACGCGCCGAGCGTGAGGCTGTGGCGCTGGCGTTGGGGCGCACCGGGCGCAATGTGTCGCTGGCAGCGCGCGAGCTGGGGGTGTCGCGCATGACGCTGTACCGTCTCATGGATAAGCATGGTCTGGAGCGCTCTGCGTCTCTGTGACGCTGAGCGCCGCCGCTGGATCAGCGGGCGTGTGCCTGCTCAAAAGCCTGTTTGATGGGCAGCAGGGTTTGCATGCTGAGGCGGTTGCCATGTTGGCTGACCACGGCTGCAGCCGCGCGGTTGGCCAAGTCGGCCGCCTGCGCATGGCTGTAGCCGTGGGTGGCTGCGTACAAAAAGGCGCCTGCAAACATGTCACCGGCACCGTTGGTGTCGACGGCCTTGACCACGGGCGCGGCCACTTGGGTGGCCTGCCCGTTCTCAATCACCAGGCAGCCCTGGGGGCCGCGTGTGAGGCACACCACCTTGGCCAGGGGCGACAGCGTGCGGATGATCTGCGCCATGTCCTGGCTGTCGCACCACACCTGGGCTTCTTCCTCGTTGCCAAACAGATAGTCCAGCCCGTCGCCGATCATGGCGGTGAGACCGTCGCGGCAAAAGTTGATCATGCTCACATCGCTGAGGGTGACGGCCAGGGCCACGCCAGCATCGCGGGCCATTTGCCGGCCTTGTAGTGCGGCGGCCAGCCCGGTGGGGGAGGCGGCCAGGTAGCCTTCCATGTAGTAAATCTTGGCGCGGGCGATATCGTGAGGGTGCAGGGCGCTGGCTTCCAGCTCTGCGGTGGCTCCTAAAAACGTGCACATGCTGCGCTCGGCATCGGGCGTGACGAAAACCATGCAGTTGCCCGTCTGGCCCGGCAGTGCGCGGGTGTGGTTGAGGTTGGTGGCCACGCCCTTGTCGTTGAGGTCTTGCGTGTAGAAGGCCCCCAGCTCATCGTCGGCCACCTTGCAGGAGTAAAAAGCCTTGCCGCCAAGCTGCGCCAGCGCCACCACGGTGTTGCCGGCCGAGCCCCCGCCGTTACGTCGGTGCTGCAGGCCCTGCACATGGCGCAGGAGCTCACTGCGCCGCTCGCCGTCGATCAGCGTCATGTGTCGTTTGTCAACGCCCATGGTCTGGAGTTGTTCGTCGCTGACGTCGTATTCGGCATCGACCAGGGCGTTGCCGATGGCGTAGAGGTGGTAGTGAGACATGCGTTGCGGACCGGATAGGTCAGTCAAGTCAGAAAGTCGGGCAGTGTAGTGCCGCGGTGTTGCCCCCCGCCATTGCTGGCATGATGCGCGATTGATTTCGCAGGCCAGCACCACATGAATCCCGACGCACAACACCTCTGGCGCGCTCCGCGCTGGGCCTTTGCCATTTTGCTGGCGCTCTTGGGCATGGTGGGGCCGTTCGCCATCGACACCTACTTGCCGGCGTTTGCCGGCATTGCCCAGTCGGTGGGTGCCACGCCGGTCGAGATGCAGCAGACCTTGTCGGTCTACTTGCTGGGCTTTGCGTGCATGAGTCTTTTTCATGGGGCGCTGTCGGATAGCTTTGGCCGCCGGCCTGTGGTTTTGTGGGGGCTGGCGGTGTTCACGCTGGCATCGGCCGGGTGTGCCTTGTCGCAGAGCATTGGCCAGCTGGTGCTGTTTCGGGGCCTGCAGGGTTTGTCGGCAGGCGCGGGCATCGTGGTGTCGCGTGCGGTGATTCGCGATATGTTTGCGCCCAGCGAAGCCCAGCGCGTGATGAGCATGGTGACCCTGTACTTTGGCGTGGCGCCGGCGATTGCGCCCCTGATCGGTGGCTGGCTGTTTGTGCACCTGGGCTGGCACAGCATTTTCTGGTTTCTGACAGCTGTGGGCGCTTTGCTCTGGTTGGCCAACTACCGGCTGTTGCCCGAGACCCTGCACCTGAGCCAGCGCCAGCCCTTTGCCGTGCGCAGCCTGCTCAGCGGCTATTGGCAGCTGGGCTCGGACCCCCGGTTTTTGCTGCTGGCGCTGGCCAGCGGAATTCCATTCAACGGCATGTTTTTGTACGTGCTGTCGGCGCCTGTGTTTCTGGGTGAGCATCTGAACCTGGCGCCTACCCAGTTTTTCTGGCTGTTTCTGTGCACCATCGCCGGCATCATGGGCGGGGCCTGGGTCAGCGGTCGATTGGCTGGCAAGATCGCGCCCAAGCGGCAAATTCGGCACGGGCTGCTCATCATGCTGAGTGTGTCGGTGCTGAATGTGCTGGCGAATTACCTGTTTCAGGCGCACGTTGCCTGGGCACTGTTTCCTATCAGCGTGTTTGCTTTTGGCTGGGCGCTCATGGTGCCGGTGGTGACCTTGCTGGTGCTGGATTTGCAGCCCGAGCGTCGGGGCATGGCCTCGTCATTGCAGATGTTTGTGGGCTCCAGCGCCAATGCCCTGGTAGCCGGCGTGCTGGCGCCTTGGGTCATGCACGGCACGCTCAGTCTGGCCGTCGCTTCCTTATGTTTGTTGTGCATCGGCCTGACGTCCTGGACGGTTCTGCATCGGCACTGGCCCGCCCTGGGGCGCGTCGCGGGGCATTGATCGACGGCCTTCCCGGTCCCGGAGAGGGCGGGGAGGTGGCCTGTAGGGG
>JBJOIT010000074.1:0-9847 GCA_046046915.1 Pseudomonadota bacterium
GCCTCCCCCAAGCCACCTTTGCCTCCAAAGTTGAACTCATCGAAGGCCAGGCCCACGTCACCCGAGAAATCGACGGCGGCCTCGAAACCCTCGCCCTCACCCTGCCGGCCATCATCACCACCGACCTGCGCCTGAACGAGCCCCGCTACGTCACCTTGCCCAACATCATGAAGGCCAAGAAAAAGCAACTCGACGTCTACACCCCCGCAGACCTCGGCGTCGACGTCAGCCCCCGCCTCAAAACCCTCAAAGTCAGCGAACCTCCCCAGCGCGGTGCCGGCATCAAAGTCCCCGACGTCGCCACACTCGTCGACAAGCTCAAAACCGAAGCCAAAGTCCTCTGAGGGAAAGAACCATGTCCATCCTCGTCATCGCTGAACACGACTACGCCAGCCTCAAGGCCGCCACCCTCAACACCGTCACCGCTGCAGCGCAGTGTGGTAACGACATCCACGTCCTCGTCGCCGGCCACAACGCCGCCAACGCAGCCCAAGCCGCCACCCACATCGCTGGCGTCACCCAAGTCATCCACGCCGACGGCCAAGCCCACGCCCACGCCCTGGCAGAAAACCTCGCAGCCCAAATCGTCGCCCTGGCCCAGGGTGGCCACTACAGCCACATCCTCTTTCCTGCCACCGCCAGTGGCAAAAACACCGCCCCACGTGTCGCTGCCTTGCTCGACGTCGCCCAAATCAGCGACATCACCCAAGTCCTCAGCGCCAACACCTACGAGCGCCCCATCTACGCCGGCAACGCCATCGCCACCGTACAAAGCAGCGACAGCACCCAAGTCCTCACCGTACGCACCACCGGCTTTGACCCTGCAGCCAGCGCCCCTGACTACGCAGCTCCCATCCAAACCATCGCCGCCAGCGCCGACAGCGGCGCCAGTCGCTTCGTCAAAAGCGAAATCGCCAAAAGCGACCGTCCCGAACTCACCGCCGCCAAAATCATCGTCTCTGGCGGACGAGCTCTAGGCAGTGCAGAAAAGTTCAACGAAATCATGACCCCGCTGGCCGACAAGCTTGGCGCAGCCCTGGGTGCCAGCCGAGCAGCTGTCGATGCGGGCTACGCCCCCAACGACTGGCAAGTGGGCCAGACCGGCAAGATCGTCGCCCCCCAGCTCTACGTGGCAGCAGGCATCAGTGGAGCCATCCAGCACCTGGCGGGCATGAAAGACTCCAAGGTCATTGTGGCGATCAACAAAGACCCTGAGGCCCCGATCTTCAGCGTGGCCGACTACGGGCTGGAGGCGGATCTGTTTGAGGCTGTGCCGGCTTTGGTGAAGGCCCTCTAAAGCTCACACAGGGCCGCTTTTGCCCCTCACAGCGCCAGGCATTCGAACCATCGGATTCCTGGCGTTTTTTCATGGCGATCAGTGAACGACTAAAGACCCAATAGGAGACCAGACATGAGCTACAAGGCACCCGTTCAAGACATGCTTTTCAATATGCGCCACCTGGCGTGCATCGACCAGATTGCGCAGATTCCTGGTTTTGAAGACGCCGGTTTTGACACTGCGCAGGCGGTGCTCGAGGAAGCCGCCCGTTTCAACGAAGAGGTGGTGGCCCCCCTGAACTGGGAGGGCGATAAAAACCCCTCGTCTTTGAAAGACGGCGTGGTGACCACTACCCCGGGTTTTAAGCAGGCTTTTGCTCAGTTTGCCGAAGGCGGCTGGCAAGGCTTGCAGCACCCCGCCGAATTTGGGGGGCAGGGCCTGCCCAAAACCATAGGCGCGGCCTGCATCGAGATGTGCAACAGCGCGAACCTGAGCTTTGCCTTGTGCCCGCTGCTGAGCGACGGCGCCATCGAGGCCCTGCTGACGGCGGGCTCTGACGAACTGAAGGCAACTTATCTTGAAAAACTGGTGAGCGGTGCCTGGACCGGCACCATGAACCTGACCGAGCCGCAGGCAGGCTCGGACCTGGCCGCCGTGCGCAGTCGTGCCGAACCCCAGGCCGATGGCACCTACAAGGTGTTTGGCACCAAGATCTACATCACCTACGGCGAACACGACATGGCCGAGAACATCGTGCACCTCGTGCTAGCCCGCGTGCAGGGTGCACCCGAGGGTGTGAAAGGCATCAGCCTGTTTGTGGTGCCCAAGTTTCTGGTCAATGCCGATGGGTCTCTGGGCGCGCGCAACGATGTGCTTTGCGTCAGCATCGAGCACAAGATGGGCATCAAGGCCAGCCCCACCGCTGTGCTTCAGTATGGCGACGGCATGGCGGCGAGCATTGCAGACAGCGCCGGACCCGGCGCAGTGGGCTATTTGGTGGGCGAAGAAAACCGGGGCCTGGAATACATGTTCATCATGATGAACGCCGCCCGCTACGCCGTGGGTGTGCAGGGCATCGCAGTGGCCGATCGTGCCTACCAAAAGGCAGCCCAGTTTGCGCGTGACCGGGTGCAGAGTCGCCCGGTGGATGGTTCCCTGCCCGGCAGCGGCCCCATCATTCACCATCCCGATGTCAAACGCATGCTCATGACCATGCGTGCCTACACCGAAGGTGCCCGCGCCATGGCCAGCGTGGCTGCCGCCGCCTTCGACACCGCCCATCACCACCCCGATGCCGACACCCGCAAGCAGAACCAGGCCTTTTACGAATACCTGGTGCCTTTGGTCAAGGGCTTCAGTACCGAAATGAGCCTGGAGGCCACCTCCCTGGGTGTGCAGGTGCACGGTGGCATGGGCTTCATCGAAGAAACCGGCGCAGCCCAGTTCTATCGCGACGCCAAGATCCTGACCATCTACGAAGGCACCACCGCCATCCAGGCCAATGACCTGGTGGGCCGCAAGACCGCGCGCGACGGCGGTCAAACTGCCCGGGGCATTGCCCAGCTGATTGAAGCGACCGAAACCCAGTTGTCCTCACGCAGCAGTGCCGCGGCGGTGGCCATGCACAAGCGTCTGAAGGCGGCGCGCCTGGCCTATCTGGAGGTGGTGGACTTTGTGGCCAACAGCACCAAAAGCCGCCCCAACGCAGTGTTTGCCGGCAGCGTACCCTACCTGATGTTGGCGGGCAACCTGATGGCCGGCTGGCAATTGGCGCGTGCCCTGCTGGTGGCAGAAGACTTGCTGGCCAGCGGTTCATCGGATGAAGCCCCCGCCTTTTTGCAAGCCAAGGCGGCCACGGCGCACTTTTACGCCGAGCACATTTTGGTCAAGGTGCCTGCCACACGCGACAGCATCATCGACGGTGCCGACTGCGTGACCGCCATGGCGCTGGACGCATACTGATTCGGCCTTCGTCATGACCATACCACGCGTCCCACTACCCAAGGCCCTGCAGGGCCTGCGCCTGCCGGTGATCGCATCGCCGATGTTCATCGTTAGCACGCCTGCGCTGGTCATTGCCCAGTGCAAGGCTGGTATCGTGGGCTCCATGCCCGCGCTCAATGCGCGCCCGGCGGCGCAGCTGGACGACTGGCTGTCCGAAATCACCGAAACCCTGGCGGCACACAACCGTGCCCACCCCGACCGGCCAGCTGCGCCTTTTGCCATCAACCAGATCGTGCACAAGAGCAATGACCGCCTGGAACACGACATGGCGCAGGTGGTCAAGCACCGGGTGCCCATCGTCATCACCAGTCTGGGCGCGCGTGATGACATCAATGCAGCGGCCCACAGCTACGGCGGCATTGTGTTGCACGACATCATCAACAACACCTTTGCCCGAAAAGCGGTAGAGAAGGGCGCGGATGGCCTGATTGCGGTGGCGGCCGGCGCGGGCGGGCATGCGGGCGTCAAAAGCCCCTTTGCCCTGGTGCAGGAAATTCGTCAATGGTTTGGTGGGCCGGTGGCCCTGAGCGGGTCCATTGCCACCGGCGGCGCCATACTGGCCGCGCAGGCCATGGGTGCGGACCTGGCTTATATGGGCTCAGCGTTTATTGCCACCACTGAAGCCCGGGCGTCTGAAGCCTACAAGCAGGCCATTGTGGACAGCAACAGCGACGATGTGATTTACACCAACCTGTTCACTGGCGTGCATGGCAACTACCTGGCCTCCAGCATCCGCGCGGCCGGCCTGGACCCCGCCAACCTGCCCCAAAGCGACCCCAGCAAGATGAATTTTGGCGGTGACATTGCCGCCAAGGCCTGGAAAGACATCTGGGGCTCGGGGCAAGGTATTGGGGCTATCGACCAAATTCAAAGCACCGCCGCTTTTGTGGAACAACTGGAGCGTGAGTACCGCAGTACTCGGGGGCAGCTAGCGCTGGGCTGACCAGCAGACGGTTTGCATGGCCAGTGGGCTCAATGTGCGTTGTTGGCCGCCAAGTCCAGCTTGAACGCCAGACTCAGAAGTCGTTTGTCTCGCGTCCAAAGTTGGGTGCCCGGCGTGAGCAGGCACGAGGCAAGTAAGTGGGCGTCAACGTACCCGATTCCTGCGCCGTACAAACTCCGGCTTTCGATGACCAGCATCACCTCCTGATCCGTGGCCAGCGTGGCCTGCTCAAGCGATTGCATGGCATTGATCAGCACAGTGCGATTGGCAAGACTGCCCAGGGCCAATTCACCGGTGATGAAGGGGTGAGCCAAGACCTGTCCGGCAGTCAAAAGGGCGGAGAGTTGCTCGTCACCCCGCCTCAGGTGATCAATCCAGACGGAGGTGTCGACAAGAATCACCTGGGTTCCGATTGGCGCCTTGGAATCGCTTGCAGCTGGGGCTCGGTACCACCCAGCAAAGCCAGCCGCTTGGCGCTTTCGCGTTGAATCAAGGCGCGCAATGCCTCGCGCACCAGCGCAGCCTTTTCAGACAAGCCAGTCAAGGATTCTGCCTTGGCGATCAAATCATCGTCGAGAGCAATGGTGGTTCTCATGCGGCAACTCCTAGGTTAAGCATTTATTTTGGCATCAAATGATGATAATTTTTGTGCTAATTCAGGTTGACCATCATCAAAGATACTGTCTTTTGATCAATGCCTTTGGGATTGGAGCTCTGTCATGGGCTCAGGCCTTGCCTGCACGCACCGACACAGCCGCAGCCCAAATGTGTTTCATGCTCGTTGAGCAGATTCTCGGAACCCGCGTCCATTTCTGCGGACAGCTTGAATGACCTACCTACAATTCAGACCATTACAAGAGCCCGTATCGGGTAAGGGTCAGATTCATGCTGTCTACGCTTCTTTTCGCCGGCACTGTGTTCACCAGTGCTTTTTCGCTGTTTCTGGTTCAGCCCATCATCGCCAAGCAGATATTGCCCTGGTTTGGCGGCTCGGCCTCGGTCTGGGCCACCTGCATGGTCTTTTTTCAGCTGGTGCTGCTGGCCGGTTATGGCTATGCAGACTGGACCACGCGCAGGCTAAAGCCCAAGATGCAAGTGGCACTGCACCTTGCATTGCTAGCAGCCAGTCTGTACTTTCTGCCGATCGTAGCCAACCCGGGCTGGAAGCCGCAGGGTGATGAAGACCCCTTTTTTCGCATTCTGGCCTTGCTGGTCAGCACGGTAGGCCTTCCTTATTTCATGCTGTCGACCACGGGGCCATTGGTGCAGTCGTGGGTGGCGCGCACGGTCGTGAGTGCCAGTGTGTATCGCTATTTCTCGCTGTCTAACTTGGCGTCGATGATCGCGCTACTGTCGTATCCCTTCCTGATTGAGCGGGACACCACCTTGTTGATGCAGGCCTACGGATGGTCTGCCGCTTACGTGGTGTTCGCGCTACTGTGTGTGATGGCAGGTGTCTATTTCTCGCGCCACAGTCACGCCCCCATCGAGTTCCCGCCAACGGGAACCCCGGCACCGCAACAGGCCAAGGTCTTGCCACCCCCCGCACTGTCCAGCTACCTCATCTGGTTGGCGGCATCTGGGCTGGGCTCATGGATGCTGCTGGCGGTTACCAGCCACATCACCCAGAACGTCGCTGCCATTCCGTTTCTGTGGCTGCTTCCGCTCACGCTGTATCTGCTGACGTTTGTACTGTGCTTTGAGAGTGACCGCTGGTACCGTCCCACCTGGTTCAGACCCGCGACTGCGGTGTTGATGATGGCGTGCGCCTATGGTCTGACCGATGGCCGCCTGGGCGGCGACATCACGGTAGCCATTCCGCTGTACATCACCACCCTGTTTGCCCTGTGCATGTTTTTTCATGGTGAATTGGCGGCCCTGCGGCCCGAGGCTCACTACCTCACCCGCTTTTATTTGATGGTTTCTTTGGGCGGCGCAGCAGGCGGCATCATCGTGGGCCTGATCGCGCCTCGTGTGCTACCCGCCTACTACGAATTGGGCATCGGTTTCATGCTGACGGCATTGTTGGCGCTATGGCTGGTACGCACCAAAGGTCAGCGCGTGGCGGCAATAGCAGTAGGCGTGTTTTGCGGTTACTTTTTTGCGCTGCAAGTACAGGATGATTTTGAGGGCAGTCGCTACATAGACCGTAACTTTTATGGCACCCTGCTCACGTTTGACTGGGTTCAAGCCGACCCCCACAACAATCGGCGCCAGCTCTTTCACGGCAGCGTCAAGCATGGTGAGCAGTTTTTGGACCCGACCCGCAGCCGTGAACCCACCTCCTATTACGGTCAGACCTCGGGCGTCGGGCTGGCCATTGCCCATACACCCACATCAGAAAAAAAGGTCGGCGTCATTGGGCTGGGCGCGGGTACTTTAGCCACCTATGGCAAAAAGGGCGATACCTATCGCATGTATGAGCTGGATCCTGCCGTCGTCGATGTCGCCAAGAACGAGTTCTCTTTCCTGTCCCAGTCGGAAGCGAAGATTGACATGGTTTTAGGTGATGCCCGCCTCTCGATGGAGCGTGAAGAGCCACAGGCGTTTGATGTGCTGGCAGTGGATGCTTTCTCGGGCGATGCGGTACCCGTGCACCTGATGACCCGTCAGGCGATGGAGGTCTACCTGCGGCACACCAAGCCCGAAGGGGTGGTGGCCTTTCACCTGACCAACAGGTTTTTGAATCTACCGCCAGTGGTGGCGAAAATAGCCGAGTCCATGGGGCTCGAATTTGCACTGATTCACGATGAGCCCGATCGCCCAGCACAGCGCGACACGGATTGGGTGCTGGTGACCCGCAGCAAGACGCTGCTCAAACAACCGGCTTTCACCCGGGCGCAGATGGCACCTGAGTCGATACCTGGGTTGAAGGTCTGGACAGACGACTTCAACAACCTGTTTCAGGTACTCCGGTAAAGGGCTGGGGCAGCAGATAGCGGCCTGCCTAGACCCCGCCAACCTGTCCCAAAGTGACCCCAGCAAGATGCTTTGCCAGTGACATTGGCGCCAAGGCCGGGAGAGAAATAGGGGGCTCAGGCCAGCGTAATGATTTGATTGAGCAGGGAGCGCACTTGCGCAAATGCTGTGTTGTTGATGTGCTTCATCGGGTGTGTGCTGGCTTGTCGAGCACGCCAGTCGAAAGACTTGGGCTGATGGCACAGCACATAGCTCGTTTCACCAGTCTTTGCTCCACCAGCCAGCCCAGCTGCAACCGCAAATGGGTTGTCGGCGTTGTAATCGGCAGTGGTCATGGGCAGTCCAATCACCAGGGAGGTCCGGTCATTAAAGCTGCGGGGTGACAACACCAGGAACGGGTGGATGTCGCGCATCTCTTTGCCGGCCTGCGGGTTGCAATCTATCCAGATGATGTCCTGTCGATCTGGCACCCACGCCACCGGATTGCGGCGGGTTACCACTTCTCGACACCGACAGGCGCAGCGGCCATGACCTCGCCACCGTGACGTTCAGGGTTGAAACGCTTGAGGCGGTCCTCCAAGGAAAGTTCCGCCACAGGCAAAGGCTCAATCACGACCCGCCCAGCCTCCACAGACACGCGCACCTGCTGGTCAGCATGCAAATGGGCCTCGCGCGCCACAGCTTGGGGCAAACGCACACCCAAATTGTTACCCCAGTGTTTGACGGACAGTATGGCTTCAGCCATGGTGACCTCCTTGTTTAGACGAAGTATAAACCTGCCACATCTCAGACACTGATCTCAGACGCTGAAAAGCCGCTTGGCTGTTGATGCGATTGCAAGCCGTGCCAACAAAAAAGGCACCGGTCATGCGACCAGTGCCTTGTGACCAGAGTCCGCCTACGCGGACCGTTTCGCCTTAGCTAAAGAAGCTCTTCAATCGGTCCGTCCAGGAGTCGCCACTGGGCGAATGCTTGCCGCCGCCTTTTTTGAGGGATTCTTCCAGCTCGCGCAGCAGCTTGCGTTGGTGCTCGGTGAGCTTGACAGGCGTTTCCACCATGATGTGGCAGTACAGGTCGCCGGGGTAGCTGGCGCGCACCCCCTTGATGCCTTTGCCGCGCAGACGGAACTGCTTGCCGGTTTGGGTGCCTTCTGGGATGTCGATGGCTGCCTTGCCCGACAAGGTGGGCACCTCGATCTCGCCACCTAGGCACGCGGTGATCAGGTTGATAGGTACCGTGCAGTGGATGTCGTCGCCATCGCGCTCAAAGATGTCGTGCTTCTTGAGGCGGATTTCGATGTACAGGTCGCCGGGGGGGCCGCCATTGGTGCCGGGTTCGCCGTTGCCAGTGCTGCGGATGCGCATGCCACCGTCGATGCCGGCAGGAATTTTCACTTCGAGGGTTTTTTGCTTTTTCAGCTTGCCCTGGCCCTGGCAGGCGGTGCAGGGTTCCGGAATGACCTTGCCGGACCCACGGCAGGTGGGGCAGGTTTGCTGCACGCTGAAGAAACCCTGGCGCATTTGCACCGCGCCCGAGCCGCTGCAGGTGCCACAGGTCTTGGCTGAGGTGCCGGGCTTGGCACCGGTGCCGCGGCATGTGTCGCAGTTTTCCCAGCTGGGGATGCGAATTTGTGCATCCTTACCGCTGGCGGCTTCTTCCAGGGTGATTTCCATGGCGTAGCTGAGATCGCCACCCCGGAACACCTGACGGCCGCCGCCATTGCGCCCGCCGCGCTGGTTGAACATGTCGCCAAAAATGTCGCCGAAGGCTTCGGCAAAGCCGCCATAGCCCTCGCCACCTGCACCGCCGCGCATATTGGGGTCGACGCCGGCATGGCCGTATTGGTCGTAGGCCGCACGTTTTTGTGCGTCCGAGAGCATCTCGTAGGCTTCTTTGGCCTCTTTGAACTTTTCCTCGGCCGCCTTGGCAGCATCGCCCTGGTTGCGGTCGGGGTGATGCTTCATCGCCAGCTTGCGATAAGCCTTCTTGATTTCGTCGTCCGAGGCGTTTTTGGGCACGCCCAAAACTTCGTAAAAATCTCTTTTTGCCATTGTTAGCAGCCCTTTAGGGTCTCTGGATCATGCAGCTTCTTGACGCAAAACGCCGCGTCGGCGATTCGGGTGAATCTCAGACGCGGCGTGCGGCGGGCACGCGGGGTGCGCGCAATCAGTCTTTCTTGACTTCCTTGACCTCGGCGTCCACCACATTGTCGTCGGCGGCAGCCTGTGAAGCACCTTGGCCGGCTTGGCCAGCGCCTGCTGCGGCACCGGCAGCATCTGCGCCTTGCTGGGCCTGCATGTCGGCGTACATCTTTTCGCCCAGCTTCTGACTGGCTTCCATCAGGGCAGTGCTTTTGGCTTCGATGTCGGCCTTGTCGTCACCCTTCAGGGCGTCTTCCAGAGACTTGATCGCAGCTTCGATTTTTTCCTTTTCGCCGGCATCGAGCTTGTCGCCGTACTCGGTCAGGCTTTTACGTACGCTGTGCACGCTGGCATCGGCCTGGTTCTTGGTCTGCACCAGTTCAACCTTCTTCTTGTCGTCGGCAGCGTTGAGTTCAGCATCTTTCACCATTTGCTGAATTTCGTCTTCCGACAGACCGGTGTTGGCCTTGATGGTGATCTTGTTTTCCTTGCCGGTGCCCTTGTCTTTAGCGCCCACGTGCAGGATGCCGTTGGCGTCGATGTCAAAGGAAACTTAGATCT
>JBJOIT010000075.1:0-9396 GCA_046046915.1 Pseudomonadota bacterium
CTGGCAGCGTGCCCGGGGAACCACTCGGCCAGCGCTTCAGCCATGCGGGTGATGATGGCGGGGTCGCCACCCAGGTAATGTTGCTCGATGACACCCATGGTTTCCAGAATCATGGCGTGGTGCTCCGCGTGGCAGTTGTCGGCAGCGAAGCCGGTAGCCAGCATCCAACGCTCCTCTTGTGCAAAGTGCTCTTTGGTATGGTCTAAAAAGGCCTTATAGGGCGGTAGCTGTTCGTCTTGCGGTGTAGCCAGCAGCTGATTGAGCAGGTCCGTGAATTCCTGATGGGTGTGGTCCATTCGGGTGTCGCCGGTGAGCAACGAGTCTGTCAGTTCCAACGCTGGCGTCGTGGTTTCCATGATGAGGTCCTGAAAAATAAAGGGGGGGTTAGGCTAGGCGGGCTTGGTGACGCGCAATCTGCTGGCGCACTTGAGCCGGTGCGGTACCACCCAGGGTGTTGCGTGCATTCAGGCTGCCACGCAGGCTCAGGGGTTCGAACACGTCAGCTTCGATGCCTGGGTTGAACTGTTGCAAGGTAGAGAGTGGCAGCTCTGAAAGATCCTTACCCGTGGCCTGGGCTGTCTTGACAGCATGGGCAACCACCTCATGGGCATCCCTAAACGGCAAACCCTTTTTAACCAGGTAGTCAGCCAGATCGGTGGCGGTGGCGTAGCCCTTTTGCACGGCGGACTCCATCGCTTCAGCGTTCACTGTGATGCCGCCTTCCTTCTGCCCAGTGGCGGGATTGAGTTGGCCGCCCACCATCTCGCAGAAGATGCGCAAGGTGTCCTTCAAGGTGTCGACCGTGTCAAACAGCGGTTCCTTGTCTTCCTGGTTGTCCTTGTTGTAGGCCAAGGGTTGGCCTTTCATCAGGGTGATCAGCCCCATCAGGTGACCCACTACCCGGCCGGTCTTGCCGCGAGCCAGTTCCGGCACGTCCGGATTCTTTTTCTGCGGCATGATGGAACTGCCGGTGGTGAAGCGGTCGGCAATTTTCACAAAGCCAAAGTTCTGGCTCATCCACAGAATCAGCTCCTCGCTGAATCGGCTGATGTGCACCATGCACAAGCTGGCGGCAGCAGTGAATTCGATGGCGAAGTCGCGGTCACTCACCGCGTCCAGGCTGTTCTGGCAAACCTGGGCTTGTCCTTGCTCATCCACCATGCCCAGTGTGTGGGCCACCCGCTCCCGATCCAGCGGGTACGTGGTGCCGGCCAGTGCGGCAGACCCCAAGGGCAGGCGATTGGTGCGACGGCGTACATCGCCCATGCGCTCGGCATCTCGGGCAAACATTTCCACGTAAGCCAGCAGGTGGTGGGCAAAGCTCACGGGTTGGGCCACTTGCAAGTGGGTGAAACCGGGCAGGATCACCTCGACGTTTTTCGCGGCGACCTCAACCAGGGACTTTTGCAGGTCGTTCAGCAGGTCGATGATCAGGTCCGTCTCGTCACGCAACCACAGGCGCACGTCGGTGGCCACCTGATCATTGCGGCTGCGACCGGTGTGCAGTCGCTTGCCGGCGTCGCCTACCAGTTGCGTGAGGCGGGCTTCGATGTTGAGGTGCACATCCTCCAGATCGAGCTGCCACTCAAACTTGCCTGATTCGATGTCGGCCTGAATCTGGGCCATGCCGCTTTGAATGGACGCGTGGTCCTGGGCAGAAATAATGCCTTGGGCCGCGAGCATTTCAGCATGTGCCAGACTGCCGTTGATATCTGCCTGCCACAAGCGTTTGTCAAAAAACACGCTGGCTGTGTAGCGTTTGACCAGATCACTCATGGGTTCTGAAAAGAGCGCCGACCACGCCTGGGATTTTTTGTCGAGTTGGTTTTGAGACATGTGGGGCAATAATCCGGCCGATATATGGCGGAACCTGAATGAAGGACTCTCAAATTTTATCGACCTTCCCGGAAACGTCGGCGCCTAGGCCGGATGTTGCACGGCCGGGACAGACATGGGTACTAGATGCCTGCCATGTGGGTGTTGTGCTGAGGGCAGTGTTGGTCGTACAGGCTGTGATGGCGATCGGTGCCATGTTCGTGAGCGCCCATGTATGGGATTGGATCAACCTTCTGGCTGTGCAGGCTGGCAGCTCCCTGCCGGCCACCCTGGCCTGGCTGCTCGCCGCCTGTAGCCTGAAACGAGTTCTGGGCCGTCAGCCTATCGCCCTGCAGATCGCTGCTGGCATGGCATTGGGAGCTTTGGCGGGGGCCTATGGCTGTGCTGTTCTGGTGTGGGTCGGATTGGCTCCGTCGGCGCCTTGGGTTGCCAGCAGTTTTTTGGGGGCAGCACTGGCGGCTGCGCTCATGTGGGTGCTGGTTCTGCGCGCCAAGGCGACGGCGCCGGCCACTGCGGCAGCCCGACTGTCTGAGCTTCAATCGCGTATCCGGCCGCATTTTTTGTTCAACGCGCTCAACAGTGCCATTGCCTTGGTTCGGGCCGAGCCGGCGCGTGCTGAGGCGGTGCTGGAGGACCTGAGTGAGTTGTTCCGACAAGCTCTTGCCGAGCGAGGAAATTCCGTCAGCCTAGAAGACGAGCTGCTGTTGGCGCGTCGTTATCTGGACATAGAAAAAGTTCGCTTTGGCGATCGATTGCAGGTGGACTGGTCGATTGATATGGCGGCGAATCCTGCGCGCTTGCCGCCATTGCTGTTGCAGCCGCTGGTGGAAAACGCTGTGCGCCATGGCGTGGAACCTAGCGCCAGCGGCGCAAACCTTTATATCTCGACGCAACGGCGGGGCTCAACCGTGGTCATCAAGGTCGTCAACACCCTGCCAGCTGGCGCGGGCACGCCCGGCCATGGTCTGGCCCTGGCCAATGTGCGCGAGCGTTTGTCACTCCTGCACGACGTGCAGGGCCAGTTTAGATGCGGTCAAAGAGGAGATGAATTCCAGGTCAGGATCGAGGTACCAGCATGAGCTTGCGTGTGTTGATCGTTGACGACGAGTCTTTGGCTCGCGCTCGCCTGCGAACCTTGATTGGCGACTGCGGTGAGTCTGTGGCCTATGTTGCGGGGGAGGCTGCCAACGCGGTGCAGGCCATCGATATGTTGAGCCGGGAGGGTTTTGATGTGCTGATGCTCGACATTCACATGCCCGGAGCCAGTGGGCTGATACTTGCTGCTCAGCTCCGGACGATGGCAACAGCGCCGGCGGTCGTGTTTGTCACCGCCCACGCCGAACATGGGGTAGAGGCCTTTGAGGTGGATGCAGTCGACTATCTGACCAAGCCTGTGAGGTTGGAAAGGCTGCAGCAGGCATTCCAGAAAGTGAGGCGTAGCACTGCTGTGCCGTCAGTGGGACACAGTGCAGACCAGCCCGTGCTCGTGATCCATGACCGCATGCGCACACTGCGAGTGCCACTGGATGAGGTGGTTTATCTGAAAGCTGAACTGAAATATGTGACTGTGCGCACCTCGACCCAGAGTCTGATCTGGGACGGCTCCCTCCTAGAAATGGAGGAAAAGTTCAGTCAACGGTTCCTGCGTATCCACCGCAACGCCTTGGTGGCCCGCCACCGGATCCGGGCCTTGGAAAAGTTTTTTGACCCAGAAGAAGGGGAAGGCTGGGCTGTGCGTCTGGAGGGCGTCGAGGACCGATTGTCCGTGTCTCGACGCCAGCTCGCTGCGGTGCGCGAGCTGGTTTCGTTGTAAATGCCCCGACCCCGGGGCCGCCAGCATCAGCCGGTGTTGCGCAGCCCCGCCGCAATCCCGTTGATGGAAATGTGGATGCCGCGCTGCACGCGCTCGTCCGCCTTGCCCTCGCGATAACGGCGTACCAGCTCCACCTGCAAATGATGCAGGGGGTCGATGTACGGAAAGCGATGGCGGATGGATCGCTGCAGGGCGGCATTGTTGGCCAGACGTTGCTTGTCGCCTGTCACCATGGCTAGTGCATCAGCGGTGCGGTGCCACTCGGACTCGATGGCGGTGAAGATCTTCTTGCGCAAGCGTGCGTCGCTCACCAGTTCGGCGTAGCGTGAGGCCAGGGCCAGGTCGCTCTTGGCCATGACCATGTCCATGTTGGACAGCAAGGTCTTGAAGAACGGCCACTGACGATACATTTTCTGCAGCAAGGCCAGGTTGGCTTTTTTCCCAGAAGCACCGTTGCAGTTGAGAAAGTTTTCGATGGCCGAGCCAAATCCGAACCAGCCTGGCAGCGTCAGGCGGCACTGGCCCCAGCTGAAGCCCCAAGGAATCGCACGCAGGTCCTCGATTTTCTGGTTGGCTTTGCGTGATGCCGGACGCGAACCGATGTTGAGCTCGGCAATTTCGCGGATGGGCGTTGAGCTGAAGAAGTACTCAGTGAAGCCAGTGGTTTCGTACACCAGTGCACGGTAGGCATCCATGCTGGCTTGCGACAAGGTTGCGGCGGCACCCAAAAATTCGTTGGGTGCTGTTTTGGTGGGCTGGAGCAGGGTGGCCTCCAGCGTGGCCGCCACCAGGGTTTCCAGGTTACGCCGACCAATTTCAGGATTGGCGTATTTGGAGCCGATCACCTCGCCCTGCTCGGTCAGACGGATTTGTCCGCGCACCGTGCCAGGGGGCTGCGCCAGGATGGCCTGGTAGCTGGGGCCACCGCCACGGCCCACGGTGCCACCGCGACCATGAAACATGCGGAGCTGAATGGCTCGGCCCAGAGGGTGATCCTGCTGCCCGGGGAGGGCCGTCGCGGCCTTGTTGATTTGTACTGCGAGGTCATCAAACAGATCAACCAAGGCAATTTCGGCACGATACAACTCCCAGTTGCTGGTGAAGATACCGCCATCCTTGTTGCTGTCGGAGTAGCCCAGCATGATGTCCTGCTCGGCGCCTGAGCGTTGTACCAGGGCCGTGATGCCAGGCAATGCGTAAAAGTCTCGCATGATCGGCGAGGCGTTGCGCAGGTCTTCGATGGTCTCGAAGAGGGGCACCACTATCAAGTCGCAAGTGGCTTGTTCATCAGCACTCAGGGTGCCGTGCATCAGCCCGGTTTCCTTTTGCAGCAACAGCACTTCCAGCAAGTCGCTCACAGTTTCGGTGTGGCTGATGATGTAGTGGCGTATGGCCTGTCGACCAAAACGATCCAACATCTCGCGCGCTTTTTCAAAGATGGCGAGCTCACCGTTGGTGTGGCCGGAGTACGCATGGCCCATCACGCGCAGGCCGCGAGCGTCGTTCAAGAGCCTAAGCAGCAGTGTGCGTTTGGCCCTTTCGTCCAGGCTGGCGTAGGCAGGCTCCAGGCGCGCCGTTTTCAGAAGCTCGGCAACGACTTCCTCGTGTTTGTCTGAGCTTTGGCGCAGGTCGACGGTGGCCAGGTGGAATCCGAACACCTCCACGGCGCGAATCAAGGGATGCAGACGTTGCGTGGCCAGGGCCCCACCGTGGTGGGACATCAGCGAGGCTTCAATGGTGCGCAGATCGGCGCAAAAGTCTTCGGCGCGACGATAAGGGTTTTGGGGGGCAACGGCGTGGCGGGCTGCATCGCCACCGGTCAGTTCTTTCAAGGTCGCCGCCAGACGCGAGTAGATGCCGGTCAGGGCCCGGCGATAGGGTTCGTCTTGCCGGTGGGCATTGGCGTCCGGAGAGCTGTTGGCCAGCGCCTGCATATCTGGCGAAAACTTCACCAAGATGCCTGACATGGACAACTCGCTGCCGAGGTAATGCACTTCAGTGAGGTAGTGGCGCAAGGCTACGTCCGCCTGGCGTCGCAACGCGTATTCCAGGGTTTGTGCACTCACATTGGGGTTGCCGTCACGGTCGCCGCCAATCCAGTGGCCCATGCGCAGAAAGCTGTGCACCGGTAGGTTGCCCAGCTCACGCTCCAGATTGGCATAGAGGCCGGGAATCTCGCGCAAAAAGGTCGATTCGTAGTAGCTCAGTGCATTTTCAATTTCATCGGCCACGGTCAGCTTGGTGAACCGCAGAAGCCGTGTTTGCCACAGCTGTGTCACGCGGGCCTGAATCTGCGCTTCGTTGCTTGCCAGTTCCCGGGGCGTCAGCGCATCCTTGCGGGCATCGATGGTGCCCGCCCGCAGCTTGATTTCGTCACGTGCGGTCAGCAGTTTGGCGATGTCACGCTCGGCATCCAGAATGCTCTTGCGCTGAACTTCTGTGGGGTGAGCTGTCAGCACGGGTGCGACATAAGCCTTGGCCAGGGTGCTCGAAATGGTTTGAGGGGAAATGCCGGCCCAACGCAGGCGCGAGAGGGCCACTTCGATGCTGCCCTCCTGGGTTTCTCCCGCGCGCTCGTGAATGGCGCGACGGCGGATGTGGTGGCGGTCTTCGGCTAGGTTAGCCAGGTGGCTGAAGTAGGTGAAGGCGCGGATCACACTCACGGTCTGGTCATTGCTCAAACCTTTGAGCAACTTTTTGAGTGCCTTGTCAGCTTCGTGGTCGGCATCCCGCCGAAAGGCTACCGATAACTGACGTACCTGTTCGATCAATTCAAACGCTTCGACGCCATCCTGCTCGCGGATCACATCCCCCAAGATGCGGCCGAGCAGGCGTATGTCTTCGACGAGGGGCCGCTCGTTTTCCTTGGCTTTGGCAATTGGGCGCTCAACGGTTGTCTTTTTGCGCGAGGCTGGTGTGGATGCTGTTGCGGAGGTCAGCGCGGGCGATGCTTCGCTGCGCTCAGGCTTGGACGATGATTTCATGGTGTGGGTGAAAGCGGTAAATGCCGACTCGGTTGGCAGCTGACAAGCAAGACGCATGCTAGCATCTCCGCCGCACGAAAAGTCCCTCGAGAATTACCTAGGGGTTACCAGTCAGCCCCAAGTTTTAAGGCGCCAATGTCACAGCTTTTAACCCCCCGTTCCTTGGGTCTCTCAATTGTTATTGCCACTCGCGAGAGTCGATTGGCCCTCTGGCAGGCCGAGCACGTCAAGGCCTTGCTTGAGAAGCTTGGCCACCAGGTCACGCTCTTGGGCATGACGACCCGTGGGGATCAGATCCTGGACCGCAGCCTGAGCAAGGTGGGCGGCAAAGGGCTTTTTGTGAAGGAACTGGAGGTGGCGCTGGAAGAACGTCGCGCCGACCTGGCTGTCCATTCCCTCAAGGATGTGCCCATGGAGATACCAGATGGTTTCAGCCTGGCCTGTGTGATGGAGCGCGAAGACCCCCGGGATGCCTGGGTATCGACCCGGTGCGCGCACTGGCGTGATCTGCCCCAAGGTGGTGTGGTGGGCACTTCCAGTCTGCGCCGTGTGGTCCTGCTGCGTGCTTTGCTTCAGTCCGCTGGTCGGTCCGATGTACGCATAGAGCCACTGCGGGGCAACCTGGACACGCGCCTGCGCAAGCTCGACGAAGGGCAGTTTGACGCCATCGTGCTGGCGGCGGCGGGCTTGAAGCGCCTGGGCTTGGAGGAACGCATACGTTATGTGTTTCCCACCTCAGAGATGCTCCCGGCAGCCGGGCAGGGGGCTCTGGGTATCGAAATCCGTTCGGATCGCCATGATCTTTTGGAGGCGCTGGCGCCGCTGTGCCATGCCCCAACCTGGACTGCCGTCGCTGCTGAGCGCGCTGTGAGCCGAGCCATGGGCGGCAGCTGCTCCATGCCACTGGCGGCGCATGCGGTCTGGGCGGAGGATGCACTGGACTTGCGCGCTGCGTGGGGTGAAGTGCCCGAGCCGGAAGAGACGGTGTCGCCCGCGCCACCCGTCTACAAGCCCTTGGTTCTTGCACGGTCCAGCCTGGCCTTGACCAGCCTGGAGCAGGCTGCAGCCATGGGCGAGTCTGTGGCCTCTCAGCTCTATGCTGGCGGTGCCAGCGGTGGCAAATCTGTGCCGTGAAAGATGCGAGCGCCCTGGTGCTGATGCAGGCCGTCAAACAAGCATGAAGCGGGTCGTCGTGACCAGGCCGGAGCGCGAGGCCCAGGCCTGGTTGAAGGCCCTGGCCGCCCAAGGTTGGGATGTGCAACATCTACCCTTGATACACATCGGTGGTGCACCCGATGCCTCAGTCTTGCGAGCAGCCTGGCAGGACCTACAGGACAGTGCAAATACCTACCAGGCGGTGATGTTTGTCAGCGCCGCGGCGGTGCAGGGATTTTGGACAGCGCGACCTGCATCCGCTCTATCGTTGTTTGATGGGCGGGCTGGCGCACCTCGATGTTGGGCCACCGGGCCCGGCACTCGCCGTGCCTTGCTCGCTGCGGGTGTGCCATTGGGCCGTGTCGATACGCCTCCCGCCGATGCTGGCCAATACGACTCGGAGGCCTTATGGGCGGTCGTTGAGTCACATGTCAGACCGGGTGCCCGCGTGTTGATTGTTCGAGGTGCCGAAGCGCCAGTAAACAACAGCGATGTAAAAAACACACTTGGTCAGGGTGTGGGGCGGGATTGGCTTGCCCAGCGCTTGGTGATGGCGGGCGTGGCGGTAGACTTTGTGGTGAGTTATGTGCGGGCCGCACCGGCATGGGATGCGACCCAAACGGCCGTGGCTCGTCAGTCCGCCACGGATGGCTCTGTTTGGTTGTTCAGCAGCTCGCAAGCGCTTGCAAATTTGCAGCGCATCCTGCCGGGGCAGGACTGGTCTGCCGCGCGTGCTCTCGCCAGTCACCCTCGCATCGAAAAAGCAGCCAGGCAGGCCGGATTCGGCTGGGTCAAAGTGGTGCGCCCGATGCTGGATGAAGTGATCGCGTCGATAGAATCCCTGCCATCATGACCGGCGCCATCACCGACTCTCCATCGCCTGCTACTGCCGAGTCCGGACCGTCTGAGCTTGAGAGCCGTACTGCTCGCGCCTGGGCCCCCTCCAAGCTTTTGTTCGGCTTGCTCTCGGTACTGGTTTTGGCGGCGGTGATCGCCACGGCGCAACTTTGGATGCGTTTGGGTGCCATACAGGAGCAGCTGGCTCGCCAAAGTGCCGACGCTGGCGCGCAGTCTGTTGAAGCCCGAGCCGTCGCCCGAGAGGCCATGGCGCTGGCTCAGGAGTCGTCGGCACGCTTGGCCATCACGGAAGCCCGACTGAGTGAGGTTGCCTTGCAACGCAATCAGCTCGAGGAGCTGATGCAAAGCCTGTCCCGATCACGCGATGAAAATCTCGTGGTCGACATCGAATCAGCCATTCGCTTGGCGCAGCAGCAGGCCCAGCTCACGGGCAGCGTGCAGCCGCTGTTGGCTGCACTGACGACCGCCGAGCAACGCGTGACACGCGCAGCACAGCCGCGCCTGACGTCGATCCAGCGTGCCTTGGCGCGCGATGTGGCTCGCATCAAAGCCACCACTTTGTCGGATACGCCGGCGCTGCTCGTCAAGCTGGACGAGCTGGTTCGCTTGGTGGACGACCTGCCATTGGCAAACGCGGTGGCTTCGGCGCACTCGCTTGCAGCTGAGTCGACCGTGCCGGTGGCTGAGGTGGCCCCAGCATGGTGGCGCCAAGTGCTGGGTTTGCTGGGGCGGGAGGCTTCCAAATTGGTG
>JBJOIT010000076.1:0-9140 GCA_046046915.1 Pseudomonadota bacterium
CGCCTCGACCGACGCCCCCAGCCCCGCGAGCGTAGGCAAGGCCTACGCCCGGGCCAAAGACAGGCTGGAACTCGCCATCACTCAAAGCTTTTTGCCCAGCGCTGGCAGGTCACGCTTCAAACTGCCCCCGCCGGGCTGGGACGAGGCTGCCGACCTTGCCACAGCCTACGCGCCCTATCGCCGCTTTCATGCAGCGCAGCAACAAGACATGGCGTTGGGCGTGCGCACCTTGCGCACCCAGGTGAGGGAGATCCTTGCCCAAACCAGCCCCAACCTCAGGCAGCTCTCAGCGCTAGACGCCGCTTTCGATCAAATCCTGACTGAGCGAGAGAACAAATTGCTGGCAAGCATCCCTGCCTTGCTCGAAAAACGATTTGGGCACTTGCGCCAGCAACAGGACGGACAAGGGGCACATGCCTGGTGGCCAGGATATTGCCTCGAACTGCAAACCGTGCTGCTGGCCGAGCTGGACTTGCGCCTGCAACCCACACTGGGGCTCATCGAAGCGCTTCAAGATCAAAACACACACACTTTATGAATAGACATTTGTTTACGGGCGCCCTGTTGGCGGGCGCATTGGCCCTGGTTTGGGTGGGCGCAGGGTTTTGGGGGTCGCATGTGCTGGCGCTGGCCATGACGGCCCTCATTGCGGGGGTCTATGGTGTGGGTGCATGGGAGCTGCATCGGTATCGTCTGGCCACCGCCACGCTGTCGCGTGCGCTGGCGCACATTCCCGAAAGGATCACAAGCCTGGGCGACTGGCTGGGCTCGGTACACGCCTCACTGCAAAACCCTGTGCGCCTGCGCATCGAGGGTGAGCGCATGGGCTTGCCCGGACCCGCACTCACGCCCTACCTGGTAGGACTGTTGGTGATGCTGGGCATGCTAGGCACTTTCTTGGGCATGGTCGTCACCCTCAACGGCACCGTGTTTGCCCTGGAGGCCACCAGCGATCTCGCCGCCATGCGCTCAGCCTTCGCCGCCCCCATCAAGGGCTTGGGGCTGGCGTTTGGTACCTCGGTCGCCGGGGTTGCCACATCGGCCATGCTGGGTTTGATGTCGGCAATGGCCCGCCGCGAAAGGCTGCTGGCATCCCAGGTGCTAGACAGCCAGATCGCCACCGTGTTGCGCCCGTTTTCGCTGGCCCACCAACGTCAGGAAACCCTCCAAGCGCTGCAACGCCAGTCACAAGCGCTGCCTGAGGTCGTCGGCCAAATGCACGCCATGATGGTGCAGATGCAGCAGATGGGCCAGCAATTGAACGCCCAACTGCTCAGCAACCAGGACCGTTTTCACAGCGAGACCCAGACCCTATACAAAGACCTGGCGCGCTCGGTGGATGCCTCTTTGCACAGCAGCCTGGGCAACACCGCCCAGGCCGCGGCCGCAAGCATCCAACCCCTGATCGAGGCTGCCATGGCCCAAGTGGCTCTGGAGGCCAAGGGCATGCACGAGCGGGTGACCGACACTGCGCTCAAGCAACTAGAGACCCAGTCGTCGCGCCACGAGGAGCTGATCCGCACCCGCTTGGCGGCCGAGGCAGACTGGACCCGGCAACAGGGCGAGCGTGTGGACCAATGGCTACATCTGCTGCGCGACCAACTCGGGGCCTGGCGACAAGAGGAAGCCACCCGCGGCCATGCGGCTGTAGAGCGTCTGGGGCAATTGCAGACCGCAGTGGCAAGTCACCTCACAACGCTGGGTACGGCGCTGGAAGCCCCCATTCAGCGCCTGATCGAAACCGCCTCCGAGGCACCGCGCGCCGCCGCAGAGGTCATCAGCAAGTTGCGCCAGGAAGTCACCCACAGCACCGCACGAGACAACGAACTGCTGCAAGAGCGCAGCCGCATCCTGGACACCCTGAACACGCTGCTGGACGCCATCCATTACGCCGGGGCAGAGCAACGCGCGGTGATCGACGCGCTGGTGGCCACGTCCTCCGTGACGCTGGCCCAGACCAGCAGCCAGTTCTCAGAAACGCTGGGAACAGAGACGGTACGCCTGGCGGACGTGTCGGCCCAGGTCACCAGCAGCGCAGTGGAGATTGCCAGCCTGAGCGACACCCTGGGTTTTGCGGTGCGCACCTTTGGCGAGGCCAACGATAAGCTCATTACCCATCTGCAACGCATCGAAAGCGCTATGGACAAATCCATGACCCGTAGCGACGAGCAGCTGGCCTATTACGTGACCCAGGCGCGTGAAATCATCGACCTGAGCCTGATGTCACAAAAAGAGATTTTTGAGGAATTGCGCCAACTCCCCAATAAGCAGGCCCCGCTGCGCGAGGGAGCGGCCTGATGGACGACAGCGACGCCGGCCTGGAACAAACTGCCCCGGTGTGGGCGGTTTTTGGGGATTTGATGGCGGGCTTGCTGGGGGCCTTTGTGCTCTTGCTGGTGGGCGTGCTCCTGGCGCAGATGGACCTAGCCACCCACCTGCAAGCCGAGGTGCAAAAGCGACAAGCCGAAGAACAACGCCGCATGTCGCTGGAAAAGGCCTTGTCGGTTCCTTTGGCCTCGGGGCGCATCACCCTGAACAACGGGCGCATCGGCATCAGCGGGCGGGTCTTGTTCTCACCCAACTCGGACCAGTTGCAGCCCGAAGGCCGACAGCTACTGCGTGGCCTGGTGGCGCCGCTGCGCGCCTATCTGGGCGCCCGTGAGGAACTGCTCATGGTGAGCGGCTTTACCGACGATCAATCCATCCGCTCGGGCAACAGCCAGTTTGCCGACAACTGGGAGTTGTCAGCGCAGCGGGCCTTGACGGTCACACGCACCCTGATAGACGAAGGCATGCCCTCGTCCATGGTGTTTGCAGCCGCCTTTGGTGCCGAGCAGCCCGTCACGCCCAACCTCAATGACGCCTCACGCGCCCAAAACCGGCGGGTCGAGATGGCGCCCGTGCCCAGGGTGAGCAACCCGAAATAACGCTGCCATGACGGTGCAAGAACGTGACCATGTGTCGACTGCAGAACCCCCCATGCCGGTGGATGTGGGCGCGGCGCTGGCTAACTTGCGCCTGGCGGGCGCACCGCAGATCGAACCGCTTCAATGGCATCACCTGCAGGACTTGGCACACCGCGCGGCAAGCCAATCCGACGCCGTTAAGCGTATTTTGGGTGCCACCCTGGCCAAGCGCATCGCGGAATTGGATGAGCGCCTTGCACGCGCACAAAACCAACCCAAAGAAAACACGGCCCAAGTGCCAGAGTCGCGCCTCGGAGCCTTGGGCCATCTGGCACGGTACGCCTCACAACAGTCCATGGCACAGGTGGGTACACCATCAGACAAGACGGACAACGGTCCGTCGGAACTGAAATCGGTGCGAGCCTTCAGAAAAACCTGGTCTCAACTCAGCGTGGACAAGCAGCTCAATCAGGCGCTGGGCCAGGCCCCGAAGAACGCCGGGCCCATCAACTCCCACATGCTGGTGCTGCGCTCCCTGGCCCTGATGCGCGACCTCTCGCCGGATTACCTCAACCGCTTCATGTCTTACGTGGACGCCCTGCAGTGCCTGGATGTAGCCGATCAAGTCCAGCCCCCCGGCGCCCCGCAAGTGCCTCAGGATGACAAGGGCAAGAAACCAAGAGCGCCACGAAAGACATCCCGCGCACCGGCCAAGCGCGAGAAGTAGCCTACGCGGTGCCGGCTACAGACACAGCCCTGAGTGTTGAGCGCCAGAACTAGCTCACCAACACATGCAAATTCCGCATCAGCACATAGAGCGCTGTGCCCACCAGTATGCTGACCAGCGCATTTTTGTAACGCCACTGCAGCCCGGCGACGAGTGAAATGGCCAGCAACTCGGGCCACGGCCCGAAGGCGTGCCCAGCGGCGGCGGCCAGGCCCGAGTTCACCAGCAGCA
This sequence comes from Pseudomonadota bacterium, assembly GCA_046046915.1. GTDB lineage: Bacteria > Pseudomonadota > Gammaproteobacteria > Burkholderiales > Burkholderiaceae_C > JBEEJZ01. Next base: position 3,865 of record JBJOIT010000076.1, read on the forward strand.
GGGTCATGATGGCCAGTGGCAAAAACTGCCCCAGGCTGTGGACCCAGGGGTACTTTTGCAGCCAATGGCCGGCCACAAATGGCATGGCGCGCAGCGCGAACGTAACCGCCCCCATGGCGGCGATCACCCCCAGAACATAGCCGCTGTCAACCATGTTGCACCTCCTGGGCGGACCTGCCCCTGACATGCAGCACCACCGCACCCGCAACACACAGGGCAATCGAGATCACCAAGGCATGCCGGGGAAACACCGGGTAAGCCAGGGCATAGGCCGACAGGGCCACCCACAGGGGCGCGCCACTTGTTCTGGCACGCCACTGCTCCACGGTCAGCACGCAAAACAGAGCCACTAACGCAAAGTCCAGGCCGGCCAACTTTACCTGCGCCTGCGCACCAATCACCGCCCCCATCAAACTGCCCAGCACCCACCAGGCCTGATTGAGCAGCGCCACCCACACCATCTTGTTTCGGTTTTCGCCCTGGGGCATGGTGGTCACCACCGAATAGGTTTCGTCTGTGAGGCCAAAGACCAGGTACCAACGTTGCAAGCGGCCCTGCGGCAGCTTGTTGAGCAACGATAAGCCATAAAAAACGTGCCGCAAATTAACGATCAGGGTGGCCAATGCAATGGTGCTGACCGAGGTGCCCGCGGCCACCATGGGAATCATCATGTACTGGGCCGCCCCGGCAAACACGAAAACGCTAGCCAGCACCGCCAGCCACCCGTCAACCCCGGCTTGCACAAACAAAAAACCAAACACGGTGCCCAGCGGGATGTAGCCCATAGCCACGGGCATGGTCAGGGCCAGGGCAGATATCGGGGCTTGATCGGTGGGCAAACCGGCAGATGGCGAAGTCATGGTTGAACAGCGGGTGCTTAATCAAAAAAATGCATTGTCCAAGATGGGCCAGCAGGCCATCAATGCCCCTGTTGTGATTGAAAATGATGCCCAACATGGCCCCGCGGGCCACCTTGCGCCGCCCCAGGCTCCCCTCACAAACGGATTGCTCATATCCATGACCGCCACGACCCACACTGCCGCCACGACTGTCAACGCAGACCCCTATCGCCCCCGATACCACCTCACCGCACCCGCCAACTGGATCAACGACCCCAACGGGGTGTGCTGGCACAGCGGCCGCTATCACGTTTATTACCAGTACAACCCGAGCGCCTCCAAGTGGGGCGACATCAACTGGGGCCATGCCAGCAGTGCCGATCTGGTGCACTGGCAAGACGAAGGCATCGCGCTGGCGCCATCGCCCGGGCATGACGCCGGGGGATGTTTTTCAGGCAGCTTTGCGGTGGTCGGCGGGCAGCCCACGCTGTATTACACCGGCTACACGCCCGAGCGTCAGGTGCAGTGCGTGGCCACCAGCCAGGACCTGCACCACTGGACCAAGCACCCAGAACGCACCCTCGTCACCCCGCCCGAGGGCGTGGATGTGCACGACTTTCGTGACCCCTATGTCTTTCAGCACCAGGGCTGGTGGTACATGGTGCTGGGCGCGTCCCTGCACCATGAGCGCGGCATGGCCCTGATCTACCGCAGTGCCGACGGCCTGAGCTGGGAAGATCGCGGGCCCTTGTACACCTCACCCAGCCTGCAACTGGGCGTGATGTGGGAGTGCCCCAACTTCTTCCCGGTGGGCGACAAATGGGTGCTCACCGTGTCGGTGTGGCTAAACACCGGGGCTCACGCCTTTGTGGGCCGGTTCGAAAACGAGCGTTTCATCCCCGAGTGGGATGGCCCGCTGGACGTGGACGGCGGGGCCTTTGCGCACCTCACCATGCTAGCCCCCGACGGGCGGGCGCTGCAATGGTCGTGGATCAACGAGCAACGGGATCAGGCACTGGTCGATGCTGACGGTTGGGCCGGCGCCTTGAGCGTGCCGCGCCAGATGGGCGTGGATGCGCGTGGCCGGCTTACCCAGCGTCCGGCAGCCGAAGTCTCCCAGTTACGCCAGACGACTTTGCAGCTCGAAGCCACAGGCGCCAGCACCGGGGTATTACAGCGTTTTGAAGGCAGGCACCTCGACATCGAAGCCAACTTCGAGCTAATCGATCGGCAAAAAGTCGGTATCACCGTGTGCGCGGCGCAAGACAACAGCGAGGCCACTCGCATCGTCTTTTGGCCAGATGCGCGCCGGCTCACCATCGAGCGCTCTCGCAGCTCGCTCAACGCTGGCGTCAAGCGCCAGGATCTGTTTGGCCACCTGGAGCTGGGCGCCGACGAGCCCCTGCGACTGCGGGTCTTGCTGGACGCCAGCGTGCTAGAGGTCTATGCCAATGACCGCCTGTGCCTCACCACACGCATTTATCCCACGCAAGCGGCCAGTGTGTGCGGCCATGTGTTTGTCGAGGGTCTGTCGGTGGCCGATGTGCAGGGCTGGGACATGGGACCCATCTTCAAGGGCCCACGCCTGCCCCTGGCCTAAGTGGTGCGCGGCTGGCCCACCAGCCGTGATACCACCCAGCCCAATGCGGCAACACCCAGGGCGGCGGCGCTAAAGGCATACGGCAGCCAGCCCCGGTCCACGCTAAAAGCCATGGTCAGCACGCCGGTGGACTGGCCAAAAAACAGCAAGCAGGCGAACAAGGTCACGGCGGTGCCGCGAGCAGCAGGCGCCATCTGCGTGGCCTGGGTTTGCAGGGTGTTGTGCAACATGTAAAAGCCCAGACCGGTGGCAAAACAACCCAGCATGCCGATGGCCGGCAGGCGTCCCCAGGCCAGCAGCAAAAGGCCACACACAATGGCGCTGGCCCCGGTGATGACCAAACCCCGCTCACCCAGCCAGGCCAGCCACCGACGGGCAAACTGGCTGTAGAGCAGGCCGCCCACGCCGTATAGCATCATCACCGAACCGGCGGCCACCACGCTGAAGCCAAATTGCTGATGCAGATGGGTCGGAATGAAGGCCATCGCGCCAAACACCAGCGCGCCCTCCACCGCCGTCACCGCCAGCACCCGCCGTACCCGGGCCAGCTGCATCATCTGCCAGGTGGCCAAAAAGTAGACGGCATAGCCTGCATGGGCTTGTGGGCTGGGCTCGGCCCGAGGCGCATGGCGCAACTTGTGCCAAAGCAGCGTGGCCGTCACGGCAAACACCAGGGCCAGCACGGCGAAGGCGGTGCGCCAGCCCCAGTTCTCGGCTGCAAAGCCCCCAAACCACAGCCCCACCATCATGCCGGTGACGGTGGCGCCCATCAGCCGGGCCAGGGTTTCCTGCCGCCGCTCGTAGGGCACCTGATCGCCAATCCACGCCATCGACAAGGGGACGATGCCGGCCGCCGCCGCACCCATCACGGCGCGCATGGCAATCAACAGCGTCAAGTTGGCAGCAAAGGCCGTGAGGGCGCTGAACAGCGCGCAGGCCGTTACAGCGAAAGTGATGACGCGCAACTTGCCAAAGCGGTCGCCCAAAGGGCCGTAAAACAGCTGCAGCAGGCCATAGGCCACAGCAAATGCCGACACCACGCGCGAGGCCGAGCCGGGGCTGACCTGAAATTCCTGCCCCAGAACCAGCAGCATGGGGTCGCACACGCGCATGGACGCCATGCTGGCAAAACCCGCCAGCCCCACCAGGCGCAGGCTATTGCGCTCGGCCATAAAAGTGGATTGTGTTCTGGTCATTGATGCACGGGCATCAGCGTGCCATGAGCCGCCGCGCGCCATAACTGAGGGCATCCACCAGTCCCACCAGCACCAGCATGGCGATCAGAATGGTGGCTGTTTTGGGCATGTGAAACAGCCCCATGTGAAACGCCAGCAGCTGCCCCAGGCCGCCCGCGCCCACCACACCCAGCACAGCTGCCGCGCGGATGTTGTTTTCCCAGCGGTACAGGGTGTAGCTCAGCAATTGGGGCAGCACCTGCGGCAGCAGCGCGTAGGCAAACACCCGCAAAGTGCCCACCCCTTGCACGCGCAGTGCGGCGGCCGGCCCCGGCGGTGCGTTCTCCAGGGCCTCGGCAAACAGCCGGCCCAACACGCCGGTGGTGTGCAAGGCCAACCCCAGGGTGCCTGCAAACGGCCCCAGGCCGGCCGAGATGAGCAAAAGCGCGGCCCAGACCAGCTCTGGCACGCTGCGCAGGGCGTTCAGCAGCCAACGCGTGACGGCACGACCGCGCGCAGCATCGCCCTCAAACAGACGGCTGGCAGGCAGGGCCAGGGCCAGTCCGCCCAGGGCCGCCAGCACCGTGCCCAGGGCAGACATGGCCAGGGTTTCCCAAGTGGCCAGCACTACCTTGCGTACAAAGGTGGGCGACACATCGGGCGGAAAAAACTCACCCAGAAAGCGGGCCATGCTGCGGGCAGATTCCAGCGACAAAAACTGGGCCCACTGCAAATCAAGCGAGACAAAGCTCGACGCCACCAGCGCCAGCAGGCAGACGGTCCACCAACAGGCCTTGCAGCGGGCATCAAACAAGGGCGGCGGCAGGCGGTACGGCAGGTTTGCCGCGGCGCGGCGCGGTGTCAATGGCTGGCCGCTCATCCCAGCACCTTGCGCAGGCCGGCGCTCACACGGTCGGCCAGGGCCACCAGCGCCACAAACACCAGCAGCATGCAGGCCACCTCGCCGCCGTTGAACATCTTCATTGAGCTGTCCAGCTGCTGACCCAGGCCACCCGCCCCCACCAGGCCCAACACCACAGAGGAGCGGATGGCACACTCCCAGCGGTACACGGTGTAGCTGGTCAATTCGGCCGCGCTGGTCGGTAGCAGGCCGTAAAAGAAAGCCTGCAAACGGCCCGCACCGTTGCGCAGCAGGGCCTCGGTGGCGCCGGTGTCGCTGCTTTCCAGAATGTCGCCATAGACCTTGCCCAGCATGCCGCCATAGGTAAGTGCAATGGCCAGCACACCCGCCGTCGGCCCCAGGCCTACCACGCGCACAAACACCAGCGCCCACACCAGCTCGGGAATGCTGCGCAAGACGATGAGCAGCCAGCGTATCGACTGGCGCAGCCAGAAGGGACCTCGCGCCATGCGGCCCGACAAAGCCGACACCGACAGCGCCCGTGTGGACAACAGCGTCAATGGCAGGGCCAGCGCCCATCCCAGGGTGACACCGGCTGTGGCCATGGCCACGGTGCGCCAGGTCTCATGCGCCACCATGGCCAAAAATTCGCTGCTGTGGGCCAGGGGCCAGAAGCTGCCCAAAAACTGGGCGCTGACACGCAAGCTTTCGCTGTCCAGCAACACCCAGGGCCGAAACTCTGTGGCCACCAGCAAAGGCCACAGCAGCGCCAGCCCTGCCGCACTCCAGAACAGGCGCCC
>JBJOIT010000077.1:0-8783 GCA_046046915.1 Pseudomonadota bacterium
GTTCTCGTTGGGTAGCACCAGCTTTGTGGGCTGGCAGGCTTGCGCGCTGATGGCTCTGGCGGTAGGAATTTGTCTGGCGGTGGCCGTCACGTTGAGCCCGCTATTGGATGCCCTGTCGCTGGGCGAGGCCACGGCAGCAAGTCTGGGTTTGCCCGTACAGCAGGCTCGCGTGGCCTTAGTGGCTGCGCTGGCGCTGGCAACGGGCACCGCCGTCGCGCAAACAGGGCTCATCGGTTTCGTCGGTTTGGCTGCGCCGCACCTGGTGCGCCGCCTGGCGCCTTGTACCTATCGGTATTTCACGGGTTTGTCAGGTCTGATGGGCGGTGTGTTGTTGCTGGCGGCTGACACAGTGGCTCGCAGTGTGATGGCACCCCAGGAGCTACCGGTCGGTGTGCTCACCGCCCTATTTGGGGGTGGCTATTTGTTGTGGCTCATGCACCGTGGTGGTCGGCCGGGGGCGGTGCTATGAAGGCTCAGGGGTCGAAGAAAACCGAATCGGCCTTGGTGGCACATGGGCTGACAGTTAAGCTGGGTGGTTTGGAGGTGCTGCACGGCCTGGATGTTGCCCTGCCGTCCGGGTGCTGGACCAGCATCGTGGGCCCGAATGGTGCGGGCAAGTCAACCCTGCTCAAGGCGCTAGCCCAGCTCTTGCCCTACCGCGGTCAGGTGCACTTGTACGGGCAAGCCTTGGCTGAGATGCCGGCGCGGGTACGGGCACAAAAGCTGGCCTGGCTGGGTCAGGGGGAGTCCATCGACGACGACTTTCGTGTGTGGGAGGTGGTGATGTTGGGGCGCTTGCCCCATCAAACGTGGCTTGCGGGGTCGCAGGCAGCGGACCACCTCGCAGTTGAACGCGCCTTGCGAGCCACCCAAGCATGGGCCTCGCGCAGACGGCGCTTGCGTGAACTGTCGGGTGGCGAGCGGCAACGTGTTTTGCTGGCGCGTGCCTTGGCGGTGGAGGCTGAGGTGCTGCTCATGGACGAGCCGCTGAGCCATCTGGACCCTCCGCATCAGGCTGACTGGCTGGCAGTGGTGCATGCACTGGTGGCGAGTGGCAAAACCGTGGTCAGCGTGCTGCATGAAATTTCCATGGCACTGCACGCCCAGAATTTGCTCATCCTGCGTGAAGGCAGTGTTGCGCACCAGGGGCGCTGTGAAGATCCGCTCACCCATCGTGCACTGGAGGCTGTGTTCGAGAACCGCATCACTATCCAGGCCGTGGGCCAGCAGTGGGTTGCGCTGCCACTTTAGGCCCTTGCTTTTAACCCGGTGGCGGTGTCTTGGATTTGAAATCGCAATAGGGCGCGACCGAACATTGCCAACATTCTGGATTACGCGCCTTGCAAACATAGCGTCCCAGCAAAATCAGCCAGTGGTGGGCGTCGACCATGTACTCGGGCGGGATGCGCTTCATCAGTTTCATTTCCACCGTTGTGGGCGTTTTGCCCGGTGCCAGGCCTGTGCGGTTGGACACCCTGAAGATGTGTGTGTCCACCGCCATGACCGGCTCACCGTAGGCCACATTGAGCACCACATTGGCCGTTTTGCGGCCCACGCCAGGCAACGCCTGAAGGGCTTCACGGGTGCGCGGCACCTGGCCAGCGTGCTGCTCCACCAGCATGCGGCAGGTTTCCATCAGGTGTTTGGCTTTGCTGTGATACAGGCCGATGGTCTTGATGTAGCTTTCCAGCCCTTCCAGGCCCAGGTCCAGCAGCGCCTGCGGGGTGTTGGCGACCTTGAAGAGTGGGGTCGTGGCCTTATTGACACCCACATCGGTGGCCTGGGCGCTGAGCAGCACCGCCACCAGCAGCTCAAAGTCGCTGTGGTAGTTCAACTCGGTGGTCGGTTGTGGGTTGGCTGCTTTTAGGGTGGCAAAAAACGGCGTGATCTGCTCTTTTTTCATCATGTGTGGATTCTGGCACCAGGTGACGCTCAGACCTTCGGGCAGGCGCTACCATCATGCCTCGCTCAGTTTTCATCCGTTCCCCAGATTGCTCCCTGGAGCTTGAAGCCGCCCATGTCCCTGTCCTTCGCTACCCGCCTGAATAACGTTGAAACCTCCGCTATCCGCGAGCTGTTCAAGCTGCTGGGCAAGCCCGGCATCATTAGTTTTGCCGGCGGCTTTCCGGACAGCGCCATGTTCGATGTGGATGGCATCCGCGAGGCCTCGCAAGCTGCCTTGGCGCAAGAGCCCGGTGCCGCGCTGCAATACGGCGCCACCGAGGGCTACAACCCGCTGCGTGAACAACTCGCGGCGTTCATGGCCAGCAAGGGTTGCGAAGCCGTCAGGCCCGATGACCTGATCGTCACCACCGGTAGCCAGCAGGCGCTGGACCTGCTGGGCAAGACCATGATCTCACCCGGCGACAAGGTGATTGTTGAGGGCCCCACCTTTTTGGCGACTATTCAATGCTTTCGGCTCTATGGGGCCGAGCTGATCAGTGCGCCCATTGATGGCCATGGCGTAGACACCGCGAAGCTGGAGCGGCTAATGGCCGAACACCGTCCCAAATTTGTGTACCTGATCCCTACCTTCGGCAACCCCAGCGGTGGTTTGTTGAGCGCCGAGCGCCGCAAGCGGGTGCTTGAGCTGGCCGTGCAGTACCAGACCTTGATCGTCGAAGACGACCCCTATGGCGATCTGTACTTTAAAGATGCCCCGCCCCCCAGCTTGCTGGCTATGAGTTCGCAAGTGCCCGGCAGCCGTGATTTGCTAGCGCACTGCGGCAGCCTGAGCAAGGTGCTCAGCCCGGGCCTGCGCGTGGGTTGGATGATTGCGCCGCCCGAGCTGTTGGCCAAGGCCACCATGTGCAAGCAGTTCAGTGATGCGCATACCAGCACCTTTGCCCAGGCCACCGCCGCCCAATATTTGAAGGCGGGTCGCATGCCGGCCACCTTGAGTCATGTGCGATCGGTCTATGCGCAGCGAGCGCAAACCATGGGTAATGCCTTGCGCCGCGAGCTGGGCAATGCCATCGAATTTGTCCAGCCACAGGGTGGATTGTTTGTCTGGGCGCGGCTCACAGGGCAAGGAGGCAAGGTGGCGGATGGGGCCGAATTTGCCAAGCGAGCCATTGACCAGGGTGTTGCCTTTGTGCCGGGTGCACCGTTCTTTTGTGCCCAACCTGATTTGGCCACCCTGCGTCTGTCGTTTGCCACAGCCGATATCGAAAAAATCGAAGAAGGCGTGGCACGCCTGGCTCGCGCACTTTGAAGCAGCGCCATGGCCCAGAAAACCATTGAAACAGCCCACTACAAGCTGTTTCCCTCACCCCGCAACCAGCACCGCGAGCTGTTCGAACACGAGGTGTTTGTGCCTTACCCCTATGCACTGATCGATTTGCCCAGCTTTTATCTCAAGGGCAAATCCAGCCTGTTTGCGGCTTGCCGTCTGACAGACGGCAAGATGGGGCAGCTGGTGACCTTTGAACTCGTGGCCGACAGCCAGAAGTTTGAGGCTCAGTTCGTGCCTGATTGAGTCGCCACCGTCGCGTTCGCTGCCAGCGCCGCTGCCGCACGCAGCTTGTCTTTTTTGCTGGGGCGCTTGCCCTTGATGCCGCCGTTGCCACAGGTATCCACCAGCACTGGTATCTCAGGCTGATCGACGGGCACAAAACCAGGCAGCTCTTCAAGTGCCAACGTCAGCGAATGGCGCTTGGCGATCAATTGCCAGTGAGCTATCGCCTGTGCCGTCACAAAGCTGACAGCCACGCCACTTTCGCCTGCGCGGCCGGTGCGGCCGATACGGTGGGTGTAGTCCACCGCCGAACGGGGCAGATCGAAGTTGACCACCACCGGCAGCTTGACAATGTCGATGCCGCGGGCGGCCAGGTCGGTGGTCACCAGCACTTCCCAGCGCTCGTCCTTGAACTCACTCAGCACCTCTTTGCGGGCGCCCTGACTCAGGTCACCATGAAAGGCTGTGGCAAAGACACCCGCCTTATATAGCTTGTCGGCCAGCCGTTCAGAGTCGTATTTGGTAGCCACAAACACCAGCACGCGTTTCCAGCCATGCGCCTTGATCAAGTGACGTAGCAAGGTACTTCGCTTTTTCTCATCCACCCGGATGGCGCGCTGCTCAATGTCAGGCTCGGTAATGTCAGTGGACTCGATGGTGATGCGTACCGGGTCTTTGAGCAATTTGTCTGCCAGCGCATGCACGGCATCAGGAAAGGTGGCCGAGAAAAACAGGTTTTGACGTTGGTTAGGCAGTAGGGCAAGCACCTCTGCCAGCTCATCGGCAAAGCCCAGGTCGAGCAGGCGGTCCGCTTCGTCGAGCACCAGGAGGTTGACGTTGGCCAGCTTCAGGGCGTTGTGCCGCACAAGGTCGAGCAGGCGCCCAGGCGTGGCCACCACAATGTCGGCGCCACCACGTAAGGCCATCATCTGAGGGTTGATGGACACACCTCCAAAGGCAACAGAAACTTTCAAAGCCTGGGGCAGGGTGCGCACCACTGACGACAGCACCTCTGTGACCTGCGTTGCCAGCTCCCGCGTTGGCACCAGCACCAAGGCACGCACTAAGCGCGGCACCCGGTGTGGGCCGAGCTGCATTTTTTGCACCAGGGGCAGGGCATAGGCCAGCGTTTTGCCCGACCCCGTCTGGGCCAGCCCCAGCACATCCGCGCCCGCCAGTATCGCCGGTATGGCGGCCTGCTGTATGGGCGTGGGCGTTGCCAGGGACAGCGTTTCCGCGGCATGTGTCAGCGTGGAGTTGAGGCCTAGTGAGGAAAAGGGCATGAGCGAGTCGGTGTGTTGTGTCTTATCAGCGGGCCATCTTATGCGCTGGCTTGAAATTCCGCGCCCCAGCGCCATGTATTTTTCATGGCCGATGCCCTACACATTGTTTGCCCCCACTGCCACACCACCAACCGCGTACGCACGGAACACTTGGGTAGCAGCCCCACCTGCGGCCAGTGCAAGCAGCCTTTGTTTATCGCCCACCCGGTGGCACTGGACGAAGCCAGTTTTGACAAGCACATCAGCCGCAATCAGATTCCGGTGCTGGTGGACTTTTGGGCGCCCTGGTGCGGCCCATGCCGAATGATGGCCCCTGCCTATGAAAAAGCTGCGGCCCGGCTGGAGCCCCATGTGCGTTTGGCCAAGTTGGACACCGAAGCGGTACCGGCTTTGGGTGCGCGTTACAACATTCGCAGCATCCCCACCTTGGCATTGTTTGTGGGCGGTCGCGAGGTGGCGCGTCAGCCCGGGGCCATGAGCGAGGCGGACATCCTCCGTTGGGTGCAGAGCCACCTGGCCCGCGGCTGAAGCCTTTTTTAGTTCAGTACTTCCAGCAGGCGGTCCAAGCCGCCTTCGTTGATGGCCACCATGGCCTGCTCGCGCACCTTTGGTTTGGCGTGATAGGCCACAGACAAACCCGCCACACCCATCATGGGCAGGTCGTTGGCGCCGTCGCCCATGGCAATCGCCTGCGAGGGGGCGATGCCCAGCAGAGCACAAGTCTCCAGCAGCATCTTGCGTTTTTCTGCGCCATCGCAAATGTCTCCCCAGGGCTGATCGACCATCCGTCCGGTAAGGGCGCCGTCCTCCACCTCCAGCAGGTTCGATCGGGTGTAGTCGATGCCCAGCAGATCGCGCACATGGTCAGTGAAGTAGGTGAAGCCTCCGCTCACCAGCAAAACCTTCAGGCCAGCGGCCTTGCAGGCTGCCACCAACGCAGCCGCACCTGGGTTGAGTTGCAGGCGCTCGTTCAACACCTGTGCCATGTGGGCCACGGTCACGCCCTTGAGCAAATCGACCCGGCGACGCAGGCTGTCTTTGTAGTCGGCAATCTCGCCACGCATGGCGGCCTCGGTAATGGCGGCTACCTCGGCCTTGCGGCCCGCGGCGTCAGCAATCTCGTCCACACACTCGATGTTGATGAGGGTGGAGTCCATGTCGAAGGCGATGAGCTTGTAGCTGCTCAGGGACAAGGGTGGAGTGAAGCCCTGGATGTTCAGGCCTGGTGCGAATTCGCTAACAGAGGTCATAAGGATTTAAGTTCGGGTGAGCGCAGGTCAGCGATGATCGAGCGCAATGCCTGGATGCGCGCCAAAATATTTTCGAGGTGGAAAAATGCAGGGTGTGAATTAAAGTCCAACTTTTAAGGACTTGCCGGTGGGCGCGAGTATCCCATCCACTCCGGAAATTTGGGTTTTTTGACAGTAACCCAATGCAGAAGCGCTGCAGCAAGAAGAAAGCCGCAGGTGGTGGTCATATATACCGGCGTGGGGGATTGCTCGTACAGGTTCGCAATTTGCAATCCAATCAGGACCGCGATTCCGGTTGTGATTGCAATTTCTTCAAATAATAGCCCTCGGAATGTGGATGGCTCTCTATTCATCATGATGTCCTGTAATAGACCTCCCCCAGTACAGGAAAGTGCTGCACAAAACGGTACCCAATACCAAGGTAACTGAGCAATCACGGCCACATAAGCGCCATTGACCGCAATAATTGAAAAACCAATCAGCTCTGACCAATACCGTACACGAGCACTCACCAAAATATCAGCAGAAGTACCGCCGCGGCGGATCAGTAGCGATGCAGCTAGAACCACGAAAAAAATACCAACCGGATACTCCCACTGACTCATGAAATAAAAAGGTAGTCTTTCATTTCCTATGAGCGTGTCTCGTATGGCTCCCCCTCCCATGCTTGAAGCCATCGCCACAATCAGGCGACCCCATAATCCGTATCCCATATCGATCGCGAGTATGGTCGCAGAAACTGCAAATGCGAGGGTTCCCATCAACACGACAAATCCAAATATTTCCGATCCGAAAACCGTTTTGACGTAATGTACTGTCGAGGTGGTTTGACTCCTGAGTTTCCATTTCAATGAATCTGGTGAGCCAGATGCCAATTCAGGGTCGCTATGCAAGCTGTTCCAAATGCGATGGGTCCAAATGGCAGGTGGCTGAGGTGTTTGCTCGCCATGCCCGATCATGGTCTGGACTGCATCCTCATAACGCTTCAGGTCGAGAAGTCCGAATTTATTGTCATTCGGCAACAGTGTGAGCACTGTTTCGAGCATGTGTCTTTGATGTTCCTGATCGACCGAGCTGTCTAGTCGTTGAACAGTTTCCAAGGCCAATGTAGGCGCTTGACGTGCATCTGCCCATCCTTTTTTTAGTGCATACAGGAAATGCACAAGCTGACGCTGAAAGTCTGCTTGCCCTAACCGTGCAGACAGCACGTACAAGCCATCTTCAATGTGAGGGATGCCAAACTGTTCAGGCGTGATGATGGTGAGGTCTGTCGCTAGGATACCTGATTTGAGAATTTTCCAGTACTCGTTGTAACCCATGGCCGTGACGCACGGCAGTACCTTGTTAATCAGGTCTGCGCCATCCGATTGTTGGGCGACAAGCTTTACGGCATTTCTTGGTACGCCCACACGCCTGACGACCTCTGCAACCACATGTTCGTCGCCTAAGTTCCAAACGCCAATTTTTTTATCCTGGAGATCTTTCGCAGTGTATATGCCCGCATCTGCCCTACAGATAATAGAGAGTGAAGAGCCATTAAATATCTGAGCAATATTAGTGACTTCTTTGCCTGATTTGGAATGTTCCCAAGCGTTGTCAAGCCAAGAGAGTGCAATATCTGCCCGGCCTTCTTGAATTTCTGTGATCGGATTGATATTGGGCCCGCCACTGATGATTTCGATCTGAATGCCTTGAGCCTCAAAATACTTCCTGGCCTGTGCCACATACAGACCGGCAAATTGGGCTTGATGCTTCCAGAGTAGTTGTACCCGAAGTGTCGTGGTAGAAGGTTGATCTGCTGTGGCCCTTCCCGAGGGCAGCAGCATTTGAAATATAAGAAAAACGGCGAGCAAAAACGATTTCACAAAAATAGTATTCATTTTTCTTGCTTCTATTTTCAGATATGAACAATTCATGCCGCGCCAATTCTGTGGGCCAGTTGTGGTGCCAAGACTCTTGAGCTTGAGAACCTGGTCTGCTAAGTGGCGCCCCTACTGTACCCAAAGTGCGCAATGCATAGGTGCGCGTTTCAGAGAAGTGGCCTTGTTCAGTTGACCTCGTGGGTGTTCTATGGAAGGTGACAACCGGTGTGTGCTTCCGTTGACTTCTTCGGTTGCTATGCCTCCACAATAGGTTGCCCCAATGCCCGAAGCACATCGCGCACCATCTGTGCTCGGTCTTTGGGGTCGGGCAGGGGGCGTTCGATGCGCAATTTTTCATTGCCGGCCAGCTTGATGTGCTTGTTTTTCTGAATCATCTCGATGATGCGCATGGGCTCCACCGGTGGGTTCTTTCTGAAGGTGATGGTGATCACGCCGGGTGCGGCATCGACCTTCACCACACCGTAGGGGCGCGCCAATACGCGCAGGCGGTGCACGTCGATGAGCGTTTGCGCTTGGGCCGGCAATTTGCCGAATCGGTCCACAATTTCTTCTAGCAAGCTGTCAATCTGATCGGTGGTTTTGGCCGTGGCCAGTTTTTTGTAAAAACTCAGGCGCAGGTGCACGTCGCCGCAGTAGTCGTCGGGCAGTAAAGCGGGGGCATGCAGGTTGATATCGGTTGTGACGTTGAGAGGACTTAACAGATCTGGCTCGATGCCGGCTTTGAGGCAGCGCACCGCCTCGCTCAGCATCTCGTTGTAGAGCTGAAAACCCACTTCGAGCATGTTGCCGCTCTGGTTTTCGCCCAGCACCTCGCCGGCGCCGCGAATTTCGAGGTCATGCATGGCCAGGTAAAAGCCGCTGCCCAGTTCTTCCATTTGCTGAATGGCGTCCAGCCGTTGCTGGGCCTGCT
>JBJOIT010000078.1:0-8474 GCA_046046915.1 Pseudomonadota bacterium
GTGCACGACGAGTTCAAGGCGTTTGAGCTGGAGGCGCTCATGCGCGAGCACCCGGGCGCCAAGGTGCTGGTTCACCCCGAGTCACCCGCCGACGTGGTGGCGCTGGCCGATGCCGTGGGCTCGACCTCGGCTATTTTGAAAGCAGCCCGCGAGCTCGATGCCACCGAGTTCATCGTGGCTACTGACAACGGCATGCTGCACAAGCTGCGCACTCTGAACCCCGGCAAGACCTTCATTGAAGCACCCACCGCGGGCAACAGCGCCACTTGCAAGAGCTGTGCGCATTGCCCCTGGATGGCCATGAATGGGCTGGCGGCGGTGGCCCGTGCGCTGGGCGCGGGCTATGACAGCGGCGAGTACGACATCCATGTCGACCCTGCCATGGGTCTGCGTTCGCGTGTGCCCATCGACCGCATGCTGGCATTTACGGCGGCGCTCAAGGCGGGTCAATCCACCGCCGGCCTGGTACCCCATATCGGCGCCGCCTGATCTGCTGGGGCCGCAGGAGCTCCGGCGACCGGGGCAGCTTCAGACTTCCAGGTTGTCGATGAGACGGGTGTTGCCCAATTTGGCTGCGCCCAGTACCACCAGCGGCTCGTCGCCGGTGGGGGCTTGCAGGTCGCTGCGACGACGGGCGACCAGGTAGTCCGGGTGCCAGCCACGCTGGCGCAGGGTTTCCATGGCCTGGTTTTCAATGGCCGCCATGTCGCGGCTGCCAGCTCGCAGGGCCTGCGCCATGTTCTGCAGGGCCCGGGACAGATGCACGGCTTCGGCGCGTTCTTCAGCACTCAGGTAGCCGTTGCGTGACGACAAGGCCAAACCGTCATCGGCGCGTAGGGTCGGACCACCCACCACATCAATAGGCAAGGCAAACTGCTGAACCATGCGTCGGATCACCATGAGCTGCTGGTAATCCTTCTGGCCAAACACGGCTGTGCGTCGGCCTTTGGCCTCTGAGAACACGCAAGCAAACAGCTTCATCACCACGGTGCTTACACCGCCAAAAAAGCCGGGACGGAAATAGCCTTCCAGGATATCGGTCAGCTCGGCCGGTGGCTGGATGCGAAAGCTTTGTGGTTCCGGATAAAGCTCTTGTTCGCTGGGAGCAAATACCACGTCACAGCCCACTTCAGCCAGCTTGGCGCAGTCGGCCTGCAAGGTGCGTGGGTAGGTACCAAAGTCTTCGTGCGGTAAAAACTGCAACCGGTTCACAAAAATGCTGGCCACAGTCACATCACCCAGCGGCTTGGCCTGGCGGACCAGTGCAATGTGGCCGTCATGCAGGTTGCCCATGGTGGGCACAAAGGCGGGAGAGTCGAACGGTCGCAGAGCCGCGCGCAAGTCTGCCAAGGTGTGAACGATCTTCATGGTCACCAGGCGTGCAGGACGTTGTCAGGAAAACTGCCGTCCTTCACTGCTGTCACATAGGCGGCCATGGCGTCGCGCACACTCTGACTGCCTTCCATGAAGTTGCGCACAAATTTGGGGTTCTTGCCCAAATTGACGCCCAGCATGTCGTGCATCACCAACACTTGGCCTGCGGTTCCTTTACCGGCTCCGATGCCTATGGTGTGACAAGTGGGTAGTGCCTCGGTGAGCTCTGCCGACAGCACCGCAGGCACCATCTCTAGCACCAGCATGGTGGCACCAGCATCCTGTAACTCAAGAGCGTGCTGGCGCAGCTGCTGCGCCGCGGCGTCCCCCCGGCCCTGAACCCGGTAGCCGCCCAGGGCGTGTACGGTTTGTGGGGTCAGCCCCAGGTGGGCGCACACCGGAATGCCACGCTCCACCAAAAAGTGCACGATCTCCGCCGTCCAGCCGCCACCTTCGAGCTTGACCATGTGGGCACCGGCGCCCATCAGCACCGCCGCGCTGCGCAGTGCCTGTTCTTTGGACTCCTGGTAACTGCCAAAGGGGAGGTCGCCAATCACCCAGGCTGTGCCCTGTACACGGCGCAAGCCGCGGGTCACGCTCTCGGTGTGATAGCGCATGGTTTCCAGCGTCACGCCCACGGTGCTGGACAGGCCCTGGCAGACCATGCCGAGTGAATCGCCCACCAAAATGCACTCCACGCCCGCTGCATCGGCCACGGCGGCAAAGGTAGCGTCGTAGGCGGTCAGCATGGTGATTTTTTCGCCACGGTCCCGCAATTCCTGCAACCTGGGCAGGCTCACAGGTTTGCGTTGGGGCAGGGGAGAAGAGGCGGGCAGAGTGCCATAAGGCGTGCCGGAGGCCACAGGGGCGGGGGTGAGTTCGCTCATGGCGGGGAGTCTATTCGATCTTGTGTGCTGTTCAGGTGCGGGTTTTCGCGCCCTTGGCCCGAGAGAAAGCGTCAGTTTCCGGGAGCCAGAACGGTCGGCGTCGCTGTCTCGGCCAAGCCGGGATAGTCGCGGCTGAAGTGCAGGCCTCGGCTCTCGTGGCGGCTTTGCGCCGAACGTACGATCATGTCGGCCACCTGCACCAGGTTGCGCAGCTCCAGCAGGTCGCGGGTGACGTGAAAACGGGCGTAGAACTCCCGAATTTCTGACTGCAGCAAACTGACCCGGTGGGATGCGCGCTCCAGTCGCTTGTTGGTACGCACGATGCCCACGTAGTCCCACATGAAGCGGCGCAATTCATCCCAGTTGTGGGAGATCACCACGGTTTCATCAGGGTCGCGTACCCGACTTTCATCCCATTCAGGTAGCGCTACAGTCTGCTCACGGGGCGTGGCCAAAATGTCTTGCGACGCCGAACGGGCAAACACCATGCACTCCACCAGCGAGTTGCTGGCCAGGCGGTTGGCGCCATGCAGACCGGTATAGGCGGTTTCGCCCACGGCATACAGACCCGCAATGTCGGTACGGGCCGACAGGTCGGTGTGGATGCCGCCACAGGTGTAGTGCGCAGCGGGCACCACAGGAATCGGCTCGCGTGTGATGTCAATGCCCAGCTCCAGACAGCGGGCGTAGATATTGGGGAAGTGCGCCAGGATGAAGTCGCGTGGCTGATGCGAAATATCCAAGTGCACACAGTCCACACCGTGCTTTTTCATCTCGAAGTCGATGGCGCGGGCCACGATGTCACGGGGCGCCAGTTCTGCACGCGCGTCGTGGTCGGGCATGAAACGCCGTCCCCCGGCTGAGGGCGGCAAGAGCAGCCGCCCACCCTCGCCACGCACGGCTTCGGTGATCAAAAAGGACTTGGCGTGCGGGTGATAAAGGCAGGTGGGGTGGAACTGGATGAACTCCATGTTCGTCACCCGGCAACCCGCCCGCCAGGCTGCGGCAATGCCGTCGCCGGTCGCGGTGTCGGGGTTGGTGGTGTAGAGGTAAACCTTGCCTGCGCCGCCGGTGGCCAGCAGGGTGTGGGGCGCGCTGAAGGTTTCGACCTCGTCGGTTTCCTCGTTCAGGGCGTACAAGCCCAGGCAACGGCTTGGGCCGTCCAGGCCGAGCTTATGGCTGGTGATCAGGTCTACCAGCATGTGGTTTTCAAACAGGGTGATGTTGGGCGTGCCCCGCACCTGGTTGACCAGTGTTTTTTGGACGGCTGCGCCGGTGGCGTCTGTCACATGCACGATCCGGCGGGCGCTGTGGCCGCCTTCGCGGGTCAGGTGCAGGTGGCCGTCTTCCTCGGAAAACGGCACACCCAGATCGCTGAGCCAGGCAATGCTTTCGGGCGCATGCTCCACCACGAAGCGGGTGGCTTCGGGGTCGGACAAGCCTGCGCCGGCCACCAGTGTGTCGTCCACATGCGCATCAAAGGTGTCGCCCTCGGCCAGCACGGCGGCAATACCGCCCTGCGCCCAAGCGCTGGAGCCATCGCTCAGGCCGCGCTTGGTCAGTACCGCAACGCGGTGGGTGGGGGCCAGATGCAGTGCGGCCGACAGGCCAGCCAGGCCACTGCCCACAATCAGCACATCAAAAGAAAACTTGGAATCGTTCACGGGAAGGTTCTGCGTGAGAGGTGTTGGTCAGGTCGGGGTGTAGGCCAGCCTGACGTAAATGGGGGCGAAGGCCTCGGCCTGGGTGATCTCGATCAGGGTTTCCTTGGCCAGCTCCAACAGGGCAATGAAGGTGACCACCAGCACGGGCGTGCCCCGGCTGGTGTCAAACAGGCGCTCAAATTCAACAAATTTCTGTCCTTGCAGCTGGCGCAGCACGATGCTCATGTGCTCGCGCACCGACAACTCCTCGCGGGAAATCTTGTGATGTTGCACCAGGCGGGCGCGTTTCAAAATGTCGCGCCAGGCCGATTGAAGGTCGACCAGTTCCACATCCGGAAAACGCGGTTGTAGCGATTGCTCGATGTAGACCTGGGCTTTCAGGAAGTCCCGGCCATACTGTGGCAGCTCATTGAGGCGCGCGGCCGCCAGTTTCATTTGCTCGTATTCGAGCAACCGGCGTACCAGTTCTGCACGGGGGTCTTCGGCTTCCTCGCCCTCCGCGGTTTTGCGCGGGGGAAGCAGCATGCGTGATTTGATCTCGATCAGCATGGCTGCCATCAGCAGGTATTCGGCGGCCAGCTCCAGGTTGCGGCCACGTATTTCGTCCACGTAGAGCAAGTATTGCCGTGTCACGCCCGCCATGGGGATGTCGAGAATGTTGAAGTTCTGCTTGCGGATCAGATACAACAAGAGATCCAGCGGCCCTTCAAAGGCCTCCAGAAACACCTCCAGCGCATCGGGCGGGATGTACAGATCCTGGGGCATGGCGAACAGGGGCTCGCCATAGAGCCGAGCCAGCGCCACCTGGTCGATGACCTCGGGCAGACCGGCGATGTGCGCTCCGGGCAAAACGTCCGGCAGTACGACCTCAGTGGGATTGCCCATGCAAGACGATGCCGGAGGGGGCGGGTGCGCCCGATTTATTTACCGCTGGTCTGGTAGACGTAGGGTTTTTGCGGCACGCGTGCAGACCGAAAATCGGCCCAGGCGCTGCGGTCCACCTGCTTGTCCCACAGCAGCTCGCGACCGTGGCGTTGCTGAGCTTCCAGCGCAGGCTTGGCCGCCTTGAGCTGGTCGATGAATTGGGTGGCGTCGGACTGGTAATCGGGGCGGCGGAAGATGGACATGTGCTTTAAACCTTTGCGCGAATTCTACCGGGGGGCTTGTAGGGCGGTTTCCACCGCCTGATTCAGGTCGGGCTGCAGATCGTCTGCGTCCAACGTGGACAACAGGCCGCTGCGTCTGGCGATGTCCTGCGGCTGGTGTGTCAGGCCTGAAATGAGCAGTCGAACCCCAGCTTTGCGGCAGGCGCGCAGCAAATCGCTGAGGGCATCCACGCCCGAGGAGTCCATGTAAATCACATTGGCGAAGTCCAGCACTAGGGCCTGTCGCGGGAGTTGATCTTCAATCTCCTCGAGGAGTTTGACCGCGCCAAAAAACAGTGCGCCATGCAGTCGATAGGCCCGCACTGCGTCTGTTGCGCCGGCCAGGGCAGGGATTTCACTGCCGCTGACCGCGACACTTCGGGACAGGCTGGAGATGCGGTAGATGAAGGTGATGCAGGCCGCCACCAAGCCCACTTCCACGGCCACGGTCAGATCGAAGACCACCGTCAAAAAGAACACCGCCAGCAGGGTGATGCGGTAGGGCATGCGGTACTGGCGCAGATGGGCAAATTCGCGCCACTCGCCCATGTTCCAGGCCACAAACATCAAGATGGCCGCCAGCGTGGCCAGGGGCACATGGGTGGCGAGAGGAGCTGCGACCAGCATGATCAGCAGCAGGGTCACGGCATGCACCATGCCGGACACCGGGCTGGTGGCGCCACTCTTGATGTTGGTCATGGTGCGGGCAATGGTGCCGGTGGCGGGCATACCGCCAAAAAACGGTGTGACAACATTGGCCACGCCTTGTGCCATGAGTTCCTGGTTGGGGTCATGGCGGTCGCCGGTCAGGCCATCTGCCACCCGGGCGCAGAGCAAGGATTCAATGGCGCCCAGCATGGCCAGGGTGGAGGCTGGCACCAGCATGAAACGAGCCGATTCCCAGGAGAGTGCGGGCCAGGTGATGCCCGGCAAAGATGAAGGGATGCCGCCAAAACGACTTCCGATGGTGTCGACCTGCAGGTCCAGCAAGCGCACTGCCAGCGTGGTCACGATCAGAGCCACAACAGAGCCAGGCACGGCAGACAACTTGTTTGCCGGGCTCAGCCTGGCGCCCAGGCGAGAGCTCAGCCACTGCCATCCCACCACCAACGCCAACGCGACCATGGCCAGGGAGAGTGCTTCGGGCTTGAGGGTGTGCAGGTTGGCCTGCAGCGCAGAGAGCATGCCAAAAAAATTGGCCGGCATATTCGCAATCGTGAGGCCCAAAAAGTCCTTGACCTGCGACAGCGCGATCAGCACGGCAATGCCATTGGTGAAACCGATGACCACCGCCACCGGAATAAATCGGATCAACGTGCCCAGCTTGAACAGGCCCATAAGGAATAGCATGACACCCGACAAGGCCGTGGCAATGATCAGGTTGGCTACACCATAGCGTTCCACAATGCCGTACACAATGACGATGAAGGCTCCCGCCGGCCCGCCAATTTGCACGCGGCTGCCGCCTAGCGCTGAGATGAGAAATCCCGCCAGTACCGCTGTGAAGATGCCCGCCTCGGGCTTGAGCCCGCTGGCCATTGCAAACGCCATGGCCAGAGGCAATGCCACCACACCCACAGTGGCACCGGCAATGGTGTCGCGTACCAAGCGATCCGTGCTGTAGCCTCGCAAGGCGTCCATCAGGGCTGGCCTGAACGTCGCCATGAGGCGGGGAGGTGGGGACGCTGGCCTGTCCATCAGTGCATGGTGCGTGTATCAGGCGCTCGCGAGATGGACAGGGAACAGGCCCATACTCAATGTATGCGCATGCCCGGTGTTGCGCCCGCGACCGGGTTCAGCACATAGATCCCGGGTTGGGCTTTCTCGTCGGCATGGCTTGCCGCCAACACCATGCCCTCGGAGATGCCGAACTTCATCTTGCGCGGTGCCAGATTGGCCACCATCACCGTGTGTTTGCCGATCAGGTCGGAGGGCTGGTAGCTGCTGGCTATGCCGCTGAACACATTGCGTAGTTTGGGCTGGCCGGCGTCGTCACGCTCACCCACATCCAGCGTCAGGCGCAGGAGCTTGGTCGAGCCTTCAACTGGCTCGCAGTTCACGATGCAGGCAATGCGCAGGTCCACCTTGGCAAAGTCGTCAATGCCGATGGTGGGTGCCAGCGCTTCGCCACCGGGGGCATTGGGATCCATTGCGGCAAGGGGCGGCGCTTTGGCTGCTTTGCTTGTCGGGTTGGCATTGGGCAAGGGGGCGGCAGCGGCAGCAATGACTTCAGGCACTTCGAACAGGGCATCGAGTTGCTCGGGTGCCACACGCTGCATCAGGTGCTGGTAGGGGGCAATGGCAGCCACAGGGGCTGTGGCGTCCCAGCGATCCATGGAGGTGCCCACAAAGCCCTGTACGGCCTTGGCCAGCGAAGGCAGCACCGGGGCCAGGTAGCGGGTGAGCAAGGCAAATGCATTGATCAGCACCGAGCAGACCTCGTGCAGGGCCTGGTTGTTGGCTACGTCCTTGGCCAGGTCCCAGGGCTTGTTCTGGTCCACGTAGGCATTGACCTTGTCGGCCAACAGCATGATTTCGCGGGTGGCCTTGCCGAATTCGCGTGTGTCATACATCTGGGCAATGCCCACGCTGGCGGCGCGGATGTCGCCCAGCAGCGCTGTGCCGGTGTCGCCAAAGTTCTGGGTCAGCTGGCCGTCAAAGCGTTTGGTCAGAAAGCCTGCGGCCCGGCTGGCGATGTTCACAAACTTGCCGATCAGGTCGCTGTTGACCCGGGCCATGAAGTCGTCGGCGTTGAAGTCGATGTCTTCGTTACGCGCTGACAGCTTGGCGGCCAGGTAATAGCGCAGCCACTCGGGATTCATGCCCAGCTTCAGGTACTTGAGCGGATCCAAACCCGTGCCCCGGCTCTTGCTCATCTTCTCGCCGTTGTTGACGGTCAGAAAGCCATGCACAAAGACGTTGTCGGGTGTCTTGCGACCACTGAAGTGCAGGGTGGCGGGCCAGAACAGGGTGTGAAAGGTGACGATGTCCTTGCCGATGAAGTGGTACTGCTCCAGTTCGGGGTTGGCCATGTAAGCGTCATAGCTCTGGCCACGTTTGTCCAGAAGGTTCTTGAGCGAGGCCAGGTAGCCGATGGGAGCGTCCAGCCACACATAAAAATACTTGCCCGGCGCATCGGGAATTTCGATGCCAAAGTAAGGCGCATCACGGCTGATGTCCCAGTCGCCCAGACCTTCGCTCTGGGTGCCGTCGGGGTTGGTGCGCACCGTGAACCATTCCTTGATCTTGTTGGCCACCTCGGGCTGCAGCTTGCCGTCTTGCGTCCAGCGCTCCAGAAACGCCACGCAGCGCGGGTCAGACAACTTGAAGAAGAAATGCTCGGAGCTTTTGAGTTCGGGCTTGGCGCCTGACAGAGCAGAGAACGGGTTGATCAGGTCGGTGGG
>JBJOIT010000079.1:0-8236 GCA_046046915.1 Pseudomonadota bacterium
GGGGCCGTAGTTGGGCGACACCAAGGCATAGGCATCAGCCCCGGTCAGTTCGGGGTGCAATGCCAGCCAAGTCGCCAACGTGGCGCCGGTGGAGCATGCAATCACCAGCACCTTGTCACCCAGCATGCGCCCAATGCGAACGGCCTCGACCGTGTCCGCAAGCCAGTCTTGCGCGGTGGCCTCTCCCAAGGCCTGTGGGCTGCTGCGGCCGTGACCGCTGAGGCGGGTGTAAAAAACCGAAGCACCTAGCTGTTCTGCCACCCGCTCGGCCAGGGGCGCGGTTTCCAGCCGGGTGGCGGTGAAGCCGTGCAGGTAGACCACGGCCCAGGGCGCTTTTTGGCCGGGCTGACCTTGCCAGATGACCTGCTTGGCCACACCGGGGCGCAAGTCGGCGTAAGTAGCCTCGTTGGTTTTGAGCCAACCCTCCAGCAAGCTTATTTCGCCCGGCGGTGCTGCGCGAGGCGTGGGTGCATCCGGCCCAAAAGCGTTGCGCGGACCGGCAAGCATCACCACAACCAGTAGCAGGACGATGGTCCCTAACGTCCAACCGACGCGGCGGGGCCAGCGAGGTTTTACATGCAAATTGAGCGACCTCATACCACCACCGGCTCGGGTTCCAGGCGTATGCCGAAGCGTTCGTAAACACTGGTCTGGATGGCCTTGGCCAGGGTCATGACCTCGCCCCCGGTTGCGCCATCGCTGCCATCCGGCTGCTGGCCACCGCGGTTCACCAATACCAGCGCCTGCTTTTCACATACACCGGCTTGGCCGACGCTCTTGCCTTTCCAACCACAGGCATCAATCAACCAACCGGCGGCCAACTTGACCCTGCCATCGTCGAGCTGGTAATGCACGATGCCAGGCTCTCGGGCAATGATGTCCTCGCATTGATGGGCAGACACCGTGGGGTTTTTGAAAAAACTACCGGCATTGCCGATGACATCCGGATCAGGAAGCTTGGCACGCCGTATTTCGCACACCCAGTCAAAAATCTGGCGTGGCGTGGGAGCCTGCACGCCGGTCTGGGCCATTTTTTTCTCCAGGTCGGCATAGCCCAGGACGGGCTTCCAAAGCTTGGGCAAGCGAAAACGAACCTTCACAATCACTGCGCGTCCCGCCAGGCCCATGCCTGTGGCGCCACCAGGAGTCGCTGCCGGTGCCGGCGCGTGCTTGAACACCGAATCCCGGTAGCCAAACGAGCACTGCGCCGCATTCATCGTCAGCATCTGCCCCGTTTGCAAATCAAAAGCGTCTAGCGACTCAAACCTGTCTTGCAACTCCAGGCCATAGGCACCGATGTTTTGTACTGGAGATGCGCCGACGGTGCCGGGGATCAGCGCCATGTTCTCCAGGCCAAAGTAGCCCTGCTCGACCGTCCAGCGCACCAGCTGGTGCCAGGACTCTCCGGCACCAGCCTCCACGATGTAGGCTTTGTCGGTTTCCTCCACGAGGCTCAGGCCCCTGACTTCCATCTTCAGTACCAGGGGTTTGACGTCGCCCGTCAGCACAATGTTGCTGCCTCCTCCGAGCACAAACTTGTCTTGGGAAACCAGTGCCGGATCGGCCATCACATCGCGCAGGTCTTGCAGGCTGCGCACGCGCACGAGTTGCTGAGCCTTGGCCACAATGTGGAAGGTGTTGCAGGCCTGCAGGGGAACATTTTTCTCGACTAACATGCCAGGATTGTCGCACCGGGGCTACTGCCAGCCCCTTGCGTCGGACCGGTGTGCGGGGTCCGTGACTCATCAGGTTTGCCACCCCACCTGCTGGCAACTTCTAATTAGAGAGTTCCTTTCATGCCTTCATTTGACACCGTCTGCGAAGCCAATTTGGTCGAAGTGAAAAACGCCGTTGAGAACACCGCCAAAGAGATCGCGACGCGCTTTGACTTCAAAGGAACTGCCGCTGCCATCGAGATCAAGGACAAAGAGATCACCCTGATCGGCGACGCCGAGTTTCAGCTCACCCAGATCGAAGATATCCTGCGCAACAAACTGACCAAGCGCAGCGTGGATGTGCGCTTTCTGGACATGGGTGATGTGCAAAAGATGGGGGGAGACAAGGTCAAGCAGCCGATCAAGGTCAAAAACGGCATCGAGGCGGAGCTGGCCAAAAAAATCCAGCGGCTCATCAAGGACAGCAAGCTCAAGGTTCAGGCTTCTATCCAGGGCGACGCCGTGCGAGTCAATGGCGCCAAGCGCGATGACCTGCAGGCTGCCATGGCGCTGTTACGCAAGGACATCACAGACGTGCCCTTGAGCTTTGACAATTTCCGGGACTGAACACACACCCTCGCACAAGGTGGCCAGCATCATGGTGGTTCAGGACGAAAACGAGTACGAGGACCTGCTCAGCCTGTGGTCTGATCTGGAATCCGGCCTGGGCGTGATCCTCAGCAGCCCGTCGAGCTGCCAGGAATTCAAGGACCGGGTGGAGCAATACGATCGCTGGCTGGCCGACCTGCTGGCCAAAGACACCGACCTCGGCCTTTACCTGCTGTTTCAGCTGGCCATCAACTCCCCTGTGGGCTACAGCGCATCGCACGCCCTGGTTTGCGCCGTGCTGTGCCACCTGATCGCGGCCGAACTGAACCTGCCGCAGGGGGAGCGCGACAGCCTGGTCCGTGCCGCGCTCACCATGAACATCGGCATGACCGCGCTGCAGGACGTGCTGGCCGACCAGATTGAAAAACCCAGCGCCGAGCAACAACTCGCAATCCGCTCCCACCCGATGACGGGCGGCCTGATGCTGAATCAGCTGGGTATTGAGGATGCCTTGTGGCTCGATATCGTGTCGCGCCACCACGACGAAGGCGTGCGATTCACCCTGCGAGAGCTTGCGCCCGCAGTACGACTGAGCCAGATCTTGCGTCTGGTGGACCGATACGCCGCCATGATCAGCCCTCGCAAGTCGCGTTTGGGCCGCACAGCCGCAGACTCGGCACGCTCCATTTTTGACAACCCGAATCAGAAAAACGACGAGGTGGCTCAGGCCCTGCTCAATGTGGTGGGTATGTCACCGCCAGGCACCTACGTGCAGCTCGACAGCCAAGAGGTCGCTGTGGTGATGCGTCGATCCAGCGTCGCCAACCAACCGCACGTTGCAGTGGTGGTCAATGAGCAAGGCACCTTTATGCGCCAGCCCCGCCTGCATCGCACCGCGCAAGGAGGGGCTGCCATCCGTTCGGCACTACCCGCGTCTGCGGTGACCGAGCCTATCAACCACTACCGGATTCTGCAGCTCGGGGAATACGCTGCACACGCCGGTTGAGCCGGCGCGCAGCGGCTCAAGCCTTTTTCTTGCCCAGACGCGACTCCGTGCCTTTGGCCAGCCGGCCGATGTTGGCCGCGTGGCGCCACACCAGCAAAAGTGCCATGACGGACAGGCTGAGCAGCGTGCTTTTGTCCAGATACCAGGCCACATTGCTGCCAAACACGTAGTACACCGGCGCAAACAAGGCGGCCACCAGAGAGGCCAGCGATGAATACCTGAAGAAGTAGGCCACGATCACCCAGGTGAGGCAGGTGGCCAGGCCCAACCAGCCGCTGAACCCGAGAATCACGCCCAGCGCCGTGGCCACGCCCTTACCACCCTGAAAACGGAAAAACACCGGGAACAGGTGACCTAAAAAGGCCGCCAGCCCCACCATGGCAACGGTTCCGTCGCCTAGCCCCAGGGCGGGGCCGTAGATCTTGACCAGGACCACGGGCAGCCAGCCCTTCACGCCGTCGAGCAGCAGTGTGGCGATGGCTGCTTTTTTGCTGCCCGAGCGCAGCACATTGGTGGCTCCCGGATTCTTGCTGCCAAAGGTACGCGGATCGCTGAGGCCCATGGCCCGGCTCACAATCACAGCAAACGACAGCGAGCCCAGAAGATAAGCCGCCAAGGTGGCGAAGAGAGGAAGCAGAGAGGTCACAGATTGCACGTCTTTCTCCTGATCAAAACCATCAAAAGGCGGGGTCGCGCAAATCCCAGCGCACCGCATCCAGCTCGGCCAGCACCTCTGGCGTCAGTTCTATGCCCCAAGCGTCGATGCATTCATCCAGCTGGGCCACGGTAGTCACCCCCAGAATCGTACTGGCCACGCGCCAGCTACCGTAGCAAAACGCCAGCGCCAGCTGGGTGGGCGTGAGCTCGTACTTACCAGCGATGGCGTTGTAGCGGCGGGCTGCCTTGAGGGAATCGTCACGCCCCCAGCGCTGCTTCTGCATGGACTCAAAAATGCTCATGCGACCACGAGGCGCCTGCGCGCTGGTGAAACCAGTCTGGTCATATTTGCCGGTCAGCAGGCCAAAGCCCAGTGGCGAATAGGCCAACAAACCCACCTTCTGGCGATACAGCACTTCATCCAGGCCGTTGTCCACAGCGCGGTTGATCAGGCAATACGGGTTTTGCACGGTGGCCACCCGCGGCAGGCCATGCTGCTCAGCCAGGCGAACGAACTCCATGACGCCATAGGGCGACTCATTTGACAAGCCAATTTCCCGTACCTTGCCGGCACGTACCAGCCGGTCCAGGCCCTCGAGCTGCTCATGAATGCTGGAGATATCCGTGCGGTCCTTGGCCGGCTCGAAGTATTGGTTACCAAAGGCCGGTACGTGGCGCACCGGCCAGTGGATCTGGTACAGATCAATCACATCGGTTTGCAGTCGGCGCAGGCTGTCTTCGCAAGCGCCCACGATGTCGTCTGCCGTCAGGTTATGGCCACCACCCCGCACCCAGTCCAGGCCGCGCGACGGGCCTGCCACCTTGGTCGCCAAAGTCCATTTTTGGCGAACACCGGGGTTGCGGGAAAAGTAGTTTCCGATGATGGTTTCGGTGGCGCCAAACGTGGCCGCACGGGTGGGCACAGAGTACATCTCGGCCGTGTCCAGAAAGTCCACCCCCCGCTCCAGCGAGCGCGCCAGAATGGCGTGCGCATCGGCTTCCTTGACCTGCTCACCAAAGGTCATGGTGCCCAGGCAAATGGGCGTTACTTCGAGGGCACTTTGGCCCAGTTTGATTTTGTTCATCACAAGGGTTGGGTAGGTCAAGGCAAGTGATCAAGTTTACGGGCCCGGTTCTCTTCTTCCAGCCGCAAGACACGGCGCTGCACCTTGCCCGTCGTGGTCATGGGCAGTTGATCAATGAATTCGATGTCTTTGGGGTACTCGTAGGTCGCGAGTTGGCCCTTGACGTGGGCCTGTAGCTCGGCCGCCAGTGCCTGGTCAAAATCGGCAGCCGCCGGGGCGAGCGCCCGACGTTGGGCAAAGTCAGGCGACAACACCACGTAAGCCTTCACTGTGGCGCCGCGCTCGCGGTCTGGCTTGGGTACCACGGCTGCATTGGCAACGGCCGGGTGCTTGACCAAGCAGTTTTCGATTTCGCCCGGCCCGATTCGATAGCCCGCCGCCTTGAACACATCGTCGGCCCGGCCCTGGTACCAAAGATAGCCATCGGCATCGCGCACAGCCATGTCTCCCGTGCGGCACCAGTCGCCGGTGAACTTGGCCAGCGTGGCGGCCTCGTTCTTCCAATAGCCCAGAAAGAAAATTGGGTCAGGGTCACCGTGTATGTCCCGGCGATGAACGGCCACATCGCCGGGCACGCCCACCGGACACTCGTCACCAGCATCGTCAATCACCTGAACGCGATGCCCAGGGTAAGCCTTGCCCATGCAGCCCGGGCGGGCAGGCCAGCCCACCAGTGCATTGACAGCGCCTGGGGTGGGCGCACAGTTACCCACGATGTAATTGATTTCGGTCTGGCCAAACATTTCATTGACCGTGAGGCCCAGCTCTTGTTGGCAATAGGCAAACACGGCATCACCCACCGCTTCGCCAGCACTCATGATGGCCTGCAGCTTCAGGCTGAATTGCTGCTTAGCGTGCGGATAGGCCTTCATCATGGCCTTGAGCGCCGTTGGGAACAAAAAGGTGTGGCTTACGCTGTGCGCCTGCATCAGGCTGAAGGCCAGCTCAGGGCTGAATCGACCGTTGAAAGCCACGATGGGCCGACCAAAGAAGAGCGTGGGTAACAAGGCGTCCATCAGCCCGCCGGTCCAGGCCCAGTCTGCCGGCGACCACAAGACAGCCTGCGAGTCGGTTCGCAGGGTCAGCGGGTCTTGCAGCACGTCAGCATCAAATCCAAACCAGTTCTGGCTGCACACAAAACCGGTCAGGTTACCGATCAGGGCACGATGGGGAATCAAGGCCCCCTTGGGCTGGCCGGTGGTGCCACTGGTGTAGATGAGGATTGCGGGGTCATCGGCCCGGGTCTGCGCGGCTTCGAAGCTCGCCTCTTGCGCCGCCAGTGCCTGGGCGTAATCCAGATCCGAATTGGCGGCCGCTGCCCCTACCCCCAGCAGGCAGCGCAAGGCCGGGCAATCGGCCCTAACCGACTGCACGTTGTCTATGCTCGACTCATCAACCAGCGCCACAGTGGCGGCGCTGTCGTTCAAGCGAAAAGCCAGCGCATCCGGCCCAAACAGCATGGACAAAGGCATGGCCACCGCGCCCATTTGCAGCACCGCCATGTAGGCCACCGCGGTTTCAAAGCGCTGGGGCATGACGATGGCAACACGGTCACCCGGCTTCACGCCAGATGCGCGCAGCACGCCCGACAGCCGGTTGGCTTGTTCCTGCAATTGCGCGTAGCTCCAGGCCTGGCCACTTTCAGCCTGGGACGAGCCAGCGGTGTGTTCGATCACCGCCACGCGTTTGGCCGCATCGGGCTGCTCTGCCCAACGTCGGCAGCAAAACTGGGCCATGTTGAAGTGCTCTGGCACCCGCCAGCGGAAGTTGCGGTGCAGATCGGCGTAACGGTCCGTCAAGCCACCAGGAGCATCGTCCGGGCGGGTTTGGGCAGCGGGTGTCTTACGTATCATGGCGCGAATGTACCAAGTCAAACGCTCTTCTCGCAGTGAATTTGTGCCCGTTCGGGGCCTGTCGTACCACATCCGCCTTTGGGGCGAGCCCGCACCGGCCTTGCCGCCTTTGGTGATGCTGCATGGCTGGATGGACGTCGCAGCCTCGTTTCAATTTGTGGTGGATGCCCTTCAGCACAACCGGCAGGTGATTGCCCCGGACTGGCGTGGCTTTGGGCTGACCCGCAGCGCCACCGGCGGCGGCAGTACTCTGGCCGAGAGCTTCTGGCATCCCGACTATTTGGCCGATCTGGAGGTGCTGCTCGATCACTTTGTCCCCGGGCAGGCCATCGACCTGGTCGGCCACAGCATGGGCGGCAACATCGCCATGGTGTATGGCGGGGTGCGGCCCGAGCGAGTGCGCAAACTGATCAATCTCGAAGGTTTTGGATTGCCACAGACCCGCCCATCCCAGGCGCCAAGCAGGATGACGAAGTGGTTGGATGAGGTCAAAGCCCTGCGCCATGGCGAGATGGCACTCAAGTCTTATGACGCCCTGAACGGCGTTGTGGGGCGTTTGCTCAAGACCAACCCGCGTCTGAGTGCCGACAAAGCCGCCTGGCTGGCCCAGCATTGGGCGCGTCAAGATGAGGACGGCCGTTGGACGGTGCTGGGGGAGGCGGCCCACAAGGTAAGCAACGCCTACCTCTACCGGGTCGATGAAACCCTGCAGATACACCAGCGCATCACCGCACCCGTGCTGGTGGTCGAGGCGGCCGACAACGAGATGGCGCAATGGTGGCAGGCCAGCTACACGAAAGACGAATTTCACGAGCGGCTCAAGGTGATAAGCCAGCTCGAGCGTGCGGTGGTGCCGGGCGCTGGCCACATGCTTCACCACGACCAGCCCGAAGCGGTGGCCCAGCTGATCGAAAACTTTCTTGCATGAGAAAATACGGGGTTATTCCAGAACATCAGAACAGGACCCCCTCATGGACGCAGAACACATCAACACCATCGGCACCCAACTGGCTGACCTGAGCGCCCGAACCCTCGATTTACGGGGGTATCTTTGACTACGATGCCAAAGCTGAACGCCTGAGAACCGTCAACGCATCGCTGGAAGACCCCACGGTCTGGAACGACCCCAAGAAAGCACAGGAACTGGGCAAGGAGAAAAAAGCCCTGGATGGTGTGGTGGATGCCATTAACACCCTGACCACCGAGCTGGCGGACAACGCCGAGCTGTTCGAGATGTCCAAGGCCGAAGACGACGAAGCGGGCCTGCTCACCATCGAAGCCGAAACCGCCAAGCTCGCCACGCTGATTGAAGAGCTGGAATTCCGGCGCATGTTCAATAACCCGGCCGACCCTCTGCCCTGCTTCCTAGAC
>JBJOIT010000080.1:0-8071 GCA_046046915.1 Pseudomonadota bacterium
CCCAGGCTGCGGCCGCGGTGCACGCGGCGTCCTAGGCCGAGCCGCAAGATGGTGATTGCGGCCTTTCTCAAATCGATTATCCTGCGAACAGCCAGCCTTGTGACCGGGCTTGCCCTTGCCGCTTGCGGTGGCTGCGGCTCCCCCGAATTCAACACCAAATGACGTAATTGGCCCCCCCCTGCAAAACTCCGCCAACCCGCATGAATTCAGGCCATCTAGGGTGATTACTGATGGTCAAAATTCCCAAAGAGATATTCAATGGAGGCTGTTTTCGGGGAGTTTTTGAAGGTGGCGCCATGACCGACGACTTTATCCGTAACCGCTTGGATCAGATGATCGATTTGCGCCACCCGGCTGATGGTGGCACTGCTATACCTCAAGCATGCGTTCAACGAAAGCGATGAGGACGTCATCCAGCGCTGGGGCGAGACACCCACCTGGCAATACTTCTCAGGCAACGAATACTTCGAGCACCAGTGGCCGTGCGCCCACACACAACTGGGTCAGTTTCGCAAGGCATTGGGTGAAGTAGGCGTGGAAATTTTGTTGGACCGCACCATGGAGGTGGCGATTACCCTCAAGCTCATCGCTAAGAAAGAGCTGAGTCGAGTGATCGTGGACTCCACCGTGCATGAGAAAGCCAATTGGATCAAACTCAAGCAGACCTACGCCAAAGAAGGCCACCTGCTGGGCTACAAGGCAGGCCGCTACGCCCATGCCAAGCAGTTCAAGCGCATGCGCAAGACCATCAAACGCCAGCGCACCATCGTCGGCAGGCTGCAGCGCGAAGGCAGTCGCAAGATGAATGTCTTGACTCAGGCTGTACAGGCAACCCTGGCTCATATCCTGGACAAGGCCAAACGCTTGGTTGCGCAGACGGCAAGCCGCAAAGCGCTGGGCAACCGAGCCAAGCTCTACAGCTGTCACGAACCCGAGGTGGAGTGCATCTCCAAAGGCAAGAGCCGCAACCCTTACGAGTTTGGTGTGAAGGTGGGTTTGGCCATGACGCTCAAGGGCAACCTGATCGTGGGCGCAAGGAGCTTCCCAGGCAACCCGTACACGGGCACACGATCCACGAGCAAATTGAACAAGCCACTGTTCCGATGCAAGACTTGGGTGTCAAGCCCGAGGTGGTGTATGCCGAACTGGGCTACCGGGGCGTGGACAAAGACAACCCGGACATTGAGATCAAACACCGGGGCAAGGACAAGCGGCTCACGGATGAAGAGCGCGTGCTGCTCAAGCGACGCCAAGCGATCGAGCCCATCATCGGGCACCTCAAGGCCGATCATCGAATGGGGCGCTGTCACCTCAAGGGATCAGAAGGTGATGCACTGCATGCGGTGCTGTGTGCCGCGGGCTACAACATGCGCTGGTTGCTGAGGATGATTGTTAAGAAAGGCCTGGGCCTTTTGTTGTGCCTGTTGCCGGCAGCGGGATTGGTGGCGTTGCTAGGGAAGTTGGCGGAATTCATTGACCGAAACCGGCTGCAAAACTTAGGTCAGCGCTCGGTAATGGCCTGAAATGAATTTTGCAGGAACGACTCAGTAAGGGTGAAGCACATGCAAGTCATGTGTATTGGACCAATACAATCGTGATCCTGATGTGTGATATCGTGATATCAATTAGTCAAATTAGGAGGTTTCTCATGGCCCAAGTCCTTGTACGCAACATCGAGGAAGACATAAAAAAAAAGCTCAAGCAGCGTGCGGCCCAACACGGCTGGAGCGTGGAAGAAGAAGTGCGCCAAATCTTGCGCAACGCCATTCACTACGCAGAGCCGCCAGCGGTCAAGCTGGGTAGCCGCATAGCCAAACGCTTCTACGATGTCGGTTTGGCGGAGCCCTTGCCCGAGTTGCACCAGCAAATCGGCACTCCCATGAGCTTCTGAGCATGATAATTTTGGACACCAACGTGTTGTCGGCCTTGATGCAGCAGCAACCCGACCAGCAAGTGTTGGCGTGGCTTGATGATCAGCCAGCCGAATCCGTCTGGATCAACGCCGTGACGCTGTTTGAATCTCGCTACGGGCTTGCGCTGCTGCCTGAGGGGCAACGCAAAAAACTGTTGCATGAGCGGTTTGAAGAATTGCTGACCCAAGATTTGCAAAACCGCATCGCTTATTTTGATGCAGATGCAGCCACCCACGCGGCCAAACTCGCAGCACACCGCAAAGCGCAAGGCCACCCAGTGGATATGCGTGACACCTTTATTGCCGGAATTGCGCTGGCGCGACGAGCTACCTTGGCAACGCGCAATACCAAACATTTTGACGATTTAACAACGCCAGTCATCAACCCCTGGGCCGACTAAAACCCGACCTGTCGCTTGTGGAAGGCCCGCACTCCGCAAAAACTGGGGTCAGATCCCAATTAGTCCCCCCTGCAAAACTCGGATCAACGCCGGGTGATTGCTTGAAATGAATTTTGCAGTGGGGGGGGGCTAAATGGGTGTTATTGGGCGTACTATTGGTTTCATGCTGCGGTCAGATACCCTCCAGATCACACCCGAGATCCTGAGCCTTATTGCTCAGATCGACGAGTTTAAGGGCGCATGGCGGGCTTTGGGAACACTTGCACCCGAGCGTCTTTCGGCGTTACGACGGGTGGCGACCATCGAAAGCATCGGCTCGTCCACCCGTATCGAGGGCAGCAAGCTGACTGACCGCGAGGTGGAGCGCCGGCTCTCCAATCTGGCCATCAAGTCCTTCGACACGCGAGATGAGCAGGAAGTGGCCGGTTACGCTGAACTCATGGATATGGTGTTCAGCTCGTGGCAAGACATCCCATTCAACGAGAACCACATAAAGCAACTGCACCAGGTTCTGCTGACCCACAGCGAAAAGGATGCACGCCACCGGGGGCAGTACAAAACCCATTCGAACAGCGTCGCCGCATTCGATGAAAACGGTACGCAGATCGGCATCGTCTTTGAGACTGCCACGCCATTCGACACGCCACGGTTGATGGTGGAATTGGTGTCATGGGTGAATGGCGAGCGGGAGAAGGTGTACCTGCACCCCTTGTTGATCATCGCGATCTTTGTCGTGGTGTTTCTGGAAATTCATCCCTTTCAGGATGGCAACGGACGTTTGAGCCGGGTGCTGACGACCTTGCTGCTGATCCAGGCCGGATACGCCTATGTGCCATACAGCTCGCTGGAGAGTGTGATCGAGCTGAACAAGGAAGCCTATTACCTGGCTCTGCGCCAGACACAGGGAACCATCCGCACTGAAGCACCCAACTGGCAGCCATGGCTGGTGTTCTTCTTGCGTTCTCTGGCAGAGCAGGTTCGGCGCCTGGAGAAGAAGGTCGAACGCGAAAAGATCGTGCTGGCCGCGCTGCCCGAGCTGTCACTACAGATCGTGGAATTCGCCCGAGAGCACGGCCGCGTCACGATGATGGATGCCATCAAATTGACCGGAGCAAGTCGCAACACCCTTAAGCAGCATTTTCGCGACCTGACCGAGCGTAACTATCTGGAGCAGTATGGCAGCGGCCGCGGTGTGTGGTACGGACTGAAATGACTTGATGAATCAGGCAAAGCTCGAAAACTGAGGTCAGATCCCAGTTCCTGCGGTCAACAGAATGGACCTTGAGACATTACCGCGGTCTGACGAGGTGGCCGCTGACAAACTGGTGCTGCAAGCTGGCTGCAAATGTTTGGTAGGGCACGCCTTCTTCAAGCGCGCGGGCCTGTAAATTTCTTAGGTCTCTGCTGGAGATCCGAATGTTGAGCCGTTGGTCTTTTTTGAAGGTCGCCTTGGCAGCTGCTTGATGGACCTTGATTTCTTTTGCAACACCGCTGACAGGCTTGAGCGCGCCAGCTTCCCAGGCTTTCAGAATCTCCAACTCTTCGTCGTCGTATGTGGTGTGTGGGGACATCACTGGCTCCTGTACTGTTTGGTAGCCTTGCGGCTGGGAATGATGGTTTTCAGAAAGAGTTCAGATTCGCTCTCAATGAAGGGCACAGCGTAGACGTAATCATCAACTTGCACTATGGAAAAATGGGGTCAGATCCCACTTCCTGAGATCCCACTTTAGGTGGTGCCGTGGCTTGACAACCCTCAAGCCCAGTACCCCTGCACTTGTTCAAAATCGACTTTCGTTTATTGGGAGTCGATAAGGCATGCAGTCAGAAGCGGTTGGCGAGGATATGGGTGGGGAGATCAGCGTTTTGGATGTGTTGATCACGCTGCTTGAAAACATCAGGCTTTTGATATTGGGGCCAGTGGCCATGGGCTTCATTGCCTTGGCGGCGAGCTTCGCTTTACCGCAAACCTTTGAAAGTGTTGCCGTGGTGAGGGCCGACTTGCCGTGGTTGGCAGCGCGCGACACGGCGGCGGCTGGTGCCAGCCCCGCTGCTATTGCCAGCCTGATGACCACCGCAGCGGTGCTTGACCCTGTAGCCATTTCGCTTGGTTTGGTGAAAAATGGTGATGTGGAGGAGGGCCGTCTGGCGCTTCAGCGGCAGATCAAGGTGGCCGTAGGCAAGCAAGACAGACTGTTGACACTGACTGCCACCGCAAAAGACCCGGAACTGGCACAAAAGCTGGCACAAGCTGTTTTGCTTGAGGCCTTTGAGCAAAGCCGACCCAAGGGCGTGCATCTACAGCGCCTGCAGGCCCAGCTGGCTGCCACCAAAGACCGGCAAGACAAAGCACAGGGCGCCAGTGTGTCTTTGATCGCGGCCATGGCAGACCCCAGGCAACGTGTTTCTTACACCACCCCAGACTTCACTGGTGCCGCAGCCAGCAACCGCGGCGAAGTAGCCCGCAACTATGCCGATATCTTGCGAGTGTCAGCCGAGGCGCAAATGCAAATGGCCCAATTGGAAACCGAGCTTGCAGGCCTGAGTAGTGCCCAACTGGTGCAGCCCCCTACCTTGCCCAGGCAGCCGGTGCAGCCCAAAAAATCTTTGACGGCCATCCTTGCAAGCCTGGCCACTGGCATGCTGCTGCTGGTGTTTGTGCTGGTGCGCCAGTCTCTGCGCGCCGCCACGGTAGACACCGCAACTGCAGCTAAGGTGGTGCGCATCAGACAACTATTGTCGTGGGCCGGGGCGTGATGACTGCTGGGCTATCCGTTACCATAGGGATGTGTTTGGCCCGTAGCGAGCCAAGCAAAGTTTCAGGTGAGGCCTGGCTGCAGCAGATAACAAGAACAAGCAGCACAATGGCATTGAGAGCCTGATGTCGTCCCCCCAGCCTTCGCCGCAAGATCGGCAAGAACCATCTACCGCGGGAAAACCCAGCCGATCCGGCAGCTCGCGTCGCTCGTCTGGCACCCGCGCCTACAAGCCTCGTCAGCGTCGCCGCGAAAGGCTGACAGCCGCCGCGCTGATGGCCTGGCTACGCAAACACCCCAATCTGACTACTTTTGTGAGTGTGAGCGTTATGGCACTGTTGGCAAGCTACCTGGCCATTGTGTTGGGAGCTGGCTAGACCGCCCATGTTTCCGAGTCTGAGGAGAAAATGACGCGCTTACGCAGTGCGTTTCTTCAATCTTTGGGTTTGGCATGAACAACATCACCCCCATCATCTTGTGTGGTGGCTCGGGCACGCGCTTGTGGCCTTTAAGCCGCGACGGGTTTCCCAAGCAGTTTTTGTGTTTAACCGGTGCAGACAGCCTGTTTCAGCAAGCCGCGCAGCGCCTGGCGGGCCTGGCCACGGCAGACTTGCAAGTGGCCAGCCCGCTTATTGTGTGCAACGACCAGCACCGCTTTCTGGCACAAGAACAGCTGCGCGAGACTGGCATTGCCGCCAGCCAACTATTGCTGGAGCCGGTGGGCCGCAACACGGCCCCGGCCCTGACCCTGGCTGCCCTGGCGGCAACACAAAATGGGCAAGACCCCATCCTGGTGGTCACCCCCGCAGACCAGACCATAGCCGACCAGGGCGCCTTCATAGCAGCCATGCACGCTGCCATTGCACAAGCCGACGAAGGCCACATCGTCATATTGGGCATACACCCCGACAAACCCGAAATCGGCTACGGCTACGTCAAGACCGACAAGCAGACAGTACAGCGCTTTGTAGAAAAACCCGACGCCGCCACTGCCCAGCAATACTTGCAAGAAGGCAGCTACTACTGGAACGCCGGCATGTTTGTGCTCAAAGCCTCCGTGTGGCTCAAGGCTCTGGGCACCTTTAGGCCCCAAATCCTGCAGGCCAGCCAAACCGCTTGGGCTGCCCGCAGCGAAGACGCCAACTTCACCCGCCCTGGCCAAGCCGAATTTGCCGCCATCCCCAGTGAATCGGTCGACTACGCAGTGATGGAACACTGCCCGGGCAGCGCCTACACCCTGCACATGGTTCCGCTAGACGCCGGCTGGAGCGACCTGGGCGCTTGGGACGCCGTCTGGAACGTCTTACCCAAAGACCCCAGCGGCAACGCCACCCAAGGCGACGTGCTCACGGCCGACAGCCACAACAACCTGGTGCACGCCAATAGCCGTCTGGTCAGCCTGGTGGGCGTGCAAGATCTCGTCGTGGTAGAAACCGCAGACGCGGTTTTCGTGACCACCCGGCATCGCAGCCAGGACGTCAAACACATCGTTAACCAGCTCACCCAGCAAAAGCGCGAAGAACTCAGCCTGCACCGCAAAGTACACCGTCCCTGGGGCTGGTACGACAGCATCGACCAGGCCGAGCGCTTCAAGGTCAAACGCATCCAAGTCAAACCCGGCGCCACCTTAAGCTTGCAAATGCATCACCACCGCGCAGAGCACTGGATCGTGGTCAAAGGCACAGCAGAAGTTATCTGTGGCGACAAAGTGTTGTTGCTAACAGAAAATCAGTCAACTTATATCCCCCTGGGCGAGACCCATCGATTGAGAAACCCGGGCAAAGTTGGCTTGGAGATCATCGAGGTGCAGTCGGGCGCCTACCTGGGCGAAGATGACATTGTTCGTCTGGAGGATACCTATGGGCGTTGAGCGGACTTCATAAGCACATCACTTACTTCCCCCACGAATCCTTCAGCCCAACCGCAAAATTGAAAACCGGCTTGCCAGATGAGTGATCCAGGCGGTCAGCCACAAAGTAGCCGTGGCGTTCGAACTGGAACTTCTGGTCGGGCAGGGCCTGGGCCAATGAGGGTTCGACGATGGCAGTAACGACCTTGAGGCTGTCGGGGTTGAGGGCGGCCAAAAAGTCTTTGCCGCCGGCGTCGGGCTGGGCATCGGTGAACAGGCGGTCGTACATGCGTACTTCGGCCGGCACGCCATCGGCCACACCCACCCAGGTGATGGCGGCCTTGACCTTGACGGCATCACTGCCGGGGGTGCCGCTCTTGGTGTCGGGTACCACGGTGGCCAGCACTTCGGTGATGGTGCCGGCGGCATCTTTGGTGCAGCCCGTGCATTCGATGACAAAGCCGCCCTTGAGCCGTACCTTATTGCCGGGGAACAAGCGCTTGTAGCCTTTGGGCGGAACTTCTTCAAAGTCTTCGCGCTCGATCCAGACCTCTTTGCCGATGCTGAACTGGCGCGCAGGCGGCGGTGTGACGCCTTCGGCCACATGGGGCAGGGCGGGCAGGGTGCAGGGCTCCAGGTGGCCGGCGCCCATGACCTCGTCCCAGTTGCTCAGCACGAGCTTGACGGGATGGATCACCGCCATGCCACGGTGTGCCTTGGCTTCCAGGTCTTCACGCAGGCAGCCCTCCAGGGTGCTGTAGTCGATCCAGCTGTCGCTCTTGGTCACGCCGATGCGCTCGGCAAAGAGCTGGATGGCCTCGGGCGTGTAGCCGCGCCGGCGCAGGCCCACGATGGTTGGCATGCGGGGGTCGTCCCAGCCGCTGACTTTTTTCTCGTTGACCAGCTGGGCGAGTTTGCGTTTGCTGGTGACCACAAACGTCAGGTTGAGACGGGCAAATTCGTATTGCCGTGGCGGGGGCGATTGCAGCAGGCCACCGGCGATCAGGCAGTCCATCAGCCAGTCGTAAAACGGGCGCTGGTCTTCAAACTCCAGGGTGCAGATGCTGTGGGTGATGTTTTCCAGTGCGTCCTCGATGGGGTGCGCAAAGGTGTACATGGGGTAGATGCACCAGGTATCACCCGTGTTGTGGTGGGT
>JBJOIT010000081.1:0-7630 GCA_046046915.1 Pseudomonadota bacterium
GCAAATCAATGCTGCGCTGGGCTGCTTCCAACAAAATTTGGGCAGAGACAGCCACTGGTGGCGGTGTCGCGGGCGCCCGCGCAGGGCCAGAGGCCTGCGCACGACCCGTGTGCCGCAGCAGGGTGGCCACAAGATCGGACAGGTCAAAGGGTTTGCCTACGTGGTCATTCATGCCTGCCTCCAGGCAGGCCTCGCGGTCAGATGACATGGCATTGGCCGTCATCGCAATGATGGGCAGATCGCGCAGACCCAGCTCATTGCGAATCTTCGCAGTCGCGGTGTAGCCGTCCATCACCGGCATCTGTACATCCATCAGCACCACGTCAAAAGGCACTCGGGCAGACGCCACCGCATCCACCCCCAATTGCCCGTTGTCGGCCAGCGACACTTGGGCACCCTCGTTGGCCAACAGCTCGCGCGCCACTTGCTGGTTGATGGGGTTGTCTTCCACCAGAAGCAGATTCACCCCGGCAAGACGCTTGGGTTTGGGCTTGTCAGGTGTGTTCAAGCCCATGAAGCCAGACACCGACACATCGGCCAAGGTCTTGGCAACCGCAAACCGGGCCCTGAAACCAAAAGCGCTGCCTTGGCCCGGTGCACTTCGCAATTGCAGGTCCCCACCCATCAGCACCACCAGACGCTGAGAGATCGCCAGACCCAAACCTGTACCGCCAAAACGGCGGGTGGTCGACGACTCTGCCTGGGAAAAGCCGTTGAAGATGTGCTTCTGGTTCTCCGGCGCGATGCCTATACCGGTGTCTTGAACCACAAACTCCAGTAGCACGTCCTGCGCCGTGCGCTCCACCATCCGGATACGCACCACCACGCGGCCTTCGTTGGTGAACTTGATGGCATTGCCACCCAGGTTGATCAGCACCTGCTTCAAGCGCAAATCATCTCCCACCAGGCCACGGGGCAGCTGCGGATCCACTTCGAACACGATATCAAGCGGCTTGCTGCCCAGGTTGGCTGTCAGGATCACCGACAGATCGTGCACCAGCTGGTCAATCCGGAAGGGCCTGGGGTCCAGCGTCATCATGCCGGCCTCGACCTTGGAGAAGTCCAGGATGTCGTTCAGCAGCGCCAGCAAGGACCTGGCTGCGCCCTCGGTCTTGGTGGTGTAGTCGAGCTGGCGCAAGGACAACTCGGTGTTTTGCAGCAAGGTCAGCATGCCCAAAATGGCATTGAGTGGGGTACGTATCTCGTGGCTCATGTTGGCCAAGAATTGACTCTTGGCCCGACTGGCGTGCTCGGCGGCAGCCTTGGCCGCATGCAGCGATTCCTCAATGGCCTTGCTTTCCGTGATGTCGGTCCGTATGGCAATGAACTGCTCAGGCCGGCCCGACTCATCCAGCATGGGCACGATGGTGGCATTGACCCAGTACAGCTCACCCGTCTTCTTGCGATTGCAAATTTCACCGTGCCAGGCTTTGCCTTCGGTGATGGTGTTCCAAAGGTCTTCAAAAAAAGCGCGGGAGTGAAACCGCGAGTTGATCATGCGGTGGTTTTGCCCCAGCAATTCCTCTCGCCGGTATCCGCTGATGGCACAAAACCGATCGTTGGCATAAGTGATCGCGCCCGCGGCGTCTGTGATGGTCACGATGGCGTGCTGATCCAGTGCAAATTTCTGGTTATTGAGCTGGCGACGGCTCGCCTCACGCTCACGTACCAGCACCACGGTGCGAGACAACATATCGACGATGCGTTGTATCTCCTCTGGCGCACCGTCCAGACGCAAAGCGGCCACATCCAAGGAACCGGTTGACAGCCCTTGGTCGAGGGCAGCCAAACGCCCCAGACCGCCCAACCACTGGGCCAGCTTTGCGCGTATCAGAAACAAACCGCCGACCAGGCTCAGCAAGCCCACCAGCATGACCGACAGCGTCAATGCCCACAGGTCGTAGGCCACATAGGGTGCATTGAAGACCAAGCGCAAGACGCCATAGTCCTTGCCGCCCACCGTCAAGGGGCGATTCACGTCAAACAGTTGTCCGGCGATCCAGTTCACAAGCCACCCTGGCGCTTGGCCCTCAGCCGGCTCACGGGTCAAGGCCTGAACCTTGCCCCCTTTCGAGTCTATGAAGGTGACGGATGAAAACAGGGAACCCTGAACAGATCGGTCCAGGGTCTTGCGCACCGTGTCGTAGTCGCCAATCACAGCGCTGTCCTGCACGGCCTGCACCATCACCTCTACGAGCATCACCGATGCGCGCTGGGACTCCTCAACCTGATGCACATACTGATAACGCAAAAACAGACCCAGGCCGCCCAGAGTAAACAGTGCCAGGGTGGCCGCATACAGCACGAACACACGTGCACTGAGGGAACGCGGCAACAGCCAGCTTGGATAAGTCATCTAGGAGAGATAGCGACAGAGAAAGCGCTCTTCAGCGCAGGTTTGCGGGAGCGCTCTGATAAAAGTTGCGATAGACCAGATATTCAGCGCCTGTGGAGGGCACAAAGATACTGTTGGCAGGTAGCTTGACCAGCTCCGAGGCGCTGGCCAGGATGCGCTTTCCTTCCGGATCATTGCCCATTTCCAGGAAAGCACGGCTTACCGCCCGCAAGTCGGTGTCAGGCACATTTTTGGACACCATCAGCGCCAGGTCATACAAGGGGTCTGACTGCCACAACACACGTACAGGCTTGCCCTCTCGCTTGGACCACCCATCTGTCAATTGCGAGTTGGCGCCCACGGCCTGCACCTTGCCGCTGGCCAACTGCGCAAAGGCGCCGTCCATATTGCCTCCAAACACCAC
Organism: Pseudomonadota bacterium; assembly: GCA_046046915.1. Lineage (GTDB taxonomy): Bacteria > Pseudomonadota > Gammaproteobacteria > Burkholderiales > Burkholderiaceae_C > JBEEJZ01. The sequence goes on from JBJOIT010000081.1 coordinate 2,760, forward strand.
CTCGATCGGAATGTTGCGATTGATCAACTGCGCGTAAGAGAACTTGTAGGCTACCAGCGCCTCAGGCCCCGGAAAGCCAACCGACCTCTGCGCCAGTTGATCCAGCTTCTTGATGGGGGAGTCCGCCAGCACCACGATCTGGCTGTGGATGGGCGGTGTCTGGCGGCGACCAAACACTTTCCATCCCAAATGGTCGCGCTCCGGGCTGAACAGGTGATTTGAGAACACAAACTCCACCTCGTTTGCCAAAACGTAGGCTGTGGTGTCCGCCGACGTGCGGCCAATCTTGAGCTGCAGCTTCACGCCACTCTTGCGGGAGACATACTCGATGATGGGATTCCAATAAGAAGCGGTCAGCTCAATGCCGTATTGGTTGACGGGAGAAAAGCGATACACGCCGTTGTCCTGTGCCTGCACCGGCGCCCAGCATCCCCACGCGACGACTGCCAAGCTCGCCTGGATCATCCATTGCCTGAGTTTGATGTTCATGTCATTTCCTTCAATCATTGCGGCGCGATCTTTGAATGGCCCGCACCAGGCTCATATCCTAACCCCGCAGGCAGAGCGGGCCCCATTGTCGGCGCCCAGCGCGGCCAGGCTGTGTCAGGCCGGGTCGCGGGTGGTGAAAACCGTCAACACGCCGGTGTAGCCATACAAATGGTGGTGCGCGATCTCGCCCCCCGCAAAAAAGCCGACCAGCGGCACGTCGCCCAGGGCCCGACGGATCAGTTGAAGCTCCGCACTGTCACCGCCAAATTGCGGTCCACCCCGGCCTGAACAGCTCACATAAATGGCGCCAGCCATGCGTCTGGCCGGGTGAGGTGCGGCCATCACCGGGTCCGCCAGAGCGTGCGCCACTTCCAGGGAGAGCTCCTCGGGCTCCAGTTCTTCCCTGATTTCGGTACACACACGCACCAGATCCGCACGGGCAGCGGCTGCGTTGCGTTGACAAAAAGCCAGCCGGGTCCCCACCTCTACCCATTCCGAGACGGCCACGCCTTGCCGTGTGGGGTCGAGGCCAAGGATATGACGCACCAAGACATCACTGCCGAAACTGCCTGAGCGTTTGACAGGGTCGGCCCCTTCTGTATCACCGGGCAACAGACCGACCAGGGTGGCCCGCACCTGACTGAGTGCCGTTTGGGGTTCGTCCAAACTCACATCCAGGTCCTGCAACAAGACCTGCAAAGCGGGCTGACCGTCCAACTCCAACACCAGGTTACGCTCGGCGGCGGTTACCACCCGGGTGGGCGATACAGGCTGGCAACCCTGTGTGACACGCGAGACCAAGGGCACATCTTCATCGAAGGCCACGCCACTCAACCCACCACTGAAAACGCCACTTGCAGCGCCCTGCCCCCGTATGTTGCCATCGCCTCCAACGGCAAACTGCACCGACCCCAGACGGCTCGCTGATACGCCACCGAAAAGGTAGCCCGACGCGGTCCGCTCAGACATCTCAAACAACAGCTCGGACAAATCGGGACTGGCCCCGTCTGCGTGAACCAGCGCGCAATGCGCCTCGAAACCGATATTCAAGGGCGCCACGCCCGAAAAAACCCGGTACTGATGTGCGGGCACGTCACACAACATGACTACCAACGCAGGCTCGTCCAGATACTCAACGTTGTTGGCAGCCACACCAATGCCCACCGTGCCTGACCAATCTGTGACTTCTGGCAACTCGCCACTGATCAAGGCCAGCAAGTCTTGGGCATGGGGCGCGTAGTGGTCGGTGATGTAAACCAGGCCGAGCGTGGGGGCGCTGGCGTACCCCGGGCTTGCCATATGCGCCCGCAGTTGGGCCAAGACCAAACCAACGGCTACCTGCCACTGGGGATGGGTGGCATGACCATAAGGAAACAAATTCATGAGAGGGCCTTTGAGAGGCGCAATGCCACAACAGCCCGACGCACCGCAATCAACGTGATCGGGCGGTGCTCTTGGCTGGCGCCTTTTTGGCGGGCGCCTTCTTGGCTGCAGCTTTTTTAGCCGCTGCAGGCTTGGCTGCTGGCTTCTTGGCAGCGGCTGCCTGGGTCGCGCTGACAGCCGCAGCCACACCTTGGGTCGCCTTGATGGCTCCCTTGGTCAGGTCTGCCGCCATGGTCTTGGTGGCGTCAAAGGCAGCGTTTTGCGTGGCCTCTTTGAGGGCGGTAGAGGCAATTTGCTGAAACTGCTGGGTCAGCGCGCCCCACAATTGGATGGGATCCACCAGAGGCGATTTCGCCTCAGCCGCCGCCGGCCCGGCAGCAGCATCTTGAGCTGGAGCGGGTTCGGGAGCCTCCTTGGGCGCCGCACGCACGGCCGGCTCAGGCTTGGCTGCAGGGGCCGCATCGGCGGCAACGTCCATAGGCTTGATCTTGAAAGCATTGGCCACCTCGGCCATGCTCACATTCATACCCTTGAGGGTGGCCAGCGTCATCTTTTGAACTTCGAGGGCCTGTATGGTGGCCTTGAGGGCCGTGGCATTTTGATCCAGCCAGAATTGCACCGTCTTGAGCTCGCTGATGCGCTTGTCCAGTTCTTCCACATTGAGTGATGGCGCAACCCAGTTGGCGAGGTTGGGCATTTGCGGCATGCTGCCAGCAGCACCCTTGGTCAGATTCTGTAAAAAATCGAAACCAGGCACGAATTTGCCAAAACCGGTGCTGTCTGCGTTGCTCATGTTCACTCCTGTGGGGTTGCCAACATCAATGGCAGAAGCTTACTCCATGCCACTGACAGCGGCCCCAGCAGCCGTCTGCGCTAGATCAATGCTTGTGATGGCTGTGGTCCATCTCCTTGCCATGGCCATGAGCGTGGTCACTGGTGGCACCCGCCTTGACGCTTGGGCCGGTGCCCACCGGCAGTTTGAGCTCCAGACGGCTCTCCTGTCCTTTGGCGTCCTTGAATACCAGGGTCAGGGGCACCGACATCTCCTTACCTAATGGCTGCTTCAGGTCCATCAGCATGACGTGAAAACCCCCTGGCTTAAGCTCCAAGACCTTGCCAGCAGGCAAATCCAGTCCCCCCTGTACGGCGCGCATCTTCATGACATCGCCCTCCAACTTCATTTCATGCACTTCCGTCACGCCCGCCATTGGGCTGCTGGCCGACACCAATTTAGCTCCCGTCTTGGATGTAAGCGTCATGAAGGCGCCGGTGGCCTTTTGCCCCTGGACAGTAGCGCGCGCCCAGGCGTTTTGAACGGACACATCTTGGGCATGAAGAGGGCTCAAGCATCCTAAAGTCAGGGCGGTCAAAAAAAATATCTGCGTGAATTTCATGGTTTATTCCTAAAAACGGGTGTGTGCTTTATGGGCTGAGGCCGTGTGAACCTCTCACTGCTCGGAATGGTCACGAGCCGACCTTGGCAACAGTTCAGCAACGCTCAAGCAAGCGCTGCACGACTTACAACAGAGGATCAGGAAAAAGCTGGGGGTCCGCGCGCAGGCGGCGGCGCGGCGATACGCAGGAGGACTGGTGCGGTCTGGGCGGCCGCCGGAACCGGTTGTCCAGGCCGGGGGACGAACAGGACCCCCATCGGCACCGGTGGTAAGTCCACCGCGCTTGCGCACAAGGGGCAGTCCATCGATGGCAACACCGACTCCGCATCAGTGCCGTCGATCGTCTTAACCATCACCTTCATTGCACCAGAGCCGGTACAGACCAGCAGGATGTCCTGCGGCTTGATCAGAGGCGATGCGACAGCAGCACCCAAAGACAACACAAACCACGCCAGCACCAGGCGCAGGATGAGTGAAAAGTGGCGTGCAGACCGCATGTTCAGAATTATGGCGTAAGGCCCGGCGTTAGCATTGCCTAATGAAAAGCCTGTTTCACTTTGCCTTCAATGTCAGCCACTTGGACGACGCACGCGCCTTTTACGGTAGCGTGCTAGGGTGTGCAGAAGGCCGATCAACGGCCACTTGGGTGGACTTTGATTTCTTCGGTCATCAGTTATCGCTGCACCTGGGCACCCCCTTCAAGACCGAGCGCACCGGCCATGTGGGTGATCACCTGGTGCCCATGCCGCACTTTGGACTGGTGCTAGGGCTGGAAGACTGGCAAGCCCTGGCAGCGCGCCTGACCGCTGCCAAGGTCGAGTTCATATTGGCGCCCCAGGTGCGCTTTGAAAGCCAACCCGGCGAGCAATGGACCATGTTCTTTTGCGACCCCTTTGGCAACCCGATCGAAATCAAGGGCTTTCGCTCATTCGACACGGTTTACGCCACTTGAGGCGCAATCATGAACTACACCTTTGCCTCCGCCACCATCCTGTTGCTGCTGATCACCGATCCGTTTGGCAATATCCCGCTGTTTGCCAACGCCCTCAAGAACGTGGCGCCCGAGCGCCGGCCCCGCGTCATCGTGCGAGAAATCTCCATCGCGTTTCTGGTGTTGCTCTCCTTCATGTTCTTCGGCGACAAGTTCCTGCAGCTGATGAACCTGAGCCAGCTGTCCTTGCAAATGGCCGGTGGCGTGGTGCTGTTCTTGATTGCACTGCGCATGATTTTTCCGCCGGCGGCGGGTGAGGTTGCCGAGATGGTGGGCGAACCGCTGATCGTGCCGCTGGCGATTCCTGCCGTCGCGGGTCCATCGGCCATGGCCACAGTGATGCTCTTGGTCAGCCAGCAGCCTGAGCGCCGGCTCGAATGGGTGGCGGCCCTCACGGTCACCATGCTGGCCGGGGCTGTGGTGCTGCTGATGGCTGAACGGATTCAGCGCTGGGCGGGCAGCCGGGTCATTACCGCCATCGAGCGGCTGATGGGCCTCATTCTGGTGTCGGTGTCAGTCGAGATGATGCTGCGCGGCATCAAGGCATTTGCGCACCAATTACAGCAGACATGACACCGTTTGCTCAATAGCACCAAACACGCTGAGCCCATCGC
>JBJOIT010000082.1:0-7485 GCA_046046915.1 Pseudomonadota bacterium
GGTGTGGCGGTGGCTGGGGGCCCATTCACCCGGCAGCAGCAGTTGCATGCCCAGGTACATGGCGGCGCTGGCCTGCATTTTTTCCAGGCCGTGGCCGGGGTTGGCCAGCACCAGGACGCGGCGCTCGGCTTTTTCGATGGGGGTGAGTTCACCGGCCTTGAGCAACAGGGGCTTGATGGCTTGGTAGGGCCAGTGGGTGGCGCGGGTGTTGCGGGTGGGGATCTTGGGGGGCAAGACGCCGCGCAGGCTGGGCCACAGGGGCACCAGGTTCAGGGCCTTGAGTTCGTCGCGGTAGGACTGGGGCAGGTCTTCTAGTTTGCCGAGGTCGTTCATACAAAAATCCGTTTTTTCAACAAGGAAACGCCCTGCTCAGGGCAGGGCGTGTCGGGTTCACCTACCAGTGACATGGCTAGCGATCAGCAGAAGTAACAAACGAGTCGGCGTAGAACTCATCCACCGGTAGGCCGCCTCGGGCCACATAGTCGCTTCTGGCGGAGTCCACCACGATGGGAGCACCACAGGCATACACCTGGTGCCCCGACAGATCGGGAAAGTCCTGCAGCACGGCCTGGTGCACAAAGCCCGTTCGGCCACCCCAGTGATCTTCAGCTTCCGCGTTCGAGATCACGGGTACATAGCGCAGATGCGGCATCTCGGCCAGCCGGGCCTCCACCCAATTCGCCATGTAGAGATCGGCCGGGCGACGACCGCCCCAATACAGCGTGGCTGGGCGGGTGATGCCACGGTGCTGCATGTGTTCGATCAGCGCCTTGATCGGCGCAAAGCCAGTGCCTGAAGCCAACAACACGATAGGCTTGTCGCTGTCTTCGCGCAGGTAAAAGCTGCCGTAGGGGCCTTCGGCGCGCAGAACGTCCTTTTCCTTCAGTGTGCTGAACACCGTGTCGGTGAACTTGCCGCCGGGCATGTGACGGATGTGCAGTTCCACCGTGGGCGGTGCCACTTCCAGCGTGTGGGGGGCGTTGGCCATGCTGTAGCTGCGACGCGTGCCATCACGTAGCAAGAACTCGATGTACTGGCCTGCATGGAACTTCATGACGTCGTTGCCAGGCAATTGCAGTTTCATCACGATCACGTCGTGGGACTTTTTCCCCAGGCTCAGCACGCGCGCCGGCATCTTCTTGACGGGCAAGCCCCCTTCAGCGCTCACCTGACGTGACGCCAGCACCACATCGCTTTGTGCCGTGGCACAGCAGGTCAGCACCAGGCCTTGGGCTTCCTCTTCGTCGCTCAAGGCTTTGGCCTGATGCGGGCCGTGCACCACGGTGCCCGAGATTTTTTTGCATTTGCACGAACCGCAGGCGCCGTCCTTGCAGCCATAGGGCAAGCCTATGCCCTGGCGTATGCCTGCCGCCAGCAGGGTTTCATTGCCATCGGCCGTGAAGCTGAGCCCGCTGGGCTCGACCGATACCTGAAACCGGGCCTGAGCCAACGTCTCACTCATGGACCAGGTCCAAATAAACCCGCCCGCCTTCGATCTTGACTGGCCAGGTCTTGGCCGGCTCGGTCGCCGGGCCACAGCTCACCGAGCCGTCGCGCAGGCTGAACATAGCCTGATGAAACGGGCACTCCACGTGATCGCCTTCGACAAAGCCATCGCACAGCTTGGCGTTACCGTGGCTGCACAGGTTGTTGATGGCGAAGACTTCGCCGTCAACACTGAACAGGGCAATATCTTGCCCCTCTGGGGTCACGGCGATGCCCGCGCCTTCAAACAAATCGGCCTCGGCGGCCACGTCGGTCCAGTTCGTCATAGTCAGATGGGGTAGATGATTGAGTTGGGGATCATTTCGCTGTCGTACACGCACAGGCGCTCGGCGAACTTGAAGCCTTCCGGGGTCTGCACGATGGTGTCGATGTAGCGACCCACATTGAACACCGTACTTTCCTTGTCGAATTTGGTGCGGAAGACAGCGTAGTTGGCCTCGCTGTGGATACGGCCGTCTTCGACCTTGCGCACCATGGGCGCGCCCACCACGTGCCGCTGGTAGTACGGGTCGTGGTACAGCGTCTCTTTGATGCCGTACACGCGGTCCTTGAGCATGCCCTTGCTGGTCAGCGAGAGCGTACACAGCGGAAAACCGCGATCAAAGTTTTCACGCGGCTGCAGTTTGTAGACGCACTGCTCGGTAAAAAACTCGGGCCACAGATCCCAGTTGCCGCTGTCCACGGCGCTTGCGTAATCGGCATAAAGCTGCTGGATGCCGAACCAGGTATTCATATCAACCATCTTCAAGCCTCCATCACTTTGCGCCAGTATTCGTACATGCCACGGATGAGCGTTTCGGTCACCATGTGGTCGGTCTCGCCCACATCGCGCCCGCCCAGCTCCACCAGCATGCGGTGCTCGGGCTTGGTCTCAAAGGCCTGCTGCGAGAACTCGATCACCTCGCCGTCGTCCGCACTCACAAAACCGGCCGGGCCAAACAAATTGGACTGGCGCAGGCGGCGCTCGCTCATCTCGGGCGTGTCGTCTTCAAAACCGAAGTGGGTCCAGACAAAGTCAAACGCGCCATGGCCGTCGGGCTGGATGTGGCGCGTGGAAACGCTGTTGACCTGCTGCTGAAAAATCACACTGGGGAACAGCGTCATCATCACCGCGGTGGGCATCTTGTCGCCCATCTGCCACCAATCCTCGGGCACGATGTCCAGAAAGCTGGGGTCATTGAGCTGCATGCTTTCCTTGAAGCTGCTCACCTGCGTGACCTGCGCCGCAGCGCCCGTGGCCTGGCCCGCACTGCCGCGGGTCGAGATCATGGCCGCATGACGGTGATGCGCGTCCATGCGCAACTCGGACTTGTTGTCGGCGCGCCAGAGGCCAAAGGTCACAAACCAGGTGTGCAACAAGCCGGGGTGGTACGGGTCTTTGATGTTTTCCTGCATCAGCTTCCAGTTGCCCGGAATGCGCTGGCGGTTGTAGCCCAGCACCTTGAGCTTGCGACCATTGAACATCCGGTCAAAGTACTGCAGGATGGTCGGACCCATGTAGTCTTCGAGCGACTCCACGTTGTGGTCGAAGGAGGCGAACACCACGCCCGCGCGCGTCGCCACTTTCAGGGATGTCAAACCGTGGTCTTTGGGATCGAAGTCGGCCGGCATGCCACCATTGACCTTGCCGTCCTGGCGCACGCCGCGGCGAAAGGGCACGCCCTGCAGCTTGCCATCGAGGGCGTAGCTCCACTGGTGGTAGGGGCAGACCAGCTCCTTTTTGTTGCCATGACGCTCGCGGCAAAACTGCATGCCCCGGTGGGCACAGACGTTCTCGACCACATGGATCTGCCCATCCTGGCTACGCGTCATGATGACCGAGCGCTCGCCGACCACCGTGCGCTTGAAATCACCTGGATTGGGGATCTCGGCCTCCAGGCCCACATAACTCCAGTGGTTCTTGTAGAAAAAGCGCTCCAGCTCTTTCTTGTGGCGGTCTTCGTCGGTGTACACGGCAAACGGAACACGGCTGGTGCCGCCCGTTTCCCAATGGATGGGTTGTTCGATCATGGCGTCTCCTGAAAATGTTGGTGGCGATGATGGCCCAGGAGACGAATTCCGTAAATCGAAATCAAAAGATAATCAATATTCGAATTTCAAATAAATAGCACAACACACCACACGCCGATGAAGCTGTCTCGTATCGACCTGAACTTGCTGCTGGTCTTTCACCACCTGCTGCGCGAAAAGCGGGTCTCGGCCGTGGCTGCCGCACTGGGCATGAGCCAGCCTGCCGTGAGCAGCGCCTTGGGCCGGCTGCGCACCAGCCTGGGCGATGAGCTGTTTTTGCGCACCCAGGGCGGTATGGCGCCCACGCCCTACGCACTGCAGCTGGCTGAGCCGGTCGCCCTTGCGCTGGATGGCTTGCAAGAGGCGCTCAATGTGCGCGCCTCTTTTGACCCTGCCACCAGCCAACGCAGCTTTACCCTGGCCATGACCGATGTGGGCGAGATGTATTTCCTGCCCGTATTGGTTGACGCACTGGCTGCGGCGGCACCGGGCGTGACGCTGCAGGTGGTCAGCGTCACGCAGGCCAGCCTGAAAGACGACATGGCTTCAGGACGTGTGGACCTGGCACTGGGTTTGCTCCCCCAACTGCAGGCGGGCTTTTTTCAGCAAGCGCTGTTTCACCAGGCCTACGTCTGCCTGATGCGGCAGAGTCACCCTCTGGCGGCGCCAGAAGCGCTGAGCCTGCAAGCCTTTGCACAGGCCCAGCATGTGCGCGTCATCGCGGCAGGCACCGGCCACGGCCGTGTCGATGCAGCCCTGGAGAGACAGGGCCTGCAACGTCAGTTTCGGCTGACCGTGCCGCACTACGTGGCGCTGGGCGATGTTCTGGGCCACTCGGACCTGATTGCCACCGTACCCGAGCGGTTTGCCAAGCGGGTGGTCGGCCCCTATGGCTTGTGCACCCGCGCCCTACCCTTGGCGGTAGACAGCAGCGCGATCCACCAGTTCTGGCACGGCCGACTGCACAAGGACCCTGGGCATCAGTGGCTGCGTGGTCTGGTGGCCAGGCTATTTGGTGATGCAGGCAAACCGCAGTGGGAACAGGCGGTCTGAGCCCTGTGCGCAGGGCTTAGGAGTGACCCAGGCCACGGATGGTTTCAGCGAGTGCACGCAGGCCGACCAGCTGCACACCCTCACCCACCGGATAAGTGTCTGAGCCGGGATACACCAGGTAGCGCTTTGCTGGCTTTAAATCCTCGCAGGCGCTGTAAAACCCTCGGCGTGGTCGGCTGCTGATGCCTCGTTTGACTTCCATGACCCACAAGCCATGCCCCGGCATATCCAGCAGCAAATCCACCTCTGCCCCGTTGCTGGTTCGGTAAAAGCCGCTGCTCGTATTGGGCGGAGCGGCGTTGAGCAAGTTCTCCAGCACAAAGCCCTCCCAGCTGTTGCCCACCACAGGGTGCGACAACAAGCCGTCGTGCGTGACAATGCCGAGCAAGGCATGCAACAAACCGCTGTCGCGCACATAAAACTTGGGTGATTTCACTAGTCGCTTACCCGTGTTGCTGTGCCAGGGCTGCACACGGCGCAACAACATCAGGTCCACCAGCATGTCCAGATACCGGTTCACCGTTTTGGTGTCCAGCATCAGGTTCTTGCCCAATTGCGAGACATCGAGCAAGCCGCCTTGCTGATGCGCCAGCATGGTCCACAAACGGCGCAGGGTTTCGGCTGGAATCCGGGCACCGTAGTTTGGAATGTCACGCTCCAGGTAGGTCTTGGTCAGGTTCTGCCGCCAGCTCATGCTCTTGGGCCCACTTGGCGCAAGAAAACTGTTGGGGAACCCGCCACGTAACCATAAGGCGTCCTGCTGATCAACGCCCACCTCCAACACCTGCAAAGGTGGCAGTTCCAGATAGGCCACCCGCCCGGCAAGGCTTTCGCTGGATTGGCGCAGCAACTCGCCAGTGGCCGACCCCAGCAACAGAAATCGGGCCTGCGCCAAACCCTGACGCCGCCCGCGATCAATCAAACCGCGCAGCACCTGAAACAGCGCAGGCATTTGCTGAACCTCATCCAGGATGATCAATTTATCGGCATGCTGAGACAGGTAAGCCTCAGGGTCCGTCAGTTTTTGCCTGTCGGCGGGGCTTTCCAGATCCAGATAAAGGCTGGGGCATGTGCGACCGTCCAGCCCCTTGAGCGCGCAGTGCTCACCCACCCGCAACGCCAAGGTGGTTTTGCCCGCCTGCCGGGGCCCGAGCAGAGCAACCGCTGGTGCGTCGGCCAAGGCAAGCAGCACGGAGGCAAACAAATGGCGATCTATCATCCATGCATTATATGGATTTAACTACCAATAATGCATGGTTAAATCATCCGTACAAATCTGATATCCCGAATGCAGGCCCTCGGCAGGGTGGTGCCCCAAGCCCCCTCCTACAATTCGGCCCATGCTGACCTTCGACCTGCTAACCACCGACCCGACCACTCACGCCCGCCGCGGCAAGCTCACGCTCAACCACGGTGTGGTGCAAACGCCGATCTTCATGCCGGTGGGCACCTACGGCACGGTCAAGGGGGTGATGCCCCGCAGCCTCGAAGAAATGGGTGCGCAGATCATTCTGGGCAACACCTTTCATTTGTGGATGCGCCCCGGGCTGGACATCATGAAAAGCTTTGGTGGCCTGCATGGGTTCGAGAAATGGCGCAAACCCATCCTCACTGACTCGGGCGGCTTTCAGGTCTGGAGCCTGGGCGAGATGCGCAAGATCAGCGAAGAAGGCGTGAAATTCGCCTCGCCGGTCAACGGCGACAAGCTGTTTCTCACCCCCGAGATCAGCATGCAGATCCAGACCACGCTGAACTCCGACATCGTGATGCAGTTCGACGAGTGCACGCCCTACGACACCAAAGGGCACATCACCACCGAGCGTGAAGCTCGCGCGTCGATGGAACTCAGCCGGCGCTGGGCCCTGCGTTGCAAGACCGAATTCGCCAGACTTGAAAACCCCAACGCCCTGTTCGGCATCGTGCAAGGCGGCATGTTTGAAAACCTGCGTCAGGAATCACTCGACCACCTTGTTGAAATGGACTTTCCCGGCTACGCCATTGGCGGGGTCAGCGTGGGAGAACCAAAAGACGAGATGCTGCGCATCATGGCGCACACACCGCACCGCCTGCCGGCCCACAAGCCGCGCTACCTGATGGGCGTGGGCACACCTGAGGACCTGGTGCAGGGCGTGGCCGACGGCGTGGACATGTTTGATTGCGTGATGCCAACGCGTAATGCCCGCAATGGCACCGTGTTCACCCGCCACGGCGACCTCAAGATACGCAACGCCCGCCACAAGACCGACCCGCAGCCGCTGGACCCCAGCTGCACCTGCCACGCTTGCGCAGGCAGCTCGGGCGTGTCGTGGGATCAGGGCGGGCGCGAGGGTTTTTCAAGGGCTTATCTGCACCACCTGGACCGCTGCGGCGAGATGCTGGGCCCCATGCTCACCACCATCCACAACCTGCATTACTACCTGAACCTGATGCAAGAAGTGCGGGAATCCCTGGATGCCGGCAATTTTGGCGCTTTCAGGCTTCAGTTCAAAGCTGACCGCGCCCGTGGGATTGCCTGACTGAGCCCCGGCAGGCAGGACGGTGCACCGCGCGCCGCCGGGTCAGTTCTCTGCGTCTTCCTGACTGGCGCGCAGATGCTCGCCGATCAAATTCATGTTCTTGATGGTGGCATCGACCGCCACCCGCAGCCCGGTGACCACGGCATCAGCGTGGGCGCCGGGTTCTGCTGCACGTACGCGCTGCTCGGCACCCGCGGCAAAGTTCTTGAGCTGGGTGGCACCCAAGGTTGCTGCCAAGCCCTTGAAGGTGTGCATCAACCGGGCGGCATCGCCGCCTTGCCCAGCAGCCAGCAAACCGGCAAGCTTCTCGGGCAACTGCGGCAAATCTTGCAAAAATGCGTCCATCAATCGCAGATAAACACCGGTATTGCCACCCAGTCGGCCCAGCGCAGCATTGATT
>JBJOIT010000083.1:0-7381 GCA_046046915.1 Pseudomonadota bacterium
CCCACCCCCTGCACCGCCACCTCCACGGTGTCGCCGGCCCGGGCCTGGGGCGCAGCAGCACTGGCACCCAGCAGCAACACATCGCCGGCTTGCAGCGTCATGAATTCGGTCACGGCCGACAACAACGCCGCCACACTGCGAACCCGATCGCCGGTGTTGCCCCGAAAGTTCTCGATGCTGTTCACGCGGGTGTGGGTAAGCAATGCGTCGGGGTCGGGCACCTGTTCGGCGGCAACCACCTTTCCCAGAACCGTGAAACCGTCTCTTGCCTTGAATCGCACCGCCGGGCGGTAGTGTTGGTCCTGTGGCAGGCCTAGCTCTGCCACTGTGAGATAAGCGGCAACAAAACTCAGCGCCTCTGCCTGCGTGATCCGGCAGGCCGTGCGGCCGATGACGATGCCCAGAGACACGCCCACGTCCACGCAGCCAGGATCAGCCGGCAGCGCCACCACCGCGTCATGGCCAGAAAACGTGTTGCGGGGGCGAACTTGCAGAACGGGGAATGCGGGCGCCGCCTTGTAAGGCGCAGCATGCACTGCATCGCCCAAAGCGGCGAGCTGTGGCCTGTGATTTAGCAAGGCGCCATAGACCGTGCCCGACAGACGCCAGGGGGCAAAACCAAAGTCGAAATTCTTGTCAGCGATCATGGCCACAACTTTCTTGACTGGGGACGACGCTGCAGCGTCTCCTCACACGGCATCCACTTACATGTTAGCGAATGTTATTGCTAATATATAAGTGAGTCAACGCCGCCCTGTTCTGTGTCATCCTTTTTTTTCGCATCATGCCCATGAGCTCACTTTCCCGCCGGAACTTACCGCTGTTGCTTTTGCAGGTTCGTGAGCTGGTGATGGCACGGTTCAGACCCATGCTCAACGAAGCAGGCGTAACTGAGCAGCAGTGGCGTGTTCTGCGCGCCGTGTTAAGCGAAGGTGCACTAGAGCCCAGGCAGATCGTTGAGATTTGCTGCTTGTCGAGTGCTAGCCTGGTGGGCATTCTGGCGCGCATGGAGGACATGGGGCTCATCACCCGCGAACGCATGTCCGGCGATCAGCGCCGGGTTCTGGTGTCGCCCTCGGCCGTGGGGCAGGAACTGGCCGCCCGGCTGGCGCCCCAGATCGATGCCATCTATGCCCAGATGGAAACCGACATGGGTGACGAGGCCACCCTGCATCTGTTCAACACCCTGGATGCGGTGCAAGCCAGGCTGGCCTCGTAAGGTGCCTGCAAACCTTGTGCGCCACAGTCAGCGTCTTACTTACCACTATTCGAGGAGATTCCCATGAGCCGTGAAGTTGTTGTTGTCAGCGGTGTGCGCACCGCCATTGGTACCTACGGCGGCAGCCTGAAGGACATCGCCCCCACCGAGCTGGCCGCCACCGTGGTGCGCGAATCGCTGGCCCGTGCCAATGTCGATGGCAAGGATGTCGGCCATGTGGTGTTTGGCCATGTGGTCAATACCGAACCCAAAGACATGTACCTGTCGCGCGTGGCAGCCATCAACGGAGGCTGCGGCGAGGGCACACCCGCCTTCAACGTCAACCGTCTGTGCGGCTCGGGTCTTCAGGCCATCGTCAACGCCAGCCAGAGCATCTTGTTGGGTGACACCGACATCGCCATTGGCGGTGGCGCCGAGAACATGAGCCGTGGCCCGTACGCCAGCCTGACAGGCCGCTGGGGCGCCCGCATGGGTGACACCAAGATGGTCGACATGGTGGTGGGTGCGCTGCACGACCCCTTCCACACCATCCACATGGGTGTGACGGCCGAGAACGTGGCCGCCAAGTTTGGCATCACCCGCGAGATGCAAGACGCCCTGGCCGTGGAAAGCCACAACCGTGCACAGCGTGCCATTGAGGCAGGCTACTTCAAAGACCAGATCGTGCCGATCATCCTGAAGAGCAAAAAGGGCGATGTGGCCTACGCCACCGACGAGCACTACCGTCCCAACTGCTCGATGGCTGACATGGCCAAGCTCAAGCCCGTGTTCGTGAAGGAAAACGGCACCGTGACCGCAGGCAATGCCTCGGGCATCAACGATGCGGCTGCAGCAGTGGTGCTGATGGAAGCCGGTGCGGCCAAGGCCCGTGGCGCCAAGCCCCTGGCCCGCCTGGTGGGTTATGCCCACACGGGTCTGGACCCCAAGATCATGGGCGTGGGCCCGATCTCCGCCACGCAAGCCGTGCTGAAGAAAACCGGCCTGAGCGTGAACGATCTGGATGTGATCGAGGCCAACGAAGCCTTTGCAGCACAGGCCTGCGCCGTGACCCGCGAACTGGGCCTGGACCCGGCCAAGGTCAACCCCAATGGCTCAGGCATCTCCCTGGGGCACCCGATTGGTGCGACGGGCGCCCTCATCACCGTCAAGGCCCTGTATGAGTTGCAGCGCGTGAACGGCCGCTACGCATTGGTCACCATGTGCATCGGCGGCGGCCAGGGTATCGCCGCCATTTTTGAGCGCATGTAAGCCACCGTATCCCTACGCTCCTACCTCGCCCCGGGCTTTGTGACCGGTGGCGAAAGGACGACAGACGAGCCGGAAGTCCCTCAGGGGGTTTCCGGCTTTTTTTCATGGCGAATCGTCGGCCAGGGTGGCATGAGCTTTGCATGGATTACCTACATGGCCGTCAAACGACCCCCGTGTAAACCCGTAGCGAATATCGCGTCACGCGGGCCTATTATGCGGGCTCTGCCACAGGGGGATATGTTGCCACCTGTGTCTGAATCAAAAACGGTTCCTGTTCATTCGACTCCTTGGAGAAAACTTGATGATCAACAAGCAATTCAAACTGGCTGCGGCCACCCTGGCTGCATTGGCAGCCGCAATGGCCATGCCCGCACATGCCGGCAAAACACTAGACGCCATCAAGGCTCGCGGTCAAGTGGTGTGCGGTGTCAACACCGGTTTGGCTGGATTCAGTGCGGCAGACTCCAACGGCAAATGGACTGGCATGGATGTGGATGTTTGCCGTGCCGTGGCAGCGGCTACCCTGGGAGATGGTGAGAAGGTCAAGTACGTGCCCTTGAATGCACAAGCTCGTTTCACCGCTTTGCAGTCTGGCGAAGTGGACGTGTTGTCCCGCAACACCACTTTCACCCTGACCCGTGATGGTTCCCTGGGTCTGAGCCAGACCGCCGTCACTTACTACGACGGCCAGGGTTTCATGGTGCCGGTCAAGAGCAAGATCAAGAGTGCCAAGCAGCTCAAGGGTCAGACCGTGTGCGTTCAGTCCGGCACCACCACAGAGAAAAACCTCACCGACTACGCCAAAGCCAATGCACTGAACATCAAACCCATCGTGTTTGAGAAGCTTGAAGCCGCAGAAGGCGCCTACTTTGCCGGCCGTTGCGTGGCCTACACCACCGATGCGTCTGGTCTGGCGTCGACCCGCAACAAGGTTGCCAAGAACCCTGCCGATCACATGATTCTTCCTGACCTGATCTCAAAAGAGCCCTTGGGCCCCATGGTTCGCCGTGGCGATGACGAATGGACCGCCATCGTGAAGTGGACCATTTATGGGCTGCTGGAGGCAGAGGAGTACGGCGTGACAGCCGCCAACGTGGACGACCAGAAAGCAAACAGCAAAGACCCGGTGGTGGGCCGCATCGTCGGTTCGACCGAAGACACGGGTAAGCTGCTGGGGCTGGACAAGGAATGGCTGGCGCGCGCCATCAAGACCACCGGCAACTACGGTGAGATCTTCGAACGCAATGTGGGCCCCAAGTCTGCGCTGCAACTGCCACGCGGCCTGAACAACCAGTGGAACAAGGGCGGCATTCAGTACGCTCCCCCGATCCGCTAATGGCTGATTTGCCGGGACGCTCCGGAAGCGGGTCCCGGCCTCAAAGGGCAGGTGCAAAGAGATTGCCCTGCCCTTTGCCTTTTGCATTGCACACTTATTGAACAGGGGCTTGCATGTCCACACCCACTATCCCCGCTAAAAAGCCTTGGTCCTGGCGCAGCCAAGCCTTCAGGGGCATCGTCTATCAGGTCATCACAGTGGTACTGATCGCCTTGACGGTGCTGTACCTGGCGCACAACACCAACACCAACATGAAGCTGCGCGGCATCCAAAGCGGCTTTGACTTTCTGCTGGGCGGTGCGGGATTTGACATTGGTGAGAGCCTGTTTGTGTTTGATTCGGCAGAGCCCTATTGGAAGGCCTACCTGGTGGGCTTTAGCAATACCCTGCGGGTGGCCGTGCTCGGCATCATCCTGACCACGGTACTGGGCACGCTGATCGGTGTGGGCCGGTTTTCGCGCAACGCCTTGGTGCGCGGTTTGTGCATGTCTTATGTGGAATTTTTCCGCAACATCCCGGTACTGTTGCAATTGCTGATGTGGTACCTGATGTTTACCGAAATTCTGCCCGCGGCCGACGAGCCCTGGGTGTTGGGGCCACTCTTTCTCAGCAAAGGCGGGCTGAACTTTCCGATTCCTGTTTGGGCCGACGGCCACGTTTGGGCGGGGGTGGGATTGCTTCTGGGCGTGGTCGCCGCCTGGGTGTACCGCCGGCAGGCGCAGCGTGGTTTTGAGGCCACCGGCCAAATCAGGAGCATGTTCTGGACCCCGGTCGCCATCGTCGCCCTTGGCACCGTTTTGGGGTGGCTGCTGGGCGGCGCGCCCACTGAACTCAACGCCCCCGTGCAAGGAGAATTTGCCATTGAAAACGGCGGCGCCTTGACACCCGAATTCTTGTCAGTCCTGCTGGGGCTGACGATTTACACCGCGGCCTTCGTCGCCGAGGTGGTCCGCGGCGGCATTCAATCGGTGCCCGCCGGTCAGGCCGAGGCGGCGGGTGCCCTGGGCTTGTCACGGGGCCAGGCCATGCGGCTGGTGATGTTGCCCCAGGCCTTGCGGGTGATCATCCCTCCTGTGACCAACCAGTACCTGAATCTGACCAAGAACTCATCGCTCGCAGTGGCCATCGGCTACCCGGATGTGGTGTCAATTGCCAACACGGCCATCAACCAGACCGGGCGGGCCGTGGAATGCATCGCCATCATCATGCTGGTCTACCTGAGCACTTCGCTGATGACCTCCTTTTTGATGAATGTGTACAACGCACGTTCGGCCATCAAGGAACGCTGAGGACAAAACCATGAGTGCTCACACCTTTCAACCCATCCCCGCACGCCCGGCGCCGGTCAAAACCGAAGGCCTATTGGCTTGGGTCCGCATCAATCTCTTTGGCGACCTGCGCACTGCTGTGGGCACGGTGGCCATCGCAGCACTGCTGTCTTATGTATTGCCCCCATTTTTGAACTGGGCCCTGTTCAATGCCGTATGGGCCAAGGACTATGACGCCTGTCACAGCGCCACGGGAGCCTGCTGGGGCGTGGTATCTGAAAAATTCCGCATCATCATTTTTGGCCGATACCCGTTTGAAGAGCAATGGCGGCCGCTAATTAGTACTGTTGCCCTGCTGGGTTTGCTGGTCGCGAGTTGCATGCGTGCTTTCTGGAAACCCTGGCTGGTGCCGCTGGGCCTGTCCGTGCTGGGGTTCTTCTTCACGCTGATGTATGGCGGCGTCCTTGGCTTGAGCCGGGTAGAAACCGACCGCTGGGGCGGCCTGCCGCTCACCATTTTGCTAGCGTCCTTGTCCATGTCCATGGCGTTTCCCATTGCCTTGCTGATCGCCTTGGGACGGCGCAGCAGCCTGCCGGCCATCCGCAGTGTGTGCACCATCTACGTGGAGCTGATCCGTGGAGTACCGCTGATCTCGGTGCTGTTCATGGCCTCGTTCATGTTTCCGCTGCTCATGCCGCAGGGCTTCAACATTGATGTGCTGGTGCGGGTGCTGGCCGGCATCACCTTGTTTGCCGCCGCCTACATGGCCGAGGTGATACGTGGTGGCCTGCAGGCCATTCCCAAGGGGCAAGTCGAAGCAGCAGCCACGCTGGGCTTGTCTTACTGGCAGACCCAACGCAAGATCGTGCTGCCCCAAGCCTTGGCCATGGTGGTTCCCGGCATCATGAACAACTTTATTTCGACCTTCAAGGACACCTCGCTGGTCACGATTGTGAGTTTGTATGAACTGACGGGAGCCATGAGCATCGCACTCAATTCCGATGCCAACTGGCGGCCCTTCAAGATTGAGGGCTACCTCTTCATTGCCCTGATTTACTTCGGCTTTTGCTTCTCCATGTCGCGCTACAGCCAATGGATCGAAAAGCAAGTCAACAAGAGCAAACTCCGCTAAGGATCGAATATGTCTGAACCCATCATCACCTTCAACAAAGTCAACAAGTGGTACGGCAACAACTTTCATGTCTTGCGTGACATTGATCTGAGCGTAGCCAAGGGTGAGCGCATCGTGATATGCGGCCCTTCCGGCTCGGGTAAATCCACCCTGATACGCTGTATCAATCGCCTGGAAGAACACCAACAGGGCCAGCTAGTTGTTGACGGCGTTGAGCTGACCGACGACATCAAAGCCATCGACGACGTGCGCAAAAAAGTCGGCATGGTGTTTCAGCAGTTCAATCTGTTTCCACACCTCACGGTGCTGGAGAACCTGACCTTGTCACCCATGTGGGTGGGCAAGATGCCCAGGAAAGAGGCAGAAGAAAAGGCCATGCAGCAGCTTGAACGCGTGCGCATTGCCGAGCAGGCCAACAAGTACCCACTGCAACTCTCTGGCGGTCAGCAGCAGCGGGTGGCCATTGCACGGGCACTGTGCCTCAAGCCCAAGATCATGCTGTTTGACGAGCCCACCTCGGCACTGGATCCTGAAATGATCAAGGAAGTGCTGGACGTGATGATCGAGATGGCCAACCAGGGCATCACCATGATTTGTGTGACACACGAGATGGGTTTTGCCAAGGCGGTAGCCGACAGGGTGATTTTTATGGACCAAGGACAGATCGTGGAGCAGAACACGCCGCACGAGTTCTTCAACAACCCACAAAACGAACGCAGCCGGGACTTTTTGTCCAAAATTCTGGGGCACTGAAGCCCTGGTGCTGCGACACGCATCCAGGCGCACACCGACCCGACAAAAGCCACAGACGTCAAAAAGCCGCCTCAAGACCTGGGTCTTGGGCGGCTTTTTTCTTGCCGATGGATTATTCGCCCAGGTAGGCGGCGCGCACCTTTGGGTCGTTAAGCATCTCTTTGGCATCGCCCGTCATGGTGACCAGGCCGGATTCCATCACGTACCCGCGGTTGGCAATGCTCAGGGCACGGCTGGCGTTTTGCTCCACCAGCAAGACGGTCACGCCTTGGGCGTAGACATCGCGCACCACTTCAAAAATCTTGTCCACCATGATGGGCGACAGGCCCATGGAGGGTTCGTCCAGGAGCAGCACCTTGGGGCGGCTCATCAGGGCACGGCCCATGGCCAGCATCTGCTGTTCACCTCCAGACATGGTGCCGGCC
>JBJOIT010000084.1:0-7223 GCA_046046915.1 Pseudomonadota bacterium
TCGCTGCCTTGCCCTTGAATTCGGGGTTGAGCAGTTCGGCCCAGCTGTTGATGGGGCGCTTGATCAGGTCGGGGCGGATGCCCAGCGTGTCGGCGTTATAGGTGGTGGGGATGAGCGACATGAACTGGGTCGGGCTCTTGGCAAACACCTTGCTCTTTTCGCCTTCCAGAAAGATCACCTTCTTGGGTGCCGTGCCCTGGTCGCCCACGGCCTTGCCGGCGACCATGCCGGTGGTAAACAGGCTGGTGATCTTGTCAGCGTTCTTGATGCGCTTGGTGTCGATGCCCTTGAGGTTGCCGGTGGGCACGATGTTCTTGAGCGAGAAATACTCCGTGTCGATCAGGTCGAAGCTGTTGGGCGCGGTCACGGCGCGCTTGGTCACGTCGTCGGTGGTCACCGCCACGTACTGAATCTTGATGCCCGTGTCTTTTTCAAACTTCTCGCCAATGGCCTTGTCCTGGTTCACGGCGGTGCCCAGGTAGCGCAAGGTGATTTTTTCCTGTGCGTGTACGGCCGGAAACAAGCCCGTGGCCAGAATGCCGGCGGTGCCCTTGAGCACCGAGCGGCGCTGCACGCCAGTGGCGCTCATGGCACCGATGGGGGTGGAATCTTTCAGAGAGTCGGACATGGTGAGAACTCCTTCAGGGTGGGTAAAAACTTCTTGCGAAGCGATGGGGGAACAGACAAAACTAGGTGCGCAGCGGGTGCGCTGCTTCGGGTGCCCAGCACAGCCCAACGGCGTCGCCAAGCGCATAGGGGTGTTGGGCAAACTGGCTTTCGGACAGCATCACCGACCATTCGGCGCTTGCATGGGCCTGGTGACTTATGCTGGGTTTTTGCAGGCCCAGCAACACATAAGTCCCCTGGTACTCCACGTCACTCACCACCGCAGGTAGGCTTTGCACACCTGCGGGCAGGGATAGGCCTTCCGGGCTGATCTGCATGTGATCGGTGCGTACGCCCACCTTGCCGGCGGGGGTGTCGATCACGTTGTGCCCGCCCATGAAGCGCGCCACAAATTCGTTGGCGGGCCGGTTGTAGATGGTGTGCGGCGTGCCGACCTGCTCGATCACCCCGTGATTCATGACCACCATGGTGTCGGCCAGGGCCATGGCCTCTTCCTGCGAGTGCGTGACGTGCACAAAGGTCAGCCCCAGCTCTTTTTGCCAGCGTCGCAGTTCGGCGCGCATCTTGATGCGCAGAAACGGGTCGAGCGCGGACAAGGGCTCGTCCAGCAACAAGGCCCGTGGCTGGTTGATGAGGGCACGCGCCAGCGCCACACGCTGTTGCTGGCCACCCGACAGTTCTCCGGGCTTGCGTTGCGCCAGATGGCCCATGGCCACGCGTTCCAGCAGCGTTTGCGCCTGGTGGTGTCGCTCTGCCGTGGGCACGCCTTTCATCTTCAGGCTGAAAGCCACGTTATCCAGCGCGCTCAAGTGCGGGAACAGCGCAAAGCTCTGGAACATCATGGCTGTGCCCCGTTCGGCAGCGGGCAGGTGGGTGATGTTGCGGTTTTCCAGCAGGATGTCGCCGCTGCTCACCGATTCGTGGCCTGCAATCATGCGCAGCGTGGTGCTCTTGCCGCAGCCCGAGGGACCCAGCAGGCAGCAGTAACTGCCCGTTGCGATCTTTAGGTTGATGTTGTCAACAGCAGGTTTGCCTGGGCCGTAGCTTTTGGTCAGCCCGATGATCTCGATGGCGGCAGTCTTGGGGACGGCGTTGGCGTTCATGGCTAGGCATCTGCAAAGGCCGTGCCAGCTTTTGTACGCAATCTTTCAATGGCTTGTATTCAATATGCACAGCGACTGTGCGCAGCTCTGCCCCGGTTTGTGCGGGATCTTTTTTATTGGTGCATTGCGATGCCGCTGTCTGTGGACAGGGCTTGCGTGCTGTGGCGAGGTTGTACATAGCCCTGTGCGGGGTCGTCCACCGCCCAGGCCCGTATCACCGGGGCTTGGGACTGCACGCTGCCAAAAATGGTGGCAAAGGCCACGTCTGCCGCATCCCGCCCCGTGCCAAAGCGCACCAGGCCCATCGGAATCGCCGTGCCTGAGGGGTCGAAGATGTACCAGCGGTGGCCCAGATACGCCTCCACATAAGCGTGGAAGTCCGGCGGACCCAGGGCTGGGTCTGCGCCATAGTCGGTGCCTGTGGTGAAGCGCGCCGGAATATTGAGTGCCCGGCACAGCGCCACCATCAGGTGCGCGAAGTCGCGGCAGATGCCTACTCGCTCGATCAGGGTGTCGATGGCCGACGTGCTGGCATTCGAGGTGTTGGGGGTAAAGGTGACATGGTGGTGCACCCAGTCGCGGATGGCCAGCACCCGGCTGTAGCCGTGCTGCAGGCCGCCAAACTCGAAGTTGGCCCATCTCAGCAGGCGGTCGGACGGGCTGTAGCGGCTGGGGTAGATGTAAGACATCACCTCGGGTGGCAACTCGTGCACCGGCACCTCAGCAATCTGCAGCGGGTTGCCCACATGGTGCATGAGGTCCACCGTGGCGCTGTAAGACAGGCGCAATTCCCCTGGCCCGGCCCGCAAGCGCAAGATGCGGTTGCCATTGCCGGGGTCTGTGTGGACCTGAGGGCTCAGGGCCTGGCTGATCAGCAGGCGCTCGTTGCTTACGCGCTGGCACGCTGTGTGCGCCGCATGGATGTTGAACACGAAATCGGCCCCGTAAGGGTCGATCTGGTAGACCAGGTCCAGCTGGAGTTGTATGCGGATCATGGTGCACGCTAGCACCCCAAGGTTGGGGTGCCTTTGCGCATGCTCAATCCAGGCGAGGTCTCAGGCGGGTACCGTGGTCACGTTGGGCAAGGCGGTGCGCCGGCCAGCCAGCAGCCACTGCATCAGGTCCTGCACTGGACGGATCTCGCTGCCAAAAGGCAGACGCCCCGCGCCCCGGAAGAACAAGCCCTTTTGTGTATCGCCTTCCAGCGCATGGCCCAGTTGCTGGTCGATGCAGAACTGGCCCATGCTGGCCACGCCGTCGCGCAGGCCACAGTGGGCCAGGCAGTCAAAAGACATATTGCATCTCTTCTTGACATGGGCGGCCGCTTGCAACTTGGGCTCGATGCGCAGGTATTTTTCCAGCCATGGGGTTCGAACAGCACGTGCGGGCAGACCGGCCACGCTCACAAACTCCACCATGTCTTCGGGCTGAGCCTGTGCCAGCACCCGTTTGAATGCGGGGTCGGCATCGCACTCTTGCGTCACGGCAAAGGCGGTGCCCAGTTGCACGGCCGATGCCCCCAGGCCTTGCAGGCGCAGGATGTCCTCGCGGCTGCCTACGCCACCGGCCGCAATCAGCGGGATCTCACGCTCCAGGCCGGCCGATTTGAAAAACGCCAGCACCTGCGGAATCACTTCGTCGAAATCGAAGCGCTTGTCTTGCAGGTCAGCCACCTTGGCGGCACCCAGGTGCCCACCTGCCAGGCGCGGGTGCTCAATGACGATGGCATCGGGCAGGCGCCCTTTTTTCTCCCACTTGCGCACGATGAGTTGCACGCCACGTGCGTCCGACAGGATGGGTATCAGCGCAGCCTTGGGGTGCTCGCGGGCCAGGTCGGGCAGGTCTAGCGGCAGGCCGGCCCCCACCACGATGGCGTCAGCGCCGCTTTGCAGCGCCTGGCGCACATAGGCCTCGTAGGCGCTGACGGCTTTCATCACATTCACGGCGATCAAGCCGGCGCCCTGGGCAATTTCACGGGCGCGCCGAATCTCGCGGTCCAGCGCCTCCAGGTTGGCCGCGTCGATCTGCTCGCGGGCATCGGCTTCCTTGTCCAGGTGAGCAGTGCGCTGCATCAGGTCGGGGTGTTTGCGTCGCAAGTCCACGGCAGATAAGGTGCCCACCCCGCCCATGCGCGCTACGGTGCCTGCCAGACGGCTGGCCGACACTCCCACGCCCATACCGCCTTGCACCACCGGAATCAGCTCCCGCCCCGCCAGGCGCCAGGGACGCAAGCCGGAGTCGCGTGCCAGTTGTTTCAGGGTGCTGACCAGCACATCGTCGCGGCCCGCACCGGCGGACCTGTCTAGCGTCAATGAAGGGTTCATCGTGTCTCGCATCAAGTTACACACAGTGGCAGGTGCCACCCTGCGATGCTAAGGACGACGACGAAATCACATGTTGCGCTGCATCAAACCCAGCGCATTCAGTCGTTTGGGCCTCGGGTTGGGGCCTATATCCCGAAACGCTGGGCTTGCGCCAGCGGCCATGCCTGCTGGTAAATCAGCGGCAGGGCACTCAAGTCGTCTTGCAGCAAGGCGCCATCGGGGATTTGGGTCAGCACGGTCTGCGCCAGCGAGCGCACGCGGTGGTCGGTGCCCCGGCGCACGATGTGGTGGGCGGTGATCTCGCGCGGGTGGCGCAAACCGGCGGCTTGCACCAGCTCTTGCAGCGCATGTAGGGTTTGCTGATGAAAGTTGTGCACTCGCTCGGCCTTGTCCGGCACCACCAGCGACTGCTGGCGCAGCGGGTCTTGCGTGGTCACACCGGTGGGGCAGGCGCCGGTGTGGCAGTGCTGCGCCTGGATGCAGCCCAGCGCAAACATGAAGCCGCGCGCGCTGTTGCACCAGTCGGCACCCAGCGCCATCAAGCGGGCCATGTCAAAAGCGCTCACCACCTTGCCTGCACAGCCCAGCTTGATGTGCTCGCGCAGGCCCACGCCGCGCAGCGTGTTGTGCACCAGCATCAGGCCTTCTTGCAGAGGTGAGCCGACGTGGTCTGTAAATTCGAGTGGTGCGGCCCCGGTCCCGCCTTCGGCCCCGTCCACCACAATGAAATCGGGCGTGATGCCGGTGGCCAGCATGGCCTTGACCATGGCAAACCATTCCCAGGGGTGGCCGATGCAGAGCTTGAAGCCCACCGGCTTGCCGCCAGACAACTCGCGCAGGCGCTGGATGAACTGCATCATCTCGAGGGGCGTTCCAAACGCGCTGTGGGCGGCGGGCGAAACGCAGTCCACCCCCACCGGCACACCGCGAGCGGCGGCAATCTCGGGCGTGACCTTGGGGCCGGGCAGCACGCCGCCGTGGCCAGGTTTGGCGCCCTGGCTTAGCTTGAGCTCAATCAGCTTGACCTGCGGCTCGCGAGCGTTGGCGGCAAACTTGTCGGCATCAAAGCGCCCATCTGCCGTGCGGCAGCCAAAGTAGCCCGAGCCGATCTCCCAGATCAGATCGCCGCCATGCACCCGGTGGTGGACGGAGATCGAGCCTTCTCCGGTGTCGTGCGCAAAGCCCCCGCGTTTGGCGCCCGCATTCAGGGCCAGGATGGCGTTGGCGCTCAGGGCCCCAAAGCTCATGGCCGAGATGTTGAAAACGCTCAATGAATAAGGCTGTGCGCGTTGCTCGCCCACCAGCACCCGAAAGTCATGCGAGGCCAGCTGCGTGGGGGCCACCGAATGGTTGATCCACTCGTAGCCTTCGGCATGCACATCGAGCTGGGTGCCAAAGGGCCGCTTGTCGGGTTCACCCTTGGCGCGTTGGTACACCAGCGAGCGTTGCGCCCGCGAGAAAGGCGTGGCCTCGTTGTCGCTCTCGATGAAGTACTGGCGGATTTCGGGCCGGATGAACTCGAGCATGAAGCGCAGATGCCCGATGATGGGGTAGTTGCGCAGCACCGAGCGCTTGGTTTGCAGCAGGTCGTAGATCCCAATGCTCACCAGCGTACCGCCGACCAGAACCCAGGGCAGGCGAGTGCTGTGGGACCACAAACCGTTTACGCCATAAAGCAGCCCCAGCACGCTGAGGGCGAAAGCGCTGTAGCGCACCGGCAGAAGGCGATCGATGGCGTTAAGCATGGTGGCTTTCTGTGGTGTTGAAGAAGGCGCGCAAGTGGTTTGCCGTCGCTTCTGGCAGCTCTTCCGGAATGAAGTGGCCGGCCGGCATGGCCTCGCCTGTGACCATCGCCGCGCATTGCGCCTGCCACAGCGCCAGGGGCTTGAAGAGGCGTTGCACCACGCCCTTGGCACCCCACAGCACCAGGGTGTCGCAGACGATCTTGTCGCCTTGTGAGCGGCTGGTGCGGTCGTGTTCCAAGTCGATGCCGGCACTGGCCCGGTAGTCCTCACACATGGCGTGGCGGATGTCGGGCAAATCAAAACAGCGCTCGTACTCGGCCAGCGCCGAGGCCTCGATGTGGGCCAAGCCCCCGCTGCCCCAGCCCCCCAGCTTGGCGTGCAGGTAGTCGCGCGGCGAGCCGCCAATCATGATCTCGGGTAGCGGCGCGGGCTGGATCAGGTGAAACCAGTGGTCGTAGGCACGGGCAAAGTCGAAGGCGGTGGCTGCGTACATGTCCAGCGTGGGTGCGATGTCGATCACGCACAGGCGGCTCACGCGCTGGGGGTGGTCCAGTGCCAGGCGGTGTGCCACCCGTCCGCCCCGGTCGTGCCCACACACTGCAAAGCGTTCAATGCCCAAGGCATGCATCACGTCCACCATGTCTTGGGCCATGGCCCGTTTGCTGTAGTTGCTGTGGTCGGGCGTGCCTGCAGGATGGTCGGAATCGCCATAGCCGCGCAGGTCAGGCATCACCAGGTAAAAGTCGCGCTCCAAAGCCAGCGCCACCCGTCGCCACATGACATGGGTTTGCGGAAAGCCATGCAAGAGCAGCAGAGCAGGCCGCTGCCCGGGCACGCCTGGCGAGACGCGGGCGTTGATGTGGATAGGAGTCTGGGCGCCCGCGCACTTATGTCGGCGCTGTTCAAATGGTTCAAACCAGTCGGTCATGGCGCATCCTTGGGCTTGTGGCAACGTGTCGCCTGGGGTGGAAGTGACCATGATAGATAAACTCGACCGCTCTGGGCCGCCGGCCCGCCACTTTGATTCACCATGACTTCTGCCACTGACGCCTGCCTGCCCAAGCAGGCCCTCACCCCCGACGATTTCGACCAGATCGACAACATCCTGGATGACCTGCGCAGCCGGTTTGACGAGACCCCGCAGTGGGAGTTTTGCGAGGGTTTCATGGCCGCGCTGGTGTGCTGCCGCCGACTGATTCCTGCCTCTGAATACCTGCCGGTGCTGCTGGACACCGGCACCCCCGACGAACCCGGCGAAGGCTCTTTTGCCGACGCCGCCCAGGCCGAAACTTTCATGACGCTGTGGGCGCGGCGTTGGAACGAGGTGGTGGCTGGGCTGGATGCCAAGGTGGAGCGTCTGGACGATGAAGCCGCCTACCACCCCGAGGTGATGGATGTGCGCGGTGCTGTGGCGCAGTTGCCCG
>JBJOIT010000085.1:0-6871 GCA_046046915.1 Pseudomonadota bacterium
CTGAACGGCTGGGCATGGCCGCTCAGTTCAATGGCATGTTGAATTGCAGCATCAGGCCGCTGTGCCCAGCAGGTTGATTTGAGCCGATCCGCGTAAGAACCAGTAAAACAATGCGTCGGGCGATGTACAGCCCTTGTCATGGGGCTGTCTTGCGTTTGATGCTACTGGTGTACCGCCTCTACGCTGCAGCAATGACTAAATCGCCGGTGCAGTTTCTCGGGTCAGGACCTCGCCTCGCAAGGAGAAGGTGCGGGTCTCGGTGATGCGCACTTCGATCAGCTGGCCGATGAGGCGCGGCGAGCCGTCAAAGTTCACGACCCGATTGCATTCGGTGCGGCCCATCAGCTCGTGGGCATCGCGTTTGGACGTGCCTTCCACCAGAATTCGCTGCACGGTGCCCAGTCGGCTCTCGCTAATCCGGGCAATGCTGCCATTGATGACGCTCTGCAGGTGCTGCAGGCGACGCAGTTTGACCTCGTGCGGCGTGTCGTCGGGCAGGTTGGCTGCGGGCGTGCCAGGGCGCGGGCTGAAGATGAAGCTGAAGGAGTTATCGAAACCGACGTCGTCGATCAACTTCATCATCTTGTTGAAGTCGTCTTCCGTCTCACCCGGGAAACCCACGATGAAGTCACTGCTAAAAGCCATCTCAGGCCGGATGGAGCGCAGTTTGCGGATCGTGGATTTGTATTCCATGGCCGTGTAGCTCCGCTTCATCGCCATCAGGATGCGGTCGGAACCGTGCTGTACCGGCAGGTGCAAATGGCTAACCAGCTGGGGTAATTTGTCGTAGGCCGCGATCAAGGCGGGCGTGAACTCGTTGGGGTGGCTGGTGGTGTAGCGGATGCGCTCTATGCCGGGGATGTGAGCCACGAAATCAAGCAAAGTGGCGAAGTCAGCCAGCTCGCCCGTACTCGCGTCGCTGCTTGCCTTGACCATGGGAGCTCGGTAGGCATTCACGTTCTGTCCCAGAAGGTTTACCTCCTTGACCCCCTGGTCAGCCAGGCCCGCAATCTCGATCAGCACGTCCTCCAGGGGTCTCGACACTTCCTCGCCCCTCGTGTAAGGCACCACACAGTAGCTGCAATACTTGGAGCAGCCCTCCATGATGCTGACAAAGGCGGTGGCACCTTCAACGCGGGCGGGTGGTAGGTGGTCGAACTTTTCAATTTCCGGAAAACTGATGTCCACCTGTGATCGCCGTTCCTGGGCACGCTGACGCAGCATGTCGGGCAGGCGATGCAGTGTCTGCGGGCCGAAAACCACATCCACATAAGGCGCGCGCTCAATGATGGCTGCGCCTTCCTGGCTGGCGACACAGCCACCCACGCCGATCAGTACCCCCTTTTTCTTGAGGTGCTTGATTCGTCCCAGGTCAGAAAATACCTTTTCCTGGGCCTTTTCCCTGACGGAGCACGTGTTGAACAGCACCAGATCCGCCTCGTTGACATCCTGGGTTGGCTCGTAGCCCTCTGCGGCGGCCAATACATCGGCCATCTTGTCCGAGTCGTATTCGTTCATCTGACAGCCAAAGGTTTTGATAAAGACTTTTTTACTCATGATGTGTTTGTAGGTTTGTCGCCGGGTGTGCTGGGTACCGGCAGTACGAGGGATGAGCCACCTTGGGTTTGGCGGCGGGGCTGCAGTGCAGCGGTGGTCAGGGTTTGAAGACAGGCAGCTGGTCGAACGGTGTTCGACCGTCATCAACCTTGATGGTCTCGGTTCGCGTGCCCGGAATGAGCGTCCCGATGAGGGGTAAGCCGTCGCGGGGCACCTGTGCCTCGGCTTCGCTCAGTATCCAGATCTCGTGGATCAATCCGTTGGACTCACGGGTGTAGTTCACCAGTTGCTCCTTGCCCGCCAATGAGCCTGATAAAAGCAGCAGGTTGTTGTGGCCACGAATGCGTGCGCCTGGTGACAGCCGGGCCGGCTGGCCGTTGAGCGTCACATCAGGTGGTTGCGTGACCAGCAGGCGACCGCGCAGGGCCTCAGGCGGGAAGCTTCGTTGAGTGCCCTGAGCCTGGCTCAGGTTGCCTAGCCCCAAGCCAGTGACGCACGCCAGTATGCTCAGGAGTTGCCGCACAACGCGAAACAAAAAAGGAGCCAGGGGACGAGGTGTTTCCCCTGAGAGGTAGCAGCGATTCATGGTGTTTATCCAGAGGCTGTGGAAAGAGGTCTGTATGGCCGAGACCATCTAGTACGTGGCATGATTTTATCAAGCTCGCCAATTGACCAGGGTTTGAATGACCTGGGTTTTCTGTTGGCCAGGTGCTAGGATGCTTTGCCCATGCTGCAGGCACTGCCATGGGTTTAGACCTCGTATCAATCAGGAGACAAGATGGCTTCAAACAAGGTTTTGGTCGCACAGGGCGGAGGCCCGACGGCCGTCATCAATCAATCACTGGTGGGGGTGGCCCTGGAGGCCAGGCGTTTCCCGGGCATTGACCATGTCTATGGCGCTCGCCATGGCGTCCGTGGCATTGTGGACGAGGATTTTGTCCACCTGACTCAGGAGACCAGTCATAACCTTGAAATGGTAGGTAATACCCCTTCGTCAGCACTTGGGTCCACGCGGGACAAACCGGACGTCAAGTATTGCCAGGAGATTTTCAAAGTCCTCCAGGCGCACGACATAGGCTATTTTTTCTATATAGGCGGCAATGACTCTTCTGACACGGTTCGCATCGTGAGCGGGGAAGCGCAAAAGGCGGGCTATCCCTTGCGCTGCATACATATTCCTAAAACGATCGATAACGATCTGGTCGGTAACGATCACACGCCGGGTTTCCCCTCGGCGGCCAGGTTTGTGGCCCAAGCTTTTGCTGGAGCCAATCTCGATAACGCTGCTTTGCCTGGGGTATATCTGGCCGTGGTCATGGGGCGCCATGCCGGGTTTTTGACGGCCGCATCTGCTTTGGGTAAAAAATTTCCTGATGATGGTCCTCACCTGATCTATTTGCCCGAGCGCACCTTTGACACACAGCGGTTTCTGGCAGACGTCAAGTCCGTATACGACCGGCTGGGGCGTTGTGTGATTGCTGTTTCGGAGGGCATACACGACCAGACGGGCCAGCCCATCGCCGCCAAGTTGGCCAAGACCATGGAGCACGATGCCCATGGCAATGTGCAGTTGTCAGGCAGCGGCGCTCTCGCTGATTTGTTGTGCGATGAGATCAAGGCGAAGCTGGGTATCAAGCGCGTGCGAGGAGATACCTTTGGTTATTTGCAACGGTCCTTTTTAGGCTGTGTGTCAGATGTCGACCAAAGGGAGGCCAGAGAAGTGGGGGAAAAGGCGGTTCAATTTGCGATGTGGGGCTCACAAGATGGCTCGGTGGCCATCAAGCGAACCGGCTTTTACTCCGTGGACTATGAGTTAATGCCCCTGGAGCAGGTGGCAGGTAAAACCCGCGTGATGGAAGATGTTTTTATCAGTGACTCAGGAACCGATGTGACAGATGCGTTCAGGATGTATTTACGCCCCTTGTTGGGGTCGGGAATGCCTGACGCCTATCGTCTGCGGCCCAACGCGGTTGCAAAAATACTTCGGCCTTAGTCTGGGGATACTTGCACGCCTGTATGCGCTGGTTTGAGGTTAATCAAATCAGCTTGTTATCCGTGAATATAATCATAGCCAGGGATAACAGACAATTACATACCTGAAACTCATCATGACCACTCTTCAAGAACTTATTGCTCAAAAAGCCGCTATCGAACAGAAAATCGCTGAAACCCGTCAGCGTGAAATGACGGAAGCTGTCACCAAGGTACGTGCCATCGTGGCCGAATATGGCTTGACGGCCGACGATGTTTTCCCTAACGGCAAGGTTAAAACGAAGGGTAAATCTACTGGCAAAGTAGCCGCCAAGTACCGTGATCCCCTGTCGGGCAAGACTTGGACTGGCCGTGGCGTGGCGCCCAAGTGGATAGAGGGCAAGGACCGTAGCGCCTTCGCCATCGTTTAAGCAAACCCAAGCTACAGCGCCGGCCCTACTGGGCTGGCCTCGGATGGAGGTTCCCGTGATCGCGAATGAAGATTACGAGCTTGTAAACGCACGCTTTGCGCATATAGGTGCTCGTTTGCGTGAGACCTGGGGCAGCGGTGAATTGATTCCCTACATCGAAAACCTGCTCCATGACACCAGAAATGGCAAGCGCAAGGGCTTCCCGCTCGACATCGTCATGGCTTTGACCTCATTGCGTGACGCGCATCGAGAGGAATTCCCGCAGTTTTCCAGTGGTGTTCAGGATCTTTGGGCAGACAACTCCTGAACTTGGCGAAAGTCTGGCACAAATAAAGCCGGACAAGAAAAAACCCGCAGTGCGTATGCAGTGCGGGTTTTGTATTTTGGTGGTGATAGGTGGATTTGAACCACCGACATCAGCATTATGAATGCTGCGCTCTAACCAACTGAGCTATATCACCAAACAGGATGCATTATAGCCAAAAGTTTGAGCTTTTGGTCGGCTTGCCGCTCGGGCCGAGGCATGTGGGACAAGCAAGTGGGCGTCAGCAATGTTTGAACACAGGTGTGCGCTTGTTCACGAAAGCATCCATGCCTTCTTTCTGATCCGCTGTCGCAAACAGGGCGTGAAACATTCGGCGCTCGAACATCACGCCGTCAGCCAGGCTCCCCTCAAACGCTCGGTTGACTGATTCTTTGGCAGCCATGGCGGTGACTTGAGAGTAGCCGCTGATCATCAAAGCCGCCGCCAGGCATTCTTCCATTAGTTTTTCCAGAGGCACGACGCGGCTGACCAGGCCCGCACGTTCGGCTTCAGTTGCATCCATCATGCGCCCCGTCAACACCATGTCCATGGCCTTTGATTTGCCCACCGCTCGGGGTAGGCGCTGTGTTCCGCCAGCGCCCGGAATGATGCCCAGTTTGATTTCGGGTTGACCAAATTTGGCGTTGTCGGCAGCAATGATGAAGTCGCACATCATCGCCAATTCGCAGCCGCCACCCAGCGCAAAGCCGCTGACGGCAGCGATGACGGGCTTGCGTATGGCGCGGACGGCCTCCCAGTTGCGGGTGATGAAGTCGCTGCGATAAACATCGGCAAAGGTGCTTTGGGCCATGGCGCCGATATCCGCGCCAGCCGCAAAGGCTTTCTCGCTGCCAGTGACAATCATGCAGCCGATGGCTGGGTCTGCATCAAACGCTCGCAGGGCGGACACCAACTCGTCTATCACTTGATCGTTCAGCGCATTGAGTTGCTTGGGGCGGTTCAGGGTGATCACCCCCACCTTGTCTGCTTCTGTTCTTACCTGGATCAATTCGTAGCTCATAGCTTCTCCTGAAAAAATAGGGTGTTCACCCTCTAACCGGTTAACCACTGTTGGACGCGATCAGCCGATTGAATGGCCAGTCGCCAGTTCTGGGGTGCTTCGGGTAGGCTGAGGGACAATCGCAGCAAACGCTTGTCTCTGGCGACGATCGCCACCAAATGTTGTTGCTTGCCGGCGTACAAGGTCAGGTCTTCCAACTTGCTCAGTCGCCATGCCTGTGCGGTCTGAGAGTGTTTTTTGGATGGGATTTCGATGCCTATCCATTCGTCGCCAGCTGCCATGCCAGCTTGCTCGGCCGGACCACCCCTCAAGACGGTTTTGATGCGGATGCCAGCGTCTTCCTGAACTCTCAGGCCCAGCGCCTGTGCACGTGGAGCGGGTTCATATTGAATGTCGACACCCTGGGCCTGAAGCAAGTTCGCCAGCGGCAGTTCGTCAGTGCCATGGACCCAGGACTTCAATTCACGGGCGTAAGAGCGTCCGCCCAGAGCGTGCAGTATGTTCGCCAGGTCTGTTTGCGTCATGGGGCCTCCCTGGCATCGACGCCAAAGGCCGCGCATCACCTCATCCAGCGTGGTTTTGCCCTCGGTGCGCAGGGTCAGATCCAGGCACAGTGCCACCAGCGCGCCCTTGGTGTAGTAGCTGACTGTGGCATTGGGCGTGTTTTCGTCCTGACGGTAGTACTTGACCCAGGCATCAAAACTGGCCTCGGCCACCGACTGCACTGCCCGTCCTGGCGTCTGTTGCACCTGCTGGATCGTTTTGTTGAGCAGCTTCAGGTAAGCCGTGTCGTCTAGCAGACCTGCACGTCGCAATAGCAAGTCGTCGTAGTAGCTGGTGAAACCTTCAAAAAACCACAGAAGTTCCGTGTAGTTTTCCTGCTGGTAATTGAGTGGCGAGAACTCTGCCGGCCGCAGTCTCTTGACGTTCCAGGTGTGAAAGTACTCGTGGCTGATCAGACCCAGCAGCGTCGTATAGCCGTCGCCACGCTGGGTTTCGCCACGGCGTGGCAGGTCGCGCCGATTGCAGATCAATGCAGTGCTGTACTTGTGCTCCAGCCCTCCATAGCCATCATCGACAACGCTGAGCATGAAGACATAGCGGTCGATGACAGGCGCCTCTTTGCCATGCCAAAAATCGATGGCCGCTTCACAAATTTTGCGAGCGTCTTTGATCAGTTGCTTGCCGTCAAAAGAGTCTGCGGCACCCGCCACGACAAAGCGGTGGGGCACACCCCTGGCCACAAAGGACTCGCTCCAGAAAGCGCCCATTTCCACCGGGCTGTCGGCCAGCTCGTCGTAGTTTTCTGCGCCATAGTGACCGAAACCCTGCTTGTCAGTTTTGATGGGCCTGAGGGCAGTGGCCAACTGCCAACCCTTGCATTCTGTCGGTGCTTGCACCTCCAGCCCTTGCGGTTGATCCTCCTGTCCAAGCACACGTAGCAGCAGGCTGGTGGGGTTGAAGAAACCTCTGTTTGCATCCAGCCAAGCGGTGCGTACCGACGCATCAAAGGCGTACACGGTGTAGCGCAGCGTCAGCGGGCGGCTGGGGTCACAAACGACATCCCAGGTGTGTTTGTCGATGTGC
>JBJOIT010000086.1:0-6867 GCA_046046915.1 Pseudomonadota bacterium
GGTTGTCACCAACTTGATCGCCAACACCTTTGAAGTGTCATTCGAAGATTACGGCCCCATCAAGAAGGCTGACTGGGTTGCATTGGCAACCGAAAAGCGCGACTTGATGCCCAACTCAACCGAACCCTGGAGTTACCTCAAAGGTGTTGATGCAGTCCAGGAAATACTGGTTCCCATGGGACCCCAAGAAGCCAAATCTGCATTTTTGAGGGCTTGGTACAGCACAACAAAGGCCGTAATTTGAAACGGCACATGTTTGAATTCAATCGTGCAAATAGAATCTGAAACGGCTGAATAAGCCGTACTCTTTCTTAAATTTATAAATCGTTGGAAACCAAATCATGTCAAATCTCAAAGAGCTTCTGGAACAAAAGGCCGCCCTTGATCAGCTGATTGCCGAAACTCGCCAGCGTGAAACTGCTGGTGCTATTGCTCAAGTCAGATCCATCGTCACCGAATTCGGTCTTTCTTCTGCTGACATCTTTGGCGGCAAAAAGACTGCAGAGAAGAAGACAAGCAAAGTTGCTCCCAAATACAGGGATCCTCTGAGTGGCAACACCTGGACTGGCCGAGGCATTGCGCCTAAGTGGCTAGCAGGCAAGAACAAGGAAGATTACTTGATTGCCTAATTTGACGTATTTACCCAAGCCCACGTAGTGGGCTTTGTTGAGCTTAAGATGTCAAAAACTCGATAAATAAACCACCTTATTTGAGGTGTCAATATTTTTCGAACGGCAAATCGCAGTGAGCCAACAGACGATGCAAAAGAGTGGGAAAAAAGCATACGAGATATTTCCCTATCATCAGCACTGGGCTGAATCTAAATCAATGACAGGGTGGCTTGATACTGCCCTGCCCTTGGAGCCGGCTCACTGACCAGGACAGTCTCAGCAGGCCGCAGGCACATGGCCATGGCTGTCTGAGGGGTGGCCATGAGCCATGGTTTGAACTGCTCTGGCTCCAACACCACCACGCTGCGCTTCTCGTCGCCCGGGCGGTGGAAATGCCCCATCACCGTATGTCCGTCTGCATTAACGGTGAGCATCGAGAACGAGTGCACGATTTCACCGGTCTGGGTATCCAGCCAACGGTCCCAGATGCTGGCAACCCCCATGGGTTCGCCATCACGGCGTTTGATGCGCCAACGCACTGCAACCCCTGTTTCCCAGTTGGGTTCAAAGAAGTCGTCGAGCAAGGCGATGGCGTACTGGCGTTTGCGCCAGGGGCTGCGGTAAGACGGCTTTTCTGCAACGGTTTCGCATCGGGCGTTGTAGGTGCGTCTGCCGATGGTGTTGTCCTTGGCCCAGTGGGGTACGAGGCCAAAGCGGGCGGTACGCACCGTCGGTGTCTGGCGGTCATCACCCAGCAGCGCGATGGGAGCGTCGTAGCCGGGGTAGGCTTCGGGCGGGTAGTGCATGTCCGGCCAGTCCACCCCCAGGCTGCGCTCGACCCAGGTGGTTGACGACAATTACCTTGGCCGGTTAACGACAACTATGTTGGCCGGATAGAGGCCTACACCGGGCGGGTCCGGGAGGCGGGGCTACCGTTGGTCCTTCGAACACAAATCGAAGGTAGACGGCATGCCCGGCAAGAGAATCACGGACCACCAAGTGCACAAGTACAAGCAACACCGCAACAAGCTCAGCCAAGTAGCTTCTGCCGCCAAAGCCGGAATCAGCGAGCGAAGCGCCCGTCGGATCGAAGGCGCGCAAAGCCTGCCCTCACAGCGCCCGGCGCGGAGCTGGCGAACCCGAGAAGACCCATTGAGTGCGGTCTGGGACAGTGAAGTCATCCCGCTGCTGCAAACCGATGCCAGACTCAACGCCGTCACTCTCCTTGAAGAATTGCAACGGCGCTATCCCGGCCAATGGGATACCAGCGTGTTGCGGACCCTGCAACGCCGTATACGGCTGTGGCGTGCCAAGTTTGGAGCCGAACGGGAGGTCTACTTTGCGCAGGAACACCCACCGGGGCGCCAAGGTATCTCAGACTTCACCGTGGCCGATGAACTCAACGTGGAGATTGCCGGCGTAGCGTTTACCCACCGCCTGTACCAATTTGCGCTGGCCTATTCCGGTTGGCGTCACGTTACGGTCATCGACTCCGGCGAGAGCTTCATGGCACTGTCGACCGGCTTGCAGGCTGCACTCTGGGCATTGGGTGGTGTCCCCGAAGAGCACCGAACCGACAGCCTGTCGGCGGCATTCAACAATTTGGCCGAACAAGAGGAGTTGACCAAGCGGTATACAGACCTGTGCAGCCACTACGGACTGCGTGCAACACGCTGCAACCCCGGCCAATCCAACGAGAACGGCTCCATCGAATCACGCAACAACACCCTTAAGACCGCACTGGAGCAGGCATTGTGCTTACGCGGCACTCGCAGCTTCGATGCGCGAGCTGATTACGAGACGTTTGTCGACACCATCGTGCAGCGTATGAATACGCGTGCGACCAAGTTTCTGGTCACCGAGCGTGCCATGCTCAAGCCCTTGCCGGTGCGGCGTACCGCCGAGTTCGAAGAGATTCCTGCACGGGTCAGTAAATACGCCGTCTTCACCCTCAAGGGCGTTCTCTACAGCGTACCGAGCCAGCTCATTGGCCACCGCCTGATGGTGCGTCAGTATGCCCAACACGTTGAAGGCTGGTTGGGTGGCCAATGTGTTGTGACTCTACCAAGGGCAAGGCCTGCTGAGGGTCAACGCGTTGGACGCTCCATTGACTATCGGCATCTGGTGGGCGCATTGAAACGCAAGCCCGGTGCATTCGCCCGCTGGGTGCTGCGTGATGCAGCATTCCCCCGTGCCGTGTACCGCCAGACATGGGAACGACTGGCTGCACAAAGGCCGGAACGTGAGGCCTGTAAAACGATGGTTGGCTTGCTGGTCTTGGCCGCCGACGGGCACGAAGCCCAACTGTCCCAGGAGCTGGAGCAGTTGATTGAGCTGGACCAGTTGCCTGACCTCCATGCCCTGACACAATTACTGGCACCCCCCACGGGGGAAGTTCCGCAGGTGGTTGTGACCTTACCTGCGCTGGCCTCTTATGACGACCTGTTTGAGGTGGTCCTATGAGCGCGGCGTCAATTACAACGTCAACGACGACAACTACCCCCACCGCCACTTCTGCCCGTCTGGGGATGATGCTGACCGATTTGCGCATGCCCACCATCAAACGACTGGCCGGTGACCTGTGTACACAGTCCGATGCCGAGGGCTGGCCAGCACACCGATTCTTGGAGGCATTGCTGGAACATGAAATCAACGAGCGCGAGGCACGCCGCATTGACCGCCACCGCAATGAATCGGGCCTGAGCCCTGACAAGCGGCTCTCCAGCTTTGACTTCGCGGCGGTGCCCAGCGTGTCCAAGGCGCAGGTGATGGCCCTTACAGAAGGCACTGAATGGATTGACCGTGGCGCCAACGTTCTGCTGTTCGGGCCACCAGGAGTAGGTAAAAGCCATCTGGTCAGCGCCTTGGGGCATGCCCTGGTGGATGCCGGTCGGCGCGTTCTGTTTACGCGGTGTTCTGACCTGGTACAACGCTTGCAGGCGGCACGACGAGATTTACGCCTGCCGCAAGAGCTGGCCAAGCTGGACCGGTTTGACTTGCTGATTCTGGATGACCTTAGCTATGTGCGGCGTGACCAGGCTGAAACTTCTGTCTTGTTCGAACTGATATCCGAACGCTATGAGCGCAAGAGCTTGGCCATCACCGCCAACACCCCGTTCTCGCAGTGGGGAGAGGTGTTTGTGGAGCCCGCAATGACACTGGCTGCCGTTGACCGTCTGGTTCATCACTCAACCATTCTGGAGATGAATGTGGAGAGCTACCGCCGTCGCGCCGCACAGGCGGGGCATGCCCCGCCTGTGCGAAAGGCTCGCTCAACCAAATAGCCAGATAAATTCATTCCCCGCTTCCACCGGCCAAGATAGTTGTCGCCGAGCGGTCAAGATAGTTGACATCGACCACCCAGGTGCCGTTGCGTGTGGGGCTGTAGTTGGTGCACATGCAAAGGCAAGCAGGCAGGTGAGGCGGCTCAGTTGTAGGAGCTGAACACCCGGCCGTCCCCGTTTTTCAGAACCAGGACCAAGTCGTAGCGATCGCGACGCCCGCCGTATTCGGGTCCATCCATGCCGGGCGAGCCCACCGGCATTCCCGGCACTGCCAGACCAGTGGCTGTGGGCTTGTCTTTGAGTAGTCGGCGTATGTCGGCAGCCGGAACGTGCCCTTCAATGACATAACCTTGAACAAGCGCGGTGTGGCAGGAACCGAACTTGGCCGGCAGGCCCAGTCGAGCACGGGCGGCGCTGTTGCCTGTGTCGTTGACCGTGACTTTGAAGCCACTGCTTTGAAGATGCGAGATCCAGTCCTTGCAGCACCCGCAATTCGGGTCTTTCCAGACCTCGATGGCTACATCTGGCGCACGGGCCGAGGCCAGGTCAGCGATGCCCCATGAAGCAAGACCCAATGCAGCCAGCCGGCTCAGCATCAAGCGACGTGTAGTGACGGGTGTGTTCATGATTTGGGTCTCTGCGGTTTCAGGGTGTCAAAGTTTCAGGGTCATAGGGAATCGGGTGCGCAAGCTGAGTTGGGCTGCAGGCAAATCATCTGCACAGCAACCGGCCCCTCACTTTTTGAACTCGCAGGACTGCAATTGCTCCAGCGTCACGTAGTCCAACGCTCGTATGTGAGTGGACTCAAGAATCACGTTTGGTGCAAGACCTGCGTCAAAGGCCTCCTTCCAACGCATGGCACACAGGCACCAGCGATCGCCAGCTTGTAAGCCCTGAAAACGATATTCCGGACGTGGGGTGATCAAGTCATTGCCGCGCGACAAGGAAAACTGCAGAAATTCAGCTGTCATCCGAGCGCAGACAACATGTGAGCCGGTATCGTCTTCTCGTGTGTTGCAACACCCATCGCGGAAATAGCCTGTTACCGGGTCATAGGAACAGGCCAAGAGCGGTTTGCCCAGCACGTTCAAAGCGGGTGTGTTCATTTGTTCCTCTTGTCGCCAGAGGCTGGCGCCGGCCCCAAACGTTCAGCCTGCGTGGTGTGTTTCGCAGGCTCCTGTTGATCCGGGAAACTCATTTTTTCGCCGTCCCACTTCTGCCCGCACCAACAGTATCCCTCTGGGTTAATGATGCAGGTCCCGGTCCCGCAGCAGCGCTCGTCTTCCATGATTTTTTCTCCTGATATCAGCGCAATGATGATCGATCTCAGGGGCCACTATTTCACAGACGACGAAACATCGCTGTGCCCAAGGGATAACACTCTTGATGAGCGTCTGCTGAACGGCTTCAATAGCCTCCCACCCCCTCAAGCCCTCGCCACTGGCAACTCATCCCAGCAGGTGGTGTACCCAGGCGTGCGCCGCTCCTGCTTCATCGACCAGACCCTCTTGTCACCTAGTAGGCCTGCACTGCCCACCACCACGGTGCCCCGGCCGTATCGCTGGTTGAGTTCATCCAGCGTGCCCATCAGCCGGCTGCGGTCTGCTGGGTCTTCCCCTTCCAGGTCCAGCTCAAACTGCTGAACGGCGTCCGATTGCAAATCCAGCAGCATGACGCCAGCCTTGGCGTAGTTGATGTTGGGGCGGTAGATGGCGTTGAGGCCCTTCAAGGCAGCACTGACCAGAATGGCGGTGTCTGCGCTGGGTCGGCGCAGCGGCACGGTGATGCTTCGGCTGTACTGCTCATCCTTTCTGAAGGGGCTAGTGCGGATGAACACCAGGATTTGTCCCGCCAGACTGCCTTGCTTTCTGAGCTTGCCTGCTGCGCGACTGACAAATTCAGTGACGGCTTCTTGCAAGTCGGTGATTTGTGTGACGGCGCGGCCAAAGGATCGGGTGCAGGCAATTTCTTTCTTCGGGGCTGGTTCGTGGTCCAGATCCACACAGGCAATGCCTTGCAGTTCTCGCACGGTGCGTTCCAGCACCACCGACCAGCCTCGCTTCACCGTGGCAGCATCGAGCTGAGCGAGCTGCAGCGCTGTGGTGATGCCCCCTTCATTGAGCTGCCTGGTGATCTGGCGCCCCACACCCCAGATTTCCTGAACGGGGGTGGCTGCGAGTACGGCCTGGAAGTCCGTTGGGCTGAGTGCAGTGAGATCGGCCACCTGGGCCAGGTGAGCAAGGTGCTCGGGGTAACTGCCGGGTTTGCGTTCCACCGTCTTGGCCACATGGTTGGCGAGCTTGGCCAGGGTTTTGGTGCTACCGATACCAATGCCGCAGGGGATGCCAGTCCACTGCAGGATGCGCGCTCGGATCTTGCGGCTGCGCTCGGTCAGGTCTCCACGCACACCGGTAAGCTCAATGAAGCTTTCATCGATGGAGTAGATCTCTTGTGCCGGACCCAGGCCAGCGGCCAGGCTCATCATGCGGTCGCTGAGGTCGCCGTACAAAGCAAAGTTGGCTGACAGGGCCACCAGACCATCGGATTCAGCCAGATGCCTGATCTTGAACCAGGGCGCACCCATGGCGATGCCCAGGGCCTTGGCTTCGTTGGAGCGGGCAATGGCGCAGCCGTCGTTGTTGCTCAAGACCACAACGGGTCGGCCGTTCAGGCTGGGCCTGAAGACACGCTCACACGAGACATAGAAGTTGTTGCCGTCTACCAGGGCGTACATGACTCACATCCACCGACAAGATCCAAGGCTTGGTTAAGGCTTAGTTGGGAAACTGCTTGATGCTGCTGGTGACCACGCCCCAGATCTCCAGGGTCTGTCCATCCTTGGGGGTGATGTCCGGGAAGGTGGGGTTGGCGGCCTTGAGCTTGATCTGGCCCTGGCGCTGGTGGAGCTGCTTGATGGTGAAGTCACCGTCGACCACGGCCACCACGATCTGGCCATGGCGGGGCTTGATGGC
>JBJOIT010000087.1:0-6036 GCA_046046915.1 Pseudomonadota bacterium
ACATTGATGTGAGCCACGGCAAGGGCGTCGGCCGAAAGGTCAGCACCCGTCACCACGACGTCGGGGTAGACCATGGCAGCCAAAATCGCCAGGCTGCCGTTACCGGTGCATAGGTCGAGCACGCGGTGGGTGGACTCGGTCAGCCAGTAGTCGATGGCACCGTTGGTCAGCAGCTCCGCGATCAGGGAACGCGGCACGATCACGCGCTCGTCCACGTAAAAGGGCACGCCTTGCAGCCAGGCCTCGTGCGTGAGGTAGGCAGCGGGCTGGCGAGTGTTGATGCGGGCCTGGATCAGCTCCTGCACATCGGCTTGGGCCTGCAGGTTGATGTCCTGGTCACCGATCGAGTTGTCTCCAATGAGGACACTTTCCAGCGGTAGGCCCAGGCGCCAAAGCACCAACCAGCTGGCCTCGTCGTGGGCGTTGTTGGTTCCGTGGCCAAAAGCCACTCCCGCCTCGGTCAGCTGCGCCGCCGAGGTCTTGATCAATTCAGTCAGAGTCATCTGTGGGGTTGGGTGCGCTAGGTCGCGGAGGACAGCGCCGTCAGGTTTTCCAGCACGCGCCGGTAGATATTTTTCAAGGGCTCAATGTCAGCCACGCGCACATGCTCGTTGATCTTGTGGATGGTCGCATTGGGCGGACCCAGTTCAATCACCTGAGGACAAATCTGTGCAATGAAGCGCCCGTCACTGGTACCGCCCGTGGTGGAGAGTTCAGTCGAGATGCCGGTTTCCGCCTGAATTGCCTTCTGCACGGCACCGACCAAGGTGCCAGGCGTCGTCAAAAACGGCAGGCCGCCGATGGTCCAGCTCAGATCAAACTCCAGGCCATGACGCTCCAGCACCGCTTGCAGGCGCTGCTGCAGGCGCTCAGGGGTGGACTCGGTGCAAAAGCGGAAGTTGAAATCGACCACCACCGTGCCGGGAATCACGTTGCTCGCCCCGGTGCCGCCGTGGATGTTGCTGACTTGCCAACTGGTAGGAGGGAAGAAGGCATTGCCCTGGTCCCATTCAATCGCCACCAACTCAGCTAGCGCAGGCGCGAGCATGTGGATAGGATTTTTGGCCAGCTGCGGATAGGCAATATGCCCCTGTATGCCTTTGACCGTGAGCTTGCCGCTCATGGTGCCGCGCCGGCCGTTCTTGATCATGTCGCCGGTCTGTTCAACCGAGGTGGGCTCACCCACGATGCAGTAGTCGAGCACTTCGCCGCGCGACTCGAGCAAACGACACATGACCACGGTGCCGTCGTTGGCTGGGCCTTCTTCGTCACTGGTCAGGAGCAGAGCAATGTTAAGGGGCGCATCCGGATGTGCTGCCACAAACTCCTCGACCGCCACAACAAATGCTGCGAGCGAGGTTTTCATGTCACTGGCACCACGCCCAAACAACTTGCCATCTCGGTGTGTGGGCGTGAAGGGGTCACTGTCCCACTGATCCAGAGGCCCCGTTGGCACCACATCGGTGTGGCCCGCAAACACCAGGGTCTTGGCTTGGGTTGTGCTGGTGGCTTTGGCGGTGCGCTTGGCCCAAAGGTTGGATACTCGAAAGTTGTCAGGGCCGCTCACCACGGTTTCGCACACAAAACCCAGGGGGCGCAGGCGCTCGGCGATCAGTTCCTGGCAAGCAGCGTCATCGGGCGTGACCGAGGCCTGCGAGATCAGTTGCTCGGTCAGGTAAAGGGTGCGGCTCATCCGTGCTTCACGTCCAAGGTAATTTCGGTGAAGGATGGGGTGTCATCTTCATCGTCTTCGATCACCAGGGCCGTGGCCTTCTTGGTGAAGTCGTTTTGCATGCGCCAGAGCAGGTTGGTAGGAGAGTCGGCGTTGGTCAGGCCTTCGGCACGGTCCACGATGCCATCCATGACCAGCCGGGCAATGTCCTGCTCAAAGCCCTGCGAGCCATCGGCCATGGATTTCTCCATGGCCTCCTTGACACCCGAAAAATCACCTTTTTCAATCAGCTCAGACACCAGGGCGGAGTTGATCAGCACCTCCACCGCTGGGGTTCTGCCACCGGCGATGGTGCGCAGCAAACGCTGAGAGACGATGGCCTTGAGCGCGGAGGCCAGGTCGCCCAGCAGGGTGGGGCGCACCTCCACCGGGTAAAAGCTCATGATGCGGTTCAGTGCCTGGTAGCTGTTGTTGGCGTGCATGGTGGCCAGGCACAGGTGGCCTGACTGCGCATAGGCCACAGCGGCAGACATCGTGGCGCGATCCCGAATTTCACCGATCAGGATGACGTCCGGCGCCTGGCGCAGGGCATTTTTAAGCGCCACGTCCAGGGATTTGGTGTCTGTACCGATCTCACGCTGATTGATGACGGCCTTTTTGTTTTTGAACATGAACTCCAGCGGATCCTCGATGGTGAGGATGTGTCCCGCCAGGGTCTGGTTGCGTGACTCGATCATGGACGCCAGGGTGGTACTTTTGCCCGCTCCCGTGGCACCGACCATCAAAATCAGCCCCCGTTTGGCCATGATGAGTTCACCCAGGATAGGCGGCACCGCCAGGTCAGCCAACTTGGGGATTTCGTTAGGCACGAACCTGAACACCGCCGCGACCGTGCCGCGTTGGCGCATGGCGCTTAAACGAAAACGTCCGATGCCGGCAATGGGAAAACCGATGTTGAGCTCGCCGGTTTCGTCGAGTTCCTGCAGTTGCTGCTCGCTCACCATTTCGGCGAGCAAGGCGCGTGGTGCATCAAACGGCAGCACTTGGCTGTTGATGGGCACCACCACGCCATCGATCTTAATCAGCGCCGGCGAGTTGGCCGACAAATAGACGTCAGACGCTTTTTTGTCGGCCATCAGGCGCAGGATGCGCTCCATCGTGCCTGGCACACCGTTGCTTGACATGGCCGGTCCTCTGGTTTTTCAGGTGCTGTGAGGAACTGGCGATCAGTCGCGCAGCAGGTCGTTCAGGCTGGTCTTGGAGCGCGTCTGCGCATCCACGCGCTTCACGATCACAGCGCAATACAGGCTGTACTTGCCGCAAGGGCTGGGCAGGTTGCCAGACACCACCACGGAGCCTGCAGGAATGCGGCCATAGGTCACTTCACCGGTGGCTCGGTCGTAAATCTTGGTGCTTTGGCCGATGTACACGCCCATGGAGATGACCGAGTTTTCTTCCACGATCACGCCTTCGACCACTTCGGAGCGAGCGCCGATGAAGCAGTTGTCTTCAATGATGGTGGGGCCGGCCTGCATGGGCTCGAGAACGCCGCCAATACCGACGCCACCCGACAGGTGCACATTCTTGCCGATCTGGGCGCAGGAACCGACGGTCGCCCAGGTGTCGACCATGGTGTTTTCATCGACATAGGCACCAATGTTGACGTAAGAGGGCATCAGAATGGCGCCCTTGGCAACATAGCTGCCACGGCGGGCCACGGCGGGGGGCACCACACGCACGCCCGTGGCGGCCATTTCTTCTTCGCTCAGGTGCGCAAACTTGGTTTGAACCTTGTCGTAAAAGCCCAGGTCGCCGGCCTTGATGACGGCGTTGTCTTTCAGGCGAAAGCTCAGCAACACAGCCTTTTTGATCCATTGATGGGTGGTCCACTGGCCCACGCCTTCGCGGGTGGCCACGCGCAGTCGGCCGGTGTTCAGGCTGGCAATAACGTGCTCCACTGCATCGACCACCTCGGCAGGGGCCGACTTGGGCGATAGGTTGGCACGGTTTTCCCAGGCGGCGTCGATGATGGCTTGAACTTGTTGTGTCATGTTGGATGCTTCAGTTGGAATTTCTGGATTTGACAAATTGAACGATGCGTTGCGCCGCTTCGACGCATTCGGCGGTTTCAGCCACCAGCGCCATGCGGATACGTCCTCGACCGGGGTTGTGGCTCGAGCCGTTACCGCCCGTGCTGGTGTCACGCGCCAGGTAACTACCTGGCAAAACCGTCACATTGTAGTTAGCGAGCAGGTCACGGGCGAAGGCCGCATCGTCACCTTCCACGCCCGCCCACAGGTAAAAACTGGCGTCAGGCAGAGCCACGTCCAGCACCTCTGACAGCAAAGGCGTGACCTGCGCAAACTTGTCGCGGTACTGGTTGCGGTTCTCCACCACATGCGCCTCATCACCCCAGGCGGCGATGCTGGCGGCTTGCACCACGGGGCTCATGGCGCTGCCGTGGTAGGTGCGATACAGCAAAAAGGGTTTGATGAGTGCAGCGTCGCCAGCCACAAAGCCGCTGCGCATGCCGGGCACATTGCTGCGTTTGGACAGGCTGGTGA
Organism: Pseudomonadota bacterium; assembly: GCA_046046915.1. Lineage (GTDB taxonomy): Bacteria > Pseudomonadota > Gammaproteobacteria > Burkholderiales > Burkholderiaceae_C > JBEEJZ01. Next base: position 4,237 of record JBJOIT010000087.1, read on the forward strand.
AGGCCATCAGGTTCTTGTAGTCGGTACGCCCCAGTTTGGCCGCCGCCTCCAGGCCGCCCAACGGGGGCTCATCGCGGAAGTAAATCTCGCTGTAGCACTCATCTGAGGCGATCACAAAGCCGTAGCTGTCGCTCAAGGCAAACAATTTTTGCCACTCGGCAAGGGACATCACGGCCCCCGTGGGGTTGCCTGGCGAACAGACAAAGAGCAGGCGGGTCTTGGCCCACACCGCCTCGGGTACGCCATCCCAGTCGACGGCGAAGTTGCGTGCCGGGTCGCTGGGGGCAAACCAGGGCGTGGCGCCGGCCAGCAGGGCCGCACCTTCGTAGATTTGATAAAACGGGTTAGGGCACACCACCAGGGCATCGTTCTGGTGTGGATCGATCACCGTCTGGGCAAAGGCAAACAAGGCTTCGCGCGAGCCGTTGACCGGCAAGACCTGCGTGGCAGCGTCCAACACCAAGCCGTAGCGGCGTTGCAGCCACTGCACAAAGCTGGCGCGCAGGGCGGGTTCTCCGGCGGTCGCTGGGTAAGCCGCCAGCCCACTGGGTTGTGCCAGCACGGCCTCGTTCAAGGCTTGTTGGATAAATGACGGGGTGGCGTGCTTGGGCTCACCCATACCCAAACTGATGGGGCGATAAGCCGGATTGGGCGTCACGCCGGCGAACAACTGGCGTAAGCGCTCAAAGGGATAGGGCTGCAGGCGCTGGAGCAGAGGATTCAGGGTTGCGGTCATGGGCCATGATTATCCCGCCATGCAGTAAGCATCATCCGACGCCCCGTTGGGGCAAGTTATCATTTCGGCCTGGCTTGCCGTGCTAGGTTGGACAAGCTGTCTATACAAATCAATTGCTTGCCTCTATCAAGCTCGTTTCGTGCGTCTCAATTCCATCAAGTTATCCGGGTTCAAGTCCTTTGCGGAACCCACCACCTTTCAGTTGCCGGGCCAACTGGTGGGGGTGGTTGGGCCCAACGGCTGCGGCAAGTCCAACATCATGGACGCCGTTCGGTGGGTGCTGGGTGAGAGCAAGGCCTCTGAGCTGCGCGGCGAGTCCATGCAGGATGTCATCTTCAACGGCACCACCACCCGCAAGCCCGCCAGTCGCTCCAGCGTGGAATTGGTGTTTGAGAACGCCGACCACCGCGCGGGCGGGCAGTGGAGCCAGTTTCTGGAGATCGCGGTCAAACGGGTGTTGACCCGTGATGGCAGCAGCAGCTACTACATCAATAACCAGCCCGTGCGCCGGCGCGATGTGCAGGATGTGTTTTTGGGCACGGGCCTGGGGCCCCGGGCCTACGCCATCATCGGCCAGGGCACCATCAGCCGCATCATCGAGTCACGCCCTGAGGAGCTGCGCCTGTTTCTGGAAGAGGCGGCTGGTGTCTCCAAGTACAAGGAGCGCCGCCGAGAAACCGAAAACCGCCTGAACGACACCCGCGAAAACCTGACCCGGGTCGAAGACATCCTGCGTGAGCTGAATGCCCACCTTGAACGGCTGGAACAACAGGCCGAGGTGGCACGACGCTACAAGGCCTTGCAATCCGACGTCACGCTCAAGCAACATCAACAGTGGTTTTTGAAGCGGGCCGACGCGCAAGCCGACCAGGCCCGGGTGCACCTCGAGGCTGAAAGTGCCAAAACGGCCCTGGAAGCCAGGGTGGCCGATGTGCGCCACATCGAGGCTGATCTGGAGGCCGTGCGTCAGGCGCATTACGCCGCAGGCGATCAGGTCAATCAGGCACAGGGCAGGCTCTACGAGGCCAGTACCGATGTGGGCCGGCTGGAGGCAGAAATCCGGT
>JBJOIT010000088.1:0-5819 GCA_046046915.1 Pseudomonadota bacterium
CATATTCGGCCGCAGGTCCACCACCGCCCACGGCGTTGTCGGTGGCAAAGCGTTCAGTCACAGAACTGGCTCGCAAGGCTTTGTAGCACTCTTCCTGCAGGCGCTTGACGATGTCGGGTGGCGTGCCAGCGGGCGCATGAATGCCATACCACTGCGAGGTTTCGAAGTCCTTGTAACCCAGCTCGGCCACCGTGGGTACATCGGGCATGGCAGGAATTCGCTGCTGGGTGCCTACCGCTATGGCCCGCAGCTTGCCAGAGCGGATGTGAGCCCCCAAAGCCGGCATGCCGGCGGAGGAAGCGTCGGTACGCCCCGCCAAAAGATCGGTGAGCTGTGGCCCGGTGCCCCGGTAGGGAATGTGGGTGATAAACATGCCCGTGACCAACTTGAGGTACTCCATGGCCAAGTGGCCCGCACTGGCATTACCCGCTGAACCGTAATTGAGCTTGCCAGGGTTGCGCCGGGCGTAATCCACAAACTCCTTGAAGTTCTTCGCCGGCACATCCGGGTGAATCACAAACACATTGGGCACCTTGGCGAGCAGGGTCACAGGCACAAAGTCCTTGTCCACGTCATAAGGCTGGCTCTTGAGCATGTAGGGATTCACCGCCATGGTGCCCACATGCGACAGGATGATGGTGTGCCCGTCGGGCGCTGCTTTGGCCACATCGGCCATGGCCGTCACGCCGGCGCCACCCGGCTTGTTCTCCACATACACGCTTTGGCCCAGTTGCTTGGTCAGCTCGGCGGCCACCGAGCGAGCCACGATCTCACTGGTGCCTCCCGGCGCAAATGGCACCACAAAGCGGACGGCCTTGCTGGGCCAAGCGGACTGCGCTTGTACAGCAGGCGCGCCCACCAGCGCAGCACTTGCAGCCGCAGTCAGCACTTGTCGTCGATTCAATGTCATGGCGTTGTCTCCGTTTTAATTAATAAGGCGTCTGTTATCACCACAGGCATCTTGCACCGGGGCCAGTCAGAACTGGTACTTGCGCAAACCGCCATCCACCGGAATCACCGCCCCGGTGATGTAGCTGGCCTTGGGCGATGAAAGGAACGCCACCAGGTTCGCCAGGTCTTCCGGCTCGCCATAACGGCCAGCCGGAATCTCGTTTTCGCACTGCCACTGTCGGTACTCGGGCGTGTAGTTGCGAAAAATCTGCTCCGAGTGAATGCGTCCCGGGGGAATGCAGTTCACCGTAATGCCATGTTTGCCCACCATGCGCGACAAGCCCTTGGCCCAGCTGTGCATACCTGCCTTGGCGCAGAACGCGCCGTTGATGTGCTCAGGCTCGCTCTTTCCAGTGATGTTGATGATGCGGCCCCAGCCCTGGGCAATCATCTGGTCAATCAGCGCGTCGCCCAACTGGCGAGGGCGATGAAAGTTCAGGGTGATCGCCTCTTGCCATTGTTCCTCGCTCACATGCAGGTCTTTGAAACTGCGGGAACCGCCTGCGTTGTTGACCAAAATATCCACATGGCCCAAACCGGCCACGGCCGCTTGTGCAATGCATTTGGCGGCATCGTCAGCGTACATGTCTTGCTCAATCAGCACGGGTGCAGGTGCTCCTAGGGCCGTCACTTCAGCGGCCACTTCACGTAGTTTGTCCATGCGCCGCGCCGTGAGCGCCAGCTTTACGCCCTCTGCCGCAAGCGCCAGGGCAATGCCCCGCCCGATACCTACGCTGGCCCCAGTAACCAAGGCGGTTTTCCCCAAAAGCTGCAAGTCCACATTCACTCCTCATGTCAATCAATGGAGCGTGAACTTTAGGCGCATAGATGGGCATAGGGAAGCACTCAATTCGGATCAGGCCATCAGAAATTGTGATGGCCCAATATCCAACCCAAATACCCAACTTCAGTCAGCGCTCAACTGAGCTTTTTGTACCACCTGCTTCCACTTCGCAACCTCATCGACGACCATCTTGCGTAGCTGCTCTGGCGAACTCGTTTCCACATCAGCACCATGACCTTCAATTTGCTGAATCACGTCCTTTTGGTTCAAAACCTTGTTCAGCGCCACATTGAACTGCTCAACCGTTGCCTTGGGCGTGCCCGCAGGTGCGAACAAACCATACCACTGGGTCACATTGACACCATTAACCCCCAGCTCTTTCAGTGTTGGGACATCTGGAAGCGCTTGTGAACGCCGCTCCCCTGCTATCGCTACAGCATTGAGCTTGCCCGCCTTGACTTGCGGAATTCCGGTAAAGAGGCTGGGGAACATCACATGGGTGTGTCCACCAATCGTGTCAGCCACCGCGGGCGCAGAACCTTTGTAAGGCACATGCAGCAGGTCGGCACCGGTACTCATTTTGAAAAGTTCAGCCGCAAAATGGGGTGCTGTACCGTTGCCGGCAGACGCGTAACTGAATTTGCCAGGCTGGTTTTTAAGCTGGGAAATCACGTCCTTTCCGTCCTTCCCTTTCAGAGAGGGGTGCACCACCATCAAGGTGGGCGAATAGCCCACAAGACCCAAGGGCTCGAAGTCGGTGACGGGGTCATACCGCAATTTCTGCAACGCTGGATTCATGCCGTGTGTGGCCACGTAACCAAATAGCACGGTGTGCCCATCAGGCGTTGCGCGCGCGACTGCCTCGCTTGCGATGGAGCCGTTGGCACCAGGCTTGTTGTCGACGATCACAGATTGTCCCAGGATGGGCGCAATTTTCTGGGCGATGATGCGCGCCATGGCATCGTTACCCCCACCCGCTGCAGTGGGCACGACGATGGTGATGGTCTTGGTGGGGTAGGCCGCCTGCACCAGTGTCGCAAAGACCAGCGTTGCCGCACCCAGGGCGGTGCGCAGTGGGGTGAAGTTGAATGTCATCTTTCGGGTCTCCTCGATAGTTGGTTGTGAATCCATGTACTTAGTTCGCCCAAAGACGGGCCGGAATTTCCAGGTTGCCCTGAATGATTTTTCGGGCTGTTCGCACCACCGAAGCGCGCGACACTTCCAGCTGATCACCACGGCGGCCCAGCTCCAAGGCGATCTGAATCACGCCGGATGGATGCAAAACCCGCAGGTTGTGTGTACCCACGTCCATGTCGTGCCGGTGAGCCACCGTACCAGGCAGAGCCAAGGCTGTCGCCACGCCGATAGCACCAGTGACAGCGTGCGAGGTATGGCACCGCTTGGGCGTGAAGTAGCGGGAATTGATGGACTGGTTGTCCTCAGTCGGACTGACAATGACCGGCTTGGGCAATACGCTGTTGCTCACATCCCCCAGCCCCATCAGCCGCCCTGCCTGGAAACGAATTCGCTCCAGTCGATCCAACAGACCGGGAGTGTTATCCAGCTGCGAGGCAGATTCGCTGCCAGTGACGCCCAAACTGGTGGCAGAGATCAGCACCATCGGCATGGCTGCATCGATGCAGGTCACATCCACACCGTCGATCTGATTGATGCGCTCTCCAGTAGGGAACAGACGGCCGGTGACTGCCCCCCAAGCATCCAAAAAGCTCATGTAGATCGGTGCAGCTGGATCCGCAACACCATCGATACGGACATCTCCTTCGTAATTCACATGGCCGCCGGGGGTTTGCACGGCCACATCGATGCGGGCACCCGTATTGACGTTGTGCACACGTACTGAAGTCACCCCTTCGAGGGGCTCGATCAGTCCTTGCTCGATCGCAAAAGGTGCTACACCCGCGAGCATGTTGCCGCAATTGGGGCGGGTATCTACCGAATGTTCACCCACACCAACCTGGGCAAAAAGGTAGTCGACATCACAGTCCGCCCGGGTCGACCGGGAGACGATGGCCACCTTGCTGGTCAGCGTTGTGCCTCCTCCGAGTCCATTGATCTGCGTCAGGTCACTGGAGCCTATCGCGCTCACCAGAACACGGTCACGAACTTGGGGATCATCAGGCAGCCAATCGCTCAGGAAGAACGGGCCACGAGAAGTGCCTGAACGCATGAGTACACATGGAATCGAAGTTTTCATGCCTGAATCATCGATCGGACAGTAAATTTTGTAAATTGCATCTTTCAAAACGATTCATGCAAAATACACAACAATCACTTTTTAAACACCATGAGCATCCAATTCGACCTGCCGGATTTGCAGGCATTTGCAGCTGCCGCAGAACTCAAAAATTTCCGCAAGGCTGCAGACCTGATACACATCTCTCAACCCGCATTCAGCCGACGAATTGACAAGCTGGAAGCTGCGCTGGGTGTCAAGCTCATCGACAGAAACACCCGCAGCATGGAACTGACTGGCGTGGGCCGCGACTTTGCACGCAAGGTGCGCCAACTACTGGACGATCTGGATGAAACCCTGCTCGGCATACGGGAGGTGGGTGGAGCCCGCATGGGTGAGGTCACGATTGCCTGCGTACCCTCTGCCGTGTATTATTTTTTGCCCCAAGTGCTGCGCACCTACCATGCTCGCTATCCACGCATCCGCATCAAGGTGCACGACGCCAGTGCCAACGAAGTGCTGTCAGTTGTTGCCAGTGGGCAAGCCGACTTCGGTGTGAACTTCATCGGAAGCGATGAACCCGGCATCGAATTTCGCAGCATTCTGGAGGAGCGTTTTGTGGCGGCATGCCGCAAAGATCATCCGCTGGCGCGCAAACGCAAGGTCAGCTGGCGTGAGATAGGACAGTACGACTTCATGTCGGTGTCCAAAAGCTCGGGAAACCGCATGTTGCTGGATCTGGCGCTGGCGGGGGCCACCGACCGTCCCCAGAGCATTTACGAGGCGCAACATGTCACCACATTGCTGGGCTTGGTCGAAGCCGGCATGGGTGTGGCAGCCGTACCGGCTCTCGCCATGCCGGCGGCAGATCACCCGGTACTGGCCAGCGTGCCTTTGCACGACCCCGTGGTGTCGCGCCGGATCGGTCTGATACGACGCAAAGGTCGCAGCTTCACACCGGCGGCCGAGCGTTTGTACGAACTGCTAGCAGAACAGCGCACCGGCAAACGTAAGGGCAAGGCATCCAAACCCAAAGAGTGATCTCAAGGTCAAGGCGCAGCGTGTGCGCTGAGAACTGCGCCCACCCAGATGCCTGACTTGACCAAGGAGCGTACGCAATCCGTCAACACCACACGGGTAGCCAAAGCCGCAGGCGACAGTTCATCTTCAGACAAGCCGCACAACAAATTCACCCGGCGGACCTGGGCGTCCGTGATTCGAGTCATATGAAAGCGACTGGCCGCATCTGCAAAACGTCCGACTGCAGCCCACGGTTGCACAGTCGCACCTAGCCCGGCATCAACAGCTTCCATCAGCATCGGTAGCGAATCGATCTCCAACAAAACTTGGGGTGTCACCCTGGCACGCTCAAACATCGCATTGAGGGTGCTGCGCAAGCCGTGCGGCCCAGACGGCAATATCAGCGCCTCTTCACTCAGTTGCGCCACCCTCACCCGCGCCGCCGACTTGCGGTTGTCCGAATGCAGACGGGGCCGTATCAAAAACAAGTCTTCCTCCAGCAAAGGCAATACGCTCCAGCGCCGTGCAATCTGGATGTCATGCCTGTTGCCCAGACCTGACTCGAAGAGCACGGCCAAGTCCAGCTGACGCGCGTTCAGCATCGCGGCCAGGTGCCCCGACAGGCTCTCCACCATATGCAGGCGCACATCGGGGTAACGCTCGCGCATGGCCTGGATCAGGGGCAAACCCAGTACCGCCGCTGTGGTGGGAGCCAAGCCGACGCTGACGGTGCCGGTCAGGCGTGCCTGCTGGGCCGCGCGCATGGCCTGGTCGGCGTGACGCAAGGTCAGCTGCGCCTCCCTGAAGAAGGCCACACCAGCCTCGGTGGGCGTCACGCCCTGCGGGCTGCGCTGCAGCAGGCGGGTGCTC
>JBJOIT010000089.1:0-5776 GCA_046046915.1 Pseudomonadota bacterium
CCCCCCCTGCCCCGCCCCACCGCCCTTCGCCAAGGGCGCCTTGAACTGCGCTGCCAGCACACTCGCCGACCGCACCAGCAGGGTGGTGTCCACCCCCACGGCCACAAACAGGGCGCCTGCGTCCAGGTACTTCTGGGCCAGTGCTACGTCTGCCGCCAAGATTCCAGGGGCTTTACCTGCTGCACGCACAGTGGCAATGCCATGCAATATGGCTTCCTGAACAACCGGATGAGCGGCCTGGCCCCGGTATCCCATGCTGGCCGACAGGTCTGCCGGACCAAAGAACACGCCATCCACGCCCTCGATGCTGGCGATGGCTTCCAGGTTCTGCATGGCCAAGGTGGTTTCGGTCTGCACCAGCAGGCACATCTCATCATTGGCCTGGTTCACATAGTCGGCGATCTGATTCCAGCGCGAGGCGCGGGCCAGCGCTGCGCCCATGCCACGGATGCCTTCGGGCGGGTAGCGCGTGGCCTGCACCATCCGTGCGGCCTGCTCAGGGGTGTCCACCATGGGAATCAACAAGGTTTGCGCCCCCACATCCAGGTATTGCTTGACCAGGGCCACATGGGCTTCGGCAGGGCGAACCACGGCTTGTGCCGGGTACGGCGCCAAGGCGCGCAATTGATCCAGCACAGTGCGTGGCGTGTTGGGGCCATGTTCGGCATCCAACAACAACCAGTCAAAACCGCAAGACGCAAGGGCTTCCGCAACACCTGCATCGGCAAAACCGACCCAGAGGCCGATCTGTGCCTGCCCGGCACGCAGCGCGCTCTTGAAATGATTTTGGGGATTTTTCATATTGACTCAGGGTACAAACCTTTGCTGCGGGCCATCAGGCGGGTCAGGCCCAACAGTGCGTCGATGTTGGGGGTGGCCAGGCCCAGGTGCAGGCCAATTTCGCGCACGGCACTCACCAGCGCGTCCAGTTCAATGGGGCGGCCAGCCTCCACGTCTTGCAACATGGAGGTTTTGAAAGAGCCCAGACTGCGGGTGATGGCATGGCGATCCTCAGGAACCTGATCAATGCCGCAGCCAATGCGCTGACCGATGGCCTGTGCCTCCAGCATCACCGCGCTGCAATAGGCGCGCACCAGGGGGTCGTCCAGGATACGGTCGCAGGGGGCGCCAGTGATGGCCGACACCGGGTTCATGGTCATGTTGCCCCAAAGCTTGAACCAGATCTCGTTCTGAATCCGCTCGGCCTGTTTGACCTGGAAGCCAGCCTCCGTCAGCAAAGCTGCCACGGCCTGCACGCGCGGCGTGATGCCGCCTGCGGGCTCTCCGATGATGAGCTGATTGTTTTTGATGCGCTCGATGCGGGCAGGATGGGGGCTGCTGGCGCTCACATGCACCACGCAGCCCAGCACATGATGCGTGGGCAACACCGCGGCAATCGCACCGCCTGGGTCGACCGTCTCAAGCGTCAGACCCTCGCAGTCCCCCGCCAGGCCATCAAAAAACCACCAGGGCACGCCATTCATGGCCACCAGCACCACAGTGTGAGGTGCCAGCAAAGGTGCCATTGACTGGGCGACCTGCTGCATGGATGGCCCCTTAACCGACACGATGACCAGGTCTTGCACACCCAGTGCCTGGGGGTCGTCGCTGGCATGCAGGGTGCTGTGGTGCGACCCGCCCTGGTCGTCACTCCAGACCAGGCCGCTGGAGCGCAGAGCACTCAAGGTCTTGCCCGGCGCCAGCGCCGAGAGCTGGATGCGACCCGCCGCCAACCGGGTGCCCAGCCAGCCGGCAAACACGCCGCCGATGGCACCCACGCCAACAACCGTCACTTTTGGGGTAGCAGGAAAAGCGTTCATGTCCGGTAGCTGGGATCGATGCGATCCATCAGGCGCTGCATGGCAGCAAACGAATCCTCGCCCGCACCAAACTTGGGGTTGAAGTTGAGGGAGTCTCGCACGCAGGCCTGGAGGGCCTGTTCCGTGATGGGCTGCAGTGGCCCGAGCGCCTGCGAGGCCACCTGCACCTCGCAGGCGCGCTGCACCAGCCACATGAGGTTGAATGCCTGAGCCAGGGTACGGCCCATGACCACCGGCCCATGATTGCGCAAGAGAAGCACCGGTTTACCACCCGACGACGCCAGAATGCGCTGACCCTCATCAGCGCGCACCGTGATGCCCTCGAAGGTGTGATAGGCCACCTGGCCATAGAGTTGGGCCGCGTAGAAATTGGTGTACGAGAGCCCGTCCTGGAGGCAGCACACCGCCATGGTGGGGGTGGTGTGCACATGCATGACGCAATGCGCGTGCGCCAGGGTGGCGTGAATGGCACTGTGAAAGGTAAAGCCGGCGGGGTTGATGGGCCAGTCGCTGTGCCCGACGATGTTGCCATCCACATCCACCTTGACCAGGTTGGAGGCCGTGACTTCGCTGTAGTGCAGGCCAAAAGGGTTGATCAAAAAATGACCGTCCTCACCGGGCACCCGAACCGAGATATGGTTGTAGATCAGCTCCTCCCAACGCAGGTGGGCAAAGATGCGGTAGCAGGCAGCAAGCTGTACACGGGCCTCCCATTCGGGCTCGGAGAAACGTGCAGGGCGTAGAAATGCATGACTCATTGATGGACTCCTTGGTCTTGCGTGGGTTCAGACAAAACGAAAATTCAGGGTACCGAGCTCGCCGTAATCCGCCTCGAACACATCGCCTTTTTGGGCAACCACCGGGCGGGTGAAGGAGCCCGCCAGCACGATGTGCCCGCTCTGCAGTTTCTCGCCCCATGGGGCCAGCTTGTTCGCCAGCCAGGCAATGCCGATGGCCGGATGCCCTTGCACACCAGCGGCCAGGCCGGTTTCTTCAACCACCCCGTTCTGGCGCAGGATGGCCCCGCACCAAGGCAGGTTCACGCTGGCGGGGTCCACACGACGCCCCCCCAGCACGATGCCTGCGTTGGCGGCGTTGTCGCTGATGGTGTCAAACACCTTGCGCATCGCCCGGGTATGCCGATCAAATTGCTCGATGCGGGCGTCGATGATTTCAATGGCAGGGGTGACGTGGTCCGTGGCCGCCAGCACTTGTTCCATGGTCACGCCCGGCCCCTGCAGCGGCGCTTTCAGAACAAACGCCAGCTCCACCTCGACGCGCGGCGCAATGAACCGGTCCACAGGGATGTCCAGCACCTCGCCCGAAACGCAGTCGTAGCGCATGTAGTCCAGCAGGGTGCCGTAGTCGGGCTCGGTGATCTGGCTGCTGATCTGCATGGCGCGGCTGGTCAGGCCGATCTTGTGACCAATGACCTGGGCGCCATCCCGCTGTTGCTGTTGCACCCAGGCACGGTTCACGCGGTAACCGTCTTCCAGGGTCATGTCTGGAAAACGCTTGCTGAAATGCTCGACCTGCACGCGGCTGATTTGGGACTGCTGCAACTCGGCAGCGAGGGCTTGGATCTGTTCTTCGCTCAGCATGGGTCAGGCTTTCTTGAAGAGGGGGTGTAGAGAACTGTTTTTGGCATCGAAGACCTCCTGGCCTTCGTCGATCTGCAGGGTGATGCCGATGGGCCGCGCCTGAAGCATGGCGGCAAAGTGGCTCTGGGCCGTGGCCTCCAGGGCCCGCCCCACGCTGCCCTGCACCGCCGCGCTGCGGCCCCGGGCCATGCGCAGGTTGAGGTAGACAAAGGCGTAGTCGCCACCGCGGCCAGACGCGAACCCGGCAGCGCCACCGTCGGCCACCGCGTAGTGCGCCGCCGGGTAAGCCAGCACACGAACGCCTCCGGGCGGGAACACCGGCGCCCCTGCCTCGTCGCGCTGCGCCAGCATGGTGTCGGCCAGCGCCCGGCACAGCACGCTCAGGTCCGTGCCGCCCTGGTCGGCTGGCCGGTCGAGGTTGGGGGTGTAAAGAATAACGAGATGAGGCATGTTGATCAGCCCTTAAAGCCGCGTACTCACGGCGGTGTAACCCTGGGCCGTCGATGCCCTTGCCGCCGGAACCCGTTGGCCGCTGACAGGGGTTACCGGGAACACTGCATTGAGCTGGCCCGTGCCCGAGGCGCCGAAGTAAGGCGTGACGATGTCGGCCTTGCCAGCGTATTCGCTCCAACCCAAGGCGCCCAGCATCATGGCCGTGTCATGCATGAAGCCCTCGCCGTGCCCCTTGGAGGCGTATTCGGGCAACATGTCGCAAAAGTCCTGCCATTGGCCAGAGGTCCACATCTCGATGACGCGGCGGTCCAGGTGCTCCAGAAATGGGCTCCAGACCTTGAAGGCGTATTCGGGCGCCAGGCCATTTTGGGCAAACCGGTGGCTGAGTGAGCCACTGGCCAGAAAGGCGACCGTGCCGTCGTAGTGGTCTTCAACGGCCCTGCGCATGGCCCAGCCCAGGCGCGCGCTGTCGTCCAGGTAGTGCACATTGCAAAGCGCCGAGACCGAAATCGCCTTGAAATGCTGATCAGCATTCATGTAACGCATGGGCACCAGGGTGCCGTACTCCGGCCCCAGGGTAGTGTTGTGATGGGCCAGGGTTTCGACACCGTGGGCCGTACAGGTTTGGGCCAGCAAGCGCCCCAGCTCGGGGTTGCCCGGAATGTCAAAAGGCAGGTTGGCAATGAAGTGCGGTAGTTCATTGCTGGTGTACAGACCCTTGAACTGAGGTGCGCAGTTGATGTGGTAGTTGGCATTGACCAGCCAGTGGGTGTCAAACACCACGATGGTGTCTACGCCCAACTCACGGCAGCGCCGCCCGATTTCCTGGTGGCCGTCAATCGCGTCCTGCCGAGTGCCCTTGCGCGGGCCATCCAGCTCGCTGAGGTACATGCTGGGCACATGCGTGATCTTTGCGACGAGTGCGAGTTTGCCCATGGTTTTGTCTCCTTGTTGTGTCGGCGGTGTACTGGCTAGCGGGTGTAATAGCCAGCCGGACATTTGGTTGACCGGCGGGCGGCGCATCGGCAGCCCTGACCCGGCACTGGACGGGGCGTGTGGGGTGCACGGCGCAGCGAAATCAAGGAGGAGGAACGGGCACCGCCCGTTCCGGGGGACATTCGCGGAGCCGTGCTCCCCACACGCACAACCCCGTAATAGTCACAAAACGAAAAGGCGGTGCACAAAATCAAACACCCCAATGCGGAATGTGATGCGAGCCCATCGACACGGCGATGTTCTTGGGCTCCAGAAAGACCTCGTAGCTCCAGGTACCACCTTCTCGGCCGGTGCCGCTGGCCTTGGTGCCGCCAAAAGGTTGGCGTAAATCGCGCACGTTCTGGCTGTTCACAAAGCACATGCCCGCCTCGATGGCGGACGCCACGCGATGCGCCTTGCCGATATTCTCGGTCCAGACGTAGCTGGACAGCCCGTATTGAATGTCATTGGCCAGGCGTATGGCATCGGCCTCGTCCTCAAAGGGAATCAGGCAGGCCACGGGGCCAAAGATTTCCTCTTGGGCAATGCGCATGCGGTTGTCCACGTCGGCAAACACGGTGGGTCGCACGAAGTTGCCGTTTTGCAGATGGGCCGGCAAATCGGGCGTCTCCAAGCCGCCGCAGAGCAGCGTGGCTCCCTCTTTGGGTCCCATCTCGATGTAGCTGCGCACCTTGGCCAGGTGGCCCTGGCTGATCATCGGGCCGATGATGGTTTTTTCATCGAGAGGGTCGCCCACGGTGATGCGTTGGGCACGCTCGGCAAATCTGGCCGCGAAGTCGGCGTAGATGCTTTTTTGCACCAGGATGCGGCTGCCGGCGGTGCAGCGCTCGCCGTTGTTGCTGAAGATCATGAACAGGGCCGCGTCCAGCGCACGGTCCAGGTCGGCATCGGCAAAGATCACAAAGG
>JBJOIT010000090.1:0-5518 GCA_046046915.1 Pseudomonadota bacterium
GACATAAATATGTCACCGTTCCGCCTTCAAACCTTCACATCAGAATTGTGAAATAGCGCTTCTTTTCCAAGGAGCCTTTCCATGTCCAGTCACGATCACGATGAAATTTGCAACACCAGCGACAACGCCCACTTTCAGGACGTTCTGCAGCAGTCCCTGAGCAATCCGGCTCGCCGTAGCCTGTTGCGCGGCGGTCTCGGTCTTGCCGGTCTGGCCATGCTGCCCGGTTGCGCCACCGTGGCCAGCCACGTGGCCGCCACCCCCAAGGGCCTGGGATTCGCGTCGGTCGAAAAAAGCCTGCTCGACAACGTGATTCTGCCCCCCGGCTACCAGTACAGCGTGCTGCACGCCACGGGCGATTCGCTTGACTCTGCATTGGCCGCTTACTCCAATAAAGGCACAGAAGCCGACGACTGGTCGCGTCGGGTGGGTGACCACCACGACGGCATGGATGTGTACTACATCGATGCACAGGGCAAATACTCCGACAAGGAAACGTCTCGTGCGGTGCTGTGCGTCAATCACGAAAGCTCGGCGGATGCGCACTTCATGCACCCCAATGGTCAAACGTCCAATGGTGCGAACGGCAAGAAATTTGACCAGTTTGGCGAGTGGGACCTGGGCAATCGTCCAGAACTCGAGGTGCTGAAGGAAATCAACCTGCACGGCGTGTCCATCGTGGAAATCGTCAAAACAGCACAAGGCTGGCGCGTCAAGCAGGATTCGCCCCTGAATCGCCGCATCACGGCCCAAACCCCTGTGCGTATCAGCGGCCCGCGCGCATCGATCGACGGCATTCGCAACTACATGGTGACCCGCTGGGATGGCGTCGGTTCCATGAGCCGTGGCACCTTGAACAATTGCGGTCATGGCAAGACCCCTTGGGGCACCTACCTCGCCTGCGAAGAAAATTGGGCGACTTATTTCCAGTCCACCGCAGGCGCCGCCTTGCCTGCCAACGACCTGACTTCGCGCAAGCGCTATGGCGTGGCCTCTGCCCCCGCAGCTACAGGTGCCAAGCGGTCGAACAGCCAGGGTTGGCACACCGTGTCTGCCACCGACGACCGCTTCGCACGCTGGAACCTGGCTGCCTTGGGCGCCAGCGCCGACAAGGATTTCCGCAACGAGGCCAACACCTTCGGCTTCACCGTCGAGATCGACCCCCTCAACCCCAACGCCACGCCCGCCAAACGCACGGCTATGGGGCGTTTTGCTCACGAAGCTGCTGTTTGTGGCATCCCCAAAGCAGGCGAGCCCTTGGCGTTCTACATGGGCTGCGACTCGCGTAATGAGTACATCTACAAGTTTGTGAGCAATGCGGTCTGGGATCCACGTGACGTGGGCGGTGGCATGCCTGCTGGCGACAAGTACCTGAGCGAAGGCAAGCTGTACGTGGCCCGGTTCAATGCCGACGGCAAGGGCGAGTGGCTGGAGTTGAATGTGGCCGATGCCCGCATCGCCAATCACGCTGCATTCAAGTTCAGCAGCCAGGCCGATGTGTATGTCAACACCCGCATCTCAGCCGATGCCGTGGGCGCCACCAAGATGGACCGGCCCGAGTGGGGTGCGGTGAACTACCAGAACGGTGAAATCTACTTTGCCCTGACCAACAACAGCGCTGCCAACCGCACGCCAGCCAAGGTGGACGCGGCCAACCCCCGCGCTTACATGGACATGGACGGCAAGAAGTCCGCAGGCAACCCCAACGGTCACATCATCCGGTTCAAGGAAGACGGCAGCCGTTCAACCGCCAAAGGTTTCATGTGGGACATCTTTGTCTTCGGTGCCGAAGAAGACTCCGGCGATGCCAACCTGTCTGGTTTGACTGCCAAGAACGCGTTTTCGTCGCCTGACGGTTTGTGGTTCAGCAAGGCTACGGGCATCTGCTGGATCCAGACCGACGACGGTGCTTACACCGACGAGACCAATTGCATGATGTTGGCGGCCATTCCAGGCCAAGTGGGCGACGGTGGCAAGGTCACTGTGAAAAACAAGATGGTGGTCGATGGCAAGGAGCAGACCGGCATCCAGGACACCTTCATCGGCGCCGCATTGGGTGATGCCAAGTTGCGCCGCTTCCTGGTAGCACCCAAAGGGGCTGAGGTGACTGGCATCACTGAAACCGCCGATGGCCGCACACTGTTTGTCAATATCCAGCATCCTGGCGAGTTGTCCAAGCCGCTGTCGTCGGGCGATGCACCGCAAAGCATGTGGCCGGGCAACCAGGGTTATGGCCCGCAAGGTCGCCCACGCTCCGCCACCATCGTCATCACCCGCAAGGACGGTGGCCTGATCGGCCTGTGAGGTGAGCCAGGCTGGACTGTTTTGCAACAGTTCAGCCTATTGAACCTGGCTATTTGAGCCTTTCTTCGCCAGCCGAGGAAAGGCTTTTTTATTGGTTCCGTTTATCTGGGCTGACGTGCGGCCTGATGATCAATTCGATGTCATCAATTCATCTTCAAATCTTCATGGCGGTGACACATGAAGCAGGCAAATTAGACCTGTTTCTTGTCCTGCCGAGGGCAGTCTCCATTGACCTCGGCCCCCTCTTATCGGAGATGATTGATGACCCAAGCCTTTCAAGCCTCGCGCCGTAAAGCTCTGCAATTGTTTGCGGGCGTGCCCCTTTTGCCACTATCAGCCTCACTTGGCTCAGCTGGTTTGCTGTCTGCCTGCGGCGGTGGTTCTGACCCAGTGAGCACCGCCACGATCACAGGTGTCACCTTTAACAACATGGCCGCTCCGGCATCTGTTGCTGACCGCGCCACCACGTTCACGAATGCCACGATTTCTGTTGCTTACTCTGACGGAACATCAAAAACTCAAAACCTGGCTTACAACGCTATCTATAAAACTGGCGATGAATTTACACGCCCCGATGGCGGTGCTGTGATCGCTGGTGGTTACTACTACCCAGATGGCACCACACCCATACTCGACATTTCTGGCACAACTGCAGAGCAGTTTTACTCTGATTGCCCAGACGGCACCTCCTTGCTCAAACTTCAAAACCCATCGGTGGCAGGAATCAGTGGGAACACCGTATTTGCGGTAACCCAGTTTGAGTACAAAAACGTAGACAACGCTGGCAACAGCATGTACGGCAAGCTGCCTTCTCCCATAGGTATTGCTACCTTGGATCAGAACAAGACAACTGGTGCACTATCGGTCAAGCACTACTACAACGTACCTACACAAGATGTGCATGGCCTGTGGATCACTTGCGCTGCAAGCCTTTCTCCATGGAATACCCATCTCTCCAGCGAAGAATATGAGCCAGATGCCTGGAAACTTGATCCTGTGAATATTGCTGCAAATTCAGCTGACAGCGGTGTTATTCAGTTCAAGGCATTCAGCCAAAACACGTTTGGCAGCGAAACTGCTGCCAAGCCCTACCACTACGGCCATGTCCCGGAAGTGACCGTCAACCCTGACGGCACTGGCAGCATCAAGAAGCACTACTGCATGGTTCGTATTTCTCGTGAGCTGGTCGAGGTAATGCCTGACAATCGCACAGTGCTGATGGGTGACGATGCATCTGGCGGCGGTGTTTTTATGTTCGTTGCTGACATTGCTGGCGAGTTGTCATCGGGCACGCTCTACGTCGCGCAAGTTGCATCGACTAGCACGCTGAACGGTGGGGCGTTCAATCTGACCTGGATTGAGCTGGGTCATGCCAACAGTGTTGAGATTGAGGCAATGGCGAACACGCTGACTGCAGCTGACATCATGGATGTTAAGACTGTCGATGACGTTGCCTATTCCAAGATCAATTTCGGCAACGGTTATCAGTGGGTGAAATTTGTCGCGGGCAAAGAAAAAGCAGCTGCCTTTTTGGAGACCCGTCGATACGCTGCCAAGATGGGTGGCACCATGGAGTTCAGCAAGTTTGAGGGCGTTACGGTCAACGCCAAAGACAAACTGGCTTACTTTGCCGTTGCTGAAATCCGTGACACGATGAAGGTCAATGTAGGTGCTGCTACCGACTCAATCGGATTGCCTGAAAACAAGGCTGGTGCGGTCTATCAAGTTGTCTTGGGTACCGATGCAACCATTGGTAGCGACTGGGTGCCTAAGAGCATGTCTGTGCCCTCTGCGTTGCTCGGTGAAACCATGACGGCAGATGCTGAAAGTAACACGTCTGTAGTGGACAAAATCTCTAATCCTGACAACGTGAAGTTTTCGGAAGCGATGCGTACGTTGTTCATTGGTGAAGACTCCGGTCGTCACCTCAACAATTTTGTTTGGGCCTACAACGTCGACACATTGAAGTTGTCTCGCATCCTTTCAGCCCCTGCTGGTGGTGAGTGCGTCTGCTTGCAGGCAGTGGATGATCTAAATGGATTTGCATACGTCATGTCTGGCTTCCAGCACCCCGGTGATTGGACATTCGCTTCCGTCACCAACCCAGCTCTGGCAGGTCTAGAGGCGGCAGTTAAAGCAAATTGGGGTGACAAGAAGAAGGCTGCTGTGGGTTACATCAGCGGTATCCCGACGCTCTCTTAATAAGTTTTGATCCCAAGCGCCAAGCCCCTCTCCGAGGGGTTTTTTTATGTCCGAAACCCTTTCATGATCTCTTCATCGATTGTTCACCCGGGTGTCACGCCGGCTGCCTAGCATGAGATTTGTTTTCTACTTCACCAAGAAACTTGTCATGAACCGTCGACACAAGACGCCAACGGCGATTGTCAGGTGACCTGCGACGGATTTGAGTGGTGGCCGTGTGCGTGTTGTGGCGAAGCCTGCGCACTGGCATGTGTTCGATCGCCAGACAGGGAGGCGCTGGAATGACGTTCAGTAGCGGGGGCTTTGAGTTGTTTTCAGAGGTGACCGAGGCGCTGGAGGTGCCGCAGCTGGCTGCGCGCACTTCCTGGCTTCAGGGTGACCGCGGCCCTGCGCAGCACGCGCATGCCATGGCCTCCCTGTCGTGTTTGCGCAGCTTGCGTTCTACGCCGGGTTTGCGCTCGCACCGTGTGTTGCAGTTTCCCTTGGTTGTGGGCACCTGGAACCTTGAGCGCTGCTATTTCCCGGACCCCAGCGGCGAGCTCATGAAGACCTGGGATATTGCCTTGCTCAGTGAAATGGACAGCGGCATGGCGCGCACCGGACAGGTCGACACCCCCGCCTACCTGGCAGCCAAGCTGGGAATGGCTTCGATCTATGGCGTTGAGTTTCTGGAGCTGGGTGTGGGCAATGCCCGTGAGCAGACCCAGTGCCAGGGCGAAGTCAACGGACAAGGCTTGCACGGCAACGCCGTGATGAGCCGCACGGCGCTGGAGCAGCCGTTGTTGTTCCGGCTGGATCAGGAAGGGCGCTGGTTTGCTGCGGGCTCCAAAGAGCCGCGCATCGGCGGACGGTGTGCCGTGGCGGCCCGGGTGGCGACTGAACTTGGGCCCCTGTGGGTGGTGTCGGCGCACCTTGAATACTCAGACTCAGCGCAGGTGCGGGCCCACACTTTTCACCAGCTGCTGTGTGCCATGGAGGGCATCGTGGGGGACGGCCCCATCGTCGTGGGGGG
>JBJOIT010000091.1:0-5185 GCA_046046915.1 Pseudomonadota bacterium
GAACACGATGATGTAAGGAACACCGACCTGACGGGCCAGCAGGATGTGCTCGCGGGTCTGGGGCATGGGGCCGTCAGCAGCGGAGCAGACCAAGATAGCACCGTCCATCTGGGCAGCACCGGTGATCATGTTCTTGACGTAGTCGGCGTGGCCAGGGCAGTCCACGTGGGCGTAGTGGCGGTTAGCGGTTTCGTATTCGACGTGCGCGGTGTTGATGGTGATGCCGCGGGCCTTCTCTTCAGGGGCTGCGTCGATCTGGTCGTAGGCCTTGGCCGAACCACCGAACTTGGCTGCCAACACGGTGGTGATGGCTGCCGTCAGGGTGGTCTTGCCATGGTCAACGTGACCGATGGTGCCCACGTTCACGTGGGGCTTGGTTCGTGTGAATTTTTCTTTTGCCATTGTGGACTCCGAAAAGTAACGATCAACACATCTATCAAATGTGTAGGCACCCGCACTAACGGCGCGCCTGACAACACACCAATTGGTGCCCATTGCGGGAATCGGACCCGCGACCTCTCCCTTACCAAGGGAGTGCTCTACCACTGAGCCAAATGGGCAATATCCTCAAGAACCTGTATGGAGCGGGAGACGGGAATCGAACCCGCGTCATTAGCTTGGAAGGCTAGGGTTCTACCATTGAACTACTCCCGCATCTTGCAGCACAAGCAGTCAATCAACCACTGCACAGCTCGACACTTCCATCGAATCGGCTCAACAAATTCTTTCACTGGTGGAGAGGGCTGGATTCGAACCAGCGTACTCGTAAGAGGGCAGATTTACAGTCTGCTGCCATTAACCACTCGGCCACCTCTCCGTCGGTGAGCCTTGGATTATGCCAGCTTTTTTACACAAAGCCTCTGCGCCCTTCGTTTTTCTGCGACATGTTGAACTTCACCAGCGTACGACAGCTTCCCCCCTCGCCGCAAGAAACTCATTAGCCTGCCTGAAATGATCGTTCCCCATGAACGGGATAGGCCCCCTCAGCGCAGACAGTGGTGATGGATGATTGGATTTCAAAATGCAGTGGCGCAAGATGTGATCACGGTCGTATCCCTGGCTTGCATCCAGCACTCTGCCCCAAGTCTTGTGCGCGTGACTCCCCCACAGCATGATGACGGCAGGCCGCGACTGGCGCACCACCGCCAACAAAATCTCGTCGGTCAACACCTCCCAACCTCGACCGGCATGAGTGGCGGGTTGGCCGTGCTCGACTGTGAGGCAGCTATTCAACAACAGCACCCCTTGGAGAGCCCATGGCACCAGGGAACCCGAGGAGCCTGAATGCTCAATCAAGCCTTCCCGTTGCAGCTCTTTGAATATGTTGCGTAGGGATGGTGGCACCTTCACGCCGTTCGCAACTGAAAATGACAGGCCCTCAGCTTGACCCACACCGTGGTAAGGGTCCTGTCCCAAAATCACGACCCTGGTCTGCGCCAGCGGGGTCAACTCCAAAGCCCTCAAGGGCTGGGGAGGGTAAATGATGGCCCCCTGCGCCAACCGATCTTCAATAAAGCCGCTTAAGGCCAAACCGGGCGCACTCCGCCAGAAATTCGCAGATATTTCCAGCCAGTCATGTGCCACCACCCATTCATCGGGCGCCCAACGTCGCAGGTGAGTACAGGATGCGTCAGTCGAAAACAGGTCTAGATTCACACCATTTACATGGGAAACAGTTTGGCCAATGCTTCGCCGGGGTCGGTGGCGCGCATGAACGCTTCACCAACCAGATAGGCATTCACGCCTGCAGCCCCCAGCCTCAGCACATCGTCCCGGGTGACGACGCCACTTTCCGTCACCAGCAGACGATCTGCGGGCACCTGCGTGATCATGGACAAAGTGGTTTCCAGCGAAACCTCGAAGGTGCGCAGGTTTCGGTTGTTCACACCCACCAGCGGAGTCTTTAGCTTGAGCGCTCGAGCCAACTCTCCTTCGTCATGTGCCTCGACAAGAACCGCCATATCCAGGCTGCGAGCGATCATTTCCAGCTCCGCCATCTGCCCATCATCCAGGCAAGCAGCGATCAGCAAGATGCAGTCCGCGCCCATCGCCCGGGACTCGTACACCTGGTACGCATCCACAATGAAATCCTTGCGAAGAACCGGCAACTGACATGAAGCCCGTGCTTGTTTGAGGTAATCCACCGATCCTTGAAAAAATTGCACGTCGGTCAGTACAGACAGACAGGCTGCACCGTTTTCAGCGTAGCTCTGCGCGATGTCCGCAGGGATAAAGTCAGGCCGCAACACGCCCTTGGAGGGGCTCGCCTTCTTGATTTCCGCAATTACTGCAGGCCTACCTGCCGCGTTTTTGGCACGCATGGCACCTACAAAATCCCGGGTCAGGACACGGGACTCGGCATCTGCTCGCATGTCAGCAAAGGACTTACGCCGGATTGCAGCAGCGATTTCCTCGCGCTTGACCGAAACGATTTTTTCAAGAATGTCAGACACAGATGGCTCCTTATGCCAGTTGATTCGTCAAGTGGGCCAATAGATCCAGCCTGGACCTTGCTGCACCTGAATCAATGGCAGCTCGAGCCAACACGATGCCCGCCTGCATGGAATCGGCCACATTGGCTGCGTAGAGTGCAATACCCGCATTCAGGATGACGATGTCGCGAGCAGCGCCCGCCTGGCCCTCCAGGACTCCAAGCAGCATGGCTCGGGACTGCTCAGGGGTCTCGACGCGCAAAGCACGGTTGCCAGCCATCGTCAGGCCAAAGTCTTCGGGATGAATTTCGTACTCGGTGATCTGCCCATCCTTCAGTTCACCAACCACCGTAGCTGCCCCCAGACTGACCTCGTCCATCCCGTCCTTGCCGTAGACCACGATCGCGTGTTCCGCCCCCAGTCGGTGCAAGGCACGAACCTGTATGCCCACCAGATCCGGGTGAAAGACGCCCATCAGGATATTGGGTGCGCCGGCAGGGTTGGTCAGTGGTCCCAAAATGTTGAAGATCGTCCTCACGCCCAACTCTTTGCGCACCGGGGCGACGTTTTTCATGGCCGGATGGTGATTGGGGGCGAACATGAATCCCACGCCCACCTCAGCAATGCACTTCGCGATGTGCTCTGGCGGCAAATTGATGTTGATGCCCAGACTCTCCAGCACGTCGGCGCTGCCGCTTTTGCTGCTCACACTGCGACCGCCGTGCTTGCTGACGCGGGCCCCTGCTGCTGCTGCCACGAACATGGAACAGGTCGAAATGTTGAAGGTGTGCGAGCCATCCCCGCCCGTGCCGACGATATCGACCAGGTTGGTCTTGTCGGCTACATGCACCTTGGCGGAAAACTCACGCATCACTTGCGCTGCGGCTGTGATTTCGCCGATGGTTTCCTTCTTGACGCGCAGGCCTGTGATCAAAGCCGCCATCATCACGGGCGACATCTCGCCATTCATGATGAGGCGCATCAGGTGCAGCATCTCGTCATGAAAAATTTCGCGATGCTCGATGGTGCGTTGCAGCGCCTGCTGTGGGGTGATGGACATCCCGGGCTCCTTCAATTCAGACTTTAAAAAAACGCCGTATGGCTGCCACTGCCCGGTCCACACCTGCCGCGTCGACATCCAGGTGCGTCACAAAACGCAGACGATACAAGCCAGTGGCCAATACCCCTTGGTCTCGCAAAAACGCCAGCAGTGCCACAGACTGTTCACGCGCCTCACCCTGCAGGTCTACAAAAACGATATTGGTCTGAGGCACCTCGACGGCAAGCCCGGGCACATCGGACAAACCTTGAGCTAGCCGAGACGCGAGGGCATGATCCTGAGCCAGCCGCTGCACATGGTGATCGAGCGCAAACGTGGCCGCAGCCGCCAGAACACCCGCCTGACGCAAACCGCCGCCGGCCATCTTGCGGATGCGATGAGCGCGCCTGATAAGGTCCCGACTGCCACACAGAGCCGAGCCCACAGGCGCACCCAGCCCCTTGCTAAAACAGACAGAGACACTGTCAAAACACTGGGCAATACGTTTCGCCTCAACAAAAACGTCGCTTCCCACCAACTGCGCCTGCGCGGTCGCCGCGTTGAACAGGCGCGCGCCATCCAGATGTCGACTCAAGCCCTTGCTGAGGGCCAGCTGGGTGGCTTGCTCGACATAATCAAAAGGCAGCAACCTGCCGCCCAGCGTGTTTTCCAGCGCCAGCAGACGGGACCTGGCAAAGTGCGCGTCATCAGGTTTGATAGCGCCAGCGATATCTTCCAGGCTCAGGGTGCCATCGGCCTGGTGGTTCACGGGTTGCGGCTGAACGCTACCCAGCACCGCCGCCCCACCCCCTTCCCAGCGATAGCAATGCGCCATCTGTCCCACGATGTACTCATCGCCTCGCTGGCAATGGCTAAGGATCGCGCACAGATTGCTTTGCGTGCCGGTGGGCATGAACAACGCTGCCTCGAACCCCAGCAAGGCTGCGATCTTGTCCTGCAGAGCGTTGACACTGGGGTCGTCGCCAAAAACATCATCCCCGACCGGCGCGGTCATCATGGCCTGCAGCATGCCCACGGTGGGGCGCGTGACGGTGTCGCTGCGTAAATCGACCCACTGCTTAGTCGTCATGACGGCCTCAATCCAGGAAGTTCTTCAGCATGGCGTGCCCATGCTCGGTCAAGATGGATTCAGGGTGAAACTGCACACCCTCCATGCGTACCGCATGGGCCAATGCCTTGTGACGCACCCCCATGATTTCGCCATCGTCAGTCCAGGCGGTCGTTTCCAGTTCAGCCGGGCAGCTTGCGCGCTCAATAGCAAGAGAGTGATAACGGTTCACAGTAAACCTCTCGGGCAAACCAGCAAACACGCCCTGCTGTCTGGTGGTGATCACACTGGTTTTACCGTGCATCAATTGCTGGGCTCTCACAATCTTGCCACCCAGAGCTGCACCTATGCTTTGATGCCCCAGGCACACCCCCAAAATAGGCAGCTTGCCCATGAAGTGCTGGATCGCCGGCACAGAAATGCCCGCCTCGGTGGGCGAACATGGCCCGGGAGACACCACCAAGCGCTCGGGACGGCGTTCAGCAATCCCTTCGAGCGTGATCTCGTCGTTCCGAAACACCTCTACCTCTGCGCCCAACTCGCCAAAGTACTGGACGATGTTGAAGGTAAAGCTGTCGTAGTTGTCAATCATCAGTAGTTTCATTCCAGCCCCTCCTCGACCAGTTCAGCAGCCCGCAGCAGGGC
>JBJOIT010000092.1:0-5177 GCA_046046915.1 Pseudomonadota bacterium
CTTACACGGTAGCTGTGTTTCACCTGATGACGCACGCCTTCTTCAAGGCCTTGCTGTTCGGTGGGGCGGGCTCCGTCATCATGGGTATGCACCACAACCAGGACATCCGCTGGATGGGTGGGGTGCGCAAGTACATGCCCATCACCTGGATCACCTCTTTGCTGGGATCTCTTGCGCTGATTGGAACGCCGTTTTTCTCAGGCTTCTACTCCAAGGACAGCATCATCGAAGCTGTGGCTGAAAGTCATTTGCCGGGTGCAGGCTTTGCCTACTTTGCCGTGATTGCTGGCGTTTTTGTCACCGCTTTCTATTCGTTCCGAATGTACTTTCTGGTCTTTCATGGCAAGGAACGCTTTGATCAGAATCCCGATGCGCATCACCACGACGACCATGGACACCATGGTGACGATCATGGCAGCCACGCTCCGCATGAATCCCCCTGGGTGGTGACGGTTCCCCTGGTACTGCTCGCCATTCCATCGGTCTTCATCGGTTACCTGACGATCAAGGGCATGTTGTACGGCGACTTTTTCAAGGACGCGATCTTTGTCAATGCCGATAAGCATCCTGCGATGGTCGAGATGAGCGAGGCGTTCCATGGCCCCGTCGCAATGGCCTTGCATGGATTGAGTTCGCTTCCGTTTTGGCTGGCCTTGGCCGGGGTTGTGGTGGCTTACTACATGTACATGATCAATCCCGCAGTGCCAGCTGCAATCAAGCGGGCCGTGGGACCGATATACCGCCTGCTTGAGAGCAAGTATTACCTCGACTGGATCAACGAAAACATTCTGGCTCGTGGTGCGCGTGCCCTGGGCACCGGTTTGTGGAAGGGCGGCGATCAGGCTCTGATTGATGGTGCAGTGGTCAACGGTTCCTGGAAGCTCGTGGGCTGGGTGTCAAGTGTGGTTCGTCGCGTGCAAAGTGGTTTCCTGTACCACTACGCCTTGACCATGATCCTCGGGATTTTCGTGCTGATGACGTACTTCGTCTGGCTCAAGTAGGAGAACAAGAAGATGGGTTTGTTGAGCCTGGCGATTTGGACGCCAATTGTTTTCGGTGCGGTGTTGCTGGCCCTTGGCCGTGATGAGCAGGCAGGTGCTGTACGTTGGGTTGCGCTGATCGGTGCGCTTGTCAGCTTGCTTGTCACCGTGCCCTTGTATGACGGTTTCCAGTTGGGGACTGCAGCGATGCAGTTTGTCGAAAAGGCCGTTTGGATCGAGCGCTTTAACGTTCATTACCACCTGGGCCTGGATGGCATTTCCTTCTGGTTTGTCCCCCTCACCGCATTCATGACGGTGATCGTGGTGATTGCGGGATGGGAAGTCATCACGGTCCGCGTTAACCAGTACATGGGCGCATTCCTCATCCTCAGCGGATTGATGATTGGCGTGTTCACCGCCCTCGATGGCCTGCTGTTCTATGTGTTTTTTGAGGCCACCTTGATACCGATGTACCTGATCATTGGTATCTGGGGCGGTCCCAACAAGATCTACGCAGCGTTCAAGTTTTTCCTGTACACGCTGTTGGGCTCTCTGCTCATGCTGGTGGCATTGGTGTTCCTGTATCTCAAGTCCGGCGGCAGTTTTGATCTGGCAACCTGGCACCAGCTTCCGCTCGGTATCTCGGCTCAGACGCTGTTGTTCTTCGCTTTCTTTGCAGCCTTTGCTGTGAAGGTGCCGATGTGGCCTGTGCATACTTGGTTGCCAGATGTGCACGTTGAGGCGCCCACCGGGGGTTCTGCTGTACTGGCAGCCATCATGCTCAAGCTCGGTGCGTATGGTTTTCTGCGTTTTTCTTTGCCGATCGCGCCTGATGCAGCCCATGAGTGGGCGGGCTTCATGATCACCTTGTCCCTGATTGCGGTGGTCTACGTTGGCCTGGTGGCTATGGTGCAGCAGGACATGAAGAAGCTGGTGGCGTATTCGTCTGTCGCACACATGGGCTTTGTCACCCTGGGTTTCTTTATCTTCAATGATCTGGGTGTGTCGGGTGGCCTGATCCAGATGATTGCGCACGGATTTGTGTCTGCGGCCATGTTCCTGTCCATCGGTGTCTTGTATGACCGTGTGCATTCGCGCCAGATTGCAAGCTATGGGGGTGTCGTGAACACCATGCCCAAATTCGCTGCGTTTGCCTTACTGTTCTCCATGGCCAATTGTGGGCTACCCGCAACCGCCGGTTTTGTGGGCGAGTGGATGGTGATTCTGGGCGCCATCAAGGCCAACTTCTGGGTGGGCATGATCGCGGCCAGCGCCTTGATTTTTGGTGCTGCTTACACACTATGGATGTTCAAGCGTGTGTATCTGGGCCCCGTCACCAACGACCACGTCAAAGAGCTGACAGACATCAACTCCCGTGAATTCCTGATGCTGGGCTTGCTGGCTGCTGCAGTGCTGTACATGGGCATCTTCCCTCATCCATTCACACAAATCATGGACAGTTCTGTCGCAGAGTTGTTGAAGCATGTCGCACAGTCCAAGTTGAACTGATTCAACAGTATCGACAGAACCGAATCGAGAGAGAGTGGCAATGATAGATAAACTGAGTTGGATCACGGTGTACCCCGAAATCATTCTGCTGACCATGGCGTGTGTGATTTCGCTGGTTGATTTGCGCGTGACCGATGCACGTCGTCAGCTGACTTATGTGCTGACTTTGCTGACGCTGGGCGTGGTTGCGCTGGTTCTGGCCTCTGCCGCCAGCAGCGGCGGCGAAGCGCATGGCTTTGGCAACATGATCGTCAGTGATGTGATGGGTAACTGGTTGAAGTGCTTTGCCACGATCGCCGTGATGGTGACCTTGGTATATGCGCGTCCCTATGCGGCAGAGCGCGACATGATGCGCGGTGGCGAGATGTTCAGCTTGAGCATGTTTGCCTTGCTCGGCATGTTCATCATGATCTCGGGCAACAACTTTCTCTTGATCTACATGGGCCTTGAGTTGTTGACTCTCTCCAGTTATGCACTGGTTGCATTGCGCCGTGACGATGCAACGGCCACGGAAGCCGCTATGAAGTACTTCGTACTGGGTGCCTTGGCCTCGGGTTTCCTGTTGTATGGCCTGTCGATGATGTACGGTGCAACCGGTAGTCTGGACATCAATGAGGTTGGAAAGGCAATTGCAGGTGGTCAGGTCAATCACCAGGTGCTGGTGTTCGGTTTGGTCTTTGTGGTTGCTGGCCTGGCATTCAAGTTGGGTGCGGTACCGTTTCACATGTGGATTCCTGACGTTTACCAAGGTGCACCTACCGCGGTGACGTTGATGATCGGTGGTGCGCCCAAGTTGGCTGCTTTTGCCATCGTGATGCGCTTGCTGGTGGAAGGCATGTTGCCCTTGGCTACGGACTGGCAGCAGATGCTGATGATTCTGGCTGTGGGGTCCCTCCTGGTTGGCAATATTGCCGCTGTGGCGCAAAGCAACCTCAAGCGGATGCTGGCTTTCTCCACCATCTCCCAGATGGGTTTTGTCCTGTTGGGCCTGATGTCTGGCGTATTGCAGGGCAACACTCTGTCGTCGGCCGATGCTTATGGCTCCGCCATGTTCTATGTGGTCACCTATGTGCTCACAACGCTGGCCTCATTTGGGGTCATCATTCTCCTGTCGCGTCGTGGCTTCGAGAGTGAAGAGATTTCTGACTTGGCCGGATTAAATCAGCGCAGTCCGCTGTACGCTGCCGTGATGGCGATCTGCATGTTCTCTCTCGGGGGTGTGCCGCCCATGGTGGGTTTCTATGCCAAGCTGTCTGTTTTGCAAGCATTGATCGCGTCTGGTGATAGCTTTCATATGGGCCTGGCGGTGTTTGCTGTGATGATGTCCCTGATTGGAGCTTTCTACTATCTGCGCGTCGTGAAGGTGATGTACTTTGATGCGCCTGCCCAAACCGACGCCATTGCAGCCCCTGCCGACGTACGGGTCGTCCTGTCGCTTAACGGTGCCATGGTCATGGTGCTCGGCCTGGTGCCCGGTGGACTGATGGCACTGTGCTCGAGCGCGGTTGCTCAGTTCACTGGCGGCTGAGTCGGCACACAACTCATCTCTGTTTCACAACTGATACCCAAGTGACGCAAGCGCTGGCATCTTGGTGGGTGCTCCTCCTGGGCTTGCTCTGTGCAAACCTGCCCTTTCTGACTGAAAAGTGTTTAGGGCTGATTGCCTTGAGGCAACCCAAGTCTTTTTTCGTGCGCTTGATGGAGCTTGTCCTCCTGTACTTCGTCGTTGGGGTGGTCGGTCTCCTGATGGAGCAGAACTTGGGGCAGCGTAGCCCCCAAGGTTGGGAGTTCTACGCCATTACGGGTACGCTGTTCCTGACCTTCGCCTTTCCAGGTTTTACCTATCGCTACCTCCTGCGTCGTAGCGATTAAGCCCCTCATGGCAGACGAACACTTGGTGGAGCGACAGCTGAGCACTCAGAAAGTGCACAGTGGTCATTTTCTTCAGGTGTACCGGGATACGGTTGCGCTACCTGATGGTGACACGGCAAGTCGGGAATACATTGTTCACCCGGGTGCTGTGATGATCATTCCATTGATAGAGTCTCCCGACGGTGAGCTTCGCGTCGTGTTGGAGCGGCAGTACCGCTACCCAGTTGCACGTGTGATGGTCGAGTTTCCAGCCGGAAAGCTGGACCCCCGGGAAAGTGTTTTGGCTTGCGCGCAGCGTGAATTGCAAGAGGAAACGGGTTACACCGCGGGTCTTTGGGCGCGTGCCGGGCAGATGCATCCGGTGATTGCCTACTCCACGGAATTCATCGATATCTGGTTTGCCAAGGACTTGCGCCCTGGGCAGCAGGCCTTGGACCGCGGTGAATTTTTGGAGGTGTTCACGGCCTCGGTCGACGAGCTTTTGCAATGGTGTCGCTCGGGTGAGGTGACCGACGCAAAGACTTTGGCGGGTGCCTTGTGGCTACAGAACCTGGTGTCAGGTGGCTGGGACTTGAATTGGCAAAAAGTCCCGGCCTGACCTCGTTTGAACCTGAGCGTTGCTTGCGCTGTTTATGAAAGTACTCGATCTGGCGTGTTGTGAAGGCCACGTCTTTGAGGGTTGGTTCGGCTCTGAGCAGGACTTTTCCTCCCAGTTGGCTCGATCATTGATCACTTGCCCGGTCTGCGGCCATTCTGATGTCCATAAACGCTTGAGTGCTCCGCGCCTCAACCTGGGGCGAGGGCGGCAGCCAGAGC
>JBJOIT010000093.1:0-5148 GCA_046046915.1 Pseudomonadota bacterium
GCGCCATTTCAGCGAGCAATTGGTGCCCAGCATGCGACGGAAGATCTTCGAAAAGTGGCCCGAGTGCAGCACGATCAGGCCCATGCCTTCAAGCACACGCTTTTGCACACGGTCGACGATGGCATCTTCCACCTTGCCGTGGGCCTTGTGGCCCCACCAGATCAAAACATCGCAGTCCGCGAGGCGCGCTTCGCTGAGGCCGTGCTCTGGCTGGTCGAGCGTGGCAGTGCTGATGTCCGGCGGCAATGCCCCGGGGTTGAGGCCCGGCACCTGACGCAAACCTTTTGCGATAGCCGCATGTATGCCTTCGGGGTAAATCGCGCCGACTGCGGGGTTTTGGCGTTCGTGTTCGTATTCGTTCCAGACAATGACAGAAATCTTTTGCTTCATGAGCTTCCTTGAATGATCAGTCCCAACAGACTCGGGTCACGGTTTGAGATGGTTAATGAAACCATGGTCACACTCGTACGATTTAGTACGCGGCAAGTTCACCCGAGCCGTCAAGGTTAGACACTGGCAGCTACGGTGGCAACATCTATCAGTGCCAGAAATACGGCAAAAGTAGTACAAATCATGGATCAAAATATCCACTCGCCCGTCGATCAATCTGACGGGCTGGCCCACCCCTTGGAGAGGCACGCGAGTCTGGGCACGCCGCGCCAGCAAATGCGCGATGTACTGGCCGCGTTTATTGCCCAAGCGGGCAGTGGTCAACTCGCCGTGATTTGCCCTCCGACGCCCCCCTTTTTGGCTGCCCGCGGCGAGGGACATTTCCATTTGGGTGTTGAGTTGTTTTTACAGGCGGCTGGGTATACCGATTTCCGTTTTCCACAAGGAGGGCAGCGCCTGTCGGCCATGCAGGCGTTGGTGATGCCCCCAAAGTTGTTGCACGACGAGCGCGTCAGTGCCGGCATCGCAGCACCGTTTTGCAATGTGGTTATCTATGCGGATGCCCAAGCCCTGTCCTGCCACCTGGCTTTTGAAGAAAGTGCCGGGCGCCCGGGCATCGGCCACCTGGAGGTCTGTCGTCATGTTGAAGCGGGGCGGATACAGGGCTGGTTGGCCGACGCTGCACGGCCACCTGTGCAAGACATCAACGGCTTATGGCCTGCGCAGCAGCGTGCATTGGTGTTGACGGTACTGACGGCCGTGTGGCGTCTGCTGGATGCCCCACAGAACAATCCGTCTCCAGAACCGGTACTGCTAGCCAAGCTGCGGGTGTTGATTCAGAACCAGCTGGGGGATATCGATCTGACCGTGGGCCAACTGGCTCAGCAGCTGGGCTGCACGGCAGATTACTTGTCGCACCTGTACAGCCAGACCACTGGCGAGCACTTGCGCGGCTTCATCCAGGGTCAGAGATTGGCACGAGCGGCGCGCCTGCTGAGCGAAAGCGCATCCCCTGTGAAGGAAGTGGCCTGGTGTTGCGGCTTTGCCAGTGCCAGCTACTTCATACGAAGTTTTCGTCAGCAGTTCGGCGTCACCCCCAAAGTTTTTCGGGCCAAGGCTGCAAATTAAACGCCTGTGTTGTTGTGCAAACTCAGTTGCCATTTGCTGTCAGGCAAAGAGGTTACGACGTAGGCAGTAGATGCCGATGTGGTTGACGCATACCGATGAGGGATGGTGCGGCTGGCGGGGATCGAACCCACGACCCTTGGCTTCGGAGGCCAATACTCTATCCACTGAGCTACAGCCGCGTTCCGAGCGGGCTGATTGTAGGGGTTTTCGCAGTGCCGGCCGCTATAATCCTCGGCTGTTTTACCTGCCCCAGTTTTTAGAGGACACCATGAGCGATAACAGCCATACACCTGCTCACGAGGAAGCCCACACCGGCCCGATCAAGAATCCCAAACAATTGCTGATTGCGGTTTTCTTTTCTTTTGTCGCGCCTGTTTTTGCCATCATCGGCCTGGTTTATTACGTATCCGCTAACAAACCAGCGGCCGGTGCAGTCAATATTGAGAAATCGACTGCAGAACGCATACAAAAGGTAGGTGCCGTTGAAATTCGCGATGCCAACCGAGAACTCAAAAGTGGCGAAGACGTTTTCAAGGCTCAATGCACCACTTGCCACAGCGCAGGTGTGGCCGGAGCTCCGAAAGTGGGTGATGCAGGAGCCTGGGGTGCCCGCATCAAAACCGGATACGACGCACTGGTGACATCGGCACTCAAGGGCAAGGGCGCAATGGGTGCTCAAGGCGGTGGTGACTTCGAAGATCTCGAGATTGCGCGTGCTGTCGTCTACATGGTCAATGCGAGTGGTGGCAATTTTGAAGCGCCTAAAGCGCCTGCCACGGCTGAAGCTGCAAAGTAAAGAGCGAATTTGCTCCAGCGTAAAAACCGGCTTTTCAAGCCGGTTTTTTATTGCCTGCGCCTGAATTGGCCATCAATTTCGTAGGGCTGCAGACATAGCCATATTTGCTCGGCAAGTCTCTGGCGTACATCTCTTCAAGTGGCCAGCCCATAGACTCCATTGCGTCTGCGGCGAACACCATGTCCTGCGTATGCAACAAACCAAAGCCTTCCCTGGCCTCCAGATATAGTTTTCCACACTCATCCAGTATGCAGCGCTCGACTCTCCCTTTGTCGCCGTTGTGCGTTTGCACACTAAAGTCTGCGTTGAGTCGCCAGATCCAGGGGGTTATTTCCAGCTCTACAAATACCCGCTGAGGTCCGTTCTGAAAGGCCCAACATCCCCGGTCGTCACACTGGTAGTTTCTTTGGATGAATGAGAGTAACTTCTCATGGCGAAGTTGACTTCCCTTCGCGGCCAAGATCCCGCTAGAAAACTCACCTGCCGCTTGCGCCCGGTCATCACGCAAATACCAATTCCCCCGCGCATCCAGACCCAGCCATCCGTAGCAGTCGGGTACATGGGGCCATTTGGCCAAGGCTTGCTTCACAATTTCATCCATAGGTGGCAGTCTTCACCGTTCAGTCACTCAGGTACTGCTTAAACCAGGAGCCTACGGATTGCGGCAGGCTTTGTAATTCGCCAGGCCATCGTCCACTGGCAAACCCAACATGTCCACCTTGTTTTGGCTGCCATAAGTCGACATGGTCACCCACGTCTTCTTGTCGAGGTAAGCTTCCTGCGGGTACAAATGGGTCATTACCCGTGTTGACGACCAAAGCCGGTACACGGATGCGATTCAATTGTGGTTTGGCGGAAGCTTTCTTCCAGTAATGATCAGTGTTTTTAAAGCCATGCAGTGGGGCCGTAAACACCTGATCGAACTGGTACAAGTCCTTTGCCTGTAGTAACTTGGTGCGATCAAACAAGCCAGGATGCTGTGCCAGCTTCCCCAGTGCTTTGGGTTTCATGGAGCGCAGAAACATGCGGGTGTACACCTGACGATTGAAGCCCCTGCCTATGGCATGACCACTAGCAGCCAAGTCCAGTGGTGAGCACACACTGGCAACCGCAAGGGCAGTTTCTTGCGCAGAATGGCCCATCTCTTGTGCCCACCGCATCAGCGCATTTCCTCCCAGAGAGACACCCACAGCCAAAAGTGGTCCTTGATGATGACGCTTGAATCGGGCCAAGATCCAGTCTATTTCTTCAAAGTCGCCCGAGTGGTAGGCCCTGGGGGCGAGATTAATTTCTCCGCTACAGCCCCGAAAATGGGGCACCGCATAGGACCACCCCTGTTTGCGTGCGTAATCGCCAAATGCCTGGGCATAGTGGCTATTGGAGTTGCCTTCAAGTCCGTGGAACAACACCAACAAGGGTCGATCAATCGATTGGCGGCTTGGGCCACTGGCGGGCTCTATCAGCCAATCCACGTCAACAAAGTCTTTGTCAGGGGTACTCCAGCGCTCACGACGATAGGCGAGAGCCTGACCTTGGACGCGACGGGCAAAGAGTGCTGACCAGATGGTTTGCTGATGCCCACCTGGCAACCACCACGGTGCGACATAGTTCATGGTCAACACTTTAGCAAGTTAGCAGCTGCTAAGTTGTAGAAATTCGATGTGCTGCACTCATGAAAAAACCGCCCGTAGGCGGTCTTTGCAGAGAGACAAGAATCACTTCTTGATGCGATATTTACGCAAGGCAGCAATTTGCGCCGCCATGATCGCCAGCTCGGATGTGGCCTTGGCCAGATCAATCTCGCTCTTGGCGTTCTTGAGCGCCTCCTCAGCAGCGAGTTTGGCGGCATTCGCCTTCTCATCGTCCAAGTCTTTGCCGCGAATCGCCGTGTCAGACAGGACGGTAACGCAGTTAGGTTGAACTTCAAGAATGCCACCGGCAACGAACACAAACTCTTCAGTGCCGTCAGCTTTTTCAATTCGCACAGAACCCGCTTTGATTCGCGTGATCAACGGAGTGTGACGAGGATAAATGCCCAACTCACCCGCTTCTCCAGGCAGAGCCACGAATTTGGCTTCACCCGAGAAAATGGATTCTTCGGCACTGACAACGTCGACGTGAATGGTGCTCATAAGCTTTCCCGTTTTAAAGTGTGATCGAGTTCACTTGAGTCGCTATGAGTGTGCAAGGTGCAATTCATAGGGGCCTGCACTACGTCAGCAATGCAGGGCTCAAGCGTAGCCGCTTATCACATCTTCTTGGCTTTTTCGATTGCCTCGTCGATGGTACCGACCATGTAGAAGGCCTGCTCAGGCATGTGATCGCACTCACCATTCACAATCATCTTGAAGCCACGGATGGTTTCAGACAATGGAACGTACTTGCCAGGAGAGCCCGTGAACACTTCGGCCACGTGGAATGGCTGGCTCAGGAAACGCTGAATCTTGCGAGCGCGCGCCACGGCCAGTTTGTCTTCTGGAGCCAGGTCATCCATACCCATGATCGCGATGATGTCGCGCAGTTCGCGATAACGCTGCAAGGTACCCTGCACTGCACGCGCGGTGTTGTAGTGGTCTTCGCCCACAACGTTCGGATCGAGCTGGCGGCTGGTGGAGTCCAGAGGGTCCACGGCGGGGTAAATACCCAGCGAAGCGATGTCACGGGACAACACGACGGTGGAATCCAGGTGAGCAAACGTCGTTGCTGGCGAAGGATCGGTCAAGTCGTCCGCAGGCACATACACAGCCTGAATAGACGTGATAGAACCGACCTTGGTGGAGGTAATACGCTCTTGCAGACGACCCATTTCTTCAGCCAAAGTAGGCTGGTAACCC
>JBJOIT010000094.1:0-5137 GCA_046046915.1 Pseudomonadota bacterium
GTACCTGCTGTTCTTAAAGCCGAAGCATTCGACCCAGGACAGAAGCAGCTCCAAGCGTCTCCGGTAACAGAACGCAATCCTGAATCAAGAAACGCACAAGGCAGATGTACGAGTGATAAAGTAAGTGGGGGCTATTGAGCTCCCGCGTACTCCTCCCTGTGCGCGGTCATCGCTAGATGACTTGACCCGCCTCTTGGCGGGTTTTTTTTTGATGTTTACCGTGAGGCTCATGCGGTGAGACGGTAGTGCGTCACAGTCTGAACAGGCTCCAGATCACTGCAAAACGTTGAATGCAGGCCCACAGACAAACGTATGTATGTGTAGGAAGCCCACCCGGATGCCCCAGCTTCAGCAGGATCTAACGTGAACGAAACGCAGTACATCTCAACTTTCAAAGGCAACCGTTTTTACCCACTTGAAGGTCGCATCAGTGAAGTTGACATCGAGGACATAGCGCATGGATTGGCTTTTCAGTGTCGCTTCAATGGCCAGACAAGTGCCTTTTATTCTGTCGCTCAGCACAGCCTGATGGTGGCCAGCCTTGTGCCCAGGAGCCACTACAAGGCAGCACTTCTGCATGATGCGGCTGAGGCCTACTTGGGTGATGTAGTCAAACCCCTGAAGGCGCTGCTGGGTGACTATGGAAGGATCGAGGGGGTAGTCACCAAACTGATCGCCAACACCTTTGAAGTGTCATTCGAAGATTACGGCCCCATCAAGAAGGCTGACTGGGTTGCATTGGCAACCGAAAAGCGCGACTTGATGCCCAACTCAACCGAACCCTGGAGTTACCTCAAGGGTGTTGATGCAGTCCAGGAAATACTGGTTCCCATGGGACCCCAAGAGGCCAAATCTGCATTTTTGAGGGCTTGGTACAGCACAACAAAGGCCGTAATTTGAATTGGCGCATGTTTGAATTCAATCGTTCAAATAGAATCTGAAACGGCTGAATAAGCCGTACTCTTTCTTAAATTTATAAATCGTTGGAAACCAAATCATGTCAAATCTCAAAGAGCTTCTGGAACAAAAGGCCGCCCTTGATCAGCTGATTGCCGAAACTCGCCAGCGTGAAACTGCTGGTGCTATTGCTCAAGTCAGATCCATCGTCACCGAATTCGGTCTTTCTTCTGCTGACATCTTTGGCGGCAAAAAGACTGCAGAGAAGAAGACAAGCAAAGTTGCTCCCAAATACAGGGATCCTCTGAGTGGCAACACCTGGACTGGCCGAGGCATTGCGCCTAAGTGGCTAGCAGGCAAGAACAAGGATGATTACTTGATTGCCTAATTTGACGTATTTACCCAAGCCCACGTAGTGGGCTTTGATGAGCTTAAGATGTCAAAAACTCGAAAAATAAACCACCTTATTTGAGGTGTCAATATTTTTCGAACGGCAAATCGCAGTGAGCCAACAGACGATGCAAAAGAGTGGGAAAGAAGCATACGAGATATTTCCCTATCATCAGCATTGGGCTGAATCTAAATCAATGACAGGGTGGCTTGATACTGCCCTGCCCTTGGAGCCGGCTCACTGACTAGGACAGCCTCCTCAGGACACCTGCACATTTCCATGGCTGTCTGAGGGTTGGCCATGAGCCATGGTTTGAACTGCTCTGGCTCCAACACCACCACGCTGCGCTTCTCGTCGCCCGGGCGGTGGAAATGCCCCATCACCGCATGTCCGTCTGCATTAACGGTGAGCATGGAGAACGAGTGCACGATCTCACCGGTCTGGGTATCAAGCCAACGGTCCCAGATGCTGGCAACTCCCATGGGCTCGCCATCTCGGCGTTTGATGCGCCAACGCACCGCAACCCCTGTTTCCCAGTTGGGCTCAAAGAAGTCGTCGAGCAAGGCGATGGCGTACTGGCGTTTGCGCCAGGGGCTGCGGTAAGACGGCTTTTCTGCAACCGTTTCGCAGCGTGCGTTGTAGGTGCGTCTTCCGATGGTGTTGTCCTTGGCCCAGTTGGGTACGAGGCCAAAGCGGGCGGTACGCACCGTCGGTATCTGGCGGTCATCACCCAGCAGAGCGATGGGAGCATCGTAGCCAGGGTAGGCCTCGGGCGGGTAATGCATCTCCGGCCAGTCCACACCCAGGCTGCGCTCGACCCAGGTGCCGTTGCGTGTGGGGCTGAAGTTGGTACACATGCAAAGACAAGCAGGCAGGTGAGATAGCTCAGTTGTAGGAGCTGAACACCCGGCCGTCCCCGTTTTTCAGAACCAGGACCACGTCGTAGCGATCGCGACGCCCGCCGTATTCGGGTCCATCCATGCCGGGCGAGCCTACCGGCATACCGGGCACCGACAAACCTGTGGCCGCTGGCTTGTCTTTGAGTAGTCGGCGAATGTCGGCAGCCGGAACGTGCCCTTCAATGACATAACCTTGAACAAGAGCGGTGTGGCAGGAACCGAACTTGGCCGGCATGCCCAGTCGAGCACGGGCGGCGTTGTTGCCTGTGTCGTTGACCGTGACTTTGAAGCCGCTACTTTGAAGATGCGAGATCCAGTCCTTGCAGCACCCGCAATTCGGGTCTTTCCAGACCTCGATGGCGGCATCTGGCGCACGGGCCGAGGCCAGGTCAGCGATGCCCCATGAAGCAAGACCCACTGCAGCCAGCCGGCTCAGCATCAAGCGACGTGTGGTGACGGGTGTTTTCATGATTTGGGTCTCCGCGGTTTCAGCGGTGTCAAAGTTTCAGGGTTATGGGTGATCGGGTGCGCAAGCTGAGTGGGGCTGCACGCAATTCATCTGTACAGCAACCGGTCCCTCACCTTTTGAACTCGCAGGACCGCAATTGTTCCAGGGTCACGTAGTCCAACGCTCGTATGTGAGTGGACTCAAGAATCACGTTCGGTGCAAGGCCAGCGTCAAAGGCTTCCTTCCAACGCATAGCACACAGACACCAGCGATCGCCAGCGTGTAAGCCCTGAAAACGATATTCTGGACGTGGGGTGATCAAGTCATTGCCGCGCGACAAGGAAAACTGCAGAAATTCAGCTGTCATCCGTGCGCAGACGACATGTGAGCCGGTATCGTCTTCTCGTGTGTTGCAACACCCATCGCGGAAATAGCCTGTTATCGGGTCATAGGAACAGGCCAAGAGCGGTTTGCCCAGCACGTTCAAAGCGGGTGTGTTCATTTGTTCCTCTTGTCGCCAGGGGCTGGAGCCGGCCCCAAACGTTCAGCCTGCGTGGTGTGTTTCGCAGGCTCCTGTTGATCCGGGAAACACATTTTTTCGCCATCCCACTTCTGCCCGCACCAACAGTATCCCTCTGGGTTAATGATGCAGGTCCCGGTCCCGCAGCAGCGCTCGTCTTCCATGATTTTTCTCCTGATATCAGCGCAATGATGATCTATCTCAAGGGCCACTATTTCACAGACGACGAAACATCACTGTGCCCAAGGGATAACACTCTTATAAGCGTCTGCTGGACGGCTTCAATAACCTTCGGGCCCCTCAAGCCCTCGCCACCGGCAACTCATCCCAGCAGGTGGTGTACCCAGGCGTGCGCCGCTCCTGCTTCATCGACCAGACTCTCTTGTCACCCGCCAATCCAGCACTGCCGACCACCACCGTGCCCCGGCCATAGCGCTGGTTGAGTTCATCCAGTGTGCCCATCAGCCGGCTTCGGTCTGAGGTGTCTTCCCCTTCCAGGTCTAGCTCAAACTGTTGAACGGCGTCCGATTGCAAATCCAGCAGCATGACGCCGGCCTTGGCGTAGTTGATGTTGGGGCGGTAGATTGCTTTGAGGCCCTTCAAGGCAGCACTGACCAGAATGGCGGTGTCTGCGCTGGGTCGGCGTAGCGGGACGGTGATGGACCGGCTGTACTGCTCATCCTTTCTGAAGGGGCTGGTACGGATGAACACCAGGATTTGGCCCGCCAGGCTGCCTTGCTTTCTGAGCTTGCCTGCTGCGCGGCTGGCGAATTCAGTGACAGCTTCTTGCAAGTCGGTGATTTGTGTGACGGCCCGGCCAAAGGATCGGGTGCAGGCAATTTCTTTCTTCGGGGCTGGTTCATGGTCCAGGTCCACACAGGCGATGCCTTGGAGTTCTCGCACGGTGCGTTCCAGCACCACCGACCAGCCCCGCTTCACCGTGGCTGCATCGAGCTGAGCAAGCTGCAGCGCTGTGGTGATGCCCCGTTCATTGAGTTGCCTGGTGATTTGGCGCCCCACGCCCCAGATTTCTTGAACGGGGGTGGCTGCGAGTACGGCCTGGAAGTCCGTTGGGCTGAGTGCAGTGAGATCGGCCACCTGGGCCAGGTGAGCAAGGTGCTGGGGGTAACTGCCGGGTTTGCGTTCCACCGTCTTGGCCACATGGTTGGCGAGCTTGGCCAGGGTTTTGGTGCTGCCGATGCCTATGCCGCAGGGGATGCCGGTCCACTGCAGGATGCGCGAGCGGATCTTGCGGCTGCGCTCGCTCAGGTCTCCACGCACACCGGTAAGTTCAATGAAACTTTCATCGATGGAGTAGATCTCTTGGGCTGGCCCCAGGCCAGCGGCCAGGCTCATCATGCGGTCGCTGAGGTCGCCGTACAAAGCAAAGTTGGCTGACAGGGCCACCAGACCGTCGGATTCCGCCAGATGCTTGATCTTGAACCAGGGCGCACCCATGGCGATGCCCAGGGCTTTGGCTTCGTTGGAGCGGGCAATGGCGCAGCCGTCGTTGTTGCTCAAGACCACAACGGGTCGGCCGTTCAGGCTGGGCCTGAAGACACGCTCACACGAGACATAGAAGTTGTTGCCGTCTACCAGGGCGTACATGACTCACATCCACCGACAAGATCGAAGGCTTGGTTAAGGCTTAGTTGGGGAACTGCTTGATGCTGCTGGTGACCACGCCCCAGATCTCCAGGGTCTGTCCATCCTTGGGGGTGATGTCCGGGAAGGTGGGGTTGGCTGCCTTGAGCTTGATCTGGCCTTGGCGCTGGTGGAGCTGCTTGATGGTGAAGTCACCGTCCACTACGGCCACCACGATCTGGCCATGGCGGGGCTTGATGGCGCGGTCCACCATGACGACGTCACCATCAAAGATGCCGGCTTCGCGCATGGACTCTCCGCGGACCCGGATCAGGTAGGTGGCCTGGGGATGCTTGATGAGCTTGGCCATCAGGTCCACACGCTGGATCAGGAAGTCT
>JBJOIT010000095.1:0-5084 GCA_046046915.1 Pseudomonadota bacterium
GGTAGCCTGCCGCAAATGCCCAATCTCGCCAACTGGGTGGCACCGTCGCTCAATGTGGAAGAGCTGGACAAGCGCATCAGCGAACTCAAAACCGTGCAGTTCTGGCTGGACCAAAATGCGACGGCACTGAAGGCGACGATCCAGGCACTCGAAGTGCAAAAGATGACCTTGGCCACGCTCAAGGGCATGAATGTGAGCATGGCAGAGGTAGCCAACGCTTTCAAGATCAAGCCCATGGAGGCCGCGCCGCAGGCGGTTGCCGAGCCGGTGGCTCAAGCTGCGAGCAAGCCCGCACCCGCCCCCGAAGCCGAGCGTGCTGAGAGTGCCGCAAGCGATCAAGCACAAGTCGGGGCTATATCCTCCCTGGTGGACCCGATTCAGCTGTGGGGGGCCCTCACCCAGCAGTTTCAGCAAATTGCGGCGACAGCTCTGAAGGAAGCTACCCAAAACTCGGCGTTCGATGCCACCAAAAACATGGCTGCTGACCTGACCAAGGAAGCCATCAAGGCGACCCAGGGGGTGGCAGCTGCGGTCAGCGCTGTCAAACCTGCTGCCGCCAAAAAGTCGCCAGCCCAAGCGCCGACGGCAAAAAAAGCCCCGGCCAAGAAAGCGCCTGCCAAAAAGGCGCCAGCCAAGAGCGCTGCACGATCACGCTGACTACCGCACCCCCTGGGTATCGCACCCCTGGGCCGGTGTGGCTTTGATTCTGCAAGGGCCCCAACATGACAATGTTTCCTTACGGCCATGCCACTCATCCGCAGTGGCAGGTGGCTGCGGGTTTGGTGCTCGCTCAATTGCGAGCGCACATGGCCAGCCCGGATTACGCCAGCGCACCCACCCTGGGCCTGCTCTACATCACCGATCACTACGCCCCATACGCCCGTGATCTGTTGGCGCTTTTGAGTGGTGAATTGCCCGAAGTCACCGACTGGTCTGGGACGGTGGGGGTGGGCATTGCTGCCAATAACGTCGAGTACCTGGATGAACCCGCGCTGGCGGTGATGCTGTGCGCTGTGCCGGCCCATCAGTACCGGGTGTTTTCCGGGGTGGCGCCCTTGAACCTTGGCTTTGAAGCCAATTGCGCGCTGGTTCATGCCGATGGCCAAACGCCCGATCTGCCTGAGTTGCTGCAGGAAATGGCGGAACGCACCGCGTCCGGCTATCTGTTTGGTGGCGTCTCTGCGAGCCGCTTTGGCTCGGTGCAATTTGCTGTGGGAGGAGACGGCAACATCAGCGGCCATGGCGCGGTCAGCGGTGTCTTTGAGGGCGGGCTCAGTGGCGTTGCATTTGATGCTGACGTGGCACTGGTCTCCCGCGTTACCCAAGGTTGCCAGCCGGTGTCGCCGACCCGGGTGATCACGGCTGCTGAGCGCAATCTGGTGCTGGAGCTGGATGGCCAGCCCGCACTGCAGACGCTGCTCGATGACCTGGGCGTCTCGCTGGACGAACCCCAAGAGGCCTTGACACAGGTCAGGGCCACTCTGGTGGGCCTGTTGCCTGCCGTCGATGATGATGCGCGTGGTCTCGCCCGGCGTGCGGGTAGTTTTGGTAGCGACGTGCTGGTACGTCACATCATCGGACTGGATCCGTTGCGCCAGGGGGTGGCGGTTTCCGATTGGGTGGAGGTCGGCACCGCCCTGGCCTTTTGTCAGCGCAATACCGCTGCTGCTAGGGCGGACCTGATGCGGGTATGCACGGAGATCCGTGAAGAACTGGAGCCCGAGGAACTGCCCGCAGTGACTGCACATGCCTTGGCCGATGTGGCCATGTTGGCCTTGCCACACCCGGCCAGGCGCATGGCAGGTGCCGTGTATGTGAGTTGCTCCGGCCGCGGTGGCGCGCACTTTGGGGGCGAAAGTGCCGAGCTTCAATTGATCCGCCGTGCCTTGGGTGATGTGCCCTTGGTGGGATTTTTTGCCGGGGGCGAAATTGCGCGTCACCATCTTTATGGCTATACCGGCGTGCTGACGGTCTTTACCACGGCTGGCGCCTCATAAACATCGCCGGCACAGCGTTGGGCGACCCGGATCCGGGCGAGGTTAGGATACGAGGCTAAAGCGACCACAAAAACGACGAAGGGGTCACGCACTTGGCTGGATTACCGGAGCAATTTATGAGCATCAAACGCAGGAACTGGATGATCCAGACGGCCTTAGCTGCGGCCGGATTTGCCGGTCTGGGGCCAGTCCTGGCCCAGGAAGACGGTGTCTACCGGTTCTCACCGGTCAACCAGTACGGCATCGAATTGACGGCCTCCTACTGGAATCCCATCATTGAGTACGTCACGCGCAAGAGCGGTGTGAAACTGAAGCTCAAGATAGGCCGCACGTCGGCAGACACCACGGCCTATGTGCTGGCCAACGAGGTTGAGTTTGTTTTTTCCAACCATTTGTTCAGTCCCGAGCGTGATCATCTGGGCTGGAAGGTGTTTGGCCGCAGGCAAACCCCACCGATACACAGCCAGATCGTGGTGTTAGCGGATTCCCCCATCAAGAAGCTGGAAGAGCTGGCACAGCAATCCGTTGGATTTCCTGGCGTGGAGGCCCTGGTCGCCTACAAGTTTTCTTATGCACAGCTGCTCAATCGCAACATCCCGGTGCAGGTGGTTTTTGGGGGCAATATGGATGGCGCCTTCGCCCAACTGGCCAGTGGCAAGGTACAGGCCGTGGGTGCCAACTCCCAACTGACTGAGGGTTGGTCCAAGCGGGAAGGCAAGCCGGTACGGGTGCTGTGGCAGTCTGATCCCTTGTACGACCTGGCCCTGATGGTGTCCAAAAATGTGCCCGACAGGGACTTGCGTGCTGTGACCCGTGCTTTCCTGGAGATGGGTAACGACCCCGAAGGCAAGAAAATCCTTGCCGGTGCTTCAGAGCTGGTCAAGCTACCCGCCAACAGTGTGTTTGTTCCCTCCACGGGTACCGAGTATCTGGCTTACCGTAACTTTTACCAAACCGCACCTGCCAGCCTGCGCTGAGCATCGATAGCTTTGTTTTTCCGCTTGATATGGGTCTGACTTGATGAACTCCCCTCGCTGGCTGTTGCCGCGCTCACTCACCGGACGGGTCTTTTTGCTTT
This sequence comes from Pseudomonadota bacterium, assembly GCA_046046915.1. Lineage (GTDB taxonomy): Bacteria > Pseudomonadota > Gammaproteobacteria > Burkholderiales > Burkholderiaceae_C > JBEEJZ01. Next base: position 3,076 of record JBJOIT010000095.1, read on the forward strand.
ATGCGGCCACCCTGAGCGTCTTCATCATGTCCGGCTTGGGCTTCTTTTTGCGCTACCAGTTTTTGCATCAGGTGGAGGAAACCCAGCGGGCCTCGGTCATGCTGCTTGAAGTGGTGGCCCAGGCGGTACAAGACAGCGCGGTCATCGGCGATTACGACACGGTAAGTAAAACGCTGGACAACTCGGTGCAGGGTTCTCTGTTCTTATCGGCCGCCTTCATCGATTCGTCCGGAGGTAAGGTGCAAGCCACCACCCGTGAGCAGGTAAAAGGTCAGGCCCCGGGTTGGCTGGTGAGTTGGATTGAGGGGCACTTGATTGATGTGAGTCGCCCTGTGTCGGTCGGTGGCAAAGACTACGGTGTGTTACGTCTGGTCTTCAATGCCCCCTACGTCGCTTACGACCTGTGGTCACTCACGATGTCGGTCCTGCTGGCGGGTGCCCTGAGTCTGGTGGGCGGCTTGTTGCTGATCCGTGCCAAGCTGGCGCGATGGTTGGGTGGTCTGGATCGCTTGAGTGCGCTGGACCAGGCCTTGTCGAGCGGCTCGCTGGACGTGAGCGCTTTGCGGGTGGATGGTGCTCCCGAGGAAATCCAGCGCATTGTGGACATGCTCTCACGCACTGTGGTGCTAGTGCGTGAGCGTGAGAGCAGCCGGCGCCAACTCAACAATCAGAAGTTTGCGCTGGACCAGCACGCCATCGTCACCATCACGGATGCAGATGGCCGCATCACCTACGCCAATGATCGGTTTTGTGCGATCAGCGGCTACTCCCGCGAGGAGTTGATGGGGCAGGACCACCGCGTCGTCAACTCAAGTTTTCATCCGCGTGCCTTTTTCGAGGGCCTTTGGAACACCATCACCGAGGGTCGTGCCTGGAATGGTGAAATCTGCAATCGCAAGAAGACGGGCGAGCTGTACTGGGTGAACGCCACCATCGTGCCCATGCTCGGTGAGTCCGGCCGGCCCGAGCAATTCATTGCCATACGCACCGACATCACTCAAAGCAAGGAAATTGAAGATTCCCTCAACGCTGCCAAGGCGGCAGCCGAGCAGGCCAGTCGGGCCAAGAGCCAATTCCTGGCCAATATGAGCCATGAAATTCGCACGCCCCTGAATGCGATTCTGGGGATGCTGACCCTGCTGCAAAACACCGAGCTGTCTTTGCGCCAGCTGGACTACACCACCAAGACAGAGGGCGCGGCCCGGTCTCTGCTGGCGCTGTTGAATGACATTCTTGACTTCTCCAAAGTCGAGGCGGGAATGATGTCGCTGGACCCGCGTCCCTTCCGTATCGATCAGTTGGTGCACGATCTGTCGGTCATCCTGAACGCCAATTTGGGAACCAAGAATCTGGAGCTGGCCTTTGATGTGGATCCGCAGTTACCCAGGGGGCTGGTGGGAGACGATCTGCGTCTGAAGCAGGTTCTGATCAATCTGGGTGGCAATGCCATCAAGTTCACCAACGAAGGCCGGGTGGTGGTGCGCATCCGCATGGTGGAGCGCACTGCGCAGGATGTGTTGCTGGAATTTGTAGTGCAGGACACCGGCATCGGCATTGCGCCAGAAAACCAGAAGCACATCTTCAATGGCTTTTCGCAGGCCGAGTCCTCCACCACACGCCGCTTTGGTGGTACCGGCCTGGGCCTGGCGATTTCGCAGCGCCTGGTGGTGTTGATGGGGGGTGACTTGCAGCTGCGCAGTGCGCCGGGTCAGGGCAGTGCTTTTGGTTTCAGGGCCCGGTTTGCGGTGGCCAAGACCCTGGCGGAGGTCTCCGTGTCGGGTTTCATGGGCTTGAATAAGCCGGACAAACCTAAACCCAAACGCCTGGCCGGCCTGAATCTCCTGCTGGTGGAGGACAACCCCATCAACCAGCAGGTGGCACGGGAGCTGCTGGCCAACGAGGGGGCTCAGGTGTCGCTTGCCGACAACGGGCAGCTCGGTGTCGACGCGGTGGCCTCGGCCCCAGTGCCCTTTGATGTGGTGCTGATGGATGTGCAGATGCCTGTCATG
>JBJOIT010000096.1:0-5051 GCA_046046915.1 Pseudomonadota bacterium
GAAGAACGCATGTCTGAGCGATAGCGAGTTTGCGTTCTTCCCCCGTTTCAGGAAGCAGCGCAGGCTGCCCCGAAGCCCAAGGCTTCGGGGTCGCAAACAGTGGGGTCGCCTTTCTTTTGCTTACTTTCTCTTTGGCGAAGCAAAGAAAAGTGAGGCGCCGCCGGGGCGAAACCCGGCCTCCACCCCGAGCAGGGGAACCACCCCCAACCCGCACTATCCAAGTGCACCACGCCCCATCTGCGATACCCCAAGCCCCGCCGGGCACATTTCTTGCAAAATCAACCTCAATTCGACCCACCGACGCACCAACATGGAACTCACTCCTCGCGAAAAAGACAAGCTGCTGATCTTTACAGCCGCACTCCTTGCAGAACGCCGCAAAGCCCGTGGTTTGAAGCTCAACTACCCCGAATCCATCGCGTTGATCAGCGCCGCGGTGATGGAAGGCGCGCGTGACGGCAAGACGGTGGCGCAGCTCATGAGCGAAGGCCGCACCGTGTTGACGCGTGCCGATGTGATGGACGGCATTGCCGAAATGATTCCCGACATCCAGGTCGAGGCCACCTTTCCCGACGGCACCAAATTGGTGACCGTGCACCAACCCATTGTTTGAATCTGTTTGAACCGATCAGGACAACCCATGAAATCCTTCGTCGCCCTCTCATCCCTGCTCGCCGCCACTGGCACGGCCCTGGCCCACGACGGCCACGGTCTGCAGGGGTCACACTGGCACCCCACAGACGCCTGGGGCTTTGTAGCCCTCGCGGTTGTCGTGACCGTGGCGGTTTTCTTTTCGCGCGGCGGCAAGTAAGACCATCACGTCGACACACGGAGACACTCGCCCATGACCCCCGGAGAAATTCTGGCCGACGGCCCGGACCACCCCCTCAATGCAGGGCGGCGCACCTGCACGGTGGTGGTGCAAAACACCGCAGACCGCCCCATACAGGTGGGCTCGCACTATCACTTTGCCGAAACCAACGCGGCCCTGCACTTTGACCGTGTGGCCGCACGCGGCATGCGTCTGAACATTGCTTCGGGCTCGGCTGTGCGCTTCGAGCCGGGCCAGCAGCGCACGGTGGAGCTGGTCGATTACGCCGGTGCACGTCATGTCTATGGCTTTCGGGCCGAAACCCAGGGAGCTGTTTGATGGCCACCATAGGACGCCGCGCCTACGCGGAAATTTTTGGCCCCACCGTGGGTGACCGGGTACGGCTGGCAGACACTGACCTGCTCATCGAGGTGGAAGACGACCTGACCCTGCGCGCCGGCGGCTACGGCGAAGAGGTCAAGTTTGGCGGCGGCAAGACCATCCGTGATGGCATGGCCCAAAGCCAACGCACGCGTGACGGCACCGGCAGCGGCCCGGAAGCCGGCGGCGCGGTGGACTGCGTGATGACCAACGCCCTCATCCTGGACCACTGGGGCATCGTCAAGGCAGACATCGGCCTCAAGGGCGGGCGCATTGTGGCCATCGGCAAGGCCGGCAACCCCGATGTGCAGCCCGGTGTGGACATCATCATCGGCCCCGGCACCGAGATCATCAGCTGCGAAGGCAACATCGTCACCGCTGGCGGCATCGACAGCCACATCCATTTCATTTGCCCGCAGCAGATCGAAGAGGCCCTGGCCAGCGGCATCACCACCATGATGGGTGGCGGCACTGGCCCAGCCACGGGCACTTTTGCCACCACCTGCACGCCCGGCCCCTGGAACATCGAGCGCATGCTGCAGGCAGCCGATGCCTTCCCGATGAACCTGGGCTTTCTGGGCAAGGGCAACGCCAGTCTGCCGGGCGCCCTGCGCGAACAGATCAATGCCGGCGTGATCGGCCTGAAGCTGCACGAGGACTGGGGCACCACGCCTTCGGCCATCAGCAACTGCCTGGACGTGGCCGAAGAAACCGACGTACAGGTGGCGATTCACTCCGACACGCTCAATGAATCCGGCTTTGTGGAAAACACCATTGCCGCCACCAAAGGCCGCAGCCTGTGCGCGTTTCATACCGAAGGCGCGGGCGGCGGCCATGCCCCAGACATCCTGCGGGTGGTGGGTGAGGCCAACTTTTTGCCCAGCTCTACCAACCCCACCATGCCCTACACGGTGAACACGCTAGATGAGCACGTCGACATGCTGATGGTGTGCCACCACCTGGACGCCAGCATTGCCGAAGACCTGGCGTTTGCAGAAAGCCGCATCCGCAAGGAAACCATCGCCGCCGAAGACATCCTGCACGACCTGGGCGCCATCAGCATGATGAGCAGCGACAGCCAGGCCATGGGCCGTGTCGGCGAGGTGATTTTGCGCACCTGGCAAACCGCGCACAAGATGAAGCAGCAGCGCGGCTGGTTGGCGGCGCCTGAGGGCAGCACCCGGGCTGCCGAGCAATCGACCCGCAACGACAACTTCCGGGCCAAGCGCTACGTGGCCAAGTACACCATCAACCCGGCCCTCGCACACGGCATCAGTCACGAAGTCGGCAGCATCGAGGTCGGCAAGTGGGCAGACCTGGTGGTGTGGAAGCCGGCTTTCTTTGGCATCAAGCCCGCGCTCATCTTGAAGGGCGGGTTTATAGCCATGGCAGCCATGGGTGACCCCAATGCCTCCATCCCCACGCCCCAACCCGTGCACTACCGGCCCATGTTTGGTGCGTATGGTGGTGCACTGGCACGAGGATCACTCACTTTTGTGTCGCAAGCGGGCTTGAACGCAGGCATCGGCGAACGCTTCGGCCTGGCCAAGACGCTGAGCGCCGTCAAAAACATACGGGGGGTGAGAAAGCAGCACATGGTGCACAACCACTACCTGCCCAAAATGGAGATCGACGCGCAAACCTACACGGTGCGCGCCGACGGCCAGTTGCTCACCTGCGACCCCGCAGTCAAGCTGCCCATGGCACAACGCTACTTTTTGTTTTGAGCGTGATGCGTTCAGCGTTGAACACTGTGTTGTCGAATCCACTGGGCAAATGCCGCTTCTTCAATGTCGCCGGCGGCCACGTCCAGCATGTTCATCACGCATTCAACGTCGTTGGCCACCAGTTCGAACCCATTGAGTGCCAGAAACAACTCGGTTGCGACAAAGGCGGTGCGCTTGTTGCCGTCAACAAAAGGATGGTTGCGTGAAATGCCGTAGCCGTAGGCGGCTGCCAAATCAGCCACATCCGGTGTGCCGTAAGCCGCAAGCTGCTCCGGACGAGCAAGTGCCGAACTCAGCAAATTGGCATCGCGCAAACCAGCGCCGCCACCATGCTCGGCCAATTGCTCTTCATGCACGGCATAAATCAGCGCCGGGTTCAGCCACACCCAGGTTTGGCGACCAGCGCTCATTTGGCCAACTCGCGCAACACCTCACGGCGCTTTTTCATGATGCGCCGGGCTTCTGTCATTTGCAAGTCGAATGTGGGGTCGTAGGGCGTGAGCAGAATGCCGTTGGCAGCGTCGCTCAGAAACATGGTGTCGCCTTTCTCCAGATTCAGGCGGGAGAGCACCTCCTTGGGCAGAATCACGCCGACCGAGTTGCCAATTTGGGTGAGTTTGAGTGCTGACATGGCTTGATCCTTAAACGTTATAACGGTTGTTATATTACCAACCTCCCCCCGTAAAAACCAGCTCTTCAACAGCGCCATCCAAGCCTATTCCCATGCTGAACGTCTCCAAACTCATGCCCCAGGGCGCCGGACTGGCGCCTGTGTTGCTCAAACGCGCTGCCACTGTTGAGCTGGATTGGGACGTGCGCCAAAAAAGCCGGTTTGATGCAACCGACTCTCTGGGCCGGCGCATCGGCGTGTTCTTGTCGCGCGGCACACTGGTGCGCGGCGGCGATGTGCTGGTTGGCGAAGACGGGGCGTTGATTCGGGTGCTGGCGGCAAAGCAGGCTGTGCTGCTCATCACGCCATGCACCGAGCACGGCAGCCCGTTTGACCTGACTCGCGCCGCCTACCACCTGGGCAACCGCCATGTGCCCATCGAGCTGCAGCCTGACCACCTCAAGATCGAACCCGATCATGTGCTGGCCGACATGCTGCGCGCCATGCACCTGACCGTGGTGGCACAAGACGCCTCCTTCGAGCCCGAAGGGGGGGCCTACAGCTCACATGGCCACGCCGGGCACGGGCACGACCATAGTCACAGCCATGGACATGGTCATTCGCATGCACATGACGACGCTCACGATCACCCGCACGCGCATCCCCACCCATGAGCAGTGCCCTGCCGGCGGCCAGCTTGCTCCAGCTGATCTGGCTCGCCTCCCCCGCCCTGCCCATCGGCGGTTTCTCATACTCTGAGGTGCTTGAGGCGGCGGTCGAGCGCGCGGGCGTCACCACCGAAGCCGCAGCGTCTGACTGGCTGGTGGAGCAACTGCACATCAGCCTGGCAAGGGCCGATTTGGCGGTGTTGGCACCTGCTATTGAAGCCTGGCGCCGCAACGACCTGGAGCGCGTGCGAACCCTCAACGCCTGGGTACTGCACACCCGCGAAAGCAGCGAACTGCGGCTGCAAACCGAGCAAATGGGACGATCCTTGCTGGCCTGGCTGCGCAACCAGCAAGGGCCAGAGGCCCATCAACTCGACGCCCTGGCCGGCATGGACCCCAGCTACCCCGTTGCCTTTGCGCTGGCCGTGGCTGTGACCGAAGCTCCCGTGCGCGATGCCCTTTTGGCCTACGCCTTTGGCTGGGCAGAAAACATGATGCAGGCGGCCCTTAAGGCCGTGCCGCTGGGCCAGAGCGCGGGCCAGCGCATCCTGGCGCGGCTAGCCGCAGACATCCCGGCAGCCGTCAACCACGCCCTGACCTTGCCCGACGAACAGCGCCAGGCCTTCAGCCCCATGCTGGCCATCTTGTCGGCCCAACACGAACACCAATACTCACGACTCTTCAGATCATGACCCTGCACCACATCCCCCATCGCACCAAAACCCTGCCCCCCCTGCGCGTGGGCATCGGCGGCCCCGTCGGCTCGGGCAAAACCACCTTGCTGGAGATGCTGTGCAAGGCCATGCGCGAGCGCTGGGACTTGATTGCCATCACCAACGACATCTTCACCAAGG
>JBJOIT010000097.1:0-4976 GCA_046046915.1 Pseudomonadota bacterium
GGCCACGTGTTGGGTGTATGACCAACAGATTAAGGAAGCAATTGACATGGTGACTCATCAAAAAGTGGCCGTCGTGACCGGTGCCGGTTCTGGCATAGGCAAGGCGGTTGCCTTGGCCTTGCTGGCGGATGGCTATCGCGTGGTTTTGGCTGGGCGGCGTCAGGATCCCCTGATCGAGGTTGCAAATCAGAGCGGTGTGCCTGATCGTGCCCTGGTCGTTCCCACCGATGTCACTGACGAAGCCGGTGTACAAGCGCTTTTTGCTGTGGCAGTCGAGAAATTTGGGCGTATAGACGTGTTGTTTAACAACGCGGGTGTGAGCGCGCCGGGTGTTCCGCTCGAGGATTTGACGCTGGCTCAGTTCAAGCAAGTGGTGGATATCAACCTGACGGGCATGTTTTTGTGCATCCGGGAGGCTTTCAGGGTCATGAAAGCCCAGACACCCCGGGGCGGGCGCATCATCAACAACGGTTCCATATCCGCCACCACCCCGAGGCCCAACTCGATTGCCTACACGTCCACGAAGCACGCCGTGTCTGGTTTAACCAAAACGGCGTCCTTGGACGGACGTAAGTACGACATTGCCGTCGGTCAGATCGATATCGGCAATGCAGGCACCGACATGGCGCAGCGCATGGCAACAGGCATACTGCAAGCGCATGGTGAGATTGCGGTGGAGCCCATCATGGATGTCAGCATCGTTGGGCAATCCGTGCTGTACATGGCCAGTCTGCCTTTGTATGCCAATGTGATGTTTCACACCGTCATGGCAACCAAGATGCCATTTGCAGGCCGTGGCTAACGGTCATTTGAAGCGGCCACCGGTACTCAAAACTGGGCTGAGCGTGCAAGACTGGACGCTGTCAAAGGAATTGTGGACGGCCATTGATCCGCGATGAGACCATGTTGATAGCTCGCGGCGCAGGCAGCTTCAAAGGCCGATGAACCTTGCGCCAGTCGAGCACCCACCATGCCTGCCAGGACATCACCGCTACCTGCTGTGGCCAGTCTGGCGTTTCCTGTGGGGATGATGACAGGCAACTCGCCTGGCGCCATCACCACGGTGCCCGAGCCCTTCAAAATGACTGTGCAGCCCAGGTGCTGACTCAGTGTGCGAGCGGCTGATAAGCGATCTGATTGCACTGCGCTCACGCTGATGCCCAGCAGGCGTGCGGCCTCCAGTGGGTGTGGGGTGATCACGGTGGGTGCAGATTGTTGAACTCTACGACGAAGTTCCGCTTGCAGCCTGGGCACTTTTGCCAGTGCGTTCAAGGCATCTGCGTCCAGAACCACCGGGGAGGCACTGGCCAAAATACCGGGCAGATGGTCTTGTATGGCCTCTGACCCGCCGCATCCACAAACCACGGTTTTTGATCCAAGATCGATTTGATCTGCACGGCGCAGCATCAGTTCCGGCAGCTCTGGGTGCAGTAGCGGCAAGCTACTGTCCAGCAGGCCCACAAATACACGGCCGGCACCGCTGTGCAGTGCTGCAGATGCTGCGAGCAGTGCGGCGCCTGCCATGCCACTGGCCCCTCCAATGACGGCGACATCTCCGTAGCTGCCCTTGTGGCTGGCGTGCGCTCTTGGACTCGCTGGCATTGCAGCACCTAACCACGCCTGGCCTGGGGTGCTTTGAACGACGCTACCAAGTTCAAGGTCGTCCAGCCAGACGTCACCGCCGAAGTCACGGCCTTGGGCTGTGAACAGGCCCGGCTTGAGAGTCAGCAGGGTTATTGTCCAGTCGGCTTTGATACAGAGCCGCGATGCCACGCCCGTCTCAGCATTGAGACCGGATGGTGTGTCAACGGCCAGGACGGGCCTTAGGGTGGCGTTGATTTGTGCAATTCGCTCCGAAACTTCACCGTGTGGTTCCTGATGTGCACCGATGCCCAGCAGTGCATCGATGCAAAAGTCAACTTGATCGGGGGGCGTGTCGCTGATGGTTAGCCCCGCCTGCTGCAGCTCCAGCAAGGCTTGGGCTGCATCGGCAGGGGAGTGCGCGCTGTTTGCGCATCTGGTCACGCTGATGCGTTTGCCCATGCGGTGCAACTGAAGTGCTGCCGCCATGCCATCGCCTCCGTTGTTTCCGGGCCCACAGGCAACCCAGATGTGCCGCGCGTGTGGGGCCATTGCCAGGGTCAGTCTGGCAATGGCCTGGCCGGCCCTGGCCATGACAGCGTAGGGCGCCAGCGAGCCAAGAGCTTCATGCTCAATGCGGCGAGTCGAAGCAACATCGTGCAAAGGCTGACGTTGCAGGTAGGGTAGCGCTCGCCTAGAACTCAAAAACATCGCCCTCGCGTGCGAGTCTGACGTCCAGGCCTTCCAGCCCTCCTGGCCCACCACGGGTCGCGAGCACCTCTTTGAAAACTGCTTCAAGCGCATCATCGCTGCGTGTGGGCTCGTGGTGCGTGCAGAACAAGGTGCGCACACCTGCCGCTAGGGCGTAGTTGATGCTGCTGTCGTAGGTGCCGTGGCCCCAGCCTTTTTTCGAGGGGTATTCTGCTGCCGTGTAAGAGCAGTCCGCAATGAAAACGTCGACGCCCTGGATGGCCTCCAGGATGGCCTGGTGCTTTTCGTCCACAAAGCCTTGGTATTCCGCGTACTCATCATCGTCCGGCGAGAAGATGTTGTATGGTGGTTCGTGGTCCCCCGTGAAAAAGACCGATTTACCCTCGCACTCGATGCGATAGCCCAGGTTGATGACCGGGTGATTCAGCATGTAGGGCGTGATGGTTGTCGAGCCAATTTGAAGGCTCTGTTGCGGCATCACTGTGACGTATTCAATGCGCGCTTTGAGTTCTGCTTCGCGCACAGGGAAATAACTGTATTGAAGCTGTACCGACATCATCTCTTCAACCCCCTTGCCCGACACGGGGTCAAATGGGCCATGCAGTCGCAATGTGTTGCCGGGAATGAAGTTGGGGATGAAAAAAGGCAGCCCTTGTATGTGATCCCAATGCGAATGGGTGATCAGAACGTTCGCGGTGACCGGCATTTGCGCCAGCAAGGTCTGGGACAGCGGAAATATGCCTGTCCCGGCATCAAGAATGATGAGCTGCTTATCGTCAGTTCTGATCTCGATGCAGGTGGTGTTTCCGCCGTAACGCATGGTGTTGGGTCCGGGAGACGCGATGGAGCCACGTACGCCCCAAAACCTGATTTGCATGGGTAGCCCTTTTTGTTTTAGAGCTTGGAGAAAACACGCGCTTCTTCGAGCAAACCACCCAGATCTCCCAACTGCGTCATGATTTGATCGAGAGATCCACCTAAGCGGCGTTCGACCTCCGGCGGGAACTCGTCAATGCAATAATTGCCCGCAAACCCAAACTGCAGTTTTTTAGCGATCTGATTTGCGGCAAAGACGCAGGCGATCATGTCTGTGTCCTTGGGCTGTGAGCCATATTGCCGCCCTATGGTGGCAATCAGGGCAGGTGCAAACCGCCACTTTTCAACCAGCATGGCACCGACCACGGCATGGTCCACGCCGATGACCTGCTGCAAAGCCAGGTGCAATGAGGAGTGATCCGCCTGGCTGATATCCAGTGCCTTGCGGAATTCGGCGGGCATGAATTGGGCAAAGACCATCTTGCCAAAATCATGTAGCAAGCCAGCGATGAAGCAGTCCATGGGGTCTGCGTCGTCCATGCGAAGGGCCAATTTTTTCGCAATGCTGGCAGTCGCCAAGGAGTGCAGAAGATACTGGTCGCCGTCGAAATGCGCTGCGTTGTTCTTGGGCAGCATGCCTATGGCAGCGATGCTGAGCGCCAGATTTTTGATGGTATTGAAGCCAAGATACACCACGGCGTTGCCTATGGATGTGATTTGCTTGGGCAGGCTGTAGTACGCTGAATTGACCACCTTCAGAATCTTGACCGTGACCACCGGGTCTTTGTCGATGACCTGCACCAAATCTTTGGGCGTGCAGTTGGCGTCCCGCGTGAGCTCTAAAATTTTCTCGACGCTTTTGGGGAACGCTGGCATGCTGTCAACGGCAGCGGCCAATTTTTTTGAAAGTTCAGGGCTCATGGTTTGCTTTGGTCAGACCCAAGGTATTTGCATTGTGGCAGACGGCCCGTCAGAAATGGCCGCTGGTTTTTAGATGCATGGGGATCATTCATGCACAGCCAGCGCCGCCTCAACTTGAATAGCCAGGTTCAATACCGTGTCATCCTGCATGGCTGTTGACCAGAGCATGAGTCCCACGGGCAACTCGTCCGGTTGGTGACAAGGCAAAGAAATGGCGCAGCCATCGAGGTTATTCACGACGCTGGGATTGCGCAACAACATTGCATTGATACGGAAAAAGGCGTCGTCGCGCTGCTCGCCGGGCGCTAATCCCTGTATCGGAGGGGCAACTATCGGCACTGTCGGTGACAAAACGGCGTCAAAACCTGAGATGCGTATTTGCAGTCGTTCCATCCAAGCTTGCCTGGCTTCCAGCAAATGCAAGTAGTCACTCGCACTCATGCTCAAACCACGCAAGATGCGCGCTCTGACTCGGGGGTCGTACTGATTGCCGCGTTCATTGAGCAGCTCTTGGTGCCAGGCAAAACTTTCGGCCGCAGGCAAGCCACCGTTGGCGTTCAAGCCTGCAAGCTCTTCGAGTTCTGGCAGCTTGATCTCGACGACGTGTGCGCCCGCATTGCGTAATTGGTCCAAAGTTCGTTCAAAAGCCTCGGCCACTGTGGGATCCAATCCCTCAAGCATGAAGTTTTGAACAACTGCCAGGCGGTAGTGGGCCAGAGATGCCGGGCTCCTGATCACTGTGCGCGCAGCCAAAATTTCGTGAGCCAAGACAGCATCTCGCACAGATCGAGTGATTGCACCAATAGTGTCCAGTGTTTTTGAAAGCGGTACTGTTCCCTGCGTGGGGACTAGTCGCGCCGTACTTTTGAATCCCACCAAACCCTGCAGTGCCGCCGGTATTCGGATCGAACCTCCTGTGTCAGATCCCAGACCAAGGTGTGCGGCAC
>JBJOIT010000098.1:0-4684 GCA_046046915.1 Pseudomonadota bacterium
TTCAAGGGCAAGGCAGCGATTTTGAACATTCCGTCCATCGGCATCATGGACGCGGCCATGGTGGTGGAAGCCATGGGCATCTACAAGTACCCGGACAAGGGCAACATGACCAAGAAGGAAATTGATCTGACCATCAAGACCCTGATTGAAGCCAAGAAGCAGGGCCAGTTCCGCAGCCTGTGGAAAGACTTCAACGAGTCGGTCAACCTCATGGCCTCGGGCGAGGTGGTGATCCAGTCGATGTGGAGCCCCGCCGTGACCGCCGTGCGCACCAAGGGCATCGCCTGCAACTTCCAGCCGCTGAAAGAAGGCTATCGCGCCTGGGCGGCAGGCTTTGGTTTGCCGGCCACCCTGTCGGGCCGCAAGCTCGATGGCGCCTACGAGTTCATCAACTGGTTCCTGGACGGCTGGGCTGGCGCTTACCTGAACCGCCAGGGCTACTACAGCGCCGTGCTGGACACTGCCAAGGCCAAGATGGAAGCCTACGAATGGGCTTACTGGATGGAAGGCAAGCCTGCCACCCAGGACATCAAGAGCCCCACCGGCGACGTACTGGCCAAGAAGGGCGAAAGCCGTGACGGCGGCAGCTACGAGTCCCGCATGGGCGGCATTGCTTGCTGGAACGCCGTGATGGACGAAAACGCCTACATGGTTCAGAAGTGGAATGAGTTCGTCGCCGCGTAGCCGCGGCACACCCCCGTCCAGGCTCACTGCGTGTAGCCTGTTCCCCCCTTGCAGGGGGCAACACCAGCGGTCTGGCAAAGCCAGTCCCGCGGTGTTCTGGAGGGGGCTTGGCTGCGCTCGCCCTGAGGCAGGCACAACGACCTTTGTTAACTGGCGACTTTTATGAGCACAACTGCACCTTCATTACCGTCCTCCGGCGCGGCACCCGGGCGCACTGTGGCGGCGTGGTGGCAGGCTTTGCCGCTGACGGCGGTGTTTGTGCTGTTCTTTCTGGTGCCGCTGGGGCTGATCCTGATGGTGAGCTTTTGGGATTACAGCCAGTACGAGCTGCTGCCCGCCTTCACCTTCAAGAACTATGCCGCCATCTTTGAGGGCTGTGCCAGCACCGGCGACATGTGTGTCACTTTCAAGACTTATTTGTCCACCTTTAAGTTCAGTTTTCTGGTGTGGCTCATCACCCTGGTGGTGGGCTTCACGGTGTCGTACTTTCTGGCCTTTCATGTGCGCTCGCAGGGTGTGCAGACCTTGCTTTTTGTGCTGTGCACGATTCCGTTCTGGACCTCCAACGTGATCCGCATGATTTCGTGGGTGCCGCTGCTGGGGCGCAACGGCCTGGTCAATCAGGGCCTGCTCAGCCTGGGCGTGGTCGACAAGCCGGTGGACTGGTTTTTGTTTTCCGATTTCTCGGTGGTGCTGGCCTTTGTGCACCTGTACACCATGTTCATGATCGTGCCCATCTTCAACTCGATGATGCGCATCGACCGCAGCCTGCTGGAAGCGGCGAGTGATGCTGGCGCCAGCGCTTGGCAAACGCTTTGGAGCGTGATCGTTCCGCTGAGCCGCACCGGCATCATCATTGGTTCGATCTTCGTCATCACCATCGTGATGGGCGACTTTGTCACCGTGGGTGTGATGGGGGGCCAGCAGATCGCCTCGGTCGGCAAGATCATTCAGGTGCAAACCTCTTACCTGCAATTTCCGCTGGCCGCCGCCAATGCCGTGATCCTGCTGGCCCTGGTGCTCATGATCATCTGGGCCCTCACGCGGCTGGTCGACATTAGAAAAGAATTATGAACACCCCCGGCTTGCCCACTCCGTGTGGCCGCTTTCCCCCTTGCAGGGGGCAACACCAGTGGCCCAGCAAAGCTGGTTCCACGGTGTTCCTGACATGAGTCAACAGGAATCCTGATATGAGCTCAATGCCACAACGCACCACGTCTTATTGGCTGCTGGCTGCGTTTTTTGCCGCCTTTGTGCTGTTCATGTACGGGCCCATGCTGGTCATTGTGGTGCTCAGTTTTCAGGGGCCCGAGGGTGGGCTGACCTTTCCGCTGCGGGGCCTGTCGCTGCACTGGTTTGAGAAGCTGGCCGAAGGCCTGGGGGTGGTCGACATCGGTGCGGCACTGTGGCGCTCGCTGGGCCTGGGGCTGGTGGTGATGGCACTGACGGTAGTGTTCTCGGTGCTGGCCGGGTTGGCCTTTCGCAAAAAACTGGCCGGTGGCAACACCCTGTTTTTCATCGTGGTGGCCAGCCTGATCATGCCTTCCATCATCGTCTCGCTGGGCATCGGCCTGGAGTTTCGCTTGCTGGACGTGGGCATCAAGTGGCTGCTGCAAACTTTGGAGTTGCAAGACACCCTGGACAACTACGGCACCGCCCTGGGCCTCTACACCTCGGCCCTGGGCGCGCACCTGACCTGGACGCTGCCTTTTGGCCTGCTGATCATGTTTGCCATCTTCAACCGCTTCAACCCGGCCTATGAAGAGGCCGCCCGGGACCTGGGCTCCACGCCGTGGCAGGGCTTCAGGCACGTGGTGCTGCCGCTGATTGCGCCCTCTGTGGTGGGCATCGGCATGTTTGGCTTCACCCTGAGCTGGGACGAAATCGCGCGCACCTCGCAAGCCATCGGCGACGTCAACACCCTGCCGCTGGAGCTGCAGGGCTTGACCACCACAGTCACCACGCCATCCATTTACGCGCTGGGCACGGTGACCATGGTGGTGTCTTTCCTGGTCATGGGGCTAGCGGTGGGTCTGTCGACTTTGCTGGCCCGTCGCCAACGCACGAGGCACGTCCCATGAGCGACGATGTCCCCCTGACCGAGAACGAAATCTACGAGCGCATGGTGGCCACCATCCTGGACCACCGCCTGCCGCCCGGCACCAAGCTGATCGAAGAAAAACTGGCCAACGCCTTTGGCGTCTCGCGCACACGCATACGACCGGTGCTGGTGCGGCTAGCCAACGAGCAGATCGTGACCCTCACGCCCAACCGGGGCGCCGTGGTGGCGCAGCCCACCGAGAAAGAAGCGCGCGAGGTGTTCGAGGTGCGCCGCATGATCGAGCCCACACTGATCGCCTGTTTCATCGATCAGGCCAGCGCGGAGGACATGGCTGCGCTCAGCCATTGCATCGGTGCCGAAGAGCAGGCCCGTCGCCGAGGCGACATGCGCCGAGCCATTCGGCTATCGGGCGACTTTCACCTGATGATTGCGCAGGCCGCGCAGCATCAGACGCTGGGCCGCATCCTGCGCGAACTGGTGTCGCGCACATCGCTCATCCTGATGACCTACAGCGACAACCACTTGGCAGCCAAGTCCGAGGCCACCTCGTGCGGCTGTGAAGAGCATCGCGCCTTGCTCGATGCCATACGCCTTCGGGACAAGCGTGAAAGCAGCCGCCTCATGCGCGAGCACCTTGATCGCCTGGAGGCGCAACTCACTTTCACCCAAACGCAGGAAAACACGCTCGACCTGCTCACCCTGTTTGGTGTGGCAGACGCCCTGCACTAGCCCAAGCTGAGCCCCACACCATGCAGCGCCTGCTCATCATCAACCCCAACACCTCGGCGCATGTGAGCGACTTGTTGCAACACCATGCGCAAGGAGCCGCCGGGCCACTGGCACAGATCGTCACCACCACCGCACGTTTTGGTGCGCCCTACATCGCCTGTGAGGCCAGCTACGCGGTGGCCGGCCATGCGGTGCTGGATGCCTGGGCCGCTGAAGTGACGGCGGATGAAGCTTTCGACGCGGTATTGATCGGCTGCTTTGGCGATCCTGGCTTGCTGGCCCTGCGCGAGGTCAGCCCGGTGCCCGTGACCGGCCTGGCCGAGGCGGCCTTCATCGACGCGGCGGCACGGGGCAAATTTGCCATCGTGACCGGTGGCACGCGCTGGAAACCCATGCTGGAGCGGCTGGCACAACAGCTGGGTTTTGATGCGCAGCTGGCCGGCATTCATACCGTGACGCAAAGTGGCGCCGAGCTGGCGCAAGACCCTGCAGCCGCCAAAGTGATTCTGGCCGCCGCCTGTGAGCAGGCCGCCGAGTGCTTTGGCGCCAGCACGGTGATTCTGGGTGGCGCCGGTCTGGCCGGCATGGCCGCCGACATCCAGCCAGCGGTCACGGTGCCGGTGATCGACAGCGTGGTGGCTGGTGTGAGGCATGCCCTGGCCTTGAGTCAAACGCCGGTCGCAAACCACACATCAGGCTTCAAATGCGCCTGGCAAGGCCTGTCGACAGAGATGAATGCCTTGGGGATGGCGAAGGCATAGGCCCGCGCCACCTGGGACTGTTCTGGCCCGCTGTTTACAACGCCAGCTGTACTCGCGCCCCCAGCGCCAGCAGCCGTTTTTTAAGGCGTATGACGGCTTTGTCCTTGCTCAAAAGCAGGGCCTGGTGGCTGACGGCCAGGTCAATAAAGCATTGGTCATCGGGGTCTTTGCAGATGGCGCTGGTGCGTGGGGCCGGCACATGCAGCTGGGCATGGCGGTCGAAGTGGGCCAGCACGGCGGCGGCGTCCAGCTGGTAGTACGCCAGACGCGGCACGATATGGGTGTAGGCCAGTACGCGGGCCAGCTCTTCGCGCATGTGGGCGGTGGCCACCCACAGCAACTGGCCCTGCTCCAAAGCCTGACGCACTGGCTTGGCCGCCACATCGTTGAACACAAACACGTCCAGCACGATGTTGGTGTCCAGCACCACGCGGGTGATGGCAGTGTC
>JBJOIT010000099.1:0-4486 GCA_046046915.1 Pseudomonadota bacterium
ATTGCCGCACTCCGGGCACGCCCGCGGCACGCGCTCCGTCAGGCCGCAATGATGGCAACGCAAGGTTCGGTCCAGTTTATGAAAAACCCGATAGGCGCTGCAATGCGGACATTGGCTTTTCCAGTCACACGAGGTGCATGCAAGAACTGGCGCATAACCCCGCCGATTCAAGAAAATCATGCTTTGCTCGCCACGCCCCGCGCGGGCTTTGATGGCATCGAGCAGGGGAGGTGAAATTAACGCTCTTCTGGGTTGGTGATTCATGTCCACCCTACGAACCACTGGCAGGCCGGTGTTAGCGGCGCTATCGCTGCCGGCCTGAGTGCCAATGCGGTTGGACATGGTCAGGCGCACATAACGCCCGCCCTCGTTGGCGGGTCGGCTGTGGTGCCAGCTCTCCAGGGATGGAGTAGCAGAGCCGAGGAGCACCTTGGCACGCTCAGCCCGACCGCGGTATACCGCCAAGTCGCGGGCGGAATAGCGCGCACCTTCTTGCTGTTTGTAGCTGGGGTCGTGTTCCTCATCCACCACAATGAGTCGCAGGCCCGGCATTGAGGCAAAAACGGCCATGCGTGTCCCCAAAACAATACGTGCAGTACCTTGGTGTGCGGCAAGCCAACTGCTCATGCGCTGCGGGTTACTCATGCCGCTGTGGAGGGACACGACCGCCTCGGGGCCAAAGGTCGGTGCGAAGCGTGCCAGGAACCGAGCTTCCAGTTGGGGGGTGAGGTTGATCTCCGGCACCATGACCAGTGCTTGCGATTTGGGCTCGCGTGTGAGTACGTCCTGTACACAGCGAAGGTAAACCTCGGTTTTGCCACTGCCGGTGGCACCAAACAGCAAAAAGGGTCCTGTTTGCGCGTTGAACTCCCCTAGCACCCTTGATTGATCGGGACTGAGCTCCGGCACCGTCTCTGGAAGAAGCACAGCCGTCGACGAGAGCTTGCTGAAGGCCTTTTCCACTTTGCGCAGTCGTCTTTCCAGTTGCACAGCCGTCACATCACGTAAGGCCGGCGGCAAAGCGGCCATGGCCACCTCACCCAAGGCCCTTTGGTAGTAGCCAGCGGCAAACGTGATCAGATCCCGCCAGCGTTGGTTGAGTGGTGCGAGACCCCGCAGAACACTGCCAAGACCCCGGAGCTTGGTGCTGTCAATGGCTTGCTCGGATGCCTCCAGGGGTGCGCCCCACACCATGCCCAACGTTTCACGTTGACCCAGAGGCACCCTGACCAGGACACCGGGCTCCAAAAGCTCATCGCTCAGATAAGTCAGAGGTCCCGCTACCTGGCTGTGTATCGGCATCTGAACGAGCACAGGTAGGCGATAAGTCATACAAAAAGCATCAGTGTCAACTTGTGCAGCTTTGTTGATGTGAACTTACGGAAAAACACGTAAGTCCTTGATCTACAAGTGCTTTGGCTTGAATCAAGAGATTCTGTGGATAACTTTGTTGATATCCCTCGTTGACAGCCCCCGGAGCCTTGAAATTCAAGGGTTCTGACACATTGCCTACAAAAAAAGCAATTTTTGAACTCTATATAAATCAACAACTTAGCGTCGCTACGGGATTTGTAGCGACAAGACCAAGGTTAAGGGTGGTCAGCATTCCCGCCTACCACTTTTTGTGCATAAGTGAGGTTTCCAGCTGCCTAAATGCGCAAAAAAATGGTAGGGCTATCAAGGCTGAGCAGCATTGAATCTCTGTAGGCGAGAGTAGCTGTGCACTGCGTTGACCAAGGCCCCTACATGTTCAGGTGGCGTGTGCTGGTTGATACCGTGGCCCAGGTTAAAGATGTGCGTCGGTCCGCGTCCAGAACCTGTGTGGGGTGCACCGAAACTATCGAGGACTCGAATCACTTCATTTTCAATACGCTCAGGTGGTGCGAACAGCACATTGGGGTCAATGTTGCCCTGCAGCGCCTTGCCGGGCTCGCCTGGCGCTCCAGCCACCAGCGCACGTGCGTGTCTTAGGTTCACCGTCCAGTCCAGACCCAGTACCTCGCAGTCAAGCTCGGCCATGTCGCGCAGCCACAAGCCGCCACCTTTGGTGAAAACAATGCGCGGGATCTTTACACCCAGATGTTCCTTTTTGACCTGCGCCAGTACCCGAGCCGTGTATGCCAGGCTGAAGGTTTGAAATGCGCCATCAGCCAGCACGCCGCCCCAGCTGTCAAAAATCATGACGGCCTGGGCGCCCGCGTCAATCTGTGCGTTCAAGTAAGCCGCCACCGCATCAGCATTTACCGCCAGCATCTGGTGCATCAGGTCAGGGCGAGCGTAGAGCATGGATTTCACCAGCCGGTAATCGTCCGATCCTGCGCCTTCGACCATATAACAGGACAGAGTCCAGGGGCTGCCGCTGAAGCCGATCAGGGGCACCCGTCCATTCAAGGCCTTGCGGATGGACGTGACGGCGTCAAACACATAGCGCAGCTTGTTCATGTCAGGCACTTCCAGCTTGGCCACCGCAGCTTCATCCCGAACAGGATGGGCAAACTTGGGGCCTTCACCCAAAGCGAAAGACAGGCCCAAACCCATGGCGTCGGGCACCGTCAGGATGTCGCTGAAGAGGATGGCCGCGTCCAGTGGATAGCGGTCCAGCGGCTGCAGCGTCACCTCGGTGGCGTAGTCGGTGTTCGTGGCCAAGCCCATGAAGCTACCTGCCTTGGCGCGTGTGGCGCGGTACTCTGGCAGATAACGACCAGCCTGGCGCATGAGCCAGACGGGCGTATGGTCGGTTGCCTGACCCAAGCAGGCGCGCAAAAAGGTGTCGTTTTGGATAGGTGCGTACATACTGCTTATTGTCGCTGACGCCGGTAAGTTCATGGCACTAGACGTGCGTGCTCAACCTTCAGGCACTTGTCCTGTACTGCCAACAAGCCAGCAGCCTGGGCTTTTGCGATTGCGTCATCGTGGTGGATGCCGAGTTGCAGCCACAGGGCTGGCAAACCCAGCGCGATCGCTTCCTCCACCACTGGGGGCACATCCTCACTGTTGCGAAATACATTCACCAAGTCGATTTTTTCGTGAGCTGCAGCATCTGCCAGGGTGGCGTAGGCCTTTTCACCCAGTACTTCTAGCGCGTTGGGGTTGACTGGAATCACGCGCCAGCCCCGCGACTGCATGTATCTGGCGACACCGTAACTTTCGCGATGCGGCTTGGGCGAAAGCCCAACCAAGGCGACAGTTCTGCAGCGCGAAATGATCTCGCGGATGGCTTGTTCCTGGGTCATCGATTTCTCCCTGATGCGCTGTTTGAGCGCGATGAAGTTCGTTTATTACTGTGCCAACGCCGAGCGAACCTCGGCCACGCTCAACACTTCAGAAAGTACCATGGGTGGGCGGTCCTTTCTGTAAAGCACGTACACCGGCACGCCATTGCGGCCAAGAGAAGTCAGGGCTTGCGTGATGAGAGGGTCGCGCCGTGTCCAGTCGGCACGCAGTAGCGTTACCTGTCGTGCCGCAAAGTCGTCCAACAGTTCCGCATTGGCTAGCGTGGTTTTCTTGTTGTACTGGCAAGTCACGCACCAGGCTGCGGTGAAATCCACGAACACCGGGCGACCAGTTGCAGTCAGCGACGCCACCTTTTCAGGTGACCATGCTTCCCAGTCTGTCAATTGGTTGCTTGCCGGCATGTTCTCTGAGGTCTGCTGGGTCAAGAATGGCCCCCAAGACCAAAGGGTCCAAACCAGGATCGTTGCAGCAAATGCAGACAAAATCCATCGTGCCCACCGGGTCAAGCTCAGTGCCCAGATCAAAAAGCTCACTTCGAGCAGCAAGGCCAACAAGGTGGCGGCACCGTCAATGCCACTTTGCTGCCCCAGCACCCACACCAGCCACACCACGGTGGCCAACATGGGAAAAGCCAACAATCGGCGCAATGTGTCCATCCAGGCACCGGGGCGAGGCAAGGCACGTGCCGCCGCGGGCACCAGGCTGGCCACTAGGTAGGGCAGGGCCATGCCCAGGCCTATGGTCGCAAAGACCAGCAAGGCCTGCTCTGCCGGCAGGCCGACAGCAACGCCCAATGAGGCACCCATGAAAGGTGCCGTGCACGGCGAGGCCACCGCCACGGCCAGAACCCCCGATAAAAATGCATTGACCGTAGGATGTTTTGCTTGCATGGTCATCAGGCGTGAGGGCAAAAACTGGCCCAACTCGAACATGCCCGCCAGATTCAAACCGATCAACGTGAACAACACCGCCAGGGCAGCAACCACCGCTGGAGACTGCAATTGAAACCCCCAGCCCAGCTGCTCGCCTGCAGCACGCAGGGCCAGCATGAGTGCACCCAGCGCCACGAAAGACAGCAGCACACCGGCGGTGTACGCCCATCCGCTGAGGCGATGCGCACGCCGATCGTCGGCATGCTGCGCGAAACCCATTAACTTGATCGCCAGCACCGGAAAAACGCAGGGCATCAGGTTCAGGATCAGGCCGCCTAGCAGCGCCCCCATCAATGTGATCCTAAGGGAAGCCGATGGGC
>JBJOIT010000100.1:0-4451 GCA_046046915.1 Pseudomonadota bacterium
CCACACCGCGCGCCTACCGGCAAGATGCCGCTGGCCACCTTTATGGGCTAAACACCTCTCGCATCTATCGCGGCAAGATGCCGCCCCTTCTGTATGCCGTGGGCGTGCTGCAGGTCGAGGTGGACGGCCGAGGCCGAGTGCTGGACGTAAACTGGATGCGGGCACCCCGCCACGCGCCGGAGGTGATGGCCGAAATTGAACGCACTGTCAGGTCGGCGGCGCCCTTTCCGGTGCCTGCAAACATGGGCCGTGTGACGTATACCGACACTTGGCTGTGGCACAAAAGTGGCCTGTTCCAGCTCGACACACTGACAGAAGGCCAGATGTAATGCCGGCTTCAGGCACCGGGATCTGGGCTCAGGAGCCTCGGTAGGTTGAGTAACTCCAGGGGCTCACCAGCAAGGGCACGTGGTAGTGCTGGTCTGCATGGGCGACACCAAAATCCAGACTCACCTTGTTCAGAAAATTGGGCTCAGGCAGCGCCACATCCTGCTGCTTGAAGTACCCCGCCACATCAAACACCAGCCGATAGGTCCCCGCCTTGAGCGAGGCGTTGTCGTACAGCAGACCATCCGGGTTGCGGCCATCAGCGTTCAGGGTAAAGCGTTTGACCAGGGTCGCGTCGTCGCCCTGCGTGGTGTAGAGCGCAACGGTCATACCTGCGGCCGGGCAGCCGTGCATGGTGTCAAGAACGTGAGTGCTGAGGCCCATGAAAACTCCTGATGGTTTCAAATGTCAAAGTGTATACACTTTTTGTGTTTAGCAGTATGATGAAACCATGGAGTCCTCCACCACCCACCGCATCGTCCAGGCGCTGACCAAGGCCATCGTAGACCATAGGCTGCAGCCGGGCGCCAAGCTCGCTGAGCAAAAGCTGGCCGATCACTTTGGTGTGTCTCGCACCTTGGTGCGGCAGGCCTTGCTCAAACTGTCCCAACACCAGCTCGTCAGATTAGAGCCCGCCAGAGGCGCCTTTGTGGCGGCACCCTCAGTCACAGAGGCGCGTCAGGTGTTTGCGGTACGTCGCATGCTTGAAGTCGAGATGACCCGGGCCTTCGTGCGGCAGGTGACCACCGCCCAGGTCAAGGCGCTCAAAAGTCATATTGCGCAGGAAAAAGCGGCCCTGGAGGGCCCCGATGCCTCCGGGCGCACCGAATTGCTCGGTGACTTTCATGTGCGAATGGCTGAACTGATGGGCAACGATGTGCTGGCCCAGTTGCTGAGCCAGCTGATTTCACGCTGCGCCCTCATCACGCTGATGTACCAAAGTGCCATGGCCGCCCGCCATTCGGTGGACGAACACGCCGACATCGTGCAAGCACTCGCCGCCAAAGACGAGGTCCGTGCGGTGCAACTGATGGCAGAACATTTGCTTCATGTCGAAGAAAACCTGGCTTTTGACCGCCCGATGCCTGTCAACGACCTGTCCATGGCGCTGTCCGGCCTGGACTGAAGCATCGCCCATCTGCCCTACTTGTCTCACCCTCTTGCAACAAGGCCTTTCATGACCCTCCTTGCCCCTGGCTCCATCACTTACCCACGCGACATGCTTGGCTACGGCCGTACGCCGCCCCACGCCCAATGGCCCGAGCAAGCCCGCATTGCGGTGCAGTTTGTGCTGAACTACGAAGAAGGCGGTGAAAACGCAGTGCTGCACGGGGATGCAGGTTCGGAGCAGTTCCTGTCGGAGATGTTCAATCCCGCCAGTTTTGCCGCACGGCACATGAGCATGGAAGGCATTTACGAGTACGGCTCTCGGGCGGGGGTGTGGCGCATCCTGCGCGAGTTCGAGGCGCGTGGCCTGCCCCTGACTGTGTTTGGTGTCAGCATGGCCCTGCAGCGCCACCCTGAGCTGACCACCGCCTTCAAGGAACTCGGGCATGAAATTGCCTGCCACGGCTGGCGCTGGATCAGCTACCAAAACATCGATGAAGCCACCGAGCGTGAGCACATGCGCATCGGCATGGACATCATCCAGCAGATGACGGGCGAGCGCCCACTGGGCTGGTACACCGGGCGCGACAGCCCCAACACCCATCGACTGGTGGCTGACTTTGGTGGTTTTGAGTACGACAGCGATTACTACGGTGACGATCTGCCATTCTGGATGCCGGTGACCAAAACCGATGGTAGTGTGGTGCAGCAACTCATCGTGCCCTACACACTGGACACCAACGACATGCGGTTTTCGTCTGCCCAAGGCTTTGCCCAAGGGGACGACTTCTTTACCTACCTGCGAGACAGCTTCGATGTGCTTTATGCCGAAGGAGACCCCGACGGCTTGAATGCCCCCAAGATGTTGAGCATCGGCATGCACTGCCGCCTGCTGGGCAGACCGGGTCGGATGAAATCGCTGCAGCGTTTTCTCGACTACGTTCAGAGCCATGACAAGGTCTGGATCTGCCGCCGCCTGGACATCGCCCGCCACTGGCGAGCAACGCACCCGGCACCCGCCACCGTCCCAACGCTTGGCACCGAGGCTTGAACATGACCCTGACCATCGAACAACTCAACACGGCCAGTGCGGCTGATGCCGCCGTCATGCTGGACGGACTGTACGAGCATTCACCCTGGATCGCGTCACAAGCCTTGGCGCAGCGCCCCTTTGCCTCGCTGGCACATCTCAAATATGTGATGACCCAAGTGCTGGACGCAGCCGGGCGCGAGGCACAGCTGGGCCTGATCCGCGCTCACCCCGAGCTAGCCGGCAAGGCCATGGTGAGCAAGAGCCTCACGGCGGAATCGACCAACGAGCAAACCAAGGCGGGTCTGACCGACTGCACCCCCGATGAATTTGCCAAGATACAAAAGCTCAATGCGGACTACAACGCCAAGTTTGGCTGGCCGTTCATTCTGGCGGTGCGTGGCCCACGTGGTCTGGGATTGAACAAGGCACAGATCATTGAGGCCTTTGAGCGTCGCCTCCAGGGCCACCCCGACTTTGAGCTGGCAGAGTGCCTGCGCAACATCCACCGCATCGTGGAGATTCGCTTGAGCGACAAGTTTGGCAGCGAGCCCACCCTGGGCCATCAGGTCTGGGACTGGCAGGAGAAACTGGCCCAGCACAGCGACCCGGGCTATGCCGAGCAGGGCCAGCTCACGGTCACCTACCTCACGGATGCCCATCGCGCCTGCGCCCAACGCATCAGCCACTGGATGCACGACTGCGGCTTTGACGAGGTACAGATCGACGCCGTAGGCAATGTGGTGGGCGTTTATCACGGGGCAGACGCCAAGGCTCAGAGGCTGCTCACTGGCAGCCACTACGATACCGTGCGCAACGGCGGCAAATACGACGGTCGCCTGGGCATCTTTGTGCCCATGGCCTGCGTGGCAGAACTGAAAAAACACCAGCGGCGTCTGCCTTTTGGCATTGAAGTGGTTGCCTTCGCCGAGGAGGAGGGGCAGCGCTACAAGGCAACCTTCCTGGGCTCTGGTGCCCTTATCGGCGACTTCAAATCCGAGTGGCTGGACCAGCAAGACGCTGACGGCATTTCGATGCGCGCCGCCATGCAAAACGCTGGCCTGTGTGTGGATGACATCCCGGCCATCCGCCGCCAACCCGACGACTACTTGGGCTTTGTGGAAGTACATATCGAACAGGGCCCGGTACTCAACGAACACCACATGCCACTGGGGGTGGTGACCTCCATCAACGGCAGTGTGCGCTACCTGGCCGAGGTGATCGGTCAGGCCAGCCATGCCGGCACCACGCCCATGGCAAAGCGCCGTGACGCCGCCGCCGCCGTGGCCGAGCTAGCGGTTTACCTGGAGCAGCGGGCCGCACAAGACGGCGACTCAGTGGGCACCATGGGCCAGTTGCAGGTGCCCAACGGCTCGGTCAACGTGGTACCTGGCCGATGCCGCTTCTCGCTAGACATGCGCGCGCCCACCAATGCGCAGCGCGATGCGCTTGCCAGCGATGTACTGGCCCGGCTACAGGCCATTTGCGAGCGCCGGGGCTTGCATTACACCCTGGAGGAAAGCATGCGTGCCTCGGCCGCGCCCAGCGCCCCCCAATGGCAAGCCCGCTGGGAGGCTGCCGTACTCGCGCAAGGCCTGCCCGTTTTCAAACTCCCCAGTGGCGCCGGCCACGACGCCATGAAGTTGCATGAGGTCATGCCGCAAGCCATGCTGTTTGTGCGTGGTGAAAACGCCGGCATCAGCCACAACCCGCTCGAATCCACCACCAGCCACGACATGCAACTGGCTGTGGATGCCTTTGCCCACCTGCTCGAACAACTCGCCCAGAAAGACTGACCATGACCGCCCCCTACCAAGCACTTGATGACTGGATCAACGCCCACTTCGATGAGGAGGTGCGGTTTTTGCAGGCACTGGTTCGCGTGCCCACAGACACGCCGCCCGGCAACAATGCGCCGCATGCCGACCGAGCTGCCGAATTGCTGACCGCCATGGGGCTGGACACGGAGAAACACCCTGTGCCCGCC
>JBJOIT010000101.1:0-4319 GCA_046046915.1 Pseudomonadota bacterium
GCACACCCGGCTCACGCAGCACCCCGGCAAGTACGTTATTCAAGCTCTCGGCATTTCCTGAAAAAAGTCCGTACTCGCTGGCAGATGCTGCCTGTCTGGCCAGCGACCTGGCTTGCTGTACGTGCGCTTGCTGCAAATCGGCCAGGCGCGTCACGACAAAAAGCACGGACAGAACAATGGCCATCAGCGTCAGTGGCAACAGCGCCGCCACCAAAATGCGAAACCGGATATCGTTACTTTTCAAGGCGTCTCTCCCAGCGCAGCAAAGTCTGCGTCAGCTCTGCGGCGTTCAGGTTCAGGCCCAGCGATCGCGCGACCTGTTCATTCACATCCACCACAAATTCCTTGGGTGCCTGTACGGGCGTAATAGGCAAACGGCCCGCCAACAAGGACCGGGCCAGGGCTGCCGCCTGGCGGCCCGTCTGCTCCTGTGTGGCATACAGACCCAGCACCACACCTGCGCGCACATAGGCCGGGGAAAAACCGACAACGGGAAGGTTCGCCCTGAAGGTGCTCAGCAGGATGTTCTGCACACTGCTGCTGTTGTAGATGTAAGGGTCCGGCAAGGCCAACAGCACATCCGCCTCTGCGAGTATTTTTTTGAGGGCAGAAAAAATCAGCTCACCGGGTTCAACGTAGGGGCTAACGGCCCCTAACTCACGAGCTGACAGTGCACTCACCAGCTCACTGACCGCAGACTTCGAGTCGGCGCTCCACATCAAGCCCAGACGACGAACCTTCGGAAAAGCAAACCGGATCAGGTCCAGCTGACGTGACACAGGCTGATCCAGAGTCAAGCCATAAAGTCCCGCACTCTTGCTGGTGTTGGATGACACCAATCGTTCCAGCACGCTCCTGGGAACCACGGCACACAGCAAAGGAATTCGGCTATCCCGAGTTGCCAGGGTCAGGCAGGCACGGCTACCCAGAGCGACAAACAGTCGAGGAGATATGGCACCCTCAGCTGGCAAATCACCAAGGGTGTAGTGTTGGACTTCCTTCTCCGGCAATCCCGATCGCTCCCACTCGGCATCCATGACCTTGGCAACTTCGGCATAGTTGGCAGTGCCATCGGAGCTCACCACAACGATGCTCGCCGCCAAGCCCTGGCCCGCGGCCAGGGCCAAGCACACGGCAAGTGCGATCAGGCGAAACAAAGAGTGTCCTCTGGGTGATGGAGCGGTGGGTCAGTTCTCTAGCCGGAAGGTGACAAAAGCGCGTCGTTCGAATTTGAAACTTTCCTGGTAATCGACATACGGCTTACCCAGGTTCTGCAGCACCAAGGCAAGTTCAGCCCGGCTCTTGCCGATGCGCAGATCTTTGGCCAAGCGGAAGTCTGTGCGGGTCATGGCAGTCGGGTAGCCGGTCATTTTGGGATGCGACATCGCCGTGGCGTCCTGATGCATCAGGGACATTGTGAGATTGGCGGGCAGACGTTGAAACCACATCAGAGACGTGGTGACTTGGGGTGCTGCCTTTTCATACTCCGCCTTTAGCGAGTCAATATCGATGTAGGCCTGGTTCAGCACCAGTTGCGTGTCTTCAAAGGGACGCCACTTGAGCTGGTATTCGGCACCGTGGATATCCACGTTGTTGCCGTTGATTGACCTCTTGGGAGGGGTTCTCAACATGACCGTAGAAGGAATGGGATATGTACGGTCACTGATCCGGGTCAAGAAGCCTGATACGTCCTCACGGAAAAGCCGCACATCTGCCTCGACGTTGATCGCTGGCAAGACCGCCAAATAGCCCAGTTCCCGAGAAAGAATACGCTCGGGAGCCAGCATGGACGCTGGTATCGTGCTCAGTTGCAGTACAGCCCCATCGGACTGGAACACCAGATTGCCGTTTTTTTCAAACATGCTGGCAGGACGTAATGCACGGGTGGCACCCAGACGAATTGTGTGCCCTGGTACCAAATGCCAATTCACCATCGCTCTGGGCGAGAAGCTGGTCCCTGTCAAGGTGCTGTTCTCCCCCATCCCACCGACATTCACAACCGTATCTGGCCAAACGCGCCATTCCAAGTTGGCAAAGATGCGTTTGAAGTCCGTCGTTTGAGTTGCGCCCGTGTTGAACAGAGGCAACGACGTGATCTCCTCGTGCCTGAGTTCGGCCCCGAGCACGGTGCGAACCTGGTCGTTGTAGCGCCGGGTGTACTGAACCGACAGGTTGTTGTCAGATGCCGTACCGCTGTAACTCAAAGGAAATAGCGGCTTCAACTGGGGATATAGAAACTGTTTCAGGACCGCGTATTGGGCCGGAAAGGTTGCCTGCAATGGATAGTAATAAAGGTCATCAATGGACTCCCGGGTATGCGACCAGGTGAACAGCACATCTTCATCGGCACCCCAATTGCGTCGCCAATCGATTTGGACAAATCCGGTCGTAAATGTGTGATCCCGCAAGAGCTCACCGGGCTTATCAATCTGCCCCAGTCCAGCTAAAACCTCCACCTGGCCAGCCCGTAGCTGCAAGTCATCCTGCTCCGACAGGCGAAGATCGCTACGCAAATTGGCACGGCGCACCCGGCTATGACCATTGGAGCCCACCAGACCATCATCACCACGTTCATCCAGCGTCAAACGGAAATTGGCTGCCTCGCTTCCCCATCCAAAGCGCGCCAGGCGGTCATTCACGCCGTTTTGACCGGCTTTGGCCGACACTGCCCAGCCATAGGCATCAACGGGTGACCGGGTGATGATGTTGATTACGCCTAAAAAGGCCCGGGCGCCGTAAGCGGCCGAGTTGGAGCCGCGCAGGACTTCGATGCGTTCGATGTCCTCCAAAGCCACCGAAAGTAAGCCGATACCGATGCTGCCGGACAGATAGGTGGAATAAGCGGTGCGACCATCGATCAGCAATTGCATGCGGCTGGTGAACTCGTTGAAGGCCCCGTGGTAATAGGCCGTAGGCGCATCCGTCTCAAAGGTGCTACTCACCTGGAAACCTGGCACCCAGCGCAACAGCTCGACGACGTCGCGGGCACCACTGAGTCGTATCATCTCCCGGTCGATCACAGTCACCGCACCCGGCGCCTCGTCCAGGCGCTGGGACAGCCGGGACACCGACAGCACTATGGGCACATCGCTTAAAAAATCGGCCTCTGGCGCCTGCGTATCCTGCGCCAGCGCTGGGAACTGCGCCAGGACGGACGCCAGAAAGAGACTACAAGTGTTGATCAATCGCATGATGATTTTCATTGAATTGTTCTAATAGTTGCCAAGTCACGGTCACCAGCAGATTGTGCCCTGCACCCACAAGATCTCCCGGATAGAACCTGAAAACACCCAAGCCAGACGCATCGCGCGCAGCGGTGGACAATAGCTCCCATGTCAGAACGTACCATTACCCTGGTTGACGAGCGTCACGCCGCATGGGCCATGCCTACAGCCGCGTTTTCGTCCACCACCCGCCTTGGCGCCAACGGTTTGCTGGCCGATCAGCTCGGCCGCCCCTTGCGCGACCTGCGCATCAGCGTGACCGATCGATGCAACTTTCGCTGCAGCTATTGCATGCCCAAGGAGGTGTTTGATAAAGACTACGCCTACCTGCCGCAGCAGTCGCTGCTGAGCTTTGAGGAAATCACCCGTCTGGCGCGGTTATTTTTGGCTCACGGCGTCAAGAAAATACGCCTGACCGGCGGCGAACCCCTGTTGCGTAAAAACATAGAAATCCTGATCGAACAGTTGGCTGCACTGCGCACGCTCGACGGTACGCCGCCCGACTTGACGCTGACCACCAATGGCTCACTGCTGGCGCGCAAGGCCGCATCACTGAAAGCTGCCGGTCTGAACCGGGTGACGGTGAGTCTGGATGGTCTGGACGATGCGGTTTTTCGGCGCATGAACGACGTCGACTTTCCGGTGGCCGATGTTCTGGCTGGCATCGACGCCGCGCAGGCCGCCGGGCTGGGCGCTGGCGGGGGCCTGAAGGTCAATATGGTGGTGAAGCGTGGCACCAACGACCAGCAGATCCTGCCTATGGCGCGGCACTTCAAGGGCAGTGGCGTGGCGCTGCGCTTCATCGAATACATGGATGTGGGTGCCACCAATGGCTGGCGCATGGATGAGGTGCTGCCCTCAAACGAGGTGGTGGCTCGTATCCTCGAAGAGCTTCCTTTGGTAGCGCTGCAGGCGGCGACGCCCGGAGAGACGGCGCAGCGCTGGGGCTACGCTGATGCCCAGGGTCGGCACGACCAAAGCGCGGGGGAAATCGGGGTGATCAGCAGTGTGACCCAGGCGTTCTGTGGCGAATGCAACCGGGCCCGACTGTCCACCGAGGGACGGCTCTATTTATGCCTGTTTGCCAGCCAGGGC
>JBJOIT010000102.1:0-3703 GCA_046046915.1 Pseudomonadota bacterium
GGCGTAAACCCGGTTCAGCGTGACCTGCTGTGCAACGGCGTCGGGCAGCATGGAGCGCACATCCTTGATGAAGGCCGCCAGCTGGGCCACCATCAGTCTTTTGTCAAAATCAGCCCGTGCAACCGGGGCAGGGCGGGCCACTGCAACGGGCGAACCAAGTTGATCGGTGACCACCACAAATGGCTGTATCTTGGATTGGGCGCCGATGAAAGCTATGCCCACCACAGCCACTACGGCCACGCCCAATGAGCCAGCTGCAATGAGCTGCCAGTTGCGCGCGTGTGAGATCAGGCCACCGTATCGCTCATCCCACTCCCGCCTGGCATTGAGGTAGGGGTTCTGTTTTGACATCCATCCATCCTTTTTGAGTGCAGTTGCCAAATACCGTTTTGGCGCAAGCAATGCAAAAGAGGAGGAAAGGAGCCCGGCCGCAACCTTAGCCGTTGCCCTTGCCTAAAACCCAGTAGCAAGAGCATCCACACGCCAGGCCCAGGGAGTTTTCCTGTGATTTGCAGGAGACGTTGACTCGGTTTCTATTTTGGGTATCGGTGAACGCTGCTACTCAGCAGCTCCCACGGATCAGGCAAGTAGATGACCAGTTTTGACCAAGGTCAAACAGCCTTCGACACTGAACTGTTTGTGCTGGCTCATGTGGGGACTGTGAATCCAGCTTCCATGCGGGTAGCGCCGAGCCCCAGCAACGTTCATCGCATTGCGTCTCAAAGACTCGGCCGAAATGAAAGCATGTTGGATGACCGCCGATAGAACTGAATCTACTTTTGACATCCTCTGTGGTCCACACCTCCTGTATGAAGATCAGAGGGGATCAGAGGAGGGCGCTATGGGCGAGAGTTTGTCGCGCGATGTCGCAAAAAAACAGCGCCTCGAAGGACGGCGTGTTTTGTACGACGGCCAGTCACCCGTTTTCGCCACATCCTAAAAGAGGAGGGTGTCATATGCCTTCGCATCAAATCAATGACCGCGGATTCATCCACTCCAAACTGGGCCTCAATCGCCTCAAAGGCTGTTCGATCTTCCCACGCCATTTCCACGATGCGTGAAATGCAGGCCTCGGACAAGACAGACGCATCGGGATAGCGGAGTTTTTTTGGATTTGACATCACATATAAGCATAGAGCACATGGAACAGCCCCCGGTTCCGACACAGAAGCGAATGGATACAGCATGAATGAAGAGGCGGATTTCACGTCCGAACTGCGACGTCTCAACGTTCCGATATCGGTTCGTTCGACAGCTGATGTTGTTTCGTTAGGGCAAATATGTCTGCTCTAGCTTTTTCCACGCTTGAAGCCGTTGCCGCGCGGGCGATGAAGTCACGCACCGCTTGTGGACCTCCCAGGCCAAGCAAGTCCCGCGCATCCGTGCCTGCCTGGCTTGTGGCAGGCGGCACTGCCAGGACAAAGCCATTTTCCCTGGCCGAATCAAGTGCCCGTGGAATGGCATTGGATTTGAGCCTTCCTGTAGCGTCACGTCCGATGTCGTGGTCAGTCGCAATGACAACACCTGTAAACCCATCAGCCAGGCCCGACTCTTTGACCCATCGGGCAATGGTCACCACATTGTTTGACGACAGGGCGCAAAGCGTGTTGCCTGCACCACTTTGTTGAATCGCAAGGCCCGTAGCCACGCCCTCGCAGATGACCAAAGGCTTGTCTTTGTCTGCAATCGCCAGCCAGGCTTGTAGGGGTGCAAGACCCTCATTCGTGGTGGCTTGGATCAATACATGAGGTCCGGGGAAGGGCACAAATGCACCGATGGTTCGAGAACCTTTGGCCATGATCTTGTCTGTGCTGAACACTTCATCGGGCATCAGGTGCTGCACACCGCACCATTCCACACGTTCCCGGCTTCCCATAGGTTCCGGCCTGAACATGGGGGCCATCATCGTGCCGGCAAATCGGTGCCCCAAGGGGTACACCCGCAAATCCGATCCATCCAGAATGGCTTGGCTTTTGATCAGGTGGCGGTGATCAGCGGGCGGTGTTTCTCCCGCCAGCCATGACTGGCAGGTGTCTCGCATCAGATCCAAATCGATCGGTCGATGTTCAGCTGCACGAATCTCGCTTGGCAATGGCGACAAAGACCTGGGAGCAGCAGGTGCGCCATCTAAACCCAAATCTTTTCCGGTGACGAACATGGTTTTACGACCATCGCGGGTTGGCCGGCCTTGCCGCCAGGGGGCAGGCAGATCAACGTCATTGCGAAACGAAAAGACAGTCGCGACGCCCTCGTCAGACACAAACAGCTTGTAGACCGGCTTCTGATTTGAGCCATCGCAATAACGCCCCTGCAGGCGTGACGGGGTCAGCCCAGTAGATTGCAGCAGAGCATCGGCGGCCTGCCAGACTTGCTCGGGGTCGTAGGTGCGATGCTGTCCAGGCTCACGCGGAAATTTGGGTACTTTGGTGAGCTTGGATAACGCGGTCTGTCCGGCCAGCCCTTCACCAAAGCTCAAATACTGGATGTGGGTGCCCAGGGCAGGGGTCGTTTTATCTCCTATAGCAATGTCACCTGCGGCCCGCCATGGAGCACCTGCAGCCAAGCCCTTTTCCGCATATCGGTGCCACATTTTTAAGGAACCATCACCCGACAGGGACAGTCGTCCGCCAGGAGTTGGGCTGGTTTCGCCGGCTAAGCGGAATTCGATCAGACGGCCTTTGACTCTGTGGATTTCACAGCCGCGAGCAGTGAGGTAGTGTTCAAGAAGTTGAAGTGACCTCATGAGTGCTCACGCATCAAGTCCCATGCGCAAGCCTGGCGCATGGCCCACTTGCCCATCATGGACCCAGTGTGGCTTGCGCCGATCGGCCGCATATTGCAAACGCTTTGAAAAACGATTCAGGCTGTCTGCCATCGAGCTCGAGTTCTGGCCTGCTGATCGATCGCTGTCCCGACCGCTGCCAGGACTCGCGGATGCATCAAAGCGTGTGTCTCCAAAGCGGGCATCCACAAAACCTGGGGTCTGGTTCTGTGTAAGTGATGGACTAGCCGAGCTGTTGCCCTGTCCAGCCCGGGTTGGGGCTGAAGTCGAGGGCGATACTTGAGATAGCAGAGCGCCGTTTGTAGCCGGTCCGCTTCCGGCAGCCCAGTTGCTGCCCGCACCACGACCGCCTGTACCACCGCTGCCTGCAACACGACCTCCGGTACCACTGCCACCAAAGGTGCCCCCAGCGTTCTGAGGTGTGCTGTTTTGAAACGGCCGGGTAGGGTTGATGGCGCCACTGATGCCACCACCAAAGGCGCTGCCGGAGGAACCAGCGATGGCACCTGCTGCCTTTTGCACAGGCATCAAAGCTCCGACCGCGCTGCCAGCCAGCCCAAGTGCACGTGCGCCGGCAGCACTGGTGGCAAGTCCCGCTGCCACAGGTGCACCTCCAACCATGCCAGCGGCAGTTCCTGCACTTTGCAAAGACATCGCCACCGTGCCATTGAGCATCGACCCCGCCAGACCCGGTGCCATGTACCCGGTCACTCCGTAAAAAAGTGACGCGCCCCCCAAACCCAAGTAGTCGCCAAAGCTAGGTCCTTCGGGGTGCGCCGCATAGGCGGCAGCGATGGTGTCTTTCAGAGCCTGGGTAAAGCTGTCGCCAAAACCAATGATCAGGTAGATGGTGAATAGCTTGACGCCGATGGAGATTGCATAGCCAAAGTATTTTTCTGAGAGGTTGTGCGTCCAGCGCGA
>JBJOIT010000103.1:0-3598 GCA_046046915.1 Pseudomonadota bacterium
GGCCTGGGCCATGCGTTCACCCGGTACTTCGCAATGAAAACTCTCGGGCAGGAGGCGGCCAGTGGCACTGTCCTCCAGGCGGTCCAGCACCTGGCGCATGATGCGAAAGCTTGACGGCACCAGCCCACTGGCGTCGCCTGAATGCACGCCTTCGGTCAATACCTCTACTTTGAGCGTGCCGCTGGCCATGCCCCGCAAGCTGGTGGTGAGCCAAAGCTGGTCGTAGTTGCCAGCGCCGGAATCCAGACAAATGACCAGCGCCACCTCACCCAGGCGGTTGTTACCGGGCGCACGCAAAGCATCGATGTAAGGCAGCAAGTCATAAGAACCGCTTTCCTCGCAAGTCTCAATCAAGCCGACGATGCGTGGATGCGCCAGGCCCTGGCTTTTGAGGGCCTGCACCGCTGCGATGCTGGCGTAAACCGCATAGCCGTCATCCGCGCCACCTCGCCCATACAACTTGCCATCCTCGTAACGTGGGGTCCAGGGCCCCAGATCGCTGCGCCAACCGCTGAATTCGGGCTGCTTGTCCAGGTGGCCGTACATCAGCACCGTCTGGCCCGAGGCGGGCTGCGATTTCCCATGGCCGCTGGAGGCGGTGATCTCGAAAAACAGCACCGGCGTGCGACCGTCCAGACGCAGGATTTCTAGCGTCAGTCCTTCCACCTTCTGGGCTTCGACCCAGCTGGCCGCATTGCGCATCACCGTTTCGATATAGCCATGCTGCGACCAGTCGGCATCGAACATCGGCGACTTGGCCGGTATGCGGATGTAATCGGTGAGCTGGTGGACGATATCTTCGTCCCAGGCGCGGCTGACCTGGGTTAGGGCTTGTGGGGCATTCAGGGCGGCTTCAGGCACTCGGGCATTCATCACATGTCTCCATCAGGCAAGAAGCCAACGATACACCGCCCCGAGTGCTCAGTGTTGCGCACATCAGGGTTAACGCCTAGAAGTGCATATCCTTGGCACCACTAAGATGAACCATCTTTAGGCGTCCCGCCTGATTCACTGACACCTATCAACCATGCTCAAAGGCGTACCCGCACTCTTATCACCCGACCTTCTTCATGTGCTGGCCTCTATGGGGCATGGCGATGAAATCGTGTTGGCGGATGCCAACTTCCCGTCGGCCACCCACGCCAAGCGGCTGGTTCGTTTGCCCGGCATCAGTGCCCCCGCAGTGCTGGACGCGGTGCTCGCCGTATTTCCGCTGGATACGTTTGTGGATCAGGCTGCGTTCACCATGCAGGTGGTTGGAGATGCTGTTGCCGTGCCCGAGGCCGTGGCTGATTTCAACAAGGTGCTGCAGGGCCATGGCTGCGCTGATGCTGCGTCGCTGGAGCGTTTCGCTTTTTACGAACGGGCAGCCCAGGCCTTTGCCGTTGTCGCCACCGGTGAAACCCGTATCTACGGCAACATCTTGCTTAAAAAGGGCGTTGTGCTGATCTGACAAGTCTGGCCGTGACGCTGGCGCCCTTGGTAAAGTGGCGCTTTTGCTTGCGGGCAGAGGCAATGCGGCCTCAAGTCCCGCCTTGATTGGACATACGCCCATGCGATTGACACTTTTCCGCCGTCGTAACCTGATGGCTGCGCTAGCCCTGTCTGCACTTGGTTTGAGCACTGCGACTCATGCCCAAAATACAGCCTTGAAGGTGCTGGTCGGTTTTCCGCCTGGAGGCGGCAGTGACGCGATTGCGCGACTCCTGGCCGACAAACTGAAAGACCCGCTGGGCGTGCCCGTGATTGTGGAAAACCGGGCGGGTGCGGGCGGTCAGATTGCAGCTCAGGCCCTCAAGGCGGCTGCGCCGGATGGCAATACCCTGTTTATGACGCATGACCACGCCATTTCCATCCTGCCCCAAGTCATTAAAAACCCAGGGTTTGATCCGGCACGAGATTTTGTGGCGGCAGGTGGCTTTGCCACCTTTGTGAACGCGCTTGCAATTTCAGGTGGCGTTCCGGCAAAAACCATGGCTGAGTACGTGGCCTGGTTGCGGAAAGACCAGAAAGGCCAAAGCACCATCGGCATACCCGCGCCGGCATCAGTGCCGGAGTTTCTGGTCAAGTTGATAGGCCAGAAATACAGCCTGGACTTGCAGGCGGCACCTTATCGGGGTAGCGCACCCATGATGGTCGATATGCTGGGTAATCAGATCCACGCGGGCATTGCCTCCGTTCCTGATTTCATCGAAAACCACAAGGCGGGCAAGATTCATGTGGTCGCCGTGCTGGGTGGAGCGCGGCAGGCGGTGCTTCCCGACGTGCCCACGCTGAGCGAGCTGGGTTTAGCCGGTTTTGAGGACGTGCCCTATTACGGATTTTTTGCACCGGCTGGCACGCCCCAAGCCAGTATTGATCGCTTTTCGGCCGCACTCGCCAAGGTAGTGGCTTTGCCCGAAGTGCGTGATCAACTGACCGCCATGGGACTTACCGTAGGTCATATGACGCCTGGTCAACTTGCCAGCCGGGAGCAAGCCTATCGCCAGACCTGGACCAAGGTGATCAGGAACAGTGGTTTCCAGCCCCAGTGATTGCCGTACGTAAGCACTGAATCAGGGATGCTGCCCGATTACGTGTTTCTGGATCTGGAGACCACAGGGGGTAACCCGGTCTCAGATCGCATCACCGAGGTCGCCCTGGTTCGCATGACGCAGGAGCAGGAGGTGGCCCGCTGGAGCACATTGATCAACCCGGGCACGCCGATTCCCCGATTCATCACCGGGCTGACCGGCATCAGCGATGAAATGGTGGCTGAGGCACCTTCGTTTGCAGAGATTGCCAAGCAGTTGCTGGCACTGCTGGAGGGGGCTGTTCTGGCGGCGCACAACGTCCGTTTCGACCATGGCTTTTTGAAAAACGAGTTTGCCCGCTGCGAGGTGGACCTGCGGGTCAAGACCCTGTGCACCGTGCGCTTGTCCCGCAAGCTGTACCCACAGCACCGCAGTCACGGGCTGGACGCCATCATGCAGCGCCACGGCTTGCACACGGTGGCCCGGCACCGCGCCATGGGCGATGTGGACATGGTGCTGGCCTGGCTAAATCAGGCGCAAAACGAGCTCGGGGCGGCAAAGGTGCGGGCTGCAGCCCAGGCACTGCTCACGGGCAGCGCCAGCCTTCCGCCGCAGCTCGAAACCCCCATGCAAGACATCCCGGACGGCCCCGGTGTCTACCTGTTTTACGGGGAAGGTGCCCTGCCTTTGTATGTAGGCAAGAGCGTGAACTTGCGTACGCGTGTGCTGTCGCACTTTCAGGCGGATCACAAGGTGGCGCGCGAAATGCGGCTCGCGCAGGAAACCCGCCGGGTCGAGTGGCGTCAGACGGCGGGCGAGCTGGGTGCCCTGTTGCTGGAGTCACGCCTGGTGAAGGAACTGCAACCCATGCACAACCGTCAATTGCGGCGCGAAAACGATCTCTGGTCTTGGCGCCTGGCTGATGACCCTGGTGTCCACCCACCGCTCACCCTGGTCAGGGGCGATGAATTCGAGGGAAGCTCGCTCGATCAGCTGTACGGCGTGTATCGCTCGCGCAAACAAGCGACCGAGGCTTTGCGCGAGTTGGCCGAGGTCCACCTCTTGTGCCTGCAAAACCTCGGTCT
>JBJOIT010000104.1:0-3576 GCA_046046915.1 Pseudomonadota bacterium
CCAGCGCCCCGCGTCCTGCGCCCGCAGCCCAGCCCGCCCCGTCTGGCTACGACTGGCGCGGCTTGGGCCTGACCCTGCTTCCGCCTCTGCTGGGGCTGGGTCTGTTGGTAGGACTCTGGGCCTTGGTGTCGATCACCACCGCAAGTCGCATTCCCAGCCCGCTGGAGACCTGGGCACAGGCTGCCGAGATCTTCCGGGATCCCTTTTATCGCAACGGGCCCAATGATCAGGGCGTGGGCTGGAACGTGCTGATGTCGCTCGAACGTGTGGCAGTGGGCTTTGGTCTGGCTGCCGCCGTGGGCATCCCCGCAGGCTTTGCGATTGGGCGATTTGAGTTTCTGGGTCGCATGTTCAACCCGCTCATCAGCCTGCTGAGGCCAGTGTCACCGTTGGCTTGGCTGCCGATTGGTCTGCTGGTGTTCAAAGGCGCCAACCCGGCTGCCATCTGGACCATCTTCATCTGCTCGATCTGGCCCATGATCATCAACACCGCTGTGGGTGTGCAGCGCGTGCCGCAGGACTACATGAACGTGGCGCGGGTCCTGAACCTGTCCGAGTGGAAGATCCTCACCAAGATCCTGTTTCCCTCCGTACTGCCCTACATGCTGACTGGCGTGCGGCTGGCCGTGGGCACCGCCTGGCTGGTCATCGTCGCCGCCGAGATGCTGACGGGTGGCGTGGGCATCGGCTTCTGGGTGTGGGACGAGTGGAACAACCTCAACGTCAAGAACATCATCATCGCCATCTTCGTGATCGGCATCGTCGGGTTGATCCTGGAGTACGCCCTCATCAAACTGGCCACCGCCTTCACCTTTGAAGAGGTCAAGACATAGCCCACCCCTGAGCCGCGCCCCAGGGCGCGTCACCCCCTCAAGTGGGCGCCACCAGCGGCCCGGCAAAGCCGGTTCTGCGGTGGCTCCCGAAAAGACAAGGAGTACCCATGAGCAACAACCTCACTTCCAAGTACATCGACATTCAGGGCGTGGAGCAAGTCTTCAAAACCAAAAAAGGGCCGTTTCAGGCGCTGAGAGATATCAATCTCTCGATTGCCAAAGGTGAATTCGTGGCACTCATCGGCCACTCGGGCTGCGGCAAGTCCACCTTGTTGAACCTGATCGCCGGGCTGACTGTTCCCAGCAGTGGTGCCCTGCTGTGCGCCAACCGTGAGATTGCCGGTCCCGGCCCGGAGCGCGCGGTGGTGTTTCAAAACCATTCCCTCTTGCCGTGGCTGACCTGCTTCGAGAACATTTATCTGGGTGTCGAGCGCGTCTTTGGCGCCGGCAGCAAAAGCACGGGCGCACCCGCAGAAAGCAAGGCGCAACTCAAGGCACGCACCGATGCCGCCCTGGCTTTGGTCAGCCTGAGCCACGCCGCTCAAAAACGCCCGGGTGAGATCTCAGGTGGCATGAAGCAGCGCGTGGGCATTGCCCGGGCACTGGCGATGGAACCCAAAGTGCTGCTCATGGACGAGCCTTTTGGCGCTCTCGACGCGCTCACCCGCGCGAAGTTGCAAGATGAGCTGCTGGACATCGTGGCGCGTACCCACAGCACGGTCGTCATGGTCACGCACGATGTGGACGAGGCTGTACTGCTGTCCGACAAGATCGTGATGATGACCAACGGCCCGGCCGCCACCATCGGCGAGGTTCTGACCGTGGACCTGCCCCGGCCCCGTTCGCGCGTGCAGCTGGCCGACGACCCACGCTACCAACAGTGCCGCAAGGCGGTGATCGACTTCCTCTACACGCGCCAGGCGCATGTGGAAAAAGCGGCCTGAGACCCGCCTACGCACTGGAGAAACAACATGGACATGCGTGTCACCCCCCGCGTCAAGCAAAAGCTCGTGATGATCGGCAACGGCATGGCCGGCGTGCGCACCCTTGAGGAGCTGCTCAAGGTCGCCCCCGATCTTTATGACATCACCGTTTTTGGTGCCGAGCCGCACCCCAACTACAACCGCATCCTGCTCTCGCCCGTCCTGGCTGGCGAGCAAACGCTCGATGAAATCATCCTGAACGACTGGGCCTGGTACACCGACATGGGCATCACCCTGCATGCCGGCTGGACCGTGACCGAGGTGGATCGGGTTCGCCGAGTGGTGCATGCCAAAAACGCGGCAGGTGAGCAGATCAGCACCGAATATGACCGCCTGCTCATGGCCACGGGCTCCACCCCCTTCATCCTGCCCATCCCTGGCAAACAGCTGCAGGGCGTGCTGGCTTACCGCGACATTGCCGACACGCAGGCCATGATTGAAGCAGCCACCACCTACAAGCATGCGGTGGTCATTGGCGGCGGCCTCTTGGGCCTGGAAGCGGCCAACGGCCTGATGAAACGCGGCATGACGGTGAGCGTGGTGCATGTGGGCGACTGGCTGATGGAGCGCCAGCTCGACAGCGTGGCCGGCAAGCTGCTGCAAAAGTCTCTGGCCGAACGCGGCATGCAGTTTTTGATGGGTGCCAGCACCCAGGCGCTGGTGGGTGACCAGGACGACGGACAGTCGGGCCGCGTGAAGGCCATCCGCTTCAAGGACGGCAGCGAAGTACCGGCAGATCTGGTGGTGATGGCGGTGGGCATACGCCCCAACACCGGGCTGGCCGAATCCATGCGTCTGCACGTCAACCGTGGCATTGTGGTCAGCGATACCCTGCAGACTGTGACAGACCCACGCATTTACGCGGTGGGCGAATGTGCCGCCCACCGGGGTATTGCGTATGGCCTGGTGGCGCCGCTGTTCGAACAGGGCAAGGTGCTGGCCAGCCACCTCGCCGAATTTGGCATTGGCCGCTACACCGGTTCGCTGACCTCGACCAAGCTCAAAGTGACCGGCATCGATTTGTTCAGCGCCGGCGACTTTCAGGGCGGTGAGAACACCGAGGAAATCGTGATGAGCGACCCCTACGGTGGTGTGTACAAAAAGCTGGTCATCAAGGACGACAAGCTGGTGGGCGCCTGCCTGTATGGCGACACGGTGGACGGCAGCTGGTACTTCAAGCTGCTGCGCGAGGGGCGCAGCATTGCCGATATCCGCGACAAGCTGATGTTTGGCGAAAGCAACATCGGTGATGTGGGCCATGAGGGGCACAGCAAGGCCGCCAGCATGCCCGACGAGGCCGAGGTTTGTGGCTGCAACGGCGTCAAAAAGGGCGCCATCTGCAAGGCCATCAAGGACAAGGGACTCTTCACGCTTGAAGAAGTGCGCAAGCACACTAAAGCCAGTGCCAGCTGCGGCTCCTGCACCGGGCTGGTCGAGCAGATTCTGATGTTCACTGCCGGCGGCGATTATTCGGCCACGCCCAAGCTCAAAGCTATGTGTGGCTGCACCAGCCACGGTCACCAGGCGGTGCGTGACGCCATCCAGAACAACAAATTGCTCACCATTGCAGATGTGTTCAAGTCCATGGACTGGCAAACGCCCAACGGTTGCGCCAGCTGCCGCCCGGCCGTCAACTATTACCTGATCAGCACCTGGCCCAAAGAGGCCCGGGACGACCCTCAGAGCCGTTTCATTAACGAACGCAGCCATGCCAACATCCAGAAGGATGGCACCTACTCGGTCATCCCCCGCATGTGGGG
>JBJOIT010000105.1:0-3374 GCA_046046915.1 Pseudomonadota bacterium
GGTCTGGACCCCGCTTACATGGGCATGGGCCCGGTGCCTGCATCGCAGAAAGCGCTGCAGCGTGCTGGCTGGAACGCGCAGGATCTGGATCTGCTCGAAATCAACGAAGCCTTTGCGGCTCAAGCCTGCGCCGTGAACAACGAGATGGGCTGGGATACCTCCAAGGTCAACGTGAACGGCGGCGCCATTGCCATCGGTCACCCCATCGGCGCGTCCGGTTGCCGCATTTTGGTGACCCTGCTGCATGAGATGGCCCGACGCGACGCCAAGAAGGGTATTGCCTCCTTGTGCATCGGCGGCGGCATGGGCGTGGCCCTCACCATCGAGCGTTAATTTTCATGTTCAGCATGTCGGGCCGCCCGCCCGGCACGTCGGATCACGGCCCCAAAGGCCATATCAGCTATAAAAAGTAGCTAAATTCAAAAGGAGCAAATCATGAGTCAAAAAGTAGCTTACGTCACGGGTGGCATGGGCGGCATCGGTACCGCCATCTGCCAGCGCCTGCATCAGGAAGGTTTCAAGGTCATCGCTGGCTGCGGCCCTACCCGTGACCACGCCAAGTGGATCGCTGAGCAGGCTGCCCTGGGTTACACCTTCTATGCCTCAGCTGGCAACGTGGGTGATTGGGATTCCACCGTTGAGGCCTTTAGCAAGACCAAGGCTGAGCACGGCACCATTGACGTTCTGGTCAACAACGCCGGTATCACCAAGGACCGCATGTTCCTGAAGATGAGCAAGGACGACTGGGATGCGGTCATGAACACCAACCTGGACTCCATGTTCAACGTCACCAAGCAAGTGGTGGCCGACATGGTGGAAAAGGGCTGGGGCCGCATCATCAATATCTCCTCCGTCAACGGTGAAAAAGGCCAGGCTGGTCAAACCAACTACTCGGCTGCCAAGGCCGGCATGCATGGTTTCTCCATGGCCCTGGCTCAAGAGCTGGCCACCAAGGGCGTGACCGTCAACACCGTGAGCCCCGGCTACATCGGCACCGACATGGTCAACGCCATTCGTCCTGACGTGCTCGAGAAGATTGTGGCCACCGTGCCCGTCAAGCGCCTGGGCAAGCCCAGCGAAATTGCTTCCATCATTGCCTGGTTGGCTGGCGAAGATGGTGGCTACACCACCGGCGCTGACTTCTCCGTCAACGGTGGTCTGCACATGGGCTGATGCGTCTTTGACGCTTGCCCGCAAGGGCACCCAAAAACCCGCATTTGCACCCTGCATCTGCGGGTTTTTTAATTTCTGGGCATGGTGAGAGTTCAGGGTCTGAGTCCTCGTCGTTTGTGACGCCGGTGTAGTGCAATATGTCTGATGAACTTTCTTTTGAGTCCCTCCGCGCTCAGCATGTACGCCAGAACAATGGCGCCCATGATGGCGAGGTCGGTCCAGGGTAACGGCGCAAATCCGAACAGTCTGCCGATCTCGCTGTAAGGCAGGGCCAGCGTGAGTGCCACCACGAATGCGGTGGCCACTGCGAGTGGCATGGATGGCCGACTCATCCAGAAACTGCCCCTTGTGCGCACCACCAATACCACCAGGGTGGCCGAAACCACGGACTCCACAAACCATCCACTGCGAAATTCAGCTGCGTTGGTGTCCAGCAACCAGTAGAGGGTGCCGAAGGTCAGAAAGTCAAAGATTGAGCTGAGCAGGCCGAAGTACAGCATGAAGCGGCTGATGATGGCGACATTCCAGTGTTGCGGTACACGAATGGCTGAGGCATCGACCTTGTCCGTGGAAATTGCCATTTCAGGCAAGTCCGTCATCAGGTTGGTCAGCAGAATCTGGTTGGGCAGGAGCGGCAAAAAAGGCAGCAGCAGGGAGGCCCCGGCCATGCTGACCATATTTCCAAAGTTGGCGCTGGTGGCCATGTAGACGTACTTCATGGTGTTGGCAAAGGTGATGCGTCCTTCACGCACCCCATCGGCCAGTACCGCCAGATCCCGATGCAGCAGGACGATGTCGGAGGCGTCTTTGGCCACGCCTGCGGCACCTTGAACGGAAATTCCAACGTCCGCCGCATGCAGGGCGGGTGCATCGTTGATGCCGTCACCCAGATAGCCCACCACCTCGCCGGCCATTCTCAGCGCACGGATGATGCGCTCTTTCTGGTTGGGTTCGATTTCAGAAAAAATGCTGGTTTTTCCGGCCAGCCGGGGCAGGGCGTCATCGCTGACTTGGCGCAGCTGATCGCCTGTGAGGGTGTGGACCACGTCTAGGCCGATGCTCTGGGCGACCTGCTGGGCCACCAGGTGGTTGTCCCCCGTGATCACCTTGAGGGTGATGCCCATGGCCTGCAGCTCCTGCACGGTTTGAGCTGCTTCCGCCTTCGGCGGGTCTGAAAAAACCAGCAGGCCCCTCAGGCACATGCCGGCTTCATCACTGTGGCGCAGGATCTGCTGGCCCGGCAGGTCTTTGGTCGCCACGCCCAAGGTGCGCCACCCCTTTGCACTGTAGTCTGCGTACAACGTCATGATCTCAGCTCGGTGCAGGTCCAGCGCTGCGGTTTCACCGTTGGGAAGAGCCACTCTGGTACATATTTGCAGCATCTGAGCCAGCGCGCCTTTGCTGATGAGCGTGGCTGTACCGTCCACGAGTGCCAGAACGCTGAGCCGCTTGCGCGTGAAGTCGTAGGGTAATTCGTCCAGCCGACTGGCTATGGCTGCTGCTTCTGGGGGTGTCACTCCCGCCTTGGCCAGGATGGCGGCATCCATGGGGTTGCTGAACCCGGTTTGAAATTGGGCGTTGATGGTCGCCAGCGACAGTGTTTTGGGGCAATCCTGGCCCGCCAGGTCCAGCGCCCCCTGCAGCTCCACACGAGCTTCTGTCAGCGTGCCCGTCTTGTCGCAACACAGCACGGTCATGCTGCCAAAGTTTTCAATAGAGACCAGTCGCTTGACGATGACCTGCCGGTCGGCCATCCGTTTGGCCCCCTGGGCCAGATTGACGCTGATGATGGCCGGCAAGAGTTCGGGCGTCAGCCCCACGGCCAGTGCCAAGGCAAACAAGAAAGAGTCGAGGACCGGTCGGTGCAAAAAAACGTTGGAGGCAAATATCACCAGTACCAGCACCAACGTGATGCGAAACAGCAA
Source organism: Pseudomonadota bacterium (assembly GCA_046046915.1). GTDB lineage: Bacteria > Pseudomonadota > Gammaproteobacteria > Burkholderiales > Burkholderiaceae_C > JBEEJZ01. Next base: position 3,099 of record JBJOIT010000105.1, read on the forward strand.
ATAGCCGAAGCTGCGCACGCCTCGCTCAAAGTCGGTTTCCGGGGCTTGCAGCCCCAGATGCATGGCCAGCGACCCCAACTCGGTGTCATCGCCGGTACGCATCGCCAGTGCCCGCCCTGTGCCACTGACGATGTGGGTGCCTTGAAACAGCACATGGTGTCTTTGGGCCAGAGGCAGATTGGCGGCCAGATCCGCGGCAAGATTCCCCGCCAGATCAGCGGGCGTTTTCTCCACGGGAAATGTCTCACCCGTCAGGGTGGCTTCGTCTGCGTAAAG
>JBJOIT010000106.1:0-3135 GCA_046046915.1 Pseudomonadota bacterium
GACGCCCTGGGCCCCAGAGCCTGCGATACGGCGGCAACTCTCGGACAACAGCTCAAGGCGCGCGACAAGGCTTTTCGGGCGGCCAACTATTACTTGCGAAAAACGCTCACCACCCGCGCGGGTGAGCCCTGGCTGGCGCAAGGTGTGCGTGAACAGGCGTTGGCCTGCCAGGACTGGTTGCGTGAGGCCTTGGGCAAGCCCTTTGCCGGCCGCACGGTGGCTGTCACCCACTTTGCCCCTACCCTGCAAAGTGCCGACCCCCGCTATGGGCGCACGCCGGGTACCGCCGGTTTTTGCAACGCGCTCGACGACTTGTTGCCCCAGGCAGAACTTTGGCTACATGGCCATTTGCACGCCCCTAGCGACTATGTGCACCAAGGCTGCCGGGTCGTCGCCAACCCCTTGGGCTACGCCCGTAAAAATGAGCAAGCCGCTTTTTTGCCGCAGGGCATGGTCACGGTTTGAGCGGAACCAGGTCTGCAGCGTCCTCACGCACCCGCAGAAAACTGGCAAATCGGGGCACCCCCTTGTCGGTGAGCCCCAGATAGCGAAAGGTCACCAGACTGCCGATGGGCGGCGGATCACGACGCTGCGCTTGCGAAAAGCCTGTGCCGAGCTTGAAGCGCAACGGGGCCATGCCCTCTGACGCGGCAGGCACCTCCACCCACAGGGCACCCAGTTGACCCCGGTGCTTGCCGAGCCCATCGACATGGCCGACCATCCGGGCTTCTGCATCGTCATGTGTTTTGAGCTTGAGCAAGTCATCGTTGCGTACGGCCTGATAAAGCGAAGCGCCACGATGCAGCATCAGGCCCTCGCCGCCAGCTTTGACCGTGGCCATCAGCAGAGCTTGCAGCGCCGCCTGATGCGGCACCTTGCGATGGGCGACCGCCTGAACCCAGGGCTGGGCAATATGCGCGACCTGGGACTGGAGCGCCGGCAAGCGCTCGTCAAACGAGCCACCATGGGTAGGCAGATCAAACACCATGAAGCGAATCTGGCGCCAGGCCTCATCGTTAGGCACTTGCTGGCGCACCGTGGACACAGCCTTGGCAAACTGTCCACGCCCGGCCCATAGCTCGCCATCCATGGCCTGCTCAGGCCAGCCGGCAGTGAACCAGGCGGGCGCGGCAACCACCTCACCGCCGCGGGTCAGCAGGCGATGTCCATCCCAATAGCCGCGCACACCATCGTATTTTTCGCTCACCCAGTAGTCGGACAACACCACGTCCGGGCGGTACACATTGGCCAACATCACGGGGGCTGCCGGTGCGGCTACCGCAAGCCCCGGCCACAAAAACTGGGGCGTCAGAGACAAGGCTGTCAGGCCCAAGACCCCATGGATCAGCAGGAGCCGCCTGCCGAAAGGTCTGCGGCTACCGGCGCGCAAAGGCGTGGTCGATGAACCCTGAAAATCTGCCATCATCTGCTCCCCTGGTTGGCCGACGGAATCGGCTCGAATCTGTTTTGCTTTCTTGATCTGACTCAAGTTCGGGACCTTACCCCCCGTTACACTGATCATGATACTGAGGACCCAAGCATGAAAATCCTACTCGCCGTCGACGGTAGCGCCTACAGCAAGAAGATGGTGGCCTACCTGGTCACACACAACGAAGTGTTCAGCCCCAAGAGCGAGTTTCATCTGTTCACCGTGCAGCCCGCGATTCCGGCTCGCGCCAGTTCGGCACTGGGCAAGGAAGTGGTGGACAGCTACCAGGCCGAAGAAGCCGAAAAGGTGCTGGGCCCAGTGTCAGAATTTTTGGCTCGCCACGACATCAACGCCACCAGCAGCTGGGCCGTGGGTCACGCTGCCGAATGCATCGGCAAACAAGGCGAAACCGGTGCGTTTGATTTGATCGTGATGGGCTCACATGGTCACAGCGCGCTGGCCAACCTGGTGATGGGTTCGGTGGCCACCCAGGTACTGGCCCACTGCAAAGTGCCAGTGCTGCTGGTCCGCTAAGGCCCCCTGCAATTAGGACGGTTGCTCGCCCTCAGCGGGCGTTCAGTCCTTCAAAGCAGGTGTACAGCACCAGTTCGATGATTTCTTCATCGTTGTGCTGTTCTCCCATTTTGAGAAATTCAAGCACCGGGTCGCAAGCCCGTGCGTACAGGGTGTAGAGCACCGCGATGGGCGGCAAATGCTTGCTGATGCGCCCGGCGGACTGAGCCTCGACGATCCAGGCACCCAAGGTGTCTGCCACCTCCATCAGACCTTCCATGTAATCCTGGCTGTTCATCAAGGCCGTGCGCAAGCTGGAATTCTGACTGGGCAGGGAAGGCATTTCGCCCGCCAGCTTCAAGGACATGGTCCACCGCACCACCAGGCGCAGCTTTTCAAGCGCCTCCAGTTCCGGCGCCATTTCGGCCAGAAACGCCTGGGCGCGGCGCATCACACGCACCATGGCAGCAGCAGCCAAGTCTTCCTTGCTTGGGAAGTGCTTGTAGAGGCTGGCTTTGGCGATGCCGACTTCGGCAGCCACTTCGTCCACGGTCATGGCCTCGAAGCCTTTGTCGGCCAACAAGCGGTTGACGGCCTGCACGATCGCGTCCTCACGCGCTTGCAGCATTTGTTCCTTGAAGGAGCGTTTGGGGGCTTTGCCTGTACTCATGCCCATATTTTAGGCTTGCGCGTCAATTGACGAAATAGTCGACTGTTTTGCTACCGCAGGGTTCAATCATCAAAGCTTCTACGGCCCAGAGGGCACCGTCAAACTGGTGTCATGCGTCAAAGCCCGTGCAGCCTCCTGCGTGAGCGACCGTGTCAGGGTGTCCAGCACCGCAGAGTCGAGGTTCCAGCAGTGCCAGTACAGGTCCACCGGCAACTCAAAGTCTGGCCGGAGATTGACCAAGGCGCCACTGGCCAAGAGATCCCGCACCTTCAGCGCAGGTACCGTCGTCACGCCCCAGCCCGCTAGCGCCGCATTGACCTGCCCCTCGCTGCTGGGCACAAAGCGCTGGCGCAAACTGACCCGTTTCAGGCCCAGACATCGACTCACAAACTCCTGCTGCAAATCGTCTTTGCGGTTGAAGGCTATGAAGGGCACGTCCCTGAAGTTATGCGCCGTGATGCCTTGCGGGCAATGCAATTGAGCATATTCGGCACTAGCCACCAGAACGTAATTCATGGCTCAC